>CAVTQX010000008.1:0-134300 GCA_963736935.1 uncultured Gaiellaceae bacterium | reverse complement strand
ATGTGGTGGGACAGCCGGCTCCCGGACACGTACAACGTCATGTCCTACGGCACCCACGACTATGGCGGCGGATCGGAGCCGCCGAACCATGCTGGCCACGGCGCCGGAACGAGCGTCGCCGATCTGCACGGTCCGAGTGACGGCGCGCCCGACGTCCGCTTCGAGCTGACTGCGCGGACCGCAGACGTCCGCCTCTCGAGCGGCCACGTCGTCCACGCGCTGACCTTCGACGGGACGTCACCCTGGCCGGAGCTGCGCGTGCGGCAGGGCGACCTCGTCGAGGTCGTGCTTCGCAACGCCGATATCAGTGAGGGCGTCACCATCCACTGGCACGGGATCGACGTGCCGAACGCCGAGGACGGTGTTGCGGGCGTCACGCAGAACGCCGTCCTGCCGGGCGAGAGCTACACGTACCGCTTCCGCGCCGAGCAGGTCGGGACGTTCTGGTACCACACGCACCAGGTCTCGTCGAAGGAGGTCAAGCGCGGTCTGTTCGGCATCGTCGTCATCGAGCCGCGCGAGACGCAGCCCGGTGTCGACACCGTGCTGGCAGCGCACACGTTCGACGGCACTCCGACGCTGAACGGCGACGAAGGCGGCGGGCGGAGGAGGGTAGCGGCGGGGATGCCCGTACGCGTGCGGCTCGTAAACACCGACAGCTTCGAGCAGACGTTCACGATCAGGGGAACGCCGTTCCGCGTGCTCGCGATCGATGGCACCGACCTCCACGAGCCCGGCGAGCTCGAGAACGTCTCGCTCCCGGTCGCGGCCGGCGGTCGGCTCGACGTCGGTTTCGTCCAGCCTCCACGTGCGGTCCGCGTCGGGCTCCTCGACACGGAGGTGGCGCTCTCACTCAGCCCACATGGCGCTCCGGCACCCAGCGAGCACGCGCCGGTGTCGGAGTTCGACCCGCTCCCCTACGGCACTCCGGCGCCGACGCCGATCGACGCTCGCTCCGACTTCGACCGCCGCTTCGAGATGACGATCACCCGCAAGCCCGGATTCTTCGACGGTCTGCCCGGGCTCCAGTGGGCGATCAACGGCGGCATCTATCCGGACGTGCCCGTGTTCGTCGTCGAGGAGGGCGACCTCGTCGAGGTCACGATCACGAACGACTCCGGCGGCATCCACCCGATGCACCTGCACGGCCACCATGTGCTCGTCCTGAGCCGGGACGGCCAGCCGTCGACCGGCAGCCCGTGGTGGTCGGACACGTTGAACGTGCAGCCCGGCGAGAGCTACGTCGTCGCGTTCCGCGCCGACAACCCGGGGATCTGGATGGACCATTGCCACAACCTCACGCACGCGGCGCAGGGGCTGACGATGCACATCGCGTATGCAGGCGTCAGCACGCCGTTCCTCGTCGGCGACGATCCGGGCAACGCCCCCGAGTAGCGTTCGCTTACGTCGCTGCGGCTTCCGCGGGCGGCGCTGGCGTGCCCGCCTTGCGCCGCTGCCACTCGTCCACGAGATCCCAGCTCGAGAGCGCAACGATCAGCGTCGCGTTGATCGGATGCAGGAACCCGACCGGGAACGGCAGCTCGAATCCGATCCACGCGAGCCAGAGCTGGATGAAGAGCAGGAGGAAGAGCAGGCCGTGGCGTCCGAGCCGCCACTTTCCGATGCCCGCGGCGATCCCGATGAGCATGAAGATCAGGCCGAGGAGGATCACGAGGTATCCGAAGCCGGCGTGGAGGCCGAAGCCGTCCATGAAGGTGTCGTCGTCGATCGTCGCACCCTCGTCGTCGAGCTTGTGCGCCGCGTAGAACGCCCCGTAGCCCGCCAGCCCGATCTGCACCACGATCGCGGCGGTGAGGATCATCGACCACGCCCAGTACACAGTCCTCACGGTGTCCTCCCGTTCCGTTGACGGCGCGAGCTTATGACACGGCTAGGACGAACTCAAGAGGACGTGCGCGCTCTAGTGGCTGCAGCCGTCGCCGCAGCCGCCCACCTGGGTGCCCTCGGGCAGCTCCTCGCCCTCGTCCACCTGGAAGGAGTGGCCGCAGCCGCACGAGGAGACGGCGTTCGGGTTGTCGATCTTGAAGCCCGACTCCTGGATCGAGTTCAGGAAGTCGATGGTCGTGCCGCGCAGGTACG
The DNA here is from genome assembly GCA_963736935.1 of uncultured Gaiellaceae bacterium. Taxonomy (GTDB): domain Bacteria; phylum Actinomycetota; class Thermoleophilia; order Gaiellales; family Gaiellaceae; genus GMQP-bins7. The sequence continues at coordinate 132,200 of CAVTQX010000008.1, read as the reverse complement.
GCGCCGAGTACGGGTCGACGACGACCGGGATGCCCTCGAGCGAGAGCTCGACGTCACCCTCGGCCGCACCGGCGTCGAAACCGAGGCCGTACTGGAAGCCCGAGCACCCGCCACCCTGGATCGCGACGCGGAGAACGAGGGTCTCGGCGTCGTCCTCCTCCGCCATGAGCTCCCTGATCTTCGTCGCGGCGACGGGAGTCAGCGAGATGAGGATGTCGGTGGGGTGCTCGACAGTGGCCACGGGCTCATGGTAGCGGACGGGGTACCGGGCTTCGGCAACGAGATTGTGACACTCGTATCGCTCATTCTGTGCGGGTTTGCCGAACCCTTCGTGCGCCGGAAGGGGGAGTGCTAGGCTCGGCCCCAGTCCCGACGTCCGGGGGTCATCGCTGCTTTCGAACTGGCTGCCCTTCCTCTTCTACGCGCTGTTCGCGGCAGCCATCCCGGCAACCATGATCGTGGGGTCGTTCCTCGTCCCGCGCCGTCCCGTCGCGCGCACGAAGCAGCGCATGTTGCCCTTCGAATCCGGCGTGTCCGAAGGTGCGCCGAGCCGTGAGCGCAGGTTCACCGTCAGCTTCTACCTGACGGCGATCCTCTTCATCCTCTTCGACATCGAGATCGTCTACCTCTACCCGCTCGCCGTGCAGCTCGAGGCGCTCGGCTGGTTCGGGATCGGGGAGTTCCTCGTCTTCGTCGCGATCCTCGGCGTCGCCTACGTCTACGTGTGGCGGAAGGGTGCGCTCAACTGGCGCTGAAGCGGGAACTGCCGGTCGTGAGCGACCGCCCGCTCGCGAAGGCTGGACTCCAGTCCGAGCGGGTGCTGATGCCCGGGGTCGGGCCGGGGGTGTTCGAGCGCGAGGTGGAGGAGATCGAGGACGCCCTTCTTCTGACGACGGTCGAGAAGGCCGTCGCCTGGGCACAGACGCACGCGATGTGGCCGGACACATTCGGGCTCGCATGCTGCGCGATCGAGATGATGTCGATCGTCTCGTCGCGCTACGACATCGCGCGCTTCGGGATGGAGCGGTTCTCGTCCTCGCCGCGGCAGGCGGACCTGCTCATCGTCTCCGGCCGCGTCACCCACAAGATGGCCGCGCCGCTTCGCCAGGTGTACGACCAGATGCTCGAGCCGAAGTGGGTCATCGCGATGGGTGCGTGCGCGAGCTCCGGCGGGATGTTCAACAACTACACGATCCTCCAGGGCGTCGACAAGATCGTCCCCGTCGACATTCACGTGCCCGGCTGCCCGCCGCGGCCGGAGGCGCTGATGGAGGGCATCATCCGGCTCCACGAGAAGATCCGCGGCGGCGTCCCGCCGGCCTACGAGATCCGCGGAGTGGCCGAGTGAGCACGTACGCCGGAGTCCCGGGCGTCGTGGAGACGCGCGAGGTCCTCGACGAGATGACGCTGGTCGTGGACCCGGCGCGGCTCGTCGAGGCGTGCACGCGCACTGCGCGACGAGCATGGCTTCAACGTCCTCTCCGACATCGCCGCAGCCGACTACCTCGGCTGGGGGGAGCAGGAGGTCGTGGGCTACATCGGCACGGCTTCGGGGCGCGACATCAACGATCCCGGCTCTCGGGGGCTCGCGCGCATCCCCGATCCCAAGCCGAAGCGCTTCTCGGTTTCGTACCACCTGCTCCGCGTCGCCGAGGACCCGGCTCGGCTGCGGTTGCAGGTGTGGCTCGACGACGGCGAGTCGGTCGCGAGCCTGATCGAGGTCTGGCCGGCCGCCGACTGGTTCGAGCGCGAGGCGTGGGACATGTTCGGCATCCGCTTCGACGGCCATGCGAACCTCGTCCGGATTCTCATGCCCGAGGACTGGGAGGGGTACCCGCTGCGCAAGGACTACCCGCTGGGCGGCGAGCCCGTCCGCTTCTCGGACGAGGACTGATGAGCGTCCTGCCGTCCACCAGGGTCTACGAAGGGACTCGCATTCCGAGCCCGGTCCCGACGATCCTCGAGGTCGATCCGGAGAAGCACCGGCTGGAGGACATCCTCCGCGTCAACTTCGGCCCCAACCATCCGTCGACGCACGGTGTGCTCCGGTTGGTGGTCGACCTCGACGGCGAGACGGTCGCCGGCATCCGTGCAGTCATCGGCTACCTGCACACCGGCTTCGAGAAGAACATGGAGCACAAGTCGTGGTGGAAGTCGGTGACGTACGCGCCGCGGATCGACTACGTCTCCTTCCACGCGAACGAGCTCCTGTACGTCCTCGCCATCGAGAAGCTGCTCGGGCTCGAGGCGCCTCGCCGCGCGGTCTGGGCGCGGATGGCACTCGCGGAGCTGAACCGGATCCACTCGCACCTCGTCTGGCTCGGGACGTCGGCGCTCGAGCTCGGAGCGATCTCGCTCTTCTGGTACTGCTTCGACGACCGCGACCAGATCCTCGACCTCTTCGAGATGGCGGGCGGGACGCGGATGCACACGCGCTACGTCCAGGTCGGCGGCATCGCCGAGGACCTGCCTCCCGGGTTCGCCGCCGAGGCGCGGAGGTTCTGCGAGACGATGCCGAAGTCGGTCGACGAGTACGAGGCGATCCTCGACCGCAACGCGATCTGGCTCGAGCGCACGGTGGGCGTCGGGCTCCTGTCCGCCGACGACGCGCTCGCGCTCGGGCAGTCGGGGCCGATGCTCCGCTCGACCGGTGTCGACTGGGACCTGCGGCGCAACATGCCGTACCTCGCCTACGACGAGGTCGAGTTCGACGTCCCCGTCTACGGCGGCGGCGACGTCTACGACCGGTACCGCGTGCACATGGACGAGATGCGCGAGTCGGTCCGAATTCTCAGCCAGTGCCTGGACCGGCTCGACGAGACGGAAGGCGAGCCGTGGATCGCGGACGACCGCAAGGTCGTGCTCCCGCCGCGGCACGAGCTCCACACGTCGATGGAGTCCCTGATCCACCACTTCAAGATCGTCACCGAGGGATTCACCGTCCCCGAGGGCGAGGTGTACGTCGCGATCGAGTCGCCGCGCGGCGAGGCGGGGTGCTACCTCGTCTCGGACGGAGGCGCGCGACCGTGGCGTGTGAAGTTCCGCGCGCCGAGCTTCGCCGCGCTGCAGGCGACCGCGACGATCGTGCAGGAGCTCCTCATCGCGGACCTGATCGCCGCGGGCGGCTCGCTCGACCCGGTGATGGGGGACGCGGACCGGTGAGCCTCTCCTCCGAAATCCAGAAGCTGAAGAAGCGGTATCCCGACTCGCTGTCGGCCGTGATGCCCGCGCTCCGGCTCGCACAGGAGGCGAACGGCGGCTGGCTGTCGCCGGACGCGATCCGCGAGGTCGCCGACGAACTCGACCTCACGCCCGCGTACTGCCTCTCGATCGCGTCCTTCTACGACCAGTACTACCTCGAGCCGGTCGGACGGACGCGCGTCGAGGTCTGCACGAACGTCTCGTGCGGCCTCGCCGGAGCGCAGCAGGTGGTCGAGGCGTTCGAGCGCGAGCTCCGCGTCGCGGCCGGCTCGACCTCGGACGACGGCGCGTTCACGCTCGGCACGATCGAATGCCTCGGCGGCTGTGGCTGGGCGACCGTGGTCGCGATCGACAACCGGCATCGCCTCCGCGTGCAGGCCGAGGACGTTCCCGGAATCGTCGAGGAGCTCCGTGCCTGAGTACCCGAGCATCGTGTTCGCCGGGACCACGGACGGCGGCGCCGTGACCGACATCAGCGAGTACGAGCAGTCGGGCGGCTTCGGGGCGTTGCGGAAAGCGCGTGCGATGGCGCCGGACGACGTGATCGCCGAACTCGACGCATCGGGACTGCGCGGCCGTGGCGGCGCCTTCTTCCCCACCGGCCGGAAGTGGTCGTTCGTGCCCAAGCCCGAGCAGCTCGAGAAGCCGCACTACCTCGTCGTCAACGCAGACGAGTCGGAGCCGGGGTCGTTCAAGGACCGCGAGATCATGCTGCGCGTCCCGTTCCGCTTCCTCGAGGGCTGTCTCATCGCCGCACACGGGATCCAGTCGCAGCACGTCTTCGTCTACATCCGCGGCGAGTACGAGCGCGAGTTCGAGGTCCTGCGCGACGCGCTCGAGGCGATCCGCAAGGCCGATCTCCTAGGCGGCGTCACGGTCGTGATCCACCGCGGCGCCGGCGCCTACATCTGCGGCGAGGAGACCGCGCTCCTCGAGTCGCTCGAGGGCAAGCGCGGGCAGCCGCGGACCAAGCCGCCGTTCCCGGCGATCGCCGGGCTCTACGCGGCACCGACCGCGGTCAACAACGTCGAGTCGATCACCACCGTGACGCCGGTGCTCGAGATGGGTGGTGCGGAGTACGCGAAGCTCGGCGTCGAGAACTCGTCCGGCACACGCGTCTTCTCGCTGTCCGGCGACGTCGCGAACCCCGGCAACTACGAGCTGCCGCACGGGATCTCGATGCGGGAGCTCGTCTACGACATCGGCGGCGGCGTCCCGAACGGCCGCGAGCTGAAGGCGATCATCCCGGGCGGCTCCTCGACCTCCGTGCTCGCCGCCGAGGAGATCGACGTGAAGATGGACTTCACCTCGCTCGTCGAGGCCGGCACGTCGATCGGCTCGGCCGGGGTCATCGTCATCGACGACCGCTGCTGCATGGTGCAGCTCGGGATCCGCGTCTCGCAGTTCTACGAGCACGAGTCGTGCGGGAAGTGCACCCCGTGCCGCGTCGGCACGAAGTGGGTCACGCAGATCCTCCAGAAGATCGAGGACGGCCGCGGCGCGCAGGCCGACCTCGACCTGCTCCTCTCGGTCTGCGACCGGATCATGGGCAAGTGCCTCTGCCCGCTCGGCGACTCCGACGCGATCGCCGTCCTCAGCTACGTCGACAAGTTCCGCGACGAGTACCAGGCGCACATCGATCTCGGACGCTGTCCCTTCGACGGCGAGTCGTCTCTCGAGGGGATTCTCGCCCCCGCCGAGCAGCATGCCCACCACGGACACGCGCATGTCTGAGCTCGTCTCCGTCAGCGTCGACGACCGGCAGGTCGAGGTGCCCAAGGGCACGGGGCTCGTCGAGGCCGCCCAGGCCGCGGGCATCGAGATCCCGGTGTTCTGTTACGAGCCGCGCCTCGGCCCACCGGTGGGCGCATGTCGCATGTGCCTCGTCGAGATCGAGGGCATCCCGAAGCTCCAGGCTGCGTGCACGCTCACGGTCGCGCCCGACATGGTGATCAAGACGAGCGCGACGTCGGAGAAGGCTGCCGAGGGCCAGGAGGCGACGCTCGAGTTCATCCTCGTGAACCACCCGCTCGACTGCCCGGTCTGCGACAAGGGCGGCGAGTGCCCGCTCCAGGACCTGACCTTCCGTCACGGACCCGGCAACACGCGGATGACCTTCCAGAAGCACACGGTCGACAAGCCGATCCCCGTGTCGCCGCTCATCGCGCTCGACCGCGAGCGCTGCATCCTCTGCTATCGCTGCACGCGCTTCTCGGAGGATGTCGCCGAGGACGGCCAGCTCATCGCGCGGAACCGCGGAGCGCTCACCGAGATAGCGACCTTCGAGGACGAGCCGTATCGCTCGCCGTTCTCCGGGAACGTCGTCGAGCTGTGCCCCGTCGGCGCGCTCACCTCGACGCTGTACCGCTTCGACGCACGGCCCTGGGACATCCAGAACGTGCCGACCGTCTGCACGGGCTGCGCCGTCGGCTGCAACACGTCGGCGACGATCCGCGAGGGCAAGGTCAGGCGCATCCTCTCCCGGAACCATCCGGAGATCGACCAGGGCTGGCTCTGCGACAAGGGGCGCTTCTCGTATCCACACCTCCGTGCGGAGGACCGCATCACGACGCCGCTCCGCCGCGGCCGGAAGGGCCTCCAGGAGATCACGTGGGACGACGCCCTCGACGAGGCCGAGTCGATGCTCCGCGAGGCGAACGGCTCGATCGTGACGGCGTTCTCGGGGTCCGAGACGACGGAGCTCGCCTACGCGCTCGGGCGCCTCCTGCGCGGTGGCCTCGGCGCGCACTCGGCCGTGCTCCCCGAGGCGACGTCGGATGTGCTCGAGGCGTTCCGCCTCCCGCTCAGCGGGATCGCGCGGGCCGAGCTCGTCGTCGTGATCGGCGACGACCCGGTCGTGGAGCGTGCACCGATCGTCGACCTCTGGATCAAGGAGGCGCGGAGGCACGGCGCCGAGCTGGTCGTCTACTCACCGACCGGCACCGACAAGACCGCACCCGGCGCGGGAGCCGACCTCTGCCGTGAGCTCGCCCAGGGTCGCGGCACACTCGCCAGGAAGCTGCGCGCCTCGGAGCGCGCCGTTCTCATCTGGTCAGGCCCCGGCGGCGGGGGCGGTGCGCGCATCGCCGAGCTGGCACACGAGCTCGGCTTCGAGGACAAGCCCGGCTGCGGCGCCTTCCACCTCCCGCGCGCGTCCAACGCCCGAGGGGTCGCGCTCGGCTGGGCGGTCGCGGCCGACGCGGACGAGACGAACCCGGAGCCGATCGAGCTCCTCATCGTGTCCGGCGACGAGGCGGCGTCGAACAGCGACGTGCGGGTGCTGGCCGAGCAGGCCAACCGCGTGCTCGTGCTCACGATGTTCCACGAGCTGGCCGCCGGCTGGGCCGACCTGATCCTGCCCGCGACGGCCGGGCTCGAGCGCGACGGCACCTCGATGAACCTCGAAGGACGCGTCCAGCGTGTTCGACGTGCGGTGCTACCGCCGTGTCCCGACGAACTCGCCTGGATCTCGAAGCTCGCCGAGCGCTTCGGCGTCGACGTGCCCGCACATGCCCCCGGCGTCTTCGCCGAGCTGGCGGCCGACGCTTTCCGGGATCTCACGCTCGACGATCTCGGCCCGCATGCGCCGCTTCCGACAAGGCACGGCTACGTCGCTCCGGTTCCAGCGAGGACATCAGAACCCGGTGAGAGCACGAGCGGCGGCCTCCGGCTGAACCGCTACACGCCGCTCTTCTCCGGCCCGGCGGTCGAGCGAGTGCCTGAGCTCGCCTTCCAGCGACCCACACGGGACGTCGAGCTCTCAACCGCCGACGCCGAGAGCCGCGGCATCGCGAACGGCGACACCGTTCTCGTCCGCTCGAACGGCACCTCGGTCGAGCTCAGGGCTCGCGTCAACCGGAAGCTCGTCGAGGGCGTCGTGCGCGTCGCGGACGTGCACGCGGGCGATCTCCATCCGACGGTCGAGGTCGCGAAGGCATGACGCAGCCCGTCGACTGGTGGGTCAGCCTCATCCAGGCCGTCATCGTCATCAATCTCGTGATGGTCACCTTCGCGTACCTCACGCTCGCCGAGCGCAAGATCATGGGGCGGATGCAGCTGCGCTACGGCCCGAACCGAGCGGGCTTCAGAGGTAGCCTGCAGCCGATCGCCGACCTGCTGAAGCTCTTGAACAAGGAGAGCTTCCAGCCGACCGAGGCGATCGACTGGGCGTTCATCATCGGCCCGTTCCTGGCTGCGTTCACGGCGCTCGCGACGTTCTCCGTGATCCCGTTCGGGCCCGGCTGGACGGTCGGCGGCGTGTACATCCCGGGCCAGGTCGCAGACCTCGACATCGCGCTCATCCTCGTCTTCGCGATCGGCTCGCTGGGCGTGTACGGCTTCATCCTGGGCGGCTGGTCGTCCGACTCGAAGTACGCCCTCCTCGGCTCGATGCGGACGTGCGCACAGCTCGTGTCGTACGAGGTCGCGCTCGCCCTCTCGGTCCTCGGCGTCGTGATCATGGCCGGGACGCTCTCGCTGACGGACATCGTGTCCGCCCAGTCCGACACGGTCTGGTACGCGGTCCCGCAGATCGTCGGCCTGATCGTGTTCCTCTTCGCGGGGACTGCCGAGACGGCCCGAGCCCCGTTCGACCTGCCCGAGGCGGAGCAGGAGCTCGTCGCCGGGTACCACACGGAGTACGGCGGGATGCGCTACGGCCTCTACGCCATGTCCGAGTACGTCAACCTGATCACCCTCTCGGCGTTGTGCGTGACCCTCTTCCTGGGCGGCTGGCACGGGCCGGGCTGGGACGGGGCGACGTGGGCAGGGCCGCTGTGGTTCATCGGCAAGCTGATCCTTCTCCTCTTCGTGTTCATCTGGATGCGGACGACGCTTCCCCGCCTGCGCTACGACCAGCTGATGCGCTTCGGCTGGAAGGTCTTGCTCCCCGTCGCGACGATCAACGCCGTCGTGACTGCCATCCTGGTGGTGGCGCTCTAGTGGCCCAGCCGTTCTCGACGCTCAAGGGCTTCGGTATCACGTTCCGGCAGATCTTCCGGAAGCCGATCACGCAGCAGTACCCGGAGTACAAGCGCCCCGTCTATCCGCGCTTCCGTGGCCGCCACCGCCTGCACACGCACGAGAACGGCCTCGAGAAATGCGTCGGCTGCTCGCTCTGCGCCGCCGCGTGCCCGGCGGACTGCATCCGTGTCGTGGCCGAGGAGAACACGCCCGAGAATCGTGTCTCCCCGGGCGAGCGGTACGCGCGCATCTACGAGATCAACATGAGCCGCTGCATCTTCTGCGGCTACTGCGAGCTCGCGTGCCCGTTCGACGCGATCACGCTCGGGAACGAGTTCGAGATCGCCGAGTACTCGCGCGACGACCTCATCTACACGAAGGAAATGCTCCTCGCCGAACCGATCAAGCGCGTGCCCGTCGCCGACCCGACGCGCTTCGACACGCCCGAGCCGTCGTACAAGACGTCGAGCTGATGCCGCTCATGGAACACATCGACACCGCGGCCGCAGAGCGGCCGCCTTCAGGGATCTTGCGCGAGCAGAGTCCGCATTCGCGGAGTCTGCTCTGCGCCATGTGATGGGGAACGTCCTCGTCTGGATCATCTGGTTCGCCGCCGCGGCCGCATGCCTCGGAACGGGCGTCGCGGTCGTGAGCATGACCAATCCGTTCTATTCGGCGCTCTCGCTGATCGGGAACCTCGCCTCGCTCGCCGTCCTCTACCTGCTGCTCTCGGCCGAGTTCCTCGCCGCGGCGCAGGTCCTCGTCTACGCGGGAGCGGTGATGGTGATGTTCCTCTTCGTCGTCGCCTACCTCGGTGGGCGCGCGGACGCACCGTGGGCCGGCGGGCCGCGTCTCCTGCGCGGCGCGGCCGTGGTCGCCGCGGCCGCGCTCCTCGTCGAGATCGTCGTCGTCCTCGGGTTGGCGTGGGGCGACAACCTCACCGATCCGGCCGAGATCTCCGGCACGTTCGGCGATCCGGCGCAGATCGGGGAGGCGTTCCTCACCGACCACCTCCTCGCGTTCGAGATCACCTCGATCGTGCTGCTCGTGGCCGCCATCGGCGGAGTCGTCCTCGGGACGACACCCGAGAAGGAAGAAGAGGTCGCGTAGGTGGACGGGCCGGACGTCGGCTGGTACCTGATCGTCGCCGCGATCCTGTTCGGGATCGGGGCGCTCGGCGTCATGCTCCGGCGCAGCCCGCTGATCGTGCTGCTCTCCCTCGAGATCATGCTGAACGCGGCGAGCCTCACGCTGATTGCCTTCGCGCGACAGCAAGGAAACCTCGACGGTCAGATCTTCGCGCTCGCAGTGATGGCAGTCGCCGCCGCCGAGGTCGCGATCGGGCTCGGGCTCATCGTTGCGATGGCGCGCCGCCGCATGCCGCTCGATGTCGACCAGGCGCGCGTGCTGCGCGGATGATCGTCGGCGCGTGGGTCTGCTTGCTCTCGCCGCTGGCCGGTGCGATCGCGATCACGCTCGCCGGGGGGAGGATCTCACGGCGGACGGCGGCGTGGATCTCCGTCCTGACGACGTTCGTCGCCTTCGGCGGCGCGCTGGTCGCCTTCGTCGGGCTCTGGGCGGCCGATCCATCCGATCGCGAGCAGGTCTCCACCGCGTACACCTGGCTCTCGTCCGGCAGCTTCGACGTCGACGTGCAGATCCTCCTCGACACCCTCTCGAGCACGATGATGCTCATCGTCTCGGGGGTCGGCGGGCTGATCGTCTGGTACTCGGTCGGCTACATGGAGGGCGACGAGCAGGAGCGTCGCTACTTCGCCTACATGTCCCTGTTCGTCTTCTCGATGCTCATGCTCGTCCAGGCGGGCAACTTCCTCCTGATGCTCGTCGGCTGGGGCCTCGTCGGCCTCGCGTCGTACCTCCTGATCGGGTTCTGGCACCACAAGCCCGAGGCGGTCGCCGCGGCCAAGAAGGCCTTCGTGATGAACGCGATCGGCGACGCGACGTTCGCGCTCGCCTGCGTCCTGCTCATCTGGTCGACCGGGACGCTCGAGTTCGGCGACGTGTTCGGCCAGGTCGACTCGCTCTCGTCGACGACGGTCAACCTCGTCGCGCTCGGCCTCCTCGGAGGCGCGGTCGCGAAGTCGGCGCAGATCCCGCTCCACACGTGGCTTCCCGACGCGATGGAGGGCCCGACACCGGTGTCGGCGCTGATCCACGCGGCGACGATGGTCACTGCGGGCGTCTACCTCCTCGTGCGAGCGAGCCCGATCTTCGAAGCGGCGCCGGACGTCCAGCACCTCGCCGCGATCCTCGGCGCGATCACGCTCCTGGCGGCGGGCGTCATCGCGCTCGTCCAGTGGGACATCAAGCGCGTCATCGCGTACTCGACGATGTCGCAGATCGGCTACATGTTCATGGCAGCGGGGATCGGGGCGTACGGGTACGCGATCTTCCACCTCGCGATGCACGCCTTCTTCAAGGCGCTGCTCTTCATGACCGCCGGCCTCGTCATCCATCACCTGGACGGCGAGCAGGACATCCGCAAGATGGGCGGGCTCCGCTCGATCATGCCGCGCACGCACATCGCGTTCGCTGTCGGCGGACTCGCGTTGATGGGGATCCCGATCTTCTCCGGGTTCTGGTCGAAGGACGGCATCGCTTCGGCGGCGTTCGCGAGTGGTGACGCACTCGGCTACACGCTCTGGGCTGCCGGGCTTCTCGGCGCCCTGCTGACGGGCCTCTACACCACCCGCCTGTACTTCGCCGTATTCCGCGGAGAGCCGAGCGAGTTCGTGAAGGAGCACGCGCACGAGGGCCACGGCGAGGGTCCTCGCTCGATGACGATCCCGGTCGGCGTCCTCACCGTGCTCGCCACGGTCGGCGGGCTCGTGGTCATCCCAGGCGTCTGGGAGCCCTTCCTGCACTGGATCGACGAGACCGCCGAGCCGCTCGTCCAGGCGTCGGTGGCGCAGGACTACGGAACGAGCGCGATCGCCGTGTCGCTCGCTCTCATCGGCTTCTTCCTCGCGCGCCGCGCTTTCGAGAAGGGCCGCCAGGTCGTGGCGAACCCCGGTATCTGGCGCGTGCTCGAGCACAAGTTCTACTTCGACGAGGCGTACGACGCGCTCTTCTACAGGCCGGCGGCAGCGCTTTCCGTCGCCCTGCGCCGAAACGTCGAGGAGCCCGTCGTCGAGCGCTCGCTCGACGAGATCGGCGCCGGCACGATCCAGGTCGGAGGCGGAGTTGGTCGCATCCAGTCCGGGCTGCTGCGCAGCTACGCCGTCGCCATCGCGTTCGCGGTCATCGTCCTCGTGGTCGTCTTCGTGGCGGTGCGCTGAGCCGTGCTCACGACCGCGCTCATCGTCTTCCCGATCGCTGCCGCGCTCGTCGTCGCGATTCTCCCGCTGCCACGCGAGACGACGGCCGGCCTCGCGTTCCTCGCCGCGCTCATGGAGGTCGGGCTGTGGATCGTCGCGGCGTCCCAGTACGACTTCGACGAGGGCGGGCTCCAGCTCGCGAGGTCGCACGAGTGGGTGGAGAGCCTCGGGATCTCCTATTCGGTCGGCTTCTTCGGCTACTCACTGTGGCTGGCGGGCGCGGCGGTGGTCGTGTTCGCGGCTGCGATCGGCTACGCCGTGTGGGTCGGCCGAGACCGCCCGCGCGCCTACCACGCCCTGATGCTCTTCCTCACGGGCGCGGTCATCGCGACGTTCGCGGCCCAGGACCTGCTCCTCTTCTACGTCTCGTTCGAGGCCATGCTCATCCCGCTCTACGTCCTCGTCGGCGTGTGGGGCGGCGAGCGGCGGCAGGCGGCGACCGTGACGTTCGTCATCTACACGATGGCGGGCTCGCTGCTCATGCTCGCCTCGGTCGTCGCATTCGGCGTCACGCAGGGGACGTTCTCGCTCACCGAGTCCGGGACGAGCGACAACGTGTGGATCTTTCTCGGCTTCGCGGTCGCGTTCGCCGTCAAGGCCCCGCTCTTCCCGTTCCACGGCTGGCTGCCGCTTGCCTACCGACAGGCGCCGGTCGAGGTCGCGGCCGTCCTCTCGGCGGTCGTCTCGAAGACCGCGATCTACGGCTTCCTGCGCATCGGGATCCCGAAGTTCCCCGACCCCGCCGACGACCTCTCCGGGCTCATCCTCGTCCTCGCGAGCGCAGGCCTGGTCTACGGCTCCGTTCTCGCATTCCGCTCGCCCGACCTGCGCGGTGTCATCGCGTACTCGTCGATGGCGCAGATGGGGCTCATCACGCTCGGTGTCTTCGCATTCGACGACCTCGGGATCGACGGCGCAATCCTCCTGTCGGTGGCGCACGGACTCATCTCGGCCACGATGTTCCTCCTCGTCGGCATGGTCGAGCGTCGCTGCGGCACGGGTGAGCTCGACCAGCTCGGCGGGATGGCCAGGGGCCGGCCGACGCTGGCCACGATCGTCCTCGTGGGGGGGATGATCGCGCTCGCGGTCCCCGGCTCGGCGACGTTCGCCGGGGAGTTCCTGATCATGGCCGGCGTCTACGACCAGGGCTGGGGCTACTCGGTCGTCGTCGCGCTCGGCGTCGTTCTCGCGGCGATGTACACGCTGCGCGTGATCTCGGCGATCCTGCACGTGAAGCCCGGCCGCGCCGTGCGTGAGGAGGCTCTCGACCTCCGCGCCGGCGAGCTCGGGCTCGTCATCCCGCTGCTCCTCGTCCTCCTGGGCCTCTCGATCTGGCCCGCGCTCGTCAGCGAGAGCTCGTTCACGGGTGCGGACGCGACGGTCTCTCCGATCGCTGAAGGACACCCCGTGATCGCCACGATCGACACGCCCTCGGTCGACTGGCTCGCGCTCTCGCCGACGATCGCGCTGCTCGTCGCGGCGGGAGTGGCGCTTCTCTCCGCCCTGCTCCCGGAGTGGATGCGCAAGGGCATGTCCGCAGCCGCCGCCTTCGCCGGCTTCGTCGTCGCGACCGGGCTCGCGGTGTACCTGTTCGACCGGAGCGCGACTCCGGAGGTGCTGCTCGACGGGTCGATGACTCGCGACCAGCTCGCGGCGATGGCTCAGGCCATCCTCGGGGCGACCGGGGCGACGGTCGTCCTGGCGTCCTGGGGAGAGCTGCGTCGCACGAATCACGCCGAGTACTACGCCTTGCTCGCGACGGCGGGTGCCGGGATGGCGTTCTTCGTGAGTGCGGACAACCTCATGACGCTCTTCCTCGGCCTCGAGTGGTTCTCGCTCTGTCTCTACATCCTCGTCGCGATCGACTCGGAGCGAGAGACGTCGCTCGAGGCGGGGCTGAAGTACCTCATCGTCGGAGGCTTCGGCTCGGCGGTGCTCCTCTTCGGCTCGGCGCTCGTCTACGGAGCGACGTCCGAGCTCTCGTTCGACGCGATCGGCTCGGCGGAGCCGACGAGCGACGCCTTCCTCTTCGCGGGCCTCGCGATGATCCTCGCCGGGCTCGCCTTCAAGGTCTCGGCCGCACCGTTCCACATGTGGACGCCGGACGTGTACCAGGGATCTCCCACTTCGGTCACGGCTTTCATGGCCGCGGCGACGAAGACCGCGGCGCTCGTCGCGATGCTCCGCGTGCTCGTCACCGCCTTCCCCGACCAGGCGGACGTGTGGACCATCGCCGTCGCCGTGCTCGCCGCGATCTCGCTCGCGTGGGGGAATCTCGGGGCGCTTGCGCAGCGCGATCTCAAGAGGATGCTCGCGTACTCGTCGATCTCGCATGCCGGCTTCATGCTCATGGCGATATCCGCGTACTCGGAGCGTGGCGGCGAAGCGCTCCTGTACTACCTGATCCCGTACTCCGCGATGTCGGTCGGCGCGTTCGCCGTGATCGCCGCACGTGAGCGCGAGCTGCAGGCGCCGGTAACACTCGACTCGCTCGCCGGAATGGGCTGGGAGCGGCCCTACCACGGCATCGCGCTGTGGACGTTCATGCTCGGCATGGCCGGCTTCCCCTTGACCGGCGGGATGTTCGGGAAGCTGTTCGTGTTCTCCGCAGCCTACGACGCCGGTGAGTGGTGGCTCGTGCTCATCGGAGTCGCCGCGACGGCCGTCTCGCTCGGGTACTACCTCAACGTCGTGCGCTGGCTCTACATGCGCTCCGGCGCGGAGCTCCGGCTTGCCGTCGCAGGCGGGTCGCCTCCGCGCGACTCCGCGCTCGGCGTCGCGATCGCGGCAGCCGCCGCGGTCACGATCGGGTCGTTCTTCGTCGTGCAGCCGATCCTCGACGCGGCCACCGACGCGATGAGCTCACTCCCCTTCTGAGGGTCGCCACCGTCCTCCCGATGCGGGAGGATCGCCGCGGCAGGCCGTCGGAGAAGGGAGCAGCGTTGAGAGCACGACTGATCGTCCTGACGATCATCGCCGGAGGCGTGGTCCTCGCCATCGGCGGAACCATGGCGCTCGCCGGGAAACCATCCGCGCCAGAACTGTCCAACTACCCGGACCTCCGGACCGTGGTTCCTGACCACCTGAACCTCGTGAACCAGCAGCAGAACGAGTACCTGCGCTTCTCGAACGGCATCGCGAACACCGGGCCTGGGCCATGGGCGATGCGCCCGCAGAACCAGCTCGGGTCCGAGCCGACGACCACAGCGATCCAGGAGATCCGCTCGTCGAACGCGCAGTTCCGCTGCGGCACGCAGCCGAAGCCCAACGACCCCTGCTACACGATCCTCTCCGAGCAGGCGGTCTCGATCTTCGAGTACCACCCGACCCACAACCACTGGCACACGGCCGACGTCGCGCGGTTCGAGGTGCGCCAGGGCGGCCCGGCGGGGCCGGTCGTCGGCGGGAACTCGATCAAGGTTGGCTTCTGCCTCCTCGACCTCTACAACATGAACGGCAACGCGCCGACGAGCGAGAAGGTGTTCTGGGACTGCTACACGAGCTACCAGGGAATCCAGTCCGGGTGGGTCGACCAGTATCACCAGGCGACCGACGGCCAGCAAGTCGATCTGACCGGCGTGCCCAACGGCACCGAGTACTACCTCGTGTCGACGACGAACCCGACCGGTGCGTTCCTCGAGCAGAACAAGACGAACAACACCGCCTGGGTGAAGTTCACGCTGTCGACCGACTCGAGCGGGAACCGGAAGGTCACGATCACGGACCACTCGCAGTGCGACAGCGCCGGCATGTGCGGCGACCTGTCACCGAACCGGTAGGAGCGTGCGCGGCCGGGCGGATCACCGTCCGGCCGCACCTCCGTTTCTCTAGATTGCTGGCGTGGCGACCGAGCTGACCTGGCTGGGGCACGCGACCTTCCGCGTCGACACGCCTGGCGGGAAGCGGGTCTACGTCGACCCGTTCCTCGCCGGCAATCCGAGCTGCCCCGAGGCGGAGGTCGAGCCGGAGCGCTGCGACCTGATCCTGCTCACCCACGGCCACGGCGACCACGTCGGCGACACCGTCGGGCTCCACGAGCGCTTCGGATGCCCCGTCGTCGCGGTCGTGGAACTACGAGGCGTGGCTCGCGGGACAGGGCGTCGAGGCGA
This sequence comes from uncultured Gaiellaceae bacterium, assembly GCA_963736935.1. Taxonomy (GTDB): domain Bacteria; phylum Actinomycetota; class Thermoleophilia; order Gaiellales; family Gaiellaceae; genus GMQP-bins7. The sequence continues at coordinate 116,590 of CAVTQX010000008.1, read as the reverse complement.
ACATGGCGCACGCCCCCAACAAGGGCGGCACCGTGGTCTGGGAAGGTCTCCGTGCGACGTTCACCGACGCGAACCACTCCTCGAGCACGGAGGACGGCACCTACGCCGGCGAGCCCGCCGGGATCGTCCTCGAGGTCGAGGACGGCTTCCGGATCTACTTCGCCGGCGATACGAACGTCTTCGGCGACATGTCACTGATCGGGCGCATCTACGCGCCGGACGTGGCCGTCCTCCCGATCGGCGACCACTTCACGATGGGCCCGCGCGAGGCCGCGGTCGCGATCGAGCTGCTCGGCGTCGTCCGAGTCGTGCCGTGTCATTACGGGACCTTCGGCCTGCTGACGGGAACGCCTGACGCGCTCCGCGAGCTCGCCCCGCCCGGCGTCGAGATCGTCGCGCCCGAGACCCGGGGAGACGGTCGCGTTCTGATGCGCGAGCGCTGGTTCGGCGCGACGGGTCGCAAGGTCCCTGAGATCGCACTCGAGGGAACCGTCGACCTCGAGGGCGCGCTCGTGCTCGGTGACGTCTCCGACCTGCAGGCGATCCACGACGCGCACCACGCCGGAACCCCGGTCGTCGTCAGGTGCTCCACGGCCGAAGCAGGTGCACGTGGCACTCTCGCTGGGGCCGGTGGCCTGCGCGCTCGTCGCCGACGAGTCGCTGCTCTCGCTCGACCTCGCGGAGATGACCTACGGCTAGCCCGGTCGTCGCGACGTACTCCATCTGCGCCTGCGACCTCGAGGCGCGGCAGTGGGGCGTCGCGGTGCAGTCGAAGTTCCTCGCGGTCGGCTGTGTCGTCCCCTGGGCGGAGCCGTACGTCGGCGCGCTCGCCACGCAGTCCTGGGCGAACCCGCGGTACGGGCCTGACGGCCTCGCGCTCCTTCGCGAGGGACTCGCCGCCGAGGAGGCAGTGCTGCGACTCACGGAAGCCGACGAGAACCGGGCACAGCGCCAACTCGGCATCGTCGACGGGCAGGGACGGGCAGCCTCGTACACGGGCGCCGAGTGCAACGACTGGGCCGGGCACCGGACCGGTTCTGGTTACGCGGCACAGGGCAACATCCTCGTCTCGTCCGCAACCGTGGACGCGCTCGCCGAGACGTTCGCGTCGAGCTCGGATCGCCCGCTCGCAGAGCGGCTTCTCGACTGCCTCGACGCCGCTCAGGCGGCCGGTGGTGACAGCCGCGGTCAGCAGTCGGCGGCGATCCTCGTCGTCGGGCCGGAGCAGGGGTACGCGGGGCTCTCGGACGTCGTCGTCGACCTCCGCGTCGACGACCACGAGCGGCCGCTCGAGGAACTCCGCCGGCTGTTCGGACTCCACCAGCAGCTCTTCGGAGCGACGCCTCGCTCACGCTGGCTCACCGTCGACGACGGCCTACGCCGGGAGATCGCCGACCGGCTCGCCGTGCTCGGCTACGAGCGCCTCGAGGACTGGGCGGGCGTCGCCAACCTCGAGGAGCGCATCGTCGAGGGCGAGGATCGTGTCGATCCTGTGGTGCTCGACGCGTTGCGACGCGCCTCGAACTGAGGCGTCCTCAGATGGCGCGAACGACGACCTGCACGTCCGGCGTCGCAACTGCGACGCTCCCGTACAGCGGTCATCTCCGCTTGAATCGCTCGACGAGCCGTTCTGCCTCCGTCTGGGTGACACCCTCGATGTCGAGCTCGAGCCGGACCGAGGTGAAGACGGTCACATCGTCTCGCACCGGCCGCTCGGGATCGATCTCGCCGGAGATCCGAGCAAGCACCGACCCGACCGACGCACCGTCGTCGCGAGCGACGACCTGGACGAGCTCGACACCACAGCTTGCGATCCCGGCCAGAAAGAGTTCGGCGGGAGTCACCGCCTCGCCGGGGCAGCCGTTGTGAACGGGACCGTCGGCGACGAAGTGCTGGTCGCGGCACGTCCACAGGACCCGGCCGAAGACGTCCGTCGAGCGGGCGCCGACCTCGTAGCTGCGGACCGGGCTCACGCCTGGAGTCTCCGGGTGTGTCGCGTGCGGGTCAACCGTCCCCCGGGAGCCGCCGGCCGGCAGCCAGCCCGCGGAACGCGGGCACAGGGTCGTGATCGGGGTGAGCGACGACGAGGACCGCGCCGTGCTCGGGCCCCGCGAGCGCAGTGACGAGGAGCTCGAGACCCACGGCGAGGGCGAACGCCTTGTGGGACTGTTCCCCTCCGAACGGCACGAGCTCCTCCGGGAGTGCCGCGCCGGCCAGTACGGCGCCGTGGGTGACAGCTCCCATCGAGGCGTCGGCCACGATCGGCTGTCCGTCGCTCGACGGGATCGCGATCGCGAGCGGGTTCGTGCCCGTGAGCGGATCGCCGCCTTCCGGGTGGGCGAGCCGGCGGGGCGACGTCGCGGTCAGCGCCGCGACGAGCCCGCCCTCGGCGAGCCGTCTCGCCCAGTACCCGAGCACGCCCGTCGGGAAGCAGCGGCGCGCGACGACGACGCGCGCCCGTTCCGGTGGATCGGCGAGCGTGGCGCGCACGATCTCCTCCAGCACGAGGTAGCCGAGCGCACCGTGACCGTCCCAACGCTCGAAGCCCTCCTCCGACTCGATCAGGAGCGGCCGCGCGGCCGGGTCGAGGTCGAGCGTCTCGAGCCAGGCCACGCGCGAAAGTCCGTGCCAGGACTTCCCGTGGCCGTCTGCGTACTCGAAGTGCGCGAGCAATGCTTCGACCGCGGGCGGCGCGAGCCCCATGCCCTCCAACCGCCGGCGTGCATCGGCGGGGATCACGGCATCGCGAACGCGCGGTGACTGAAGCGCCGAACGGGCCAGCCCCGGATCGTCGCCAGCCGGCGGAGCTCGCGGTCCGGATTGACGGCTATCGGATGACCGACGGCGGCGAGGAACGGGACGTCGGAGTACGAGTCGGAGTACGCCGTCGAGCTGTCGAGTTCGAGACTCTCCGTCGCGGCGAGCTCACCCAGCGCGTCGGCTTTCGCCTGACCGTACAACCGGCGCTCGAGCACGCCCGTATACGTGCCGTCGCGCACCTCCGCACGCGAGGCGATGGCCCCCGCGAACCCGAGCCGCCTCGAGATCTCCTCGACCACCTCCTCGAGCGCGGCCGAGGCAATGTAGACGGGCTGGCCGCGGGCCGCGTGTTGCTCCGCGTGGTCGAGCGCCTCCCGGTACACGAGCGGTTTGAACACGGGCGCCCACGCCTCGGCGGCGATTTCCCGCATGAGCGCAACGGGCAGGCCGCGCAGGAGCGCCATTGCACTGTCCGCCGTCTGGCCGACGCGCGACTGGCCTGCTCCGAACCGCGCGAAGACGAGCTGAGCGACGGTCGCCTTTGCGAGCTGGCGACGCCCGATCAACCCGCGCCGGCGGAACGTCCCTGCGAGAGCGAGCGAACTCGACCGAGAGATGAGCGTCCGGTCGAGATCGAAGAAGGCGGCCCCAGACTGTCCCGCGACCGGCATACGCGACTAGCGGATGCCGGTATTGCGGAAAACTGGAGCCACGCAGCGAGCCTACGAGAGAACGGTGAGCGGCTTGCGGATCGCGCCGGCACGCGTCGCCGCAACCGACTTGGCGAGTGCAGCCACCGCGGCGGCGGCTTCGGAGTCCGGCGCGACCTCGGCGACAGGCGAGCCCTCGTCAGCCGCCTCACGCATGAGCGGGTCGAGCGGTATGCGCGCGAGGAGGGAGACCCCGACCTCGTCGGCGAGCGCCTGGCCGCCACCCGAGCCGAACAGCTCCTGCCCGGTGCCGGCGAGGTACGACATGTTCTCGACCGCGCCGATCACCCGCATCCCGGTCTTCTGGGCCATCTGCGCGGCCCGCACCGCGACCTGCTGCGCGGCCGGCTGCGGCGTCGTGACGACGAGCGCCTCGGCGCGCGGGAGGAGCTGACCCAGGGACATCGCGACGTCGCCCGTTCCGGGCGGCATGTCCACGAGCAGCGTGTCCAGCTCTCCCCAGTGCACGTCGGAGAGGAACTGCTCGAGTGCCTTGTGGAGCATCGGCCCGCGCCACATGATCGGCGCGTTCTCCTCGAGGAAGAAGCCGATGGACATGAGCTTCAGATCACCGCGGACGGGCGGCACGATCATCTCGTCGACCGCTATCGGCTTCTGATGCACGCCGAGCATGTGTGGGATCGAGTGCCCGTAGATGTCGCCGTCCAGGACGCCGACCTGCTCGCCGAGCTCGGAGAGCTCGTACGCGAGATTGGCCGTGAGAGTCGACTTGCCGACCCCGCCCTTCCCCGACGCGATCGCGATCACACGCGTACCCGGGGACAGGGAGATCGTCCGGTCGGCAGCGTGGCCGCCACGCAAGCGCGACACGAGCGCCGCCTTCTCCTCGGGTGTCATGACGTCGAACCCGAGGCGCACGCGCGTGACGCCCGGCACCTCGCCGACGAAGCGCGCCACCTGCTCCTGGAACGAGTCGCGCAGCGGACAGCCGGCGACCGTGAGCGCGATCGTCACCGAGACGGCTCCGTCGTCATCGACGAGCACGTCGCGGACCATGTCGAGCTCCGTCACCGGCCGCCGAAGCTCCGGGTCGATGACGTTCTCGAGTGCTTTCAGGATCGCGTCGCGGTCCGGTCTCATCGCGGCGAGCGTACCAGCGGCCCTGCGGGTGGTTGACAGGACGAGGGATCCTGAGTGAGTGCAATGCAAGGGGGACGGGGGCCTGACCGAGCTTCAGTTCGACGGGGGAGAGGCACTTCGAGGAGACCGGCCCGCATGGGTCGTTCTCCTGCGGCGCCCGCTGCTCCTCCTCGTCGTCACGGTTCTCGGTGGCGCGGCGTACCTCGCCGGCATCTGGACAGGTGTGGACACGCACGCCACCTGCGTCACGACGGGGCCGGGGCTCATCGTCTGCGGCAGAGACAAGAGCGAGCCGCCGACACAGGCGCCGCCGGCCTAGGGCGCGGTCAGCGCCGCCGCGAGCTCGCGGACGAGCTGCGGAGACCCCGCGGCCGCGAGCCTCGAGCGTGTACCGAGGTCGAGCGGCGCGGCCGCGAGGGGCGGGTCTTCGAAGAGCTCGATCGCGAGACCGCACTCGTTGACGAGGAGCTGGGCCGCAGCGATGTCGACGGAACGAGCCGGCTTCAACGAGACGACGCCGTCGACGCGGCCCGCCGCGAGGTGACACAACGAGAGCGCGAGCGAGCCCATGACTCGAAGCCGGCCGGCGATACCCACGGCGTGGACCACGCGGTCGGCGATGGCCAGCGTGGTCGTACCCTCGAACGACAGGATCTCGATCGTCTCCTTCGGGCCCTGCGCCCCGAGTGGTCTTCCGTCGAGGTATGCCCCTCCTCCGCGCTGGGCGGTCCACTCCTCGCCCGTCCCGAAGTCGTACACGTACCCGAACGTCACATCTCCCATGGAGCCGCCCTCCGCGACGGCGAGCGAGAAGGAGAAGAACGGGATGCCGCGCTTCGCGTTCACCGATCCGTCGATCGGGTCGACGACCACTCTGAACGCCCCTCCCGATCCGAACCGGCGAGTTCCCAGCTCCTCCGACACGAGCACGAAGTCCTCGCCGAGCGCGGTAAGCCGCTCGACGACGGCGTCCTCGGCAGCCTGATCGATCGCGGTCGTGTCGTCTCCACCCTCGCCCCGCCGCAGCACGGGCTCGCGCTCGACACGCGTCGGCAGCTGCTCGAGTACGGCGCGGATATCGGCAACGCAGAGCCGGCAGGTCTCGAGCCACGGAGTCATCGGTCGAGTGGGTGGAAGACGATCCCCGAGAGTGGCTTCGGGAAGAAGTACGTGCTCTTCTGCGGCATGCGCTCCCCGCGCCGCGCGACCTCGAACACGTCCTCGACACGCGGCTCGCGCAGGAGGAACGCGGCGTCGGCATCGCCGCGATCGACCGCGGCCAAGGCCTCGTCGAGCCGCGGCGTATACGAGATGCCCTCCAGCCCGTGACGGTCGACAAGCTCAGCGTCGAGCACGCCCTCCGCCCCGCGCACGACCTCCACGTGACCCCGGCGATACGCGATCGCCGCGGGATGATCGCGCGACTCCGTCGCGAGTGCCCGGAGCGCGTCGTCGAGCGTCGGGAAGCTCTCACCCTCGCTCAGGCTCGCGAGGTCGGGACGGCCGGTGAAAACGCGATGCGTCGGGAAGACTCGCAGACCGTCGTCGTGCTTCGACACGACGAGCGCCATGATCCGGATTGCCTCGCCCGTCTCGCGAGCGAGATCGACGGCCGCTTCGTACCGGTGGTGACCGTCGGCGATGAGGAGCTCGCCCGGGATGTCCCCTGGCGCCTCGATGCGCCAGACGCTCGTTCCGTCGACCTGAATGTCCGGCGCGATCGACGGAGCCTGGGCAGCCGGAGCGGTGTCCGTGAGCACGAAGACCGGCTCGGGCTGCACGCGCATCGCACGAAGCAGCCGGAGTCGCTCGTCGCGAACGCGCGGGTGCGTTCGCTCGTGCGGCAGGACGGTGCCTGCCTCGTACGGCTCAGCCGGAACGGACACGATCACGCCGTGCCGCTCGCGCGGCACACCGTCCGGGCCGACGTACCGCTCGACGCTGACCCAGGCCGAGGGCTCGTCGTCCTGCTCGAGCACCCCGGCCGCGAGCCACTCGCGGTAGAGCCGTCCGGCGTCCTCCGCCGACGTGGGAAGGGTCACGTGAAGCACGTTGTAGGGACTCCGCGTGTACAGCTCTGCGCGCTCGTCGTCGTCGACGGCGTCGTACGGGGGAGCGACCAGATCCGCCAGCGGTCCCGCCGCGCCGGCATAGCGGACGGCGCGGAACGGCTGGGCGTCGGCCATCACGGCGAGCGTACCAATGGGGTTCTCATAGACTCGCCGCGTGACGACGATCGCCGACCTCGCCGAGGACAGGACCGTCGAGGGCGTGTTCGCGGTTACGAAGAAGGAGCGCCGCCGCACCCGTAACGGCGCCCCCTATCTGGCACTCGAGCTCGCCGATGCGAGCGGCCGCGTTGAGGCGAGGGTCTGGAACGACGTGGAGCTCCTGGACCAGCGCTTCGGCGAGGGGGACGCGGTGCACGTGCTCGGGCGCGTCGAACGTTTTGGAGGAAAGCTGCAGGTCCAGGTGCGGGCCGTCCAGCCGGCCGAGGACACGGACCCGTCGGCGCTCACGCCGTCGCTGAGACGAGACGCCGACGAGCTCGACGGGTTCTACGAGTTCCTCGCGTCCGAGATCTCGCACGAGGGCCTCGCCGCGACGGTCGGCTCGTTCGTTCGCGATCCGCTCATCCGAGCTGCGTTCCGCTCCCTCCCCGCCGCCGGCGCCGACGGCCACCACGGCTACGCCGGCGGCCTGCTCGAGCACACGGTCGGGGTCGCGACGCTCTGCCGCGAGACCGCCCAGCTGCACCCGCGCCTCCGGCACGACCTCCTGCTCGCCGCCGCGCTCCTGCACGACGTCGGGCGTACGCGGGAGACAGGAGGCGGGCCCGCCTTCCGCCAGACGGAGGAAGGCAGGCTGCTCGGACACGTCCACCTCGGCCTGCGGATGATCGAGGAGCGGTCGTCGCACGTCGATCCGGCCGTCCTCGCCGAGCTTCTCCATGCCGTCGCGTGCCACCACGACCGCCCGGCCGCGCGCACTGCGGAGGCCGCAGTCCTGTATCACGCGAACCAGCTCGACGGTCAGGCGGCCACCCGCCCAGTCGGCGACGACTGACGTCGCATGGCGGCACTGCTGGCCCTTGCCGGCGCGCTCGGGTGGGGAGTCGGCGACTTCCTCGGAGGCATTGCCGCACGTCGGCTCGCCGTGCTCACGGTGCTGGTCGTCTCGCAGTTCGTCGGGCTCGTCGGTGTCTACATCTGGGTCCTTCTCTCCGGGGACGCGGTCCCCGGGCTCGGCGAGATCGCCGCAGCGGGAGCAGGCGGCATCGCTGCGCTCGTCGGACTGGCCGCCCTCTACCGGGGATTCGCAATCGGGGCGATGGGGATCGTTGCTCCGATCTCGGCGGCGTCCCCGCTCGTGCCGCTCGCGGTCGATGTCGGGCACGGCATCACCCCCTCGACCGCACAATGGCTCGGCCTCGTTCTCGTCGTGACCGGCATCGTGTCGCTGTCCTGGGAGCCTTCGAACACCGCGGCGCGGCGCATCGCGGCGGGTGCAGGGCTGGCGATCGTGGCAGCCCTCGGCTTCGGGTTCTTCTTCGTCGGGATCGACGCCGGCGCTGACGAGAGCTCCGCGTGGGCCGTCGCCGCGGCTCGCACCGCCTCCGTCCCGGTCGCCGTCGCGGCTGCGCTCGCCTTGCGCACGCCGCTGACCGCGCCGCGTCGCCTCCTCCCCATGCTCGTCGCCGTCGGCGTCTTCGACACGGGTGCGAACATCATGGTCGCGGCCGCGTCCGCCCGCGACGCAATCGGGATCGTCGCGGTCCTCAGCAGCCTCTATCCCATCGTCACGGTGGTGCTTGCGTGGCTCGTGCTCGGTGAGCACCTGCCCCGAGCGAAGCGGGCGGGCGGAGCGGTTGCGCTCGCCGGTGCTGCACTCGTCGTCGCCGGCTAGACGTTGAAGCGGATGTTGAGGACGTCCCCGTCCTCGACGACGTAGGTCTTGCCCTCGAGCCGCTGGAGACCGCGTCGCGCGGCCTCCGCATGCGAGCCGCACTCGACGAGGTCGTCCCAGCGGATCACCTCGCAGCGGATGAAGCCGCGTGCGATATCGGAGTGGATTGACTCGGCCGCGTCGAGGGCGCTCTGGCCGTGCTGGAGCGTCCACGAGCGCGCTTCGGTGTCGCCCACGGTGAAGAACGTGACCAGGCCGAGCGCGTCCTTCAGCCGCACGACGACGTCGTCCAAAGCCGACGCACCGGACCGGAACTCGACCGCCTCCTCGGGCGGCAGCTCGGCGAGCTCCATCTCGAGCGCGCAGTCGATTCCACGGGGACCGTTCTCGAGCGGGATGAGCGGCTTCGTCGTGAGCGGCTCCAGCTCCGAAGGGAGCTCCCCCACCCACTCGGAGAGCGGCTTGCCGTCATCGAGATGCTCGAGCAGGCGCCCGGTCAGCTCGAGCTCCTGGCGCTTGGCGCGATCTCCCGACTTCGCCTCCTTGGACACGCGCTCGAGCCGCCGGTCGACATGCTCGCGGTCGGCGACGATGAGCTCGAGACGGAGTGTCTCGAGGTCGGTCGCGGGGTCTGCACTCTCGGAGAACCCGTCGAGCACGGCGAGCAGCGCGTCCGACTGACGGAGCTCACCGGGGATCTCGGCGCGTCCGGGCACGTCGACGACCCGGATAGCCGCGGGTGTCACCTTCTTCGAGCCGACGACCCCGGCGAGCCGCCCGAGGCGCTCGTCAGCGATGACCGCCATGCCGAGATTCGGCTTCTGCGCCACCTCCGAGTACGCAGTCACCTGCGCGCCGGCATGAGTCAGCGCATTGAAGAGTGTCGTCTTCCCCGAGTTGGGAAGGCCGACGATGCCGACCCGCAGCGCCACGAGCCTCTAGGCGTCGAAGCCGACGCGCGTCTCGCGGGCGAAGCGCTTGACGTAGAGGACGCGCGGAAGCACGAGCACCATCACGCCGTCCTCGGCCTGGAGCTCGATGGTCGCGCCTCCGGACGACGACCGGAGCGCTCCGTCGAGCGCCTCGGCGCTCGCGGGCGTGACGAGTGCGCTCAGGATCTGCCCGCCGTCGAGACCGATCTCGATCCGTACGAAGTCGTCAGCCACTCGCAACCACCTCCGTGAGAACGCCGTGGACGGAATCCGGATGGACGAAAACGAACTCGACCCCGAAGAGGCCGACGCGCGGCTGGTCGACGAGTTGCGCGCCCGCGGCCTCCAACCGGTCGAGCGTCGCTGAGAGGTCCTCGGCCTCGAAGGCGATGTGGTGCATCCCTGGACCGCGTCGTGTAATGAAGCGGCCGACGGGCGTGTCCTCGCCCGTCGGCGTCACGAGCTCGACGCGACCCGCGCCGACGAAGAGCGACGCGGCCTCCACGCCCTGCTCGACGAGCGTTTCGCGGTGCTCGAGACGAGCCTCGAAGAGCGTCTCGTACGTCGCGATCGCCTCGTCGAGGTCCGCGACCGCGACGCCGACGTGATGGATGCCCTCCACGGGCGCGATGCTATCCGCGGGCGCTAGTCGCGCATGGGGAGTGCACGGACCGTCCCGATCGTCTCCGACGACCGGGACTCCGGGACGACGTCCACGAGGAGCGCCTCGAGCTCGGAGCGGTCGAGCGTCTCCTTCTCGAGCAGCGCCTGGGCAACACGATCGAGGGACGGCCGGTGCTTGCTCAGCAGACGCTTTGCCTCCTCGTACGCGTAGTCCGTGAGGCGCGCCTGCTCGGAGTCGCGGAGCCGTTTCGTCTCCTCGGAGAGCGCGTAGTTGTCAGCGCGCATCGTCCGCGAAGGCGCGACCTCCGACATGCCGAACTCGAAGACCATCGAGCGGGCGATGTCGGTCACGCGCTCGAGGTCGTTCGCGGCGCCGTTCGTAATCCGTCCGAAGACGATCTCCTCCGCGCCCCGCCCTGCGAGATACACCATCATCAGGTCGAGGAACTCCTCGCGAGTGTGCATGTAGCGATCCTCGTTCGGCGTGTTGAGCGTGTACCCGAGCGCCTGCCCCCGCGAGACGATGGTCGCCTTCTGCGCCGGGAACAGTTCGCCGACGAGGTGAGACATCAGCGCATGGCCGCCCTCGTGGTACGCGAGAATGCGCTTCTCCTTCTCGGACACGACGCGCCGTTGCTGGAGGCCTCCGACGATCCTGTCCATCGCGGCGTCGAAGTCGGCCTGACGGATGAAGCGCTCGCTCGAGCGTCCCGCGAAGATCGCCGCCTCGTTGCAGAGGTTCGCGAGATCGGCACCCGTGAGCCCAGCCGTCTGTCGGGCGATCGCAACCATGTCGACGTCCTTGTCCAGCGGCTTGTCGCGCGTGTGGACCAACAGGATCGCCTCGCGCCCCGCCACGTCGGGGGCCGACACGAGCACCTGTCGGTCGAAGCGTCCCGGGCGAAGCAGAGCGTTGTCGAGATCCTGGAGTCGGTTCGAGGCCGCCATGACGACGACCTCGTCGCGTGCGTTGAAACCGTCGAGCTCGACGAGGAGCTGGTTGAGCGTCTGGTCGTGCTCGCGGTGAAAGCCGCCACCCAGGCGCGCCGTGCCCACGGCGTCGAGCTCGTCGATGAAGATGATCGCCGGGGCGTGCTTGCGCGCCTCCTCGAAGAGCTTGCGGATGCGCGCGGCGCCGAGCCCGGCGAACATCTCGACGAACGACGAGGCGCTCTGCGAGTAGAAATTTGCTCCCGAAGCGCTCGCGACTGCCTTGGCGAGCAGCGTCTTCCCCGTGCCGGGCGGCCCGTGCAGAAGGATGCCCCGCGGCACGCGAGCTCCGAGGCGCTCGAAGCGCTTGCGGTCGCGGAGGAACTCCACCACCTCTTCGAGCTCGGCCTTCGCCTCGTCGAGGCCGGCGACATCGGACCACGAGACCTCCACCTGCGACCCGCGCACGACGGGCGCCGGCTTCGCGCGCGGCATGAACCTCAGCGTGTAGAGCAGCAGGATGATGACGATCCCGAAGAACACGATCGGGAGCCATGTGAGAAGCGTGTTCTCGAGATCCACCTCAACGCGTATCGGCACCGCGCAAGACGCGCTGTAGCCGAGGCGCCTAGCAGGACGCCGTCAGTCGGCCGCGCCGCAGAATGCGTCGTCGACGGCGCGGTGGACGGCCGCATCGGCTTCAGGCCTGAGCGGGTACGAGTTCGCCATCAGTACGACGGTGCGCTTCGCTTCGTCGTCGACCCAGACGATACTCACGTACCCGGAGAGGTTCCCCGTATGGCCGATCGCCGTCCCGCATGGAGTCGTGAAGGCGGCCAGGCCGAGTCCGTACCCCTGCGCCGGGATCATCTCGGCGAGCAGAGGCCTCGAGACGATGCGGCCGGTCAGGAGGCTGTCGAAGAAACGCGCCAGATCGTCCGCGTCGGAGACGATCGCGCCGGCTGACCAGAGCCAGGCCGCCGATTCACCGGCCGTGTCAACGGGCTCACCGCTCACGATCCCGTCGTGTGTCGCCGGCCGGTACCCCCGTACCCGTAGCCGGGCGACGCCCGGCTCGAAGCTCGTGTCGTCCAGGTCCAACGGCCGAAAGATCCTCGCTCGAAGCACGTGCTCGAGGTCGCTCCCGGTGATCCGCTCGACGAGCAGTCCGAGAACGAGGTAGTTCGTGCTCGCGTATGAGTAGCGCTCGCCGGGCGCGGCGACCGGCGCTCGCGCGAGTGCCGCCTCGGCCAACCGACGGTTGCTCGTGATGTCGCCCGACACGATGGCGTCGTCGTCGACGTAGTCGGCCAGACCCGACCGGTGCGCGAGCAGTTGTCGCACGGTGATTCTCTCGTCGACGAGGCCCGGGAGCCACGATCCGACGGATGAATCGAGGTCAAGTCGTCGCTCGGCAGCGAGTTGCAAGACCACCGCGGCGACGAAGCTCTTCGTGATGCTCCCTGTCCTGAACCGGTCGGTCGCGTGAAGCTCGGTGCCGGTCTCGCGATTCGCGACGCCTCGCGCCACGCGAAACCTGCGAGATCCGTCGACGACATAGGCGAGCGTACCCGGAACCCCTGCCGCGACGACGGCGTCCAGACGGGAGCTCAACGACGACTCGCTGCGGCCACGCGCATCCGGGTCGCCGACCGCGGCGAGCCCGAGTGCGGCCGCAGAGACGACGACCGCAGCGCCGATCGCGGCCGCCCGTCGCATCGGTTCGACTCTACTGCCGCACGAGCATGGACACGAGGCCGGCGCGCGGTGGCGCTCAGGCGGCGGAGCGCTCGAGCGCGAGGCAGGCGTCGCGGGCTGCATTCGCGACCGCGAGCTGGTCCTCCGACGGCTCCGCCGTGGAGAGATGGCGTTGCAGCTCGAACCCCGGACGCGCCAGCATGCGCGCGAGCGGGTGCTCGGGGTTCCGGGCGACCCACGAGAAGACCTCGACCGAGCCGCCGATCGCGCCGGCGGTGCCGACGAGACGCGTGAGGCCCCGAGTCCCGGCAGGCGCCTTCGCCGCGACCACGTTCACCGCGAGCGACGATGCGACCATCGGAGCGATCAGCTGCGACCCGCAGCGCGGATGCTCCTTCGGCGCGGGCGCGCCGCCGTTCTCGTACGTCCCGATGGAGATGTGCTCGGCGCCGTGGTAAGCCGCGAGCTGAGGGCCGCGCAGGGCGAGAGCCGCCGGGAGGAACGCGACGCCCGCCGCCGCAAGTTCCCGCGTTCCCGCCGACAGTCTGGAGCGCCGGAGGGTCCGCGCCACGACCGCTGTCCCGAGGATGGCCGCAAGCACGCTCGGCTTCTCGAACGGGAAACGAGCCTGCGGCAGGGCGCGGCGCACCGTCGGCAGGAGCGCGAACGCCTCGGCGAGGATGATCGGACCCCGGAGGATCGGCATCTTCCTGCGCGCGACCGGAGCGAGGTGCGGCTTTTGCCCGGACGCGACGTGCAGCGTCCCGTCTTCGTCCCGGACGGCGCAGCCCCACGCGGTCGGACCGTGGACGAGCACGCCGTTCTGGAGCGCCATGCCTCCGAGCCGTACGGTGTCCCCGGGCACGGTCAGACCTTACCGACGACCGCGCGCAGCTTTTCCTGGAGCATGTCGGAGGCCGGGCCACGGCCGAGTGGGTGTCCGTCGACCTCGACGAGCGGCATCACCTCGCGCACCGACGAGGAGGTGAACGCCTCCTCCGCGCTCAGCAGCCCGTCCAGAGGGTACGTACCCTCCTCGACGCTGAGTCCGCACTCCGGTGCGAGCTCGAGCAAGGCGGCGCGCGTCACGCCCGCGAGGATCCCGAGATCGAGGCTCGGTGTGAAGAGTGTCTCTCGCACACGCCACCAGACGTTGGTCACGGTCCCTTCGAGGACGACCCCGTCGGCGTCCACGAACAGCGCCTCGTCGACGCCGCGTCTACGAGCCTCGGCCTCTGCAGCCATGTTCACCGCATAGCTCGTCGACTTGACGCCGGGAAGCAGCCACGGTGCGGATGCGCGGACGCCGAGGAGCGAGACGGCAGTGGCACCGCGCTCGCGGGTCGCATCGATCCAATCGGGCACCGTGCTCAGGAGCGCCAGCGCGGAGGGAAGTCCTCCGGCGGGCCCGGCGGTCCAGACGAGCCGGAGGGAAGCGTCCCCGCGGTCCGCCTTCGGCAGCACGAGCCCGACGAGCACCTGCAGTCGGCGTCGCTCCACGGCCGGAAGCCCGATGCTCGCGGCGGAAGCGGTGAGCCGGTCGAGGTGCGCCTCGAGAGCGAAGGGCCGCCCGCCGTAGACGCGAAGTGTCTCGAAGGCCGCCCGGCCTCGGAGCAGGCCCTCGTCGTCAGCGCGGATGACCGGCTCGGTCGGGTCGACCAGGCCGCGCCCGGTGACGGCGAGCGCGAGGATGGTCACGAGAGCGCCGCCTCGGGCATGCGCGAGCCTGCTGCCTCGAGCAGCGGCGACGCCTTCGTCCACGACTCCTCGACCTCCGCGCCCGGGTCGGAGTCCCAGACGACGCCACCACCGACCCACAGGTGGATCGAGCCGTCGGCGATCGCAAACGTACGGATGGTGAGCGCGAGGTCGACGTCGCCGTTGCCGTGGACACGGCCGAGGGCGCCCATCGACGCGCCGCGGCCGACCGGCTCGAGCTCTGCGATCAGGTCGACGGCCGCGATCTTCGGCGCGCCGGTCACGGAGCCTCCGGGGAAGGTCGCTTCGAGAATCTCTCGCATCCCGACGCCGGGCCGCAGCGTCCCCTCGACGGTGGAGACCATGTGCTCGACGCCCGCGAGCGCGTGTATCTCCATCAGCTCGGGCCAGCGGATGGAACCGGCCTCGCACACCCGCGACAGGTCGTTGCGCTCGAGGTCGACGATCATGACGTGCTCGGCCGCGTCCTTCTCCGAGTCGTGGAGTTCGGCGGCCTCGCCGTGCGGCCGCGTCCCCTTGATCGGCATCGTGCGGAGGCGGTCTCCCCGCCGAGAGAGGAAGAGCTCGGGGGACGCGGACACCACACTCCACGTGTCGGTGACGAAAGGCTCAGGCTGAAGTGGTCGGAGCGACCCGAGGTGCCTGGCGAACTCGCGCGGATCACCGGTGAACGGCGCACGGAGATGTTGCACGAGGTTGACCTGATAGACGTCGCCGCGCGCGATCGCAGCCCGCACGTCCTCCACCGCCGCGCCGTACTCTGCCCCCGTCCACGTCTGCTCCCACGCTCCGATCGCGAACGACCCTCGCGAATCGCCACCGACGTCGCCTCCCACCCGGCATGCGGCCAGCGGCAGCGGGCGGCACGGCTCCGGTGGAGACGGGTCGATGCCACGCCGGATCGACGCCGAGAGCCCGTAGCCCAGGTACAGCTCGGCGACGAGACCGTCGCCTCCCGGTGCGAAGAACCCTCTCTCCGTCAGCCAGCGCTCGATGTGCGCGAAGGCACCGTCCGGCTCGTACACCTCGAGCAGGTCAGGCACGCACCACCTCGACGAGATCGCCGAACGCGGCGCCCGGATCGTCGCTCCAGAAGACCGCGCTGCCCGCTACGAGCAGGTCGGCGCCCGCGTCGCGCGCAGCGCGGGCGGTCTTTGCGTTGATTCCCCCGTCGACCTGAACACGGACCTCCACGGGCAGAGCGGCGCGGAGCTCCGCGATACGCCCGAGAGCCTCGTCCATGAACGCCTGGCCCGAGTAGCCCGGATGAATCGACATGCACAGCACGAGATCCACTCCGCCGGAGGCGGCCACGGCGTCGGCCACGGCGGTCGCGGGGTTGAATGCCAGACCCGCGCCGAGCCCGAGTGATCTCGCGGCGGCCACGGCGCGCGGCGGGTCGTCGCACGCCTCGACGTGGAACGTGACGCTGTCTCCACCCGCGCGCGCGATCGCCTCGAAGTGCCGCTCCGGCTCGACGACCATCAGATGGCAGTCGAGCTTCGCACCCCAGCCGCGCACGAACGGCGAGATGGACGCGAGCACGATCGGACCGACCGTGACCTCGGGAATGAAGCGGCCGTCGCCCACGTCGAAGTGGAAAACCCTGGCACCCGCGCCCTGAAGGGTCTCGAGCTGGGCGCCGAGACGAGAGAAGTCGGACGCGTAGATCGACGGCTCGATCTCGACCGTGTCCGCCCACTCGCTCCAGCTCATAGCACGCAACCTAGCGAGCGGGCCGATGCCTGCTACGGCTCGCGCCAGCCGCCGTGGCGCCGTGCGAGATTCGCCGCCCGCCTCGGCCCCCATGTGCCGCGGCGGTACTTCTCGACGCCGGGCGGCTGATCGAGGAGCGGCTGCACGATCCGCCACGTCTCCTCGATGACGTCCCAGCGTGGGAAGAGCGACGTGTCGCCGTGCAGCGCGTCGGTGAGAAGACGCTCGTATGGTCCGGGCGGCTTCCCGAGCTCCTCGAGGAAGGAGACGTCGAGCGAGACCTCCCGCGTGTCCTCCTTGCCGGGTGTCTTGGCGAAGAGCGCGATCGTCATCCCGGCATCCCGTCCGATCCGGAAGACGATGTCGTCGGATCCGGGGCACGCCAGACGGTGCGTGCCGTAGCGGAGTTCGGGCACCTGCTGCAGGCGGACGACGATCTCCGTCGCGTTCACGGGCATGCCCTTCCCGGCACGCACGAAGATCGGGACACCGGACCAGCGCCAGTTCTCGATCATGAGTCGGAGACCGACGAACGTCTCGGTGTCGGAGCCCGGCTGGACGCCTTCGATCTTGTCGTAACCCTGGTACTGACCGCGCACGGCGTACGTCGGGTCGATGGAGGGCATCGAGCGAAACACGTCGAGCCGGTGCCGCGAGACCGCGTCGTCGTCGCCGGCCGGAGGCTCCATCGTCACGAGGGCGAGCACCTGTAGGAGGTGGTTCTGGACGACGTCGCGCAGTGCGCCGACTCGGTCGTAGAAGGCCCCCCGGCCTTCGACCCCGAAGTCCTCGGCCATCGTGACCTGGATCGAGTCGACGTGCTCACGGCTCCACACAGGCTCGAACAGCGCGTTCGAGAACCGCAGGTACATGATGTCCTGGACGGGCTCCTTGCCGAGGAAGTGGTCGATGCGGTAGAGGCGCTCCTCCGGCACGAGTGCGGTCAGGCGCCGGTTCAACTCGCGAGCCGAGACGAGATCGGTCCCGAAGGGCTTCTCCACGACGAGGCGCGCATTGTCCAGGAGGCCCGCGCCAGCGAGGTGCTCGGAGCTCTCGAGGAAGGCCGCCGGAGGAATGGCGAGGTAGAAGACCGGGCGCTGCGCCTTCCCGAGTGCCTTCTCCAGCTGCTCGTAGACGGCGTCGTCCATCGCGTCGCCGCCCACGTACGAGAGTCGCGAGAGGAACGTCTCGAGGACCCGGCGATCGAGCCCGTCGCCCTTCGCCGCCTCGATCGCCGAACGTGCGTGCTCGTGCATCTCGTCCTCGCGCAGCGGACGCCGTCCGACGCCGATGACCGGACAGGTGAGGATCCCCTGCTCGACGAGGTCGTAGAGCGCGGGCAGGGTCTTCGTCCGGGCGAGGTCGCCGGTGATCCCGAAGACGACGAGAGCGTCGGCGGTCTCGCTCATCGACCGAGCAGCTGGTGGGCGACCGAGCGGAGCATGTCGAGGCCCAGCTCGAGGTCGTCGACGCGAATCCGCTCGTTCGCGGAGTGCACGAGCTTCGTCGCCTCCTCGGGATCCATGTGCCGGATCGGGAAGAAGCCGTAGGCGACCGTTCCGAACGCCTGCCGCAGGTAGTGGCTGTCGGTGAACCCCGGACACGCTGTAGGCGCGAGTCGCGCTCCGGGCTCGATCTGCGCGGTGAAGCGGTCGAGCGCCCCCCAGAGCGGAGTGTCCATCGGCGAGCGGGTGCCACCGACGGCGTCAGAGAACTCGAGGTCGTAGTGGCCGTTCCCGAGCGCGGCGCGGATGAGGGGCTCGACGTCGGCCGGCGTCCGCTCGGGGAGCAGCCGACAGTCCACCGTGATCTCGCACTGCGCGGGGATGACGTTCCGCTGGTGCGAGGCGTCGATCATCGTCGGCGACAGCGTGAACGCGAGGAGCGGCTCGACGAGCGCGGGGAGCATCGGGTGGAGAGCCGCGGTGCGTTCGAGCGCCTCGTCGAGCGGCGGCGCCTCTCCGAGGAGCGCCTCCAGCAGACCCTTCGCCTCCGGGATCAGTTCGCGGGGCGGATCGTAGGCACCGAGAGCCTCGAGGTAGCGCGCCGACTTGACGAGCGCGTTGTCCGCGATGCCGGGCATGGAAGCGTGTCCGCTCCGCCCGTACACCCGCACGGTGAACGGCGCGGACATCTTCTCTGCGGTCGCGCACAGGTACACGGGCGTCTCGCCGACGAGGAGACGCTCCCCCGCGCCCTCGTTGACCGCGTAGTCGCACCGCACCGCATCCGGATGCTCCCCACAGAGCCACACGAGCCCGTAGCCGTCGTCACCGCCGACCTCTTCGTCGGCGGTTGCGATGAACAGCACGTCTCCCGCGGGCTCGAACCCTTCGCGCACGAGCGACGCGAACGCGACGGCCCCGGCGGCGACCTGGTCCTTCATGTCGAGCGCGCCGCGTCCCCAGACCTCGCCGTCGACGAGTTCGCCCGACCACGGGCTCCGGTCCCACTCACCGGGGCCTGCGAGGACGGTGTCCGTATGGCAGAGGAACGCCAGCGACGGCCCGTCGCCACCCTCGAGCCGTGCGACGAGATTCGCCCGCCCCGGTATGCGCGCGTAGAGCTCGGCATCGATCCCGTGGCCCGCGAGGTAGTCGCGGAGCAGCTCGGCGGCGTGGGTCTCGTTCCCCGGAGGATTGACCGTGTCGAGCCGGAGGAGCGCCTGGAGGAGCGCGGTAACCTCGTCCCGTAACGTCATCGGGGCGGCAGCATACTTCTCGCGTGTCCGACCTCTTCTCTGAAGCCGCGCAGGAACGCCAGGCCGAGAACGCCCCGCTGGCCGTCCGGCTCCGCCCGTCGCGACTCGAGGAGCTCGTCGGCCAGCAGCACGTGCTCGCGCCCGGGTCGGCGCTCAGGCTCGCCATCGAAGAGGACCGGCCGCCGTCGATGATCCTCTTCGGGCCCCCGGGGACCGGGAAGACGACGATCGCCCGGATCGTCGCGGAGCGGACGGGGGCCGTGTTCGAGGAGATCTCGGCCGTCTCGGCTCGCGTCGACGACGTCCGCGCGGTGATAGCACGCGCCCGCGACCGGCTGGGCGGCAACGACGTCCGGACGATCCTCTTCATCGACGAGATCCATCGCTTCAACAAGGCGCAGCAGGACTCGGTGCTGCACGCGGTGGAGGACGGCCTCGTGACGCTCATCGGGGCAACGACGGAGAACCCGTACTTCGAGGTCAACTCGGCGCTCCTGTCCCGGTGCACGGTGATCGAGCTGACGGCGCTCTCGGACAACGAGCTCGTGGTGATCCTCGAGCGCGGCGCCGCGGCGCTCGAGATCGAGGCGCCGCGGGATGCGGTCGAGCTTCTCGCGAAGCGGGCGGGCGGAGACGCGCGGGCGGCGCTGCAGATCCTCGAGCTGGCCGCGGCGACGGCAGCGGCAGAAGGCGGGCCGGTGTCGGAGGAACACGTGCTCGACGCCTCGCGAAAGCGGCCGCTGCTGTACGACCGCAAGGGCGACCAGCACTACGACTTCGCGTCCGCATTCATCAAGTCGATGCGCGGCGGCGACGCGGATGCCTCCGTCTACTACCTCGCAGCGATGCTCGAGGCGGGCGAGGATCCTCGCTTCGTGGCGCGTCGCATGGTGATACTCGCCTCCGAGGACGTCGGTAACGCGGATCCGAACGCCCTCGTCGTCGCGGTCGCGGCGGCGCAGGCACTCGAGCACGTCGGGCTGCCGGAGGCCCAGCTCAACCTCGCGCAGGCAGCTATCTACCTCGCTCGGGCGCCCAAGTCGAACGCGTCGGCAGTCGCCATCTGGGAGGCGCGACGGGACGTCCGCGAGCACGGGAACGCCCGCCCTCCCCCGATGCTCCGCTCGACAGGCCACGAGGCGGCCGCCAAGGCGCGGGGCCACGGCCAGGACTACGTCTATCCGCACGACGACCCCAGCGGATTCGACGTCTCGTATCTCCCGGATGAGCTTCGCGGACGGCGGTACTATCGGCCGTCCGGAGCGGGAGAGGAGCAGGCGGATGGCGGTGAGGACAGGTGATGCGGCACCCGAGTTCGACCTAGCGGTAGGCGCCGGCGAGCGCGTGCGGCTGTCCGACTTCCGCGGTCGCTCGAACGTCCTCCTCGTCTTCCACCCGTTCGCGTTCACCCAGGTCTGCGAGGACGAGGCTCGCGACCTGCAGGAGAACTTGCCGGCGTTCCGTGACGCGGGCACCGAGATCGTCTTCGTCTCCTGCGACCCCGCGCCGGCGCGCCAGGCGTGGAAGAGAGATCTGGGTGCCGAGTACGCCTTCGCCTCCGACTTCTGGCCGCACGGCGCCGCGGCCAAGGCGTACGGCGTCTTCGACGAGGCGACCGGAGCGCCGCACCGCGGGACCTTCCTGATCGACCGGGAAGGCATCGTCGTCTGGTCGCTCGTGAAGGAGGACGACGAGTACCGGGCGGAGATGGTCCCGGACTCGCTCGACTCGCTCGGCGCCACCGCGTGACGCTCGCCGTCCACGAGTGGGGCGACCCGGGAGGTCGACGGGTGGTCTGCCTGCACGGAGTGCGCAACCACGGTCGCCATTTCGCGCCGCTGGCCGCCGAGCTGCCCGGCCACCACGTCATCGGCATCGACCTGCTGGGTCACGGCAGCTCGCCGTGGGAGCCGCCCTGGGACATCGGAGCGCACCTCGACGCGATCGTCGAGTCCGTGGGAGCTCGAGAGTCCGTCCTCGTCGGCCACTCCTTCGGCGGACGCCTCGCGTTCGAGCTCACCGCGCGCGCGCCGCAGCTCGTTCCGAAGCTCGTCCTCCTCGACCCCGCGATCCTGCTCCCCGGTCACGTGGCGCTCGCCGCGGCCGAGAATGCGCGTTCGGACAAGTCGTACGTCTCGTTCGACGAGCTCATCGAGCGGCGCTACGACGAGAGCCAGCTGCACTTCGCGCCGCGCGAGCTCGTCGTCGAGGACCTCGCGCCACACGTCGAGACGGGCGACGACGGGCGCGTGCGTTACCGCTACTGCCAGTCCGCCGTCGTCGCCGCGTACGGGGAGATGGCGTCACAGCCGCCCGAGTTCGGCGACGTGCGCGTTCCGACGCTGCTCGTCCTGGGCGAGCGCTCGTACCTCCCATACGACCACCTCATCGACGCCCATCGCGCAGCTCTTGGCGACCTGCTCGAAGTCGTCGTCGTACCCGGCGGGCACTCGGTGCTGTGGGACGCACTCGAGGAGACCGCCGAGGCGATCGCCGACTTCCTCGAGCGCTAGCTGCAGATCTCGGCGGCGACCGCCGCGTAGATCTCGACGCACTGCTCGAGGGAGGGGACATCGACCCACTCGACCTCGGTGTGCAGCCCGTCGCCACGCGGTCCGAACAACACGGTCGGAATCCCGGCCGCGGCGAGGAGCGCAGAGTCGGCCCAGAACGGCACGCCGACGACGTCCGGCTCGCCGCCGAGGATCGGAGCCGCACAGCGGCGCACGGCCGTCACGACCTCGGCGTCCACGTCGATCGCGAACGGCTCGCGGGACGCGAGCGAGCGCACGACGCCCTCGAAGTCAGGGTCGGCGGCTGCAGCGTCCTCGAGGATCGCCTGGATCTCTTCGACAGCGAGCTCGGGGGTTTCGCCAGGGATCGTCCGCCGCTCGGCCTGGACGACGCATCGCGCCGGGTAGCTCGAGTACTCCTGCCCGCCCTCGATCAGCGCTGCGTGCGCGCTCCCGCTCCCGAGATACGGATCCGTGGCGTTGGCCCGCAGCCGCCGGTCCAGATTCTCGATGCCCGTCAGGACACGGCCCATCTTCGCGATCGCGTCGATCCCGAGGTGGGGACGCGATCCGTGCGCTGCACGGCCGATCGTCTCGACCTCGAGATGCACGAAGCCGCGATGCGCGACAGCGACCTGCATGTCGGTGGGCTCCGTGACGATCGCCGCGTCCGCTCGTACCGAGGCGGCTATGGCCTCGGTGCCGACACTCGCGACCTCCTCGTCGGAGACAGCGGTGACGATCACGTCGCCTCGGAGACCGCGCGCCTTCGCGTCGACAGCCGCCAGCATGCACGCAGCGAGGCTTCCCTTCATGTCGTGCGCGCCGCGCCCGTAGAGCCGGTCGCCGTCCACCCTCGCGCTGAACGGATCGGTCATCCCGACCACACCGACCGTGTCCATGTGCGCGTTGAGCATCAACGAGGAGCCGTCCCCGCTCCCACGAGCGATCGCGACGACATTCGGGCGGCCCGTTGCCGCCTCCGACAGCGTCGTCTCGAGCCCGGCGCGCTCGCACCACTCCGCAACGAAGCGCGCGAGCTCGGCCTCCCCGGAACCTCCCACGCCGAGCTCGGGGTTGATCGACTCGATCGCGACGAGCTGACGCGTCAGCTCGGCGACCGCGCTCACGGCCTAGGCGACGTACTCGTCGGCGACAGCGAGGGTCTCGTCGAGGATCGCCAAGCCCTCGTCGACCTCGTCTCGCGTGATCGTCAGCGGGGGCACGACCATGACGACGTTCCAGTGCGTCATGAGGTAGAGACCGCGCTCGAGCGACGCCTTCGCGAGCCGTGCCACCGGAGCTGCGGCGTCGCCCGCGGCGTTGAACGGGACGAGCATCTCGCGCGTCTCGCGACTCTTCACGAGCTCGATCCCCCAGAAGCAGCCGAGCCCACGAACCTCGCCTATCGACGGATGGCGTGCCGCGAGACCGCGCAAGCCGTCACCCAGGTACGCGCCGACGTCGGCGGCGTTCTCGACGACGCCCTCCTCCTGAAACGCCTCGATCGACGCGATCGCCGAGGCGCACGCGAGCGGGTGCCCCGCGTACGTGAGTCCGCCGGGAAAGAATCGGCTGCGCACCCACTCCTTCAGGTGCTCGCGGATGATCATCGCGCCGAGCGGGACGTAGCCCGAGTTGATGCCCTTCGCGACGGTGATGATGTCCGGCACGACGTCCCAGTTCTCGCAGGCGAACCAGCGCCCCGTGCGACCGAAGCCGGCCATGACCTCGTCGAGGATCAACAGTATCCCGTGCCGGTCGCAGACCTCGCGGACCGCCTGGAGATAGCCGGGCGGCGGCGGGATGACCCCGTTCGTCCCGGTCACCGTCTCGAGGATGACCGCTGCGACGGTGTGCGCTCCCTCGTACTCGAGGATCTCCTCGAGGTGCGGTGTGCCCGAGCACACCGGGCACGGGTCCGGATGTCCGGCAGGGCAGCGGTACGTGTACGGATCGAGCATGCGCACGACGCCGCCCATGCCCGGCTCGTTCGGCCATCTGCGCGGGTCGCCGGTGAGCATGATCGAGCCGTGGGTCGCGCCGTGGTAGGAGCGGTAGCGCGCGATGATCTTGTGCCGCCCCGTCGCCAGACGCGCGAGCTTGATCGCGTTCTCGTTCGCCTCTGCACCTGAGTTCGTGAAGAACGACATACAGAGGTCGCCCGGCGTGACCTCCTCGAGCAGCTTGCCGAGCCGCGAGCGCGACTCCGAGGCCATGGGCGGGCCGATGGTGCAGAGCCGATCGGCCTGCTCCTTGATCGCGGCGATGATCTTCGGGTGCTGGTGGCCGATGTTGACGTTGACCAGCTGTGACGCGAAGTCCAGATACCGCTTTCCGTCGTAGTCCCAGAAATGTCTTCCCTCGGCACCCGCGACCGCGATCGGGTTGATCGCATCCTGCGTCGACCACGAATAGAGGACGTACTCCTTCGCATCCTCGACGATCTGCGCCCCGAGGTTCGGGTTCGTCTCGATCACGGCCATCGGCTCGCTCCTCCTTCTCTCGGTCGCGATCCTAGCTCGGCCGAGTTGCGGCAGCCCCCGAGAAGGAGGACGATCAGCCGGTGACCATCGCACCTCAGGCACGCGCGGCGACGACGGTTCTTCTCGAGCGCGACGATGCTCTCCGCACGCTGCTCAGAGCGCACACCGACGCGAGACGCGGGACCGGACGGCTCGTGATCGTCTCCGGCGAGGCCGGGATCGGCAAGTCGTCGCTCGTCCGCGCGTTCACGGAGGGCCTCGGATCCTCCACGCGCGTTCTCGAGGGCCGCTGCGACCCGCTGGTGATGCCCCGCCCGCTCGCCCCGTTTGTCGACGTTGCACGCGAGACGAACGGGGCGTTCGCGGATGTCCTCGAGCGCGCGGGCGCGCACGAGGTGTTCGACATCCTGCGCGACGAGCTGGCGTCGGTCGACACGGTGCTCGTGCTGGAAGACCTCCACTGGGCCGACGAGGCCACGCTCGACGTCGTACGTCTGCTCGGGCGTCGGATGGAGGAACTCGGTGCCCTGGCAATCCTCACGTACCGCGACGACGAGTTCGATCGTGCGCACCCACTTCGGAGCGCGCTCGGCGAGATCGCCTCACGCACCGAGTCGGAGTACATTCGGCTCGAGACGCTCTCGGTAGAGGCCGTCGCAGAACTCGCGCGAGGCCACGACTTCGACGCAGCCGAGCTTCATCGCCGAACGTCGGGCAACCCCTTCTTCGTGCACGAGGTGCTCCGTGGTGACGGCGACATCCCCCAGACGGCCCGCGCCGCAGTTCTGTCCCGGCTCGCAGGGCTCGGCGCGGAAGCGACGGAGGTCGTCGACACTGTCGCGCTCGCGCCTCCCGAGGCACCCGTGTGGCTCCTCGAGCGCGTTTGCGACTGCGATCTCACGTACCTGGAGGAGGCGCTCTCGACGGGCGTGCTCGTGGCACTCGGGGACGACATCACGTTCCGGCACGAGCTCGCACGGGAGGCCGTCGTCGAGACCCTGGCTCCCTCCCGTCGACTTGCGATCCATCGCCGAATTCTCGACGCGCTCGTCCAGCCCCCTGTGGGCGCACCCGACGCGGCTCGCCTCGCAAACCATTCCGAGGCTGCGCTCGACCGCGACGCCGTGCTGCAATGGGCGCCGGCAGCCGCGCGAGAGGCCACGGCTGCACGCGCCTATCGAGAGGCTGCCGCGCAGTACGCGCGCGCGCTCCGCTTCGCCGATGAACTCTCGCCCAGCGTGCGGGCGGAACTGCTCGAAGGCCGCTCGAGGGCGTGTTACCTCGCCGACGACCAGGTCGAGGCGATCGCCGTGATCAAGGAGGCGATCGCGTGTCGTCGGGAAGCACGATCGCCCCAGGAAGAGGCGCGAGCGATCTCCGAGCTCACGTCCTACCTGCTCTGTCGAGGCCTGCTTGCTGAAGCGGAGCGCGCCGTGTCCGAGGCGGAGCGGCTCGTCGCCGATCAGCCGGAGAGCGTGGGCACCGCGAGCGTGCTCTCGTCCCGGGCGCAGTTGGTCTGGACTGACGACATCGACCGGACGATCGAGCTCTGCCTGAGGGCAGAGGCCGTTGCGACAGCACATGGGGACACGCGCACGGCGGCGGACGCCCGCGTGACGATCGGAACCGTCGAGCTGCGACGCGACCCGGACCTCGGCCGCCGGATCCTCGAGGAAGCGGCCGCCGAGTATGCGGAGGCCGGGCTGAAGGAACAGGCGGCGCGAGCACTGAACAACCTCGGCGGCTACGGAGCACTCGTCCACGATCACGACCTCGCGAACCAGTTCCTCCCCGCTGCGCTCGAGTACTGCGTCGACCACACGCTCGATCTCTGGCGCATCAACGTCCTCGCGCTCCTGTCGCGTTCGCTGCTCGACCAGGGTCGCTGGACCGAGGCGACTGACGCCGCGAGGTGGCTGCTCGACGACCCGCGCGAGTCTCCGTGGCCGCAGCACGAGGCCCTCGTGGTGCTGGCTCTCGTTCGCGCGAGACGCGGCGACCCAGGCGCTCCCGAGGCCCTCGACGCAACCGGAGACGTCGGTCTCTCCCCGGAGGAGAGGTCGGCGCTGGTCGATCTCGCTGCGGCCCGAGCAGAGCTCGCCTGGCTCGCATCGCGGCCGGACGAGGTCGACCGGGCAACGAGCGCCGAGCTCGCGCTCGCAGTCGCACGGGGGTCGGCCGAGGATGCCGCGCGGCTCTCGTATTGGCGGCGACTCACCGGTCTCGAGCCGGTCGTCCATGACGATGCGAAGGGTCCATATGCGCTCGGAGCGAGCGGTGACTGGCACAGCGCCGCCGCAGAGTGGTCCCGCCGCGGCTGCCCGTACGAGACCGCCATCGCACTCGCCGAGACCGGAGACGTCGAGGCACTGACGAATGCGTACCGCGGCCTACGCGATCTCGGCGCGAGGCCCGCGGCGGAACGGGTCGCCCAGCAGCTGCGCAAGCGCGGAGTTCGCGGGCTCCCCCGAGGCCCTCGACGCACGACGCGTGAGAGTCCCGTCGGCCTCACGGCTCGCGAGACGGAGGTCCTGAGCCTCGTCGCCGACGGTCTCCGAAACGGGGAGATCGCCGAGCGCCTGTTCCTCTCGCGCCGAACGGTCGATCACCACGTCTCCACGATTCTCCGCAAGCTCGACGCGAAGACTCGTGGCGAGGCCGTCGCCGGCGCCCGCCGCGCAGACCTGCTCGAAGACCGGTAGCGACAGCGCAATCTAGGCACTCCTTCCGATGTCGGGGAAGGGGTCCACTCGTACCCTCGAGTGTGGTTGCTTGTCGACCTCGGGAGGTGGGAGTGGAGACGTATGTCGTGGTGCGACGGAGTGCATGGCCGACACACACGGATGCTTGGGAAGCGGTAGCGCGCGCATCTCTCGAGGCCACGCGGCTGTCCGGAATCGTCAGTTGGGCGCAGAGCTATGTCGTCGAGGAGACCGACGGCACCATCGGCTCCATCTGCATATACGACGCCGTGAGCCCCGAGGCAGTTCGGCACCACTCGGACGCGGCCGAGCTTCCCGTCGACGAGATCGTGAAGGTCGGCGACACCATCGTCGCGCGACCGGACCCCGCCGCAACCGCGGCATCACAGAGGGGAGAAGACGCATGAGTACTCGAAGAAGACTGCTGGTTGCCGGGATGGCCTTGGCGGCGATGATCGTGCCACTCGCGGCCAGCGCCGCGCCACCCGCTGGCGTGCCTGGAGATCCCGACTTGCTCGCAACGCTCCAGGGTGGGGCTGCCTCGGGCAGCGCGATCGGCCCGGGCGGAGCGCTGTATGTGCCCCAGCCGGCTACCGGGGAGATCTGGCGGATCGACCCCAGGAGCGGAAACCAGACGCTCTTCGCGAGCGGCCTGCCGCGACGCTTCGCCGAGTTGCCGTTCGGTGGCGTCATGGACATTGCGTTCTACGGCTCGACCGCATACGCCCTCGTCAGCGTCGTGGGATCAACCTTCCCGGCGGACCTGGTCGCCTGCCACCCGGGCACGATCGGGATCTACCGCATCAACGGGCTCTCCGGTTCAACCCTCGTCGCCGACATCGGCTCGTTTGCATGCGACAACCCGCCGACCGGGTTCCCCTTCGTCGTTCCGACAGGGGTGGAGTACGCATTGGAGCCGTTCCACGGCGGATTCCTCGTCACCGATGGCCATCACAATCGCGTGTATCGGGTTGCTCTGGACGGAGCGGTTTCCCAGCTCATCGCGTTCGGCGATGTCGTCCCGACGGGGCTCGAAGTACACGGGAACACGATCTATCTCGCAGAGGCCGGCCCTGTGCCGCATGAGCCGCAGAACGGAAAGATCGTGTCCTTCGAACCGGGATCGCCGACGGCGGCGACAGTCGCCTCCGGCGCTCGGCTCGCCGTAGACGTCGAGATGGGCCGCGGGCAGACGCTGTTCGCCCTCTCGCAGGGGCTCTTCCCGTGTGGCGGCAATCCGGAGTGCGCCGGTTCTCCGGCGTCACACGACACCGGAGCGCTCATGCGGGCGAACGGGGCCGGCGGCTTCACGACGATCGCGGACGATCTCGATCAGCCGTCCTCGCTCGAGATCATCGGCAACACCGCATATGTCGTCACCCTCGGTGGAGAAGTGTGGACGATCGAAGACGTCGCAGGCCCGCCGTACGGCTAAGGCGAGCACTGCGCGGTGGCGCCGGACAAGGGGGAAGATGTCCGGCGCCTCCGCGCGTCTGACGTCTAGCGGGCCGCGGCGGGCAGGAGCTCCTGCCCGAACGCCGCTCGCTCGACGAACTCACCGACACCGGGCTCGGCGACGAGCTCTCCGCCCTCGACGAGGACCTTCCCGCGGAGGAGCACGGTCTCCGGCGAGCCCGTGACCTCGGTGCCCTCGTAGAGGTTGTAGTCGGTCTTCGAGTGCTGCGTCTCGGCGGTGATGAGATGCCGCTTCTCCGGGTCGAAGATGACGATGTCCGCGTCCGAGCCGGGCGCGATCGTCCCCTTGCGCGGATAGAGGCCGAACAGCTTGGCCGGGTTCGTGGCGAGGAGCTCCACCATCCGGTTCAGCGAGAGACGGCCCGCGCGCACTCCGAACTCGTGGATCATGTGCAGGCGGTTCTCCAGCCCGGGCCCCCCGTTCGGGATCTTCGAGAAGTCGTCCTTCCCCATCGACTTCTGGCCGTCCCAGAGGAACGCGCAGTGGTCGGTCGAGATGGCCGAGAGGATGTCCGACCGGACCGCGTGCCAGAGGACGTCCTGGTTCTCGATCGCCCGCGGTGGAGGCGTATACACGTACTTCGCGCCCTCGAAGTCCGGCCGCTCGAGGTACGTGTAGTCGATGAAGAAGTACTGCGTACACGTCTCGCCCCAGACGTCCCAGCCCTGCTCGCGAGCACGAGCGATCGGCTCGACCGCCTCGCGACAGGAGACGTGGACGACGTAGAGCGGTGCGCCGGCGACCCGTGCCAGCTGGATCGCACGGTTCGTCGCCTCGCCCTCGGTCTCGGGCGGACGCGTGAGCGCGTGGTAGTGCGGAGCCGTGTTGCCGGCGGCCAGCGCCTGCTTGACGAGGACGTCGATGGCGTCGCCGTTCTCGGCGTGCACCATCACGAGCGCGCCCGTCTCGGCGGCAACCTCCATCGTTCGGAAAAGCGTCTCGTCGTCGACCATGAGCGCGCCCTTGTAGGCCATGAAGAGCTTGTACGACGTGATCCCCTGGGCGGGCAGCTCCGCGAGCTCCTCGAGCGAGCCGCCAGCGCGCAGATCCGTGACCGCGATGTGGTAGCCCATGTCGATCACCTGCTTGCCCTCACGCTTCGCGTGCCAGTCGGACAGCGCGTCGGCGAACGACTGACCGGGCGTCTGTATGCAGAAGTCGACGTGGCAGGTCGTGCCGCCGAACGCCGCGGCAGTCTGCCCGGAGGTCACGTCGTCGATCGTCACCGTGCCGCCGAACGGCATGTCGAGGTGCGTGTGCGGGTCGACACAGCCGGGGAGGACGTACTTCCCGGACGCGTCGATGACGCGGTCGGCGTCGACGTCGAGCGACTCGCCGATCATCGAGATCCGCTCCTCCTCGACGTAGACGTCGCCGACG
Organism: uncultured Gaiellaceae bacterium; assembly: GCA_963736935.1. Lineage (GTDB taxonomy): Bacteria > Actinomycetota > Thermoleophilia > Gaiellales > Gaiellaceae > GMQP-bins7. The sequence goes on along the minus strand of CAVTQX010000008.1, from coordinate 87,235 downwards.
TAGTCGTCGGCGGCCGTGATGATCCGTCCGCCCTTGATCAGTGTCGACACGTCATCTCACCTCCGTCAGCGAGGACAGCTCCGGACCGGCCCACCGGGTGGCGCGCGCACGGGAAGACCCGGTCCGGAGCCTAAGCCTCTCGTTACTTTCCGCCTTCCTTCAACGTCACGACCGCCCTCTTGAAGCCGCGTCCGTAGACGTCCCACCCCTGCTTCTTGAGGTTCGCGACGGCCTTCTTCGCAAGATCCGAACGGTACGCCGCGTTGGAAGCCGGCTTCTTGATGACCTTGTAGGTCTTCGCGATCGCCGCGGTTCGCTTGAACTCGACCGGGTCCATGACCCCCACGCCCAGCTTGTTCGGCCAGATGAGCGCGTTGACCTCGTTCATCTGCCAGCGCTGATGACCCTTCGGCAGCGCGGGCCCGTTCTTCAGGACGATGCTCGTGCACTCCGCGAGGTGGTCACGGCAATAGATCCAGCCCTTGAACGACGCCTCCAGGAACTTCACTGCGGTCGCCTGGTTCTTCGCGTCCTTGATCCAGTCGCCGCGGACGATGACGCCGTCCTGCAGCATCCCGGTCCCGAGGTCCGAGTACTTGTAGACCTTGAGGTCGGAGAGCTTGTAGAGCTTGCCCGTATCCGGGTTCTTCGTCTCGAGCACCTGCGCGAGCTCGTTGTACGTCATCGCCGACGCGGCGTCGATCTCGCCGTTCAGGAACGCGAGCATGTCGAAGTTCTGCTTGACGAGCGTGACGTCCTTGTCCGGGTTCATCCCGTTCTTCACGAGCGCGGCACGCTGCTCGAACTCGTTACCGAAGATCCAAACGCCGAACTTCTTCCCGCGCATCTTCTTGAACGTGTTGATGCCCGCCGACTTGAACGTGACCTCGGTGGTGCCGCTTCGCGCGTACACCTGGCCGATGTTGACGAGATCGTTCCCGGTGTCGCGCTGCGCGAGCGTCGACCCCATCCAGTTGATCCCGAACTCGGCCTGCCTGCCGAGGACGACCTGCTCCGGGCTGATGTCCGGGCCGCCGGCCTTGATGTTGACGTCGAGGCCCGCCTGCTTGTAGTAGCCCTTCGCCTTCGCGACGTAGTAGCCCGCGAACTGCGACTGGACGACCCACTTCGACTGCAGGGTCACCTTCGTCAGCCCTTGACCCTGGCTCGGGCCGGCCAGGGCCAGCCCTGCCGCGATCGCGACAGCCGCGATCAGGCCGATCGCTCCCGCGACGTACCACCTGCGTTTCCTCATGTGCCCTCCTTGGGTCACTCGTTTCCTGCCCTCGTCGATGGATGCCAGCTGAGCACGAGCCGCTCGGCGAGCGCGACGGCCGCGTAGAACGCGATGCCGAGCAGGCTCGCGACCATGATCGCCGCCCACGCCGTCTCGTACTGCGCCAGCGAGACCGCCGAGACGATCTGCACGCCCAGCGCCTCGGTGGATCCGCCGAAGTAGTCCCCCACGACAGCGCCGATCATCGCGAGTACGGACGCGATCTTCAAGGCCGCGAAGACGAACGGGAGGCTGTTCGGGATACGCACGCGCCTGAAGACGACACGCTGGGGCGCAGCGTACGAGCGCATGAGCTCGAGCGACTCCGGTCGCACCGACGTGAGGCCGCGCAGCGTGTTGACGAGCACCGGGAAGAAGCAGAGCACCGCTGCGATGACGATCTTCGACCACGGTGAGAGCGTGCCGAACCACGCGTTCGTGATCGGCGCGAACGCGACGATCGGAACAGCATTCGCGGCGATCATGTACGGCATCAGCGCGTTCCCGAACGGACGCCAGCGCGCGAGCACGAGCGCGAAGAGCGAATGCGAGCGAGCACCCGAGGACGAAGCCGCCGAGAGCCTCCTTGAACGTGATCCAGCCCGCGCGGGCGAGCTCGCTCCGCTCGTCCCACAGGGCCTGCAGCACGTCGGAGAACGGGGGCAGCAGGTAGCGCTCGACGCCGAGAAGCGGGAGCAGCCACTGCCACGTGACCAGACCGAGCCCGAGGACGACGAGAGCCGGCCCCCACGCGCGCGCTCTCCTTCCGAGGTCGCGGTCGGAGCGCGCGGGAGCGGGTTGCGCGACCGAGCTCACTCTTCGACCCGTGCATGGAGAGCTTCGCGAACCTCGGTCACGAGCTCGAAGAACCGAGGATCCTCGCGCGTCTCGACGCTCCGCGGCTGCTGCGAGGTCGATCGGGACGACAGCGGTGATCCGCCCAGGGCGCGGAGACATGACGACCACGCGCGTGGAGAGGAACACGGCCTCCGAGATCGAGTGCGTCACGAAGATGACCGTCGAGCCGGTCTCCGCCCAGATGCGCAGGAGCTCGATGTTCAGGCGCTCGCGGGTCATCTCGTCGAGCGCGCCGAACGGCTCGTCCATGAGCAGCAGCGCCGGCGAGAACGAGAGCGCTCGCGCGATCGAGACGCGCTGCTGCATCCCGCCCGAGAGCTGCCACGGGTAGTGCTTCTCGAAGCCGCTCGAGCTCGACGAGCTCGCAGCATCTCCGCGCACTCGCCCGCCCGGCGTCGCGCGGTCCAAGCCCGAGGAGCTCGAGCGGGAGCGCGATGTTCTTCGCCACCGTCCGCCAGTCGTAGAGTACGGCCGCCTGGAAGACGATCCCGTAGTCGCGGTCGAGCCGCGCCCGGTGCGCCGTCTTGCCGTTGACGAGGATCTCGCCCGCCGACGGCTCGACGAGGTCGCCGATCACGCGGAGAAGCGTCGACTTGCCGCACCCCGACGGCCCGATGAGCGAGATGAACTCGCCGCGGCCGACCTCGAGGTCGATGTCCTGGAGCGCGGTGACGCCGCCTTTTCCGAACGTCTTCGAGACGCCGCGAGCAGAGACGACCGATCTCGCCGACGCTCAAACGAGCTGCTCCGGCGCACGGTGCACGACGAGCTTCTCCACGAGCACGACGAGGAGGAAGAACGAGATCCCGAGCATCGCGGCCACCAGGTTGACCGCCCAGAGGTTCTCGGGATCGAGCGCGTAGTACTGGTTGAAGTTGATGATCCAGCCTCCGAGGCCGTTCTGGATCGACGACGGCAGCTCGCCGATGACGGCGCCGACGACGCTCGCGGTCGCCGCGATCTTGAACGCGGTGAAGAGGTACGGCATCGCCGCCGGGACGCGAAGCTTCCAGAAGACCGCCCACTCGCCGGCCGCGTACGACTCCATGAGCTCGACGGCCGCGGGATCAGCCGAGCGAAGCCCGCGCACCGTGTTCACGGTCACCGGGAAGAACGTCAGGTACGCCGCGATCACGGCGACGCGCATCCAGTCGTCGGGCGTCCAGCCGGCGATCGAGACATTGCCGAGCCCGACGACCACGATCGGCGCGAGCGCGAGGATGGGGATCGTCTGCGACGCGACGACGTAGGGCATCACGCCGCGCCGGAGAACGGCGAAGCGCGCGATGAGCGCGCCGAGCAGGAACCCGATCGTGGCGCCGATCGCGAAGCCGACCGCGGCTTCCTTGGCCGTGAAGAGCGCCGCGTCGAGCATGTACCGGGCAAGCAGCGGCTCCCCTTCGCGGATCGGGTCGAAGAGCGCGCCGACGATGTCGTGCAGGTGCGGCATCGTGGTCGCATTCACGGGAAACGGCCTCGTCCACCCCGTCTCCTCCCACAGCGCTCGATAGCCCTCCCACAGGCCCCACAAGCCGAGGAGCACGAGCAGCAGCACCGCGATTCGGACCGCTGTGGAGCCGATGCGCGACGTCACGCGCAGAGCATCCCACACTCGAAGGAGGCGGTTAGAGTCATCCCGTGGCGGTCGATCCGCAGCGGACCGTCGTCGAGCTGAAGGAGCTTCGCGAGCTGACCGGCGACGAGAACGGCGCACAGCGCGTGGCGTGGACCGACACCTGGGAACGCGCCCGCGAGTGGCTGCGCCGCCTCGTGGCGGAGACCGGCGCGACCGAAGCGATCGACTCGGCCGGCAACCAGTGGTTCACGCTGCTCCGGCGCCTCGGAGCGAGCGGTGCTGATCGGCGGCCACATCGATTCGGTGCCCAACGGCGGCTGGCTCGACGGCGCCCTGAACGTCGTCGCCGGCGCGGAAGTGCTGCGGCGGATCGCCGCAGAGGGCACGCCGCCGGTCACGGTGCGCCTCGTCAACTGGGCGGACGAGGAGGGCGCGCGGTTCGGGCGCAGCCTCTTCGGATCGAGCGCGGCCGCAGGCTCGATGTCTGACCAGGACGAGCTGCGCGAGCTCACCGACCGCGACGGAGTTCCGCTTCCCGATGCCCTCGCGGCTCACGGCGTCGATCTCGACTCCGCGCTCGCGGCGCGGAAGGAGCTCGACTCAGCCGTCGCCTACCTTGAGCTGCATATCGAGCAGGGTCCGGTGCTCGAGGGCCTCGGACTCCCACTCGGAGTCGTCCTCGGGACTTTCGGTGTCGAGCGGCATCGCGTCACGTGGCGCGGACAGGCGGCACATGCGGGCTCGACGCCGATGGACAAGCGCCGCGACGCGCTCGCCGGCGCGGCCAAGCTCGCGCTCGAGATCCGTGAAATCGCACGGCGCACCGGCGGGGGCGCCGTCTGCACCTCGGGCGGGGTCGTCTGCGAGCCCGGCATCGTGACCTCGGTGGTCGAGACCGCCGAGCAGCTTCTCGATCAGCGCGACCTGAGCGCGCAGCGGCTTGCGGCGATGCTCAGCGAGGCGAAGGCGGCGAGCGAGCGCTTCGCCGGCGAGGAATCGATCGACGTCGCCTGGGAGCGCATCTGGTCGATCGAGCCGATCCTCTTCGACGACACGTTGATCGGCTTTGCCGAGGAGGCGATCCAGGAGGTCGACGGGTCGGTGCACCGCCTCCCCTCCGGACCGCTGCACGACGCAGCGGAGGTCTCGCGTGCGGGTGTCCCGACGGTGATGCTCTTCGTCCAGAGCCTGCGCGGCCTCTCGCACACGAAGCTCGAGGACACCCGGGAGGAGCACCTCGAGCTCGCCGTGTCCGCGCTCGACCGGCTCGCATCGAAGACGGTCGCCTGGGTCGCGGACGGCGGCGGCCGCTGACCCGCTCCGCAGCCGGAATCGCGGCGGGGCTCGCGGTCGGCGGCTGCCTCACCTGGAACGTCTCGAACGTCGGAGCGGCCGCCGATCCGCTGGCCGAGCACTACGGCGTCTCGGTCGCCGCTGTGGGCCTGCTCACCACAGCCCTGTTCGTCACACACCTCGCCGTCCAGCTTCCGGCTGGCCGCGGAGCCGACCGCTTCGGCTCCCAGAGCGTCGCGCTGCTCGCGGTGCTCGCAGGCGTGCTCGGGAACGTCGTGCTGCTCCTGGACGCGGGCTTCGAGCTCGCCCTCGTCGGACGTGCCATCGTCGGGCTCGGCTCCGGTGCGGCTTTCGTCGCCGGGCTCGACCTCGTGCGCGCCGGGGGCGGCGGCGCCGCGCTGCAAGGCCTCTACGGCGGCGCGACGATGACCGGGGGCGGGCTCGCGCTCATGGTCGTCCCCCCACTCACGGATGCGACGAGCTGGCGCGCGGCGTACTGGACGGCCGCAGTGCTCGCCGTCCTAGCCGCCCTCCCCACGCTCGCCGCCACGGGACTTCCCCGCATCGGGCACGCCGGCGCATGGCTGCTCGGCGATCGGTCGCTGCTTCCGATCGGGCTTCTGCAGGCAGCGACATTCGGCCTCGCGGTCGTCGCCGGGAACTGGGTCGTCCCCCTCCTCGAGCGGCAGGGCGTGAGCTCGACGGCCGCCGGACTCGCGGGCGGGCTCGTCCTCTTCGTCGGCATCGTCACCAGACCTGCGGGCGGGATCCTTGCCGGACGCGTCAGCGGCCGGCTCCTCGTCGCGGCCGCCCTCGTCGGCACCTCGGCGGGAGCCCTTCTGCTCGCGGTGGGAGGGTCGCTGGCGGTCTCGGCGCTCGGCGCCTTCGTGCTGGGCCTCATGGCCGGACTGCCCTTCGCCGTGATCTTCGCGGCGGCGCAACGCCTGCGCCCCGACGCCCCGGGAGCGGCAATTGCTCTCGTCAACGCCTGCGCGGTGCTGACGATCCTGGTGGGAACACCGCTCGCGGGTCTCGCATTCGAGTTGCCGAGTGACGGCCGGATCGCCTTCGCCGTGATCGCCGCGCTCGCGGCAGCCGCGCTGCTTCCGCTGCGCGCGACGCGCATCTAGGCTCGATAATCGCGCTTCCCGAACGAGCGAAGGAGAAACCGCGATGGCTCTGAGCTTCGGCGTCACCGTCCTCCCAGATCCCCCGTACAGCCGCTTCCTCGAGCTGATCAGGCACGCCGAGGCGAACGGCTTCCAGTACGGCTGGACCTACGACTCGCACGTTCTGTGGCAGGAGTCGTTCCCTCTGCTGACGATGGCCGTGCAGGCGACGTCCACGATGAAGTTCGGGCACTGCGTGACCAACCCCGGCACGCGCGAACCGACGGTCCTCGCGAGCGGCTACGCGACGCTGCACGACATCTCGGACGGCCGGATGGTGATGGGCATCGGCCGCGGCGACTCGGCGCGCCGTTACATCGGCCAGCAGCCCGTCCGCGTCGCGGAGTTCGAGCGCCGCTGCCGGATGATCAAGGACTTCATGAACGGCCGCGAGGTCGACTGGAACGAGAAGCAGCTGAAGCTCGCGTGGGTCCGCCCCGACCTACCGGAGATCCCGATGTGGGTCGCCGGCTACGGCCCGAAGGCGCTCGCCGTCGCCGGTCGTGTCTCGGACGGCGTGATCATCCAGCTCGCCGACCCCGTGATCGTCAAGTGGATCATGGACACCGCCCGCGAGGCCGCGGCCGAGGCCGGTCGCGACCCGTCGGAGCTCAAGTGCATCGTCTGCGCTCCGAGTCACATCACGGACGACATCGCGGACGCGCGCGAGCAGGTCCGCTGGTTCCCGGCCATGGTGTCGAATCACGTCATGGACCTGATCGAGCGCTACGGCTACGACTCGGAGATCCCGCACGAGCTCACCGAGTACGTCCGCGTCCGCAAGTTCTACGACTACGACGAGCACTCGCGCGTCGGGGCGAAGCACGGCGAGTTCGTCACCGACGAGATCTGCGACCGCTTCTGCGTCCTCGGGAACGCCGAGCAGGCGACCGCCAAGCTGAAGGAACTCGAGGCGGTTGGCGTCGACCAGTTCAACATCTACCTCATGACCCACGGTCAGGAGGAGGACCTCGCCGCCTACGGCACGGACATCATCCCGCAGTTCGGCTAGATGATGGTGGCGCCGAGCGCGCTCGCGACCAGCTCGACGGCGGTCACGGCGGTCGTGTTCTCGCGGTCGAGGATCGGGTTCACCTCGACGACCTCGAGCGAGCCGGCGAGACCCGACTCGGCGACCAGCTCCATCGCGAGGTGCGCCTCGCGGTAGGTGAGCCCGCCGCGCACGGGCGTCCCCACACCCGGTGCGACCTCGGGGTCGAGAACGTCCATATCGAGCGACACGTGGACGAAGCCCTGTCCGGAGACGTGGTCGAGCGCCTCGCGCATCGCCCGCTCGACGCCGACCCGGTCGATCTCGCTCATCGTGAACACCCGCACTCCGGCCTCGCGCAGGAGCTTCCGCTCGCCGGCGTCCGCCTGCCTCAGCCCGAGCAGTGCGACGCGTCGCGGATCCAGCGCCGGCAGCGGCCAGGCGTCGCTCGCGAACGCGTCGCCGGCGATGCCCAGCGCCGCCGCGAGCGGCATCCCGTGCACGTTCCCACTCGGGCTCGTCTCGGGCGTGTTGATGTCCGCATGGGCGTCGATCCAGAGGGCTCCCCCGACGCCGTGCACGCTGGCGAGGCCGCCGAGAGTTCCGAGCGCGACCGAGTGATCGCCGCCGAGAACGAGGGGCGTCGCTCCGGCATTCGACTCCTCGACCACCTTGGCGGCGATGCGGGCGCAGGTTTCCTTGATCTCGGGCAGGAACCGCGCGCGCTCGTCATGCAGCGGCGTCGCTTCGGGCACGGCCGTTTCGACGTTGCCGTGGTCGCGCACGGTGTAGCCGAGGCTCACCAGACGCTCCTCGAGCCCCGCATAACGGATCGCCGACGGCCCCATGTCCACGCCGCGGCGGCCTTGCCCGAGGTCGAGTGTGGCGCCGATCACCGCGATCTCACGTCCCGCGCTCATCGCGGGGAACCTAACTACACTGAGTCGCCGCGGCGAGGTAGCTCAGCTGGTAGAGCACACGGCTGAAAACCGTGGTGTCGCCGGTTCAAGTCCGGCCCTCGCCATCACAGCGCTGGCTTTTCGCTCTCCGGCACGCACGGCGAAGGGGAGGCGATTCTCCGGTGGGGCGAGCGGGCATGCCCAACGCGAGTCGCATGCGCATGACGGGTTGAACGCGAAGTTGAAGTCGAGCACGAGCCTTCCGTCCACGGTCCCGAGGTCCGCACCCTTGACGGTGTCGAGGAGATACCGCCCGGCGGCATACGTCTCGGCGCCACTGGTCTCGTCGATGAACGAGAGGAACATGCCGCCCCCGTGACTTCGAGCCAGTACAGCGCGAGCGTCGATTCCCGGTCGAGGAGCTCCAGGCGCTCGGCCGCGAGATCGCGAGCCACTGCGGACCGGCTCACCTCGCCGAGGGTGGCGACGGGGTCTGTCACCGGCTGGTAGCTTCGCCGCCGATGGAGCTCGCGTTCCTCTCGGCCGTCGAGCAGGCGCGGCTCGTGCGCAGCGGCGAGATCTCCGCAGTCGAGCTCGTGCGCTCGTCGCTCGAGCGGATCGAGCGGCTCGATCCGACTCTCAACTCCTTCGTCACCGTCGTCGCCGACCAGGCGCTCGAGACCGCCCGGCTCGTCGACTCGACGCCGAGCGATGCCCCGTTCCGCGGCGTCCCGATCGGCGTGAAGGACCTCGCCCCGACCGCCGGGATCCGCACGACCTACTCCTCGCGGGCCTACGCGAACTACGTCCCGGACTTCGACAGCGCGGTCGTCCGTCGAATCCGCGAGGCCGGCTTCGTCATCGTCGGCAAGACGAACACACCGGAGTTCGGCACCGTCGCGTTCACGGAGTCGGAGCTCAACGGCGCGACTCGGAACCCGTGGAACACCGAGCTCACGCCGGGCGGCTCGAGCGGAGGAGCCGGTGCGGCCCTCGCGGCCGGGCTCGTCCCCGCCGCGCACGCAACCGATGGCGGCGGCTCCATTCGCATCCCGGCGTCGTGCTGCGGGCTGTTCGGGCTCAAGCCCTCGCGGGGCCGTGTCTCCAGCGCGCCGTTCGGGGCCTTCGAGGGTCTCTCGACGTCGGGGCCGCTCACCCGCACGGTCGAGGACGCCGCGCACCTGCTCGACGTGCTCGCCGGGTACGAGCCGGGCGATCCGTGGTGGGCGCCGCCTCCGGACCAGCCGTTCGCGACGGCGACGCTCGATCCACCACCTCGTCTGCGCGTGGCCGTGACGGCGTCTCCGCCCATCGACCTCCCGGTCGCTCCGGAGTGCGTCGCCGCGGTGACGTCGGCGGCCGTGCTCCTCGCCGAGCTCGGACACGAGGTTCGAGACGAGACCCCGCCTTGGCGCACGCCCGAGCTCTTCGACCTGTTCATCACGGTGTGGCAGGTCGGCCCCGCTCTTCACCCGATCGACGACGTCACGCTCCTGACGCCCCTCAACCGAGGGCTCGTCGAGGCCGCGCGCACGGCGTCCGCCGCCGACTATGGACGCAGCGTCGCCGCGCTCCAGATGCTCGCCCGCCGGATCGTCTCGTTCTGGAACGAGGTGGACGTCGTGCTCACGCCGACGCTCGCGCTGCCGCCCGTCCCGATCGGCTGGCAGGACGACGTCGACGGTGCGATCCCACAGCTCCAGCGCAATACGGAGTTCACGCCGTTCACCGCGATCGCGAACCTCACCGGGCTGCCTGCGATGTCGCTCCCGCTCCACTGGACGGACGACGGGCTGCCGATCGGCGTCCAGGCTATCGGCCCACCCGCCGGGGACGCGCTTCTCCTCTCCCTTGCCGCCGAGGTCGAGGCCGCGCGTCCGTGGGCCGACCGGCGACCGCCCGTCTCCTAGCTCGGGATTTCGATCCGGATCTCTTGACCTGGCGAGGCGTGCAGCATGCGCGCGGCGCTCCCGCGCGAGATCGCGAGCGACATGTTCTTGTAGCTGTCCTCGTAGAGGATCACGTCGCCGGGGCGAGCGTCGGCGAACGTTCGTGCGACGACCGCGTAGTAGCGGTCCCCGCCGAGCTCGAGCTCGACGCGTGTTCCGGACGACATCCCCAAGGCCTCGACGTCGTCACGATCGAGGTTCAGCGCGATGTTGCCAAAGCTGTCGACGTAGAGGAGCGTTGCATGGATCGCGCCGTCGACCACCACGGGCTCGGGAAGGTCGAGGCGGATGAGGCTTTCGTGGTCTATGGGAGGACCGAGCTCCGCGAGCGGGACGCCGTTCGCGAGGTGGGCTGCGGCCGGCGCGAAGAGATCGCGCCCGTGGAACGTTCGCGAGATCGAATCGAGTGCGTACTCGGGGTTGGCGAGCTCGTGGGCGTCTTCGATGCCCTGGCGACTCGCTGCCCGCATGAGCAGCCCGTTGTCCGGCCCGACGTACAACCGACCTTCGGCGTCGCGCAGTACGAGAGGGCGTCGCGGCCCGCCGACGCCGGGATCGACGATCGCGAGGTGGACGCCGACGGGCATGAAGCCGATCGTGTTCGCGAGGACCAGCGCCCCCTGCAGGATGGACGTCGCGGGGATGCCGTGGGTGATGTCGATGATCTCCGCCTCGGGCGCGATGCGCTTCATCACGCCGTGGCAGGTCCCCACGAAGTCGTCCTTCAGCCCGAAGTCGCTCAGGAACGTGATGAACACGTCGCGGAGCGTAACCCCGACTCGCGGAAGGAGCTAGCGGCCGCGGGTCGATTGAGCCCTGCAGCGGCGCACCGTCGTCCGGCGTGCCTCGCCGCAGATACGCACCCCGCGCGGCCGGATCCGGAGGAACGCCGTCGGGACCTGCAACGGCAGTGGTCTCGTCACCACGGCCGCAGCATCTGCACGCGTGCGAAGGTCACGCGCCCGTCCCCGACTTCCTCCGGGCGAGCTCCACGAGCTCCGCGGTCTCGCGCTGCAGTCGCACGAGCTTGGCGGCGATGATCGCCACGTAGACGAGCACGAAGAAGAACACGACGGCGTAGGCCGCCCCGACGAGTTCCTCCTGGCTCCAGCTCACTGCAGGGCCTCGCGCAGTTCGCGGAGATCGGCGTCCAGCCGCTTTCCGGCCAGCTCGACACGGTAGAAGACGTACGCGAGAAGCGTCACCGCGGCCCATGCAACGACGAACGTCGTGAACATCGTCGCGCTCATCTGTGGGCCGTCCCGCGTGAAAACCGTGGGATGGATGAAGTCCTCGGCCAGGCGGATTGCGAGGAAGCTCACGGGGATGAGCGCCACCCCGAACAACGCGTAGACGGCGGACGAGCGCGCGCGACGCGGGCCGTCCTCGAGCGAGAACCGCAGCATGAAGTAGGCGCAGTAGAAGAGGAACAGGACGAGGAACAGCACGAGCTGGTTCGAGCTCCACGTCCACCAGACGCCCCACGAGGCGCGTGCCCAGATCGAGCCCGTGATGAGCGTGAGCGCCCCGAAGATCGTCCCCTGGTGGATCGCGACGTAGCTCTCCAGGTCGTACCGCTCATCGCCTCGCCAGAGGAGGAGGAGCGCCTTCACCGCTCCGAGGCCGAAGCAGAAGTACGCGGTCAGCGCGATCGGCACGTGGATATAGAAGATCCGCTGGGAGATCCCTTGGTCCGCGTCCTCGGGGGCGACGATGAGCGCGAGCACCAGCGCGAGTCCCATGGCGAACGCAGCGAGCCAGGCGAGGCCCGGAAGGCTGCGTAGTGACGATGGGCTCAGGTGACTACTCCGTGACGACGTACTCGAAGGACGCCCACGAGAGTACAGCGAAGACAGCGTCGTACAGGAGCAGGAACACGATGAACCGCTCGGCGTCCGCGGAAACCGCCGCGCCGACCCCGCCGACGATGAGCGGGATCGCGAGCGGAAGCACGAGGAGCGGGAGGAGCACCTCTCTGGCGCGGCTCGCGGCAGCCATCGCCGCCATGAGCGAGCCGACTGCGCAGATGCCGACGTCGGCGAGAACCACGCCAGCGAGCGCCGGCGCGTCGAGGGGCTCGAAGAAGAGGACGAATGCCGGCAACGCGACCGCCTGGGCGGCGAGGAGGAAGACGAGCGTCGCCAGCGTCTTCCCGAGCCAGATCGCGCTGCGGTCACACGGGGCGAGCACGAGGCCGTCGAGCACGCGGTGTTCCTGCTCCGGTACCCATGCACGCGCGAGGCCGAGCAAGGCCGTGAACACGATTGCGACCCAGAGGAGGCCGTAGGCGGCCGTGTCCCCCGAGCCTTCGGGCAGCGCAAAGTGAAAGACGACGAGCGTCGCAAGAACGAAGAGGAGCATCGCCGGCAGCGTGTCGCGGCCGCGCAGTTCGACGCGGAGGTCCTTTTGCGTCAGCGCTGCCACATCGGCGAGATACGTCATGCGAGCACCACCCGCAGGGTGGCCAGCGACTCGAGCCTCGCCGGCTCGTGTGTGGCCACGACGAGTGTCTTCGAACCCGCGAGACCGTCGAGCTCGCGATCGAGGAGCGCTGTCCCGTCCTCGTCGAGCGCCGAGTACGGCTCGTCGAGGACGAGCAGCTCCGGGTCGTGCAGGAGGGTCCGGCAGAGAGCGAGCCGCTGGGTCATGCCGCGCGAGTACGTCGAAACGCGCTCGTTGCGCGCCTCCCACAGTCCGAACCGCTCGAGAAGCATCCCCACCCGCTCGCGGCGCTCGGGCACCCGGTAGAGCCGACCGTAGAGATCGAGATTCTCGACGGCGCTCAGTTCCCGGTACACGAGCGGCTCGTGCGCGAGGTAGCCGACGCTCGAGCGCTCTGCTCCGACGACGAGGTCGCCACGGGTCGGGACGGCGAGACCCGCGAGCAGGCGGAGCAGCGTCGTCTTCCCGCTGCCGTTCGGGCCGGTCACGACGGCGAAGCCGCCGACCGGCACCGCCAGGTCCACGCCGCTCAGCACGCGCTTGCGCCCGTAGCGCTTCTCGACCGCGCGGCCGCGGATCACGCGACGAGCACGTCGAGGGCGACGAACACGAAGAACACGACGCTGATGACGCCGTTCATCGTGAAGAACGCGGCATCGAGGCGGCGCAGGTCGCCCGGCCTGACGAGCCGGTGCTCGTAGACGAGGAGTGCGGTGGTCACGACGACGCCGAGCCAGTAGAAGAGCGAGACGTCGAGACCGATGCCCGCGGCGGTGAGAAGGACGACGGCGCCCGTATGGAACAACCGCGCCCCGCGAAACACGCCCCGCTCTCCGAAGCGCACGGCCCAGGAGTGCAGGCCCTCGGCACGATCGTGGTCGACGTCGAAGAGCGAGTAGAAGAGATCGAAGCCTGCGACCCACATGAGGACGGCGCCGCTGAGCGCCCACGCCTCCCACGGTGCCGTGCCCGTCACCGCGAGCCACGCGCCGACAGGCGCGAGCCCGAGACACGCACCGAGCCAGACGTGGCAGAGCCACGTCACGCGCTTCAGGTACGGATAGACGACGAACAGCACGATCGGAATCGGCCACAGCCAGCGAACGACCGGATCGAGCTGGAAGACCGCCAGCAGGAAGACGCCTAGTGCCAATCCGCACAAGCAGAGGACCTGAGAGCGCGTGAGCGTGCCGGTGGGGAGCTCGCGGTTCGCGGTTCGCGGGTTTCTCGCGTCGATCTCGGCGTCGACGAGACGGTTCAAGGACATCGCGAGTGTCCGAGCGCCGACCATCGCGACCGTGATCCAGACCATGTTCGCGAGCCCGGGCCACGCGTCGACCGACAGGAACGCGCCCACATAGGCGAACGGCAACGCGAACACGGTGTGCTCGATCCGGACGAGCGACGCGAGCCGCCGCGGCAACGGGATCGTTGCGGCGCCCGCGGTCACGTCTGGCGATGCGGGGTCGCCATTACGCCCGCCGCGAGCTCGAGCCCGTGCCGCAGCGCGGGCCGGACGACCGCGAACCCGTCGCGACAGCCGCCGGGCGACCCGGGGAAGTTGACGACGAGCGTTGCACCCCGAAGTCCTGCTATCCCCCGCGAGAGCAGAGCATGTGGCGTTCGCGCGAGAGCATCCGCGCGGATCGCCTCGGCGATCCCCGGAGCCTCACGATCGATGACGACGCGCGTCGCTTCCGGGGTCACGTCTCGCGGCGCGAAGCCGGTTCCGCCCGTCGTGAGGACGAGCGCGACACCCGCGTCGCCGAACGACCGGATCGCCGCCGCGATGACATCGGTGTCGTCGGGTACGACGGTGCGCGCCACCACGTAACCCTCCCCGCGCAGGAGCTCCTCGAGGACGTCTCCACTCGTGTCCTCCCGTACACCGGCACTGACCCCGTCCGACACGGTCAGCACGGCCGCCTTCACGTGGGCTCCTTCGTCTTCTCGACGAGGCGGACGTCCTCGATCGTCATCGTCTTGTCGATCGCCTTCGCCATGTCGTAGAGAGTCAGCGCCGCGACCGCGACGGCGGTGAGCGCTTCCATCTCGACGCCGGTCTGCGCCGTCGTCTCCGCCGACGCCTCGATCTCGACCGCGTCGTCGGCGATCGCCAGCCGGACGTCGACGTGGGTCAGCGGCAGCGGGTGGCAGAGCGGGATCAGCTCGGCCGTCCGCTTCGCCGCCATCACGCCGGCGAGTTGCGCGGTGACGAGCGCGTCGCCCTTCGGGAGCGCGGCGAGCGCCCCGACCGTTTCGGGCGCCATCGTCACGCGGCCGCGAGCTACTGCGCGGCGTCGCAGGGCCGGCTTCGCCCCGACGTCGACCATGTGAACGTCGCCGCCCGTCGTGACGTGGCTCAGCTCGCTCGTGGGCTCGGACACCCCGGGATCGTAGACGGACGCCCGCTACGAGCCGTGCGTGACGCTTTCGGGCTCCGGCGAAGCGTTTTCACGTGAAAACGCCGCCGGCGTTCGCGGCGCGTCGGGAGGCACCGGCTCACCCGGAAGGTCGAGCGTAAATACGGTCGGCCGCGCCTCGGAGTCGAGGCGCACGTCTCCGTCCATCAGGCGCGCGATCGCCCGTGCGATCGCCAGACCAAGGCCGCTGCCGGATGCCATCCCCCCCTCGACGCGGTAGAAGCGGCTGAACACCGCATCCCGCTGCGCCGTCGGGATCCCGGGACCGTCGTCTTCCACCACCAGCTCGACACGGTCGCCCCGGCGGCGTGCACGGATCGTCACGCGCGTGCCCGGTGGCGTGTGGGTCAGTGCGTTCGTCGCGAGCGCACGGCCGATCTGAAGGATTCGTGCGTCGTCTCCGAGGCACCAGACACCGTCCTCGATCGCTGTCCGTAGATCGTGCCCGGTCGACGTCGCGAGATGACCGAGCTCGCCGGCGAGCATCTGTACGACACCGCCGAGATCGACCTCTTCTCGAACCACCGTCAACTGGCCGGCGTCGACGCGAGACAGATCGAGGAGGTCGGTCGAGAGCTTCGCGAGCCGTTGGACCTGCCCCTGCATCGTCTCGATGAAGCCGCGGCGAGTCTCGTCGTCGAGTTCCTCGTCCGCCAGCAGCTCGAGGAAGCCACCGATCGAGAACAGCGGCGTCCGCAGCTCGTGCGAGGCGTTGGCGACGAACTCCTTGCGGGCGTTGTCGAGCTGCGCGAGCTGGACGCGCATCCGGTCGAACGCCCGCGCGAGTTCGCCGATCTCGTCGTTGCCGTGATCGACGATGGGTGCGCCGAAGTCTCCGCCTGCGATCCGCTCCGCGGCGGTCTCGAGCCGCACGAGCCGATGAGCCAGCATTCCCGCCGCCGTGAGCCCGAGGATGAGCGCGAGTACGAGCGCGAACGCCGTGGCGAGGAGCAGGCGCTCGCGAACGATCTCGACCGTCGCGAGCGAATCGGCGAGCGCGACCTGGAAGAGCAGGACCGCCTCCGGCCCCGCCGGCGTCGCCACCTCCGCATACCCCCCGTTCGAGCCGTCCACCCGGCCCTGCTCCACGTCCCCGGACATCATCGCCGCACGGGCGATGGGGTCGCGTTGGACGTCGCGCGAGTTGTTCGTGCGCGAGTCCGCGACGACGACGAGCGACGACCGCGTCTTCGAGAGGACGCTGAACGCGACGACGCGGGAGTTCGTCTCGACCCCGAAGCTCTCCACCCGGTCCTGCCAGCGGAGCGTGTCCTCGGGGAGCGTCTTCGCGAGCGGCACACCGAGCTTTGCCAGCTGCTCCAGTCGTGCGTCGACCAGCCGCCGCTCGAGCGACGGCACGACGATCATGTACGCGGTCCCGAGCGCTCCCGCGACGATGCCGACGAGGACGAGGACGATGCGGGTCCGGATTCCGCCCGGAAGGGACATGAGACCCTACTCCGACCGGAAGCGATACCCCGCGCCGCGCATCGTGAGGATCAGCTCGGGACTGCTGGGGTCCCGCTCGATCTTCTCGCGCAGGTGGCGGACGTGCACGTCGATCGTGCGCGGTTCGCGGTAGTCGGCCCCCCCACGGAGCCGTTCGAGAAGCTCGCGCCGGGAGAACACGACTCCCGGACTCTGTGCCAGAACGACGAGCATCTCGAACTCGATGAACGTGAGCTGCACGGACCCGCCGCGCACCTCGACCGTCCTCCTCGGCACGTCGATGCGCAGGTCACCGCGCTCGATGACCTCCTCGCGCTCGCCCGCGAGATGCGGGGAGGCAGCGCGACGCAGGAGCGCGCGGATGCGGCTCCGGAACTCGCGGATTGAGAACGGCTTCGTGATGTAGTCGTCGGCCCCGAGCTCGAGGCCGAGCACCTTGTCGAGCTCCTCGCCCCTGGCCGTGAGCATGATGATCGGCACGTTGCTCTGGGAGCGGAGCCGCTTGCAGACCTCGAGGCCGTCGAGGCGCGGGAGCATCACGTCCAGCACGACGAGGTCGACGTGCTCCTCGCCGAACTTCTGCAGCGCCTCCTCGCCGTCGCGTGCCTGAACGACGGCGTAGCCGTCCCGCTCGAGCGGGTACGTCAAGAGAGTCTGGATCGATTCCTCGTCGTCGACGAGCAGGATGGTCGAAGAGGTGGTGGGCATCGGAAAGGTCGCACGGGCCGGCTGCCCGCGGCGCGCCTACTATAGCCCGGCGATGGAAGCGGCTCGGCCCCGGACGCGCGGTCGCCGGCTGCGTCGCGGCACTGTTGAACGGCCTCTTAACGCGCGGCTCGTGCGAGTTGGATTCGTCGTCGTCGCGCCGGCCCTTCTTGCGCTTCTGTTTTCCATCTCGACAACAGGAACGCTCCCTCGGGCCTCGCTCGAGCCGCTGTTCGACGGAGAGAACGCGGCGACGATCGCGCGATCGCTTTCGGTTGAGTACCCCTCGAGAGTTCCGGGCTCCGAGGGCGCGCATCAAGCCGCGCGCTGGTACCGGGAGACCGTCGGCGCACTCGGACTGACCACCGACGAGGACGTCTGGTCGGAGAAGCTTGCCGACCTGGGGACGGTCGAGCTCCGAAACGTCGTCACGGTTGTGCCGGGCCGCTCGGACGAGACGATCGTGGTCGTTGCTCACCGTGACAACGCGGCCACGGGGCAGCCCCTCGGCGACAACGCCTCGGGAACGGCCGCACTCGTCGAGCTCGCGCGCGGATTCGCGCCCCAGGAGTTCGGGCCGGATCCGCTCCCCCAGCGGACGCTCGTTCTCGTGTCCACCGACGCCGGCTCGTACGGCGGCGCCGGAGCCGAGCGGTTCGCATCGACATCGCCGCTCGCGCGCTCCGCGATCGCGGTCGTCGTGCTGGATGGCCTCGGGGGGACCGGGCGCCCCCGGCTTGCGATCGCCGGAGACGAGCCCGTCTCGCCCGCGCGCGCCCTGGTCCGAACAGCGGCCGCGCGAGTCGAGGAGCAGGTTGGGACATCGCCGTCCCTGCCGTTCGTACCGACGCAGCTCCTCGACCTGGGGATCCCATTCGCCGCAGGCGAGCAGGGGCGCTTCCTCGGTCACGGCATCGCTGCGGTCACCTTGACGACGTCCGAGCCCAGCGATCCGGCCATCCCGGCCGGGGATCCGGACACGGCTATCGCGGTCCGCAGGCTCGGGCAGCTCGGCCGGGCCACCGAGGCGCTCCTCAGCTCTCTCGACGCGAGTCTCGGCGGGGCTTTCCAGACGCCGGACAGCCTCTTCTTCGCCGACCGTGCGGCAAGCGGATGGACGGTGCGGCTCACGCTCGTGCTCGCGGTCGTCCCGTTCGCCCTCGGGCTCGTCGACCTCATCGTCCGGGGAAGACGTCGACGGCTGCCCTTCAAGCCGGCACTCCGGGCACTGCGAACGAGACTCGGCGTCGCGCTGCTCGGCGGGGTCCTGGTCTGGCTCGGCGCCCTCGCGGGCGTGCTCCCCACCGGAGCGGCACTCCCATTGTCGCCCTTCACGGACGTGGTTCACAACCCGCCGATCGGTGGGCTCGTACTGCTCGCCGGCGCGTTCGTGCTCGGGTGGCTAGTCGCCCGCCGGCGCCTCGCTCCGAGACGGCCGACGACTCCCGAGGAGCGGCTCGCGGGCCTCGCAACGGCTCTCGTAGCCGTCGCGGTCGTCGCGGTCGCGCTCGCGCTCGCGAAGCCCTATGCCCTCGTGTTCGTGCTCCCGTCGCTCTACGCCTGGCTCTGGCTGCCGATCGAGCGTCGGCTCTGGCAACGCGCGCTTCTCTTCGCCGCCGGGCTCGTCGGGCCGCTGGTCGCGCTCCTGCTCCTCGCGGACGAGCTGGGAATCTCGATCCTGAGCGCGGCCCTCTACGCGGTCGGTCTCGCGACGGTCGGCTATGTATCGCTTGCGTCAGTGCTCGTGACACTCGTCTGGCTCGCGGCAGCGGCCCAGGTGGCCGCCATCACCTTCGGCCGATATGCGCCGTACGCGGACGGCGTCGAGCCTCCACCGCGCGGCGCACTACGCGGACTCGTGCGGCGCCGCTAGCCGAGCGCGAGGAACCGGACGTCGCCGTCGACTGGGATCTCACCATCGCCGCGGGGCACGAGCGCGAGGGCATCCGCTGCCGCCGCACGCACGATCATGTGCGACTCCTGGCCGAGGACAGGCTCGAGACGCACGCCGTCCGCCGAATCGAGGCGGCGGGCGCGCACGAATTCGTCGCGCTGCGGATTTCTGCGCACAGCAGCGGAGAGGCGTCCGCCAAGGTAGCTCGGCCGCGGCCGCGCGTGACCCTGGCGTGCGAGAAGCGCGGGGCGGACGAACAGCAGCGCCCCGACGAGCGACGACACGGGGTTCCCGGGGAGCCCGAACACGAGGGTCTCGCCGCGTACGCCGAACGCAAGCGGCTTTCCCGGCTTGATGGCGACGCCCCAGAAGACCTCCTCGACCCCGAGCTCGGCGGCAACGCGTCGGACGAGGTCGTGAGGCCCCACCGAAACCCCGCCCGAGGTGACGAGAACGTCAGCCTGGAGGCCACGCTCGATCGCGGCTCGATGGGAGTCCGCATCGTCGGCGGCCACCGGTAGCACGTCGATCTCGGCGCCCGAGCCCGCAAGCGCGGCGGCGACCATGCGCCGGTTCGACTCGTAGATCTGGCCGGGCTCGAGCTCCTCACCCGGGTTCCGCAGCTCGTTGCCAGTAGCGAGAATCGCGACCCGTGGCCGCGTCGAGCACGTGACCGCTGCGACGCCGGACGCGGCGATCGCGCCGATCTGCACCGGGCCGAGCATCGTGCCGGGCTCGACGACGACCGCGCCGGCACCGACGTCGCCACCGCGCGGACGGATGTGCTGACCGGCGACAGCGGCGTCGGCCACGAACAGACGCTCGCCGCGATCCTCGACCACCTCGACCGGGACGACTGCGTCCGCTCCGACGGGGACGGTCCCGCCGGTGGCGATGCCCGCAGCTGCACCATCCGGCAGCGGCCCGGGCGGTGCCGTGCCGGCGGCGACGCGAAAGGCGATCGGCAGCTCTCCGGGGGTCTGCGCCGCGCGCAGGGCGAAGCCGTCCATCGCGGAGCTCGGAAACGGTGGGAGGTCGACGGCGGCGCGAGCAGGTTCGCGAAGCACCCTGCCGAGAGCTGACTCGAGTCCGACCTCCTCCGCCTGGAGCGGGTGTGCATGCTCGAGGACGAGCTCGAGCGCCGCGTCGACGGTCAGCAGTTCCGGCACTGGCCGCTCCCGCCCGAGTCGACGCGAGAAGGGGCAGGAGTCGTGGACTGCGTATCCGTCGAAGTCTCCGTCTCCGTGTCCTGCGACGCGTTCGGATCGTACGAGAGCGCAAAGTCACCGCGCGTGAACGGCGACCACTCCGGCCACACTCTCGGTTCGGGGAACGCCTCGGGCTCCGTGCCCTCGAGCGCGGGCTCCATGAAGAGCCTCCAGATCTCGGCCGGGAAGCTCCCGCCGGTCACCGCGATGCCGTGGACGCTCTCGAGCGGGATCTCCGCGCTCGTATAGCCGATCCACACCGTCGTCGCGAGCTCGGGGGTGTAGCCGGCGAACCACGCGTCGACGTTCAGCTCAGCCGTTCCGGTCTTCCCGGCCGCCGGACGGCCGAAGGCGGCACGCGTTCCCGTTCCCGACTGGACGTTCTGCTCGAGAATGCGCGTGACGACGGCCGCCGTGCCCTCCGAGATCGCGCGATGTCGTTTCGGCCTGCCCCATCCGGCTTCGGCGTCGACCGTTCCGTCCGGGAGCACGACCCGGCGGATCGCCATCGGCTCGGCGTGGACGCCGCCGGCAGCGAGCGTTGCGTACGAGGACGCGAGATCGAGTGGCGAGACCGCGATCGAGCCGAGTCCGATCGCCGGGACGTAGGCGCCGTTCACGTCGAGCTGTGAACGCACCCCCATGCGCCGCGCGACATCGGCGACCTTCTCCGGCCCGACGTCGAGGGTGAGCTGCGCGTACACGGTGTTGTCGGAGCGCAGCGTCGCACTGCGAATCGAGCTCCAGCCGTAGTAGTCGTTCGCGTACGTCTTGACGCACCACCACGTGCCGTCCTCGCAGTTCCCGGCCGGGTGGATCTTGTACGTGAACGGCGCGGAGACGTAGTACGTCGAGTCCGGATTGATGCCCTGCTCGACCGCGGCGGTGAGCACGAACGTCTTGAACGTCGACCCCGGCTGGCGGCGGGCCTGCGAGAGGAGGTTGAACTGGTTCTTCGGTCGGTTGGGGACGATGGCGGCCATCGCGCGAATGGCGCCGGTCCTCGGGCTGATCGAGATGAGTGCGGACGCGGGATCGTCCGACTCGTCGAGCGTCTCCTTGATCGCCGTCTCGGCTAGCCGCTGGTACCGCGGAATGATCGTCGTGTAGACCTTGAGCCCACCCGAGCGGACCTGCTGCGCCCCATATGCCTCGATCAGCTTGTCGCGGACGTAGCCGAAGAAGTAAGGCTCCCGGATCGCGTCGTAGAGCCGGCCGCGCTGCAACACGACCTTCGCCGCGAGCGCCTTGCGGTAGATCCGCGGTGTGATGACCTGCGTATCGAGCATCGCGGCGAGGACTTCCCGCTGTCGGGCGAGCGCACGGGCCGGCGCCGTGAACGGGTCGTAGATCGACGGCGCTTGCGGCAAGCCCGCGAGCAGCGCCGACTCGGAGAGAGTGAGGTCCCGCGCCGGCTTCGAGAAGTACGTCTGCGCCGCCGCCTCGATCCCGTAGGCGCGATTGCCGAAGAAGCTCTGGTTCAGGTACTCGGTCAGGATTCGCTGCTTCGACCACTCGCCGTCGAGTTTCGAGGCGAGGCACGCCTCCTTCACCTTGCGCTGAACGGTCTTCTCGCGCGAGATGTAGAGGTTCCGCACGAGCTGCTGCGTGATCGTCGATCCGCCCTCGACGAGCGCGCCCGCCTTGATGTCGGCCACGGCCGCCCGGGCGATGCCTTCGACGTCGATTCCACCGTGCTCGAAGAAGCGGCGGTCTTCGATCGCGATCGTCGCCTTGCGCACCCACAGGGACATGTCGGCTGCAGTGACAGGCTCGCGATTCTTCTCTGCCGGGATCGACCCCAAGAGCGAACCGTCGGCTGCATAGACGAACGAGTTGGCTCCGATCTCGGCACGCCGCAGCGAGTCGAGGTCGCAGGACGACCCGTAGGCGAGGACGCCCGCCGTGCTGCCGATGCCTGCCGCCGCTACGAGCGCAACGATCGCGACGACGGCCACCGCTGCGCCCTTCTTGCGGCGGCGGCGGCGGAGGGCCCGCTGATGGCGGCCTCGGGGACGAAAGGTGTCCGGATCGAGCGGCGTGCGCCTGCTCCGAGGCGGGCTCATGGCGGAATGCTAGCCACGGTTCTGGTGGAATCCGCTCGTGGTCCAGACGGCCGAGCGGTATCCCGGGCGCCTGCTGGCGTGGTTCATCTTCGTCGGCGCGCTGACGCTGCTCGCCTACGGGGCGCGACTCACCGACACGGAGACGCCTGACGACCTCGCGTACCGCTGGTCCTCGTCGGTGGCCGCGCTCATCCAGTACGGGATCATGCTCGGCATCCTGCTCCTGATCGCGCGCGGCCTTCCGAAGCGCGAGCTGTTCGCCCTTCGGCCGCCGGCCTCGTGGAAGCGCTCGCTCGGGCTTGCGGCACTTTCGCTCGCCGCCATCTATCTCGCCGCGTTCGTCTACGAGCGCGTGCTCTCCGTCTTCGGCAACTGGGACCCCTCCGAGGAGCAGGGTCTCGTGCCCGACGGCTGGGACTCGAGTCGTGCACCGGCGTTCATCGCGTTCTTCGTCGTCGTGACGGTCGTAGCGCCTGCGGTCGAGGAGCTCACGTATCGGGGGCTCGGGATCTCGCTCGTGCTGCCGTGGGGAGCCGTGCTCGCAGTCGGTGTGACCGGGCTCCTCTTCGGCGCCGCGCACGGGCTCCTGGTGGCGCTGCCGATACTCACGGTGTTCGGGCTCGTCGTCGGGTGGCTCCGCGTGCGCACGAACAGCGTCTACCCGGGGATCGTTCTACACGGAACGTTCAACGCGATCGCGTTGATCGCGTCCGTGGCGAGCTCCTGAGCGGGCTCAGTCCTCCTCGTCGTCGTCGAGCTCGTCGGGATCGCCGAGCGCCTCGTCGAGGCTCGAGGCGAACTCCTCCGGCGTCACGGTCTCGATGAACTGACGGAATTCCTCCGGGTCGAGGTCCGCGAGGTTCGACGCCGTGACGAGGCTCGCCTCCTCGTCGCCCGCCTGGAACTCGATGCTCGACTCCTCGACCACCTCGTCCGCCGCGAAGATCTGCGCCTCGCATCGCACGGCGAGAGCGATCGCGTCCGACGGTCTCGAGTCGATCTCGATCTCGTTGCCGTCCTGGACGATCGTGATGCGCGCGAAGTACGTGTTCTCGCGGAGCTCGGTCACGGTCACCCGGACGACCTCGCCCTTCAGCTCGGAGACGACGTCCGAGAGGAGGTCGTGCGTCATCGGCCGCTGCGGAGTCGCCCCCTGGAGGCGCATGAGGATCGCGGCGGCTTCCGCCTGCCCGATCCAGATGGGGAGAAACCGATCCTCGTCGACGGTCTTCAGGAGCACGATCGGCTGCTTGCCGATCGGCTCGAAGCTCACGCCGTAAAGGGTCATCTCGCGCATCCCGACGCCCGCATGTTAGTCAGGGGCCAAACCCCTAAGCCCAACCGGTGACGACCCGCGTGATGTCGCTGCCGCTCGGCAGCGACGGCACTTGCGAAGGTATGGGCGATCCTGGACTCGAACCAGGGGCCTCCGCCTTATCAGAGCGGCGCTCTAACCGACTGAGCTAATCGCCCGGGGGTGGAAACTGTACCGCCGGTCAAGCTAGGCCGCGCGGTCCTCACTGATCACGGGACTGATCGCCTCGAGCGCTTCGACGAGCTCCTCGAGTCCCTTGTCGTCGTCGAAGCGGATCTGGAGTGCGCCCGCGGAGATGCGCGCCTGCATGCCCGTGATTCGCTGGGCCGCCGAGCGGGCTCGATCGACGAGAGCCGGGTCGACGACGGCAACGCGGCGCGGGCGGCGGCGCGCGCCTCCGTCCTGCGCGGCACGTTCGGCCGCGCGAACGGTCAGACCTTCCTTGATGATGCGACGCGCGAGCAGCTTTCGCGCTTCGTCGTCGGGCAGCGATAGGACCGCGCGGGCGTGGCCCTCGCTCATGTCGCCTCGCGCCAGCATCCACAGCACCTCTTCGGGCAATTCGAGCAGCCGTAGCCGGTTCGACACCGCCGACTTCGACCGGCCGACCCGCTCCGCGACGTCCCCGAGCGAGAGCTCGAACTCGTCGACGAGCGACGCGTAGGCGCGCGCTTCCTCGACCGGAGAAAGCTGCTCGCGGGCGACGTTCTCCACGAGCCCGAGAAGAAGGGAGTCGCGATCCTCGACGTCCCGGACGACTGCCGGAAGCGTCGCGACACCAGCGGCTTGCGCGGCACGCCAGCGCCGCTCGCCCGCGATGAGCTCGAAGCCGCCATCCGCGCGTCGTCGTACCACGATCGGCTGAAGAACGCCTTGGAGCCGAATCGAGCTCGCCAGCCCCGCGGCCGCCTCGGGCTCGAACCGACGACGAGGTTGACGCGGGTTCGGATGGATCGCCTCGACGGGCAGGTGCACGAGTTCGGGTTGCCCGGCCTCGCCGAGCAGGACCTCCAGACCCCGCCCGAGACCACGTCGCTCCTTAGGAACGCTCGACAAGCTCCATCGCCACCTTCCAGTAAGCCTCCGAGCCGGCTGAGCGCCGGTCGTAGGCGATTGCGGGAACACCGTGGCTCGGCGCCTCCGCGAGACGTACCGAGCGGGGGATCGTCGTCGTGAACACGAGCGATCCGAAGTGCCGGCGAAGCTCCGCCTCGACTTCCGCGGCGAGGCGCGTTCGTCCGTCGGCCATCGTCAGCAGGATTCCGGCGACAGCCAGATCGGGGTTCAGCTGCGCCTTCACGAGGTTGATCGTCCCGAGAAGCTGGGAGAGACCCTCGAGAGCGTAGTACTCCGCCTGCACCGGCACGATCGCCCGGTTCGCGGCCGCAAGCGCGTTGACCGTCAGCGGCCCGAACGACGGGGGGCAGTCGAGGAGGACGTACGAGTAGTCGTCGACGGCGCCGTCGAGCGCGTCGGCGAGATAGCGCTCGCCTCCCGCCCGCTGGGAGAGCTCGACCGCCGCCGCCGCCAGATCGCTCTTGGCCATGACGACGTCGAGGTTGTCGACGGTCGAGGGCTCCGCGAGCGTGTGCAGCGGCGCGCCGTCCAGCAGGTCGTGCGTAGAGACGCCGTTCGCGCGCATTCCCAGCCCCGATGTCGCGTTCGCCTGCGGATCGAGGTCGATCAGCAGGACACGCTCGCCCGCCTCGGCGAGACAGGCGCTGAGATTGACCGCGGTGGTCGTCTTCCCGACGCCGCCCTTCTGATTGGCGACGGCGTAGACGGTCGTCGCCCTCGTCGGCGCGTCGTGGACGCGGATCCCCGGGTGGGGAGACACCTCGAGAGCCGGCACGGGGCCAAGACTAGAGAGGGCGGCGGCTAGAGTCCGCCAACGTGCGCGCGCCTGCTCCGCCCTACGCCGGAGAAGGTCCACACGCGCTCTGGCACGTGAGCGAGAACCCGTCGATCGAGCGGTTCGAGCCTCACGTCAGCGCAACTGCCTCGAGTCCGGAACCACGCGTGTGGGCGGTCGATACGCGTCACCTCCCGCTGTACTGGTTCCCCCGCGACTGCCCGCGCGGAACGTTCTGGGCGACCCTCGACACGACGGGCGAGGACGCCGAGATGTTGGGAGCATCGCACGCGTGCACATCGTGGAGCCGCTGGGTGGAACACATGCCACCGCGCGCGTCTTGCGTACCGGTTCCGGAGCCTCGTTCAGCGAGGACCCGAGGTCGGCGGCTACTGGTTCAGCCGGCAGACCGTCCGCCCGACCGAGCGGGTCGAGCTCGGCGATCTCGTCGTCCGGCACGCAGAAGCGGGAATCGAGCTGCGGGTCGTCGACAACCTGTGGCCGGCGTGGAACCGGGTGGTCGCGTCGTCGCTCGAGTGCAGCGGGATCCGCTTGCACAACGCGCTCCCGCCACCGACCTAGGCGAGCGGCCGCTTCTTCGCCACGCCGGGCCGTCGCGGGAAGCCGGCCGGTGTCGGCTCGAGCTTCCTCACCACGACGAGCCCGTCGACATCGCTCTCGAGCGATCCTCCGAGGATCTCTGCGGCCCGTGCGACCTGCTCACGGTCAGCGCTCTCGGCCAGCCAGAGGACGGCCGCACCCCCTCGCGCGACCAAAGGGAGGCAGAGCTCGACCGCCACCGGCGGTTTCGCGAGCGCCTTGGCCAGCGCCACGCCGTACGTACCTACCGGCTGCTGCTCCGCTCGGCCCCAGACGACCTCGACATTTGGGAGCTCATCGGCGAAGCCCTCGAGGAAGCGACACTTCCGGCGCTCGGCCTCGAGCAGGGTGAAAGCCCGGGTCGGCAGCTCGACGGCGAGGGGGAGACCCGGCGAACCGCCACCCGAGCCGACGTCGACGACCGGCCCGTCGAACCGGCCCAGAAGCGGGGCGGCTCTCAGCGCGTCGTCCAGCAGGACACGGCGCGCTGCAGCCGCATCGCCGAACGCAGTCGCGCCTGGTGCCGCCACCACCTCCTCGAGCCAGCGCTCGAGGACCTCGCGCGTCACGTCAGCCGGTGAGGACGCGCGGGAAGACGACGACGAAGCGGTTCGGCTCGGATCCCTCGCTCGCCGTCTCGACCTCGGGATCGTCCTTCAGAGACTCGTGAACGATCTTCCGCTCGACCGGCGTCATTGGCTCCATCGCAACTCGCCGCCCCGTCGCCGAGGCCCTCTGGGCGGTGCGCCGCGCGAGGTTCTCGAGCGTCGCGGTGCGCCGCGCGCGGTACCCCGCAGCGTCGACGATCACCTCGTGGTCCGAGCCGGCAGCCCGGGTGATGGCGTTGGCGAGGTACTGGATCGCATCGATCGTCTGTCCGTGCTTCCCGATGAAGAGCGCCACGTCGGCGCCCGAGGAACTCACGGTGACGCCACCCTCCTGCTCGCTCGTCGTGACGACGACATCCGCGCCGATCCCGGCTGCGATCCGCTCGACGATCTCGCGCGCGGCGCGCGACGCGTCGCTCGCTTCGAGCTCCTCTCTGCCCACGACGGCCACGCTGGACTCGACGGACGCGATGACGTGCGCGGGTGTGAACCCGACGCCGAGCAGGCCCCGCTCCCCCTCCGAGACGACCTGGAACTGGACGTTCTCGCGATCGAGGCCGGGAACGCGCTGCTCGAGCTCGCGGAGGGCCGCCCACTTCGCCTCGCCGACCGTCTCGCCGGTCGCTTCGACCGTCACGGTGCTCACTTCCTCGTCCTTCCGCCACGCTTTCGCTTGACGCGCCGCGGCGTGCCCCCGCCTGAAGTCGCCTTCGGCGGTTCACCCGCCGCCGCGGGCTCGCCGTTGCTGGAAGCCGGAGGGTCCTCCTTGGGGGGCGTACGGCTCGATCGTTTCGGCGGAACGACCGGCCGCGGCATCTGGCGTCGCGTGATGAGGCCCTGCCCCGTCGTCCACAGGTTCGTCGTGAGCCAGTAGATCATGAGACCCGACGGGAAGTTCAGGATGAAGGGCAGGAACACGATCGGAAGCACCAGGACCATGTAGCGCTGCGCCTTCGACTGCATCGCAGTCGACATGAGGTACGTCGACAGCAGCTGGCTCGCGACGTACACGGCGATGAGCACGGGCCCCCAGCCGTCCTTCACGGGTTGGGTGATGTCGACGAGGCCGAGCCAGTCGAGCGACGAGGACGGGAACTTCGGGAAGATCTCCTTCTCGAAGTCCTTGAGGACGAAGAAGAGCGAGATGAAGATCGGTATCTGGAAGACGATCGGGAGACAAGATGCGTACGGGTTGATCTTGTTCTCCTTGTAGAACTTCATCAGCTCTTCCGACTGCTTCTGACGGTCCGACTTGTAGCGCTGCTGGATCGCCTTCATCTCCGGGGCGTGGACCTGCAGGCTCTGCATCGAATGGATCTGCTTGATCGCGACCGGGACGAGCAGGATGCGGACGACCACGGTCAGGGCGACGATCGACCACGCCCAGGTGAGCCCGGCGGAGCCGTGCAGCCACGTCAGGACGTCGGTGAGGACGTTCTCGAGAGGCGTGAGGAGCCCGCCGACGATCACGCGCGTGCCTTCCTCGAGCGGAAGAGCGGGAACACGGTCTGGTCGTGCGCGTAGTCGACGCCGCCGTGGCTCCAGGGGTTGCACCGAAGGACGCGCCAGCCGGCGAGGACACACCCGCGAACGAGCCCGAACTCGCGGAACGCATCGATCGCGTACTGCGAGCAGCTCGGGTGGTACTTGCACGTGCCCGCGGGCGTGAGGAGCCCGAAGGTCCAGCGCCAGACCTGTACGAGACCGATCCCGATGTACCTCACGAACTCGCCTTCTGGAGTACGTCGGCGATCTCGGTCACGAGCCAGTCCTTGCCACGCGCCTCCGCGGGCTCCGCGAGACCCGGACGGGCCGCGAGGACGTAGTCCTGCCCAACCGGGACGGTCGGCAGGAGTTCGCGCCACGACTCGCGGAGGAGCCGCTTCACCCGGTTCCGGGCGACCGCCGTGCCAACGGAGCGGGGGACGGCAAGACCGAGTCGCGGCTCACCCTGCGGGTCGTCGTCGCGCGGAAACCAGTGCAGTACGAGGTAGCGCGACGACGCCGAGCGACCGCGGCGGTAGACGGTGTCGAAGTCCTTCGACCGGGAGAGCCGATTGCGGCGCTGCACTGCGCGCGTCTCAGGCGGAAAGCCGCTTGCGCCCACGCGCGCGCCGCCGCTTGAGGATCGCGCGGCCGCCGCGGGTGGACATCCGCGCTCGGAACCCGTGACGCCGCTTCCGGCGGCGAACGTTCGGTTGATAGGTGCGTTTCACGTCGTTTGTGCTCCGCCAGGCTGCGGGGAGCGGCGAGTATAGACGGACCGACTCGGCGGGACGTTTTCCACAGTCGACGTTCCCCGAGCGTGATCGGAAACCGCTGCTCCTGGGAAAGCGTTGTTTTCTCTCCGAGCAACGGCACGCCCGTCTTCCACACCTGTGGATAGCAGTGTGGAACAAGGTATATCCCTGCAAAACAGGCATATTTTCATCCACAGAAGGCGTTTTGGCGACGTTGAGCGCTGCGCCCGATGGTGCTATGCTCGCCCCTTCCTGACGACCCCCGAGAACCGCGAGGACGGGTGGAGCACCCCGCCGAGACACGAGCCGACGACCTCTGGAACGCCATCGCTGGCAGGCTGAGGGACTCACTCACCGATACGACCTACGACACCTGGTTCGGTCAGGCGCGGCCGCACTCGTTCGGCGCCGACCGGCTGGTGGTCGAGGTTCCGAACGACTTCACACGTGACTGGATCGAGGGCCATTTCTTCGATCTCGTGACGCGCGCGGCGGCAGAGTCGGGCGCGAAGGACGCGTCCGTCTCGTTCGCGGTGGCTGCGCATCCCGTCCAGCGAGCCGCGGGTTCGACCGAGCGTGTAGTCGACCCGTCGGTCGCAGCGACTGGTGTCGAACCGCGCCCGGAGCTCGTGCAGCGTGAGTTGGCCGAGGTCGAGCTCAATCCGAAGTACACGTTCGACCTCTTCGTGATCGGCTCGTCGAACCGCTTTGCACACGCGGCCGCGCTCGCGGTCGCCGAGGCGCCGGCGCAGGCGTACAACCCGCTCTTCATCTACGGCGGCACGGGCCTCGGCAAGACGCACCTCCTCCAGGCGATCGGCCACTACGTCCGTCAGCACTCGAAACGCCTCACGACGCGCTACGTGACGAGCGAGACGTTCATGAACGAGTTCATCGACGCCGTGCGTGAGCGCGGAACACGGATCGAGGGGTTCAAGCGCCGCTACCGCAACTACGACGTGCTGCTGGTTGACGACATCCAGTTCATCGAGGGCAAGGAGCGGATCCAGGAGGAGTTCTTCCACACGTTCAACTCGCTCTACGAAGGCGGCGCCCAGATCATCATCTCGTCCGACCGGCCGCCCCGTGAGATCGCAACACTCGAGGAACGGCTCCGTTCCCGTTTCGAATGGGGCCTTCTCACCGACATCCAGGCCCCCGACCTCGAGACGCGCATCGCCATCCTGCGCAAGCGCGTCGAGACGGAGGGTCTCGCGGTCGCGGATCCCGAGGTGCTGACGTTCATCGCGAGCCGCGTCTCCGCGAACATCCGCGAGCTCGAGGGCGCACTGACGCGTGTCGTGGCGTTCTCGTCGCTCACCGATCGCCCGCTCACCGTCGAGCTGGCAGAGGACGTGCTGAAGGACGTGTACCCGCAGGGAGAAGCTGCGCCGGAGGTGACGATCGCGGGCATTCAGCAGGCTGTCTCACAACGGTTCGGCGTCACCCACGAGGAGCTCATCAGTCCCCGCCGGTCGCAGGCAGTCGCGTATCCGAGGCAGGTTGCGATGTACCTCTCGCGCGAGTTGACGGACGCGTCACTGCCGATGATCGGCAAGGAGTTCGGCGGACGCGATCACACGACCGTCATCCATGCGAAGGACAAGATCACCAAGCTCATTCGCGAGGACCGGTCTGTGTACAACCTTGTGCAAGAGTTGACCGCGCGCATCAAGCAGACCCGGTGATACTGGGGGTCCATCGGTCCAGCCCTTCGGAGGCTGTGGGTGGCACCCCCATTCGTCCCCAGGCTCGTCCCCACACGTTTTCCCCGCTCGGACGCCACAATTCGCCCGTCTTCCCCATAACCCACACTCCTATTACTACTACGAGTCTTTTTCTTCAGTAATGAACACAGACACAGCCGCCGGCACCGCGCTTCGGATCACCTGCCCAAAAGCCGAACTCGCCGCCTCGCTCGCCGTGGTCTCGCGCGCGGTGTCCACCCGCGGCGCCGTCCAGGTGCTCGGGGGGATCCTCTTGCAAGCCGAGGATGGCCGGCTCTCGCTCGCCGCGACCGACATGGAGATCTCGATCCGCGCCTCGCTTGCGGGCGAGGTCGAGGGCGATGCGACCGTCGTCGTCCCCGGCCGCCTCCTGACCGATCTGGTGAGGCTGCTGCCCGACGACTCGGTGACGCTCGCGTTCGAGGAGGGTGACGGAGTACTCACGGTCACGTCCGGGAGCCACTCATCGCGGCTGAACGTCTACAGCGCGGAGGACTTCCCGCGCCTGCCACCGCTCGACGTGACGCTGCAGACGATCGACGCGGCGGCGCTGCTCGCAACCATCGAGAAGGTCGGTCGCGCGGCCTCGCGCGACGAGTCTCGGCCGGTGCTGACGGGCGTACTCGTCCGCTTCGAGGGCGACCAGCTGATCATGGCCGCGACCGACTCGTACCGCCTCGCGGTGAAGGAGACGAGCCTGTCGTCCGCTGGGCCTGACCTCGACGCGATCATCCCGGCTCGCGCGCTGCAGGAGCTCGCACGGCTTGCCGCAGGCGCCGAGGACGTCCGCCTCGGCGTCCACGAGAACCACGTGATCTTCTCGGCAAACGACGTCTGGCTCACGAGTCGCCGCATCGACGGGCAGTTCCCGAACTACAAACAGCTCATCCCCGAGACGTTCGAGATCGAGATCGCGGCGCCGCGCTCGGCCCTTCTCGACGTCGTCCGCCGGGCTGGCTTGATGGCGCAGCGAAACGCCCCGTTGCGGCTGCGCTTCGCCGAGGGTGAGCTCACGGTCTCGGCGCAGACGCAGGACATCGGGGAGGCGACGGAGTCGCTGCCCATCGACTACGCCGGCGAGGAGCTCGAGATCGGTTTCAACCCGGACTTCCTGCGCGACGGGCTCGAGGCTGTCGCGGCGGACACCGTCCAGCTCAAGCTGATCAACCGCCTCCGGCCCGGGCTCATCGCCGCGCCCGACGAGAGCTTCTGGTACCTGATCATGCCCATCCGCCTCGCGGGCTGATCGTTCGCGAGGTCACACTCCGCGACTTCCGCTCGTACACGGCACTCGAGCTCGAGCTCGTGCCGGGTGTCGTCCTGCTGCACGGGGCGAACGGTGCCGGGAAGACCAACCTCCTCGAGGCGTTGCACGTGGGGACACAGGGGTTTTCGCCGCGCGCCCGCCGAGACGTGCAGATGATCCGCTTCGGCGCGGATGCGGCACGGATCGCGCTCGAGGGCTCGCGCGGCGCGAACGCAGTCGAGACCGACACCGTCCTCACGCGCCGCGATCCGCGGACGGTCAGGCTCAACGGCGAGCGAATCGAGTCCGACCGCCTGCGGCACGAGCTGACCACTCTCGTATTCACTCCGGACCGGCTGGCGGTCGTGAAGGGCGCTCCCGCCACTCGCCGCGCCTACCTCGACCGGGCCGTGGGCCGCGTGTCGCCGGCGCGCGCGAGGGTGGCGAACGAGTACGCATCCGCGGTCGGCCAGCGAAACGCCGCGCTCCGGCGGATCAGGGCGGGGCAGTCGACGCGCGACGCGCTCGCGCCTTGGACCGACCGGGTCGTTGCACTCGGGGACGAGCTCGTGGTCGCGAGGGCCGAGACCGTGGGCCTTCTCGCGGCCGCGTTCGCCGAGCTGTCCGGCAGCTTCGGTGTCGCGGACGCTGCACTCTCCTACGAGGGCGCGGCGCCGACGGTCGCCGAGCTCGAGAGCCGCCTCGCCGCCGACATCGAGCGTGGCATCACAGGGGCCGGTCCCCATCTCCACGACCTTCGGATCGAGGCTGGCGGAAGGGACCTGCGCGTCTACGGCTCTCAGGGAGAGCAGCGCGTCGCGGTGCTGTCGCTCGTGCTCGCCGAGGCCGAGCTGCTCCGCGAGCGCCTCGACGTCTCGCCGCTCGTGCTCCTCGACGACGTGCTCTCGGAGCTCGACGGTAGTCGGCGTGCGGTGCTGGCGGAGGTGATCACGCGGACGGCCCAGACAGTTCTAACCGCCACATCGCCGGAGGCGCTGCCGAGTGAGCCGGCGCTCTCACTCGTGGTCACACCGGGTCGAGTGGGCTGATGGAGCGCCTTGGAGATCAGGTCCAGAACGAGCTTCGCAGGAGCGGCAGTCGCGACGCCATTCCACTCGCCGAGCTCACCGCCGTGTGGCCGACGGTCGTGGGCGATGCGGTCGCGAGAAACGCGTGGCCGCTCCGCGTCGCGCGGGACGGGACGCTCCACGTGGCCGCTGCGTCGGCGACGTGGGCCCACGAGCTCGACCTGCTCCAGGAGACCATCCTCGAGGGGCTCAAGGGCCGTCTCGGCGACGCAGCGCCGGCACGACTGCGATTCGCCGTCGGGCCGATCCCGGAGCCACCGGCACCGAGAAAGCCGCCAGGGGCGGCCGCTGTGGGACCCGTCGAGGTCCCTCCGGACATCGCCTCGGAAGCGGCCGCAGCGGCCGCCGAGATCGACGACGGAGAGCTCCGCGAGCTCGTTGCGAGAGCCGCTCGAGCGAGCCTCTTGAAGGCCCGGTCCGGCCGCTCTTTCTGGTAGACTTACTCCGCCCCGCAATATGGCGATTTGCAGGGCTTTTTTAATGGCCGAAGCAGCCTATACAGCAAAAGACATCACTGTCCTCGAGGGGCTCGATCCCGTTCGTCTGCGACCCGGGATGTACATCGGGTCCACAGGCTCTCGCGGCCTGCATCATCTCGTCTACGAGGTGGTCGACAACGCGGTCGACGAGGCGCTCGCCGACCGGAACGACCTCGTCGACGTGACCATCCACCCGGACAACTCGGTGACCGTCCGCGACGCCGGAGCGGGCATCCCGGTCGACGTCATCGCCGAGCAGGGACTTCCGGCGCTGACCGTCGTCCTCACCAAGCTCCATGCCGGCGGAAAGTTCGGAGGGGACGGCTACAAGGTCTCGGGCGGGCTGCACGGCGTCGGCGTCTCGGTCGTGAACGCGCTCTCCGAGTGGTTGATCGCCGAGGTTCGGCGCGACGGCAAGGTCTACCGCCAGGAGTTCGCCCGGGGCGAGCCCACCGGCGAAATGGAGACGATCGGTGTCTCCGGCAAGGACGAGTCCGGAACGACCATCTCATTCCTTCCCGACCCGGACGTCTTCGACGAGACGGAGTTCTCTGCTGCGACGCTGTCACAGCGTCTGCGCGAGACCGCCTTCCTCACCCGGGGCCTGAGGATCGTCCTCCGCGACGAGCGTGCGGGCGGAAAGACGGAGGAGTTTCACTACGAGGGTGGCATCCGCGACTTCGTATCGCACGTGAACGAGTCGAAGGACACGGTTCACAAGCACGTCATTTACTTCGATGGCGAGACCGACGACGGACAGGTGGAGGTCGCGATGCAGTGGAACGGCTCGTACGTCGAGTCGGTCTTCTCGTTCGCGAACAACATCAACACGACGGAGGGCGGCGCGCACCTGTCGGGCTTCCGCGCGGCGCTCACCGGGACGCTCAACCGCTACGCGCGGGAGAAGGGGCTCCTCAAGGAGAAGGAGGAGAACCTCGAGGGGGAGGACGTCCGCGAGGGTCTCGCGGCGGTCATCTCGGTGAAGCTCCGGAACCCGCAGTTCGAAGGCCAGACGAAGACGAAGCTCGGCAACCCGCCGATCGAAGGTCTCGTCAAGACG
Organism: uncultured Gaiellaceae bacterium; assembly: GCA_963736935.1. Taxonomy (GTDB): domain Bacteria; phylum Actinomycetota; class Thermoleophilia; order Gaiellales; family Gaiellaceae; genus GMQP-bins7. Next base: position 52,822 of record CAVTQX010000008.1, on the reverse strand, counting down.
ACCGTCAACGCCCAACTCGGGCAGTTCCTCGAGGAGAACCCGACCGAGGCGAAACAGATCATCACGAAGGCCGTCTCGGCCTCGCGTGCGCGACAGGCAGCGCGAAAGGCCCGCGAGCTCACCCGCCGCAAGAGCGCCCTCGACTCGAACTCGCTGCCGGGCAGGCTCGCCGACTGCCAGATCTCGGATCCGGAATCCGCGGAGCTCTTCCTCGTCGAGGGCGTGTCCGCCGGGGGCTCGGCCGTCGACGCACGTGACCGGAGCTACCAGGCGATCCTCCCGCTCCGCGGCAAGGTGATCAACGCGGAGAAGAACCGGATCAACAAAGTCCTCTCCAACGAGGAGATTCAGGCGATCATCACCGCGATCGGTACGGGCATCGCGGACGAGTTCGACCTCGAGAAGCTCCGTTACCACCGGATCATCGTCATGACCGACGCCGACGTGGACGGGGCGCACATCCGCACGCTCATCCTCACGTTCCTCTACCGCCAGATGCAGGAGCTCGTAGAGGGCGGGTACATCTACATGGCCGTCCCCCCGCTCTACCGCGTGAAGGTCGGCTCGCAGCTGCGCTACTTCGAGAAGGAGTCGCAGTTCGAGGAGCTTCTCGCGCGTGAGCGGATCAAGGACATGGACGTGACCGACCGCCGCCGCGAGACGCAGAAGCTCACGGAGGCGCGGTACGGACGCCTCGTCAAGGTGCTGAACGAGTTCGAGGGATGGACGTCACGCCTCCGCGAGGATTTCGGCGCAGGCCCGGCCAACTTCGTCATCGACCACCGGCTCGTCGAGGGGGATGCCGCGAACGTGGAGGACGCGCTCGCCGGACGCGAAGCGAACGGCTACGAGCTCGCGATCCTGAAGACGTCCGCCGACACCACCGAGGTGCGCGTCATCGAACGCGAAACCGGTGCCGCGGCCAGCGTCGTCGTGCCGGGCGTGCTCTTCTCGTCCCCGATCTACGCCAACGTCCGCAAGACGTACGCCCGCCTCGTCGAGATCGTGGGCCATCCGCCATTCGACATCGCGTTCGGGAAGAAGGCCCGACACGCGGACACGTTCGGCCAGCTGCGCGACGCTGCCCTCGAGCTCGCGAAGGAGGGCCTGCAGGTGAGCCGCTTCAAAGGCCTCGGCGAGATGGACGCCGAGGAGCTCGCCGACACGACGATGGACCCGGCCCACCGAACGCTTATCCGCGTCGAGGTCGAGGACGCTGCGGCGGCGGACAGGGTCTTCTCGATGCTCATGGGGGACCAGGTGGAGCCTCGCCGCGCCTTCATCGAGCAGAACGCGCGTGACGTGAGGTTCCTGGATGTCTGACGTCGTCGAGCCGCTCGGCGCCGGCCGCATCGAGGGCCGCGAGCTCGAGCAGGAGATGCGCTCGAGCTTCATCGACTACGCGATGAGCGTCATCGTCGCGCGCGCTCTTCCGGATGCACGCGACGGCCTCAAGCCGGTTCACCGCCGCGTTCTCTACGCGATGCACGAGGCCGGTCTGCAGCCGAACCGGCCACGACTCAAATCCGCACGCGTCGTCGGTGACGTCATGGGCTACTACCACCCGCATGGCGACCAGTCGATCTACGACACCCTCGTCCGCATGGCGCAGCCCTTCTCGCTGCGCTACCCGCTCGTGGACGGCCAGGGCAACTTCGGGAACATCGACGACTACCCGGCGGCCGCGATGCGCTACACCGAGTGCCGGCTCACGCGCCTCGCGACCGAGATGCTGCGGGACATCGACATGGACACGGTCGATTTCGTCCCGAACTACGACGAGTCGCGCCGCGAGCCCTCCGTCCTCCCCTCGCGCTTCCCGAATCTCCTCGTCAACGGCTCCGCCGGCATCGCCGTCGGGATGGCGACGAACATGCCTCCGCACCGCCTCGGCGAGGTCGTCGACGCGGTCGTTCAGCTCATCGACAAGCCGGAGGCGAACGCCGACGACCTGATGAGCCACGTGAAGGGCCCGGACTTCCCCACCGGAGCGATCATCGTCGGACGGTCAGGTGTGCGCGACGCGTATCGCACGGGCCGCGGGCGGATCATCATGCGCGCGCGCGCTCACGTCGAGGAGCTCCGCGGCGGCAAGAACGCCATCATCGTCACGGAGCTGCCGTACGGCGTGAAGAAGGGCGGTGATTCGGGCGTCATCAAGAAGATCGCCGACCTCGTCAACGAGAAGGTGCTGAGCGAGATCTCCGACGTGAAGGACCATTCGGACCGCTCGGGCATGCGGATCCAGATCGATCTCAAGCGCGAGGCGATCCCCCAGGTCGTCCTCAACAAGCTCTTCAAGCACACCCAGCTGCAGACGACCTTCGGCTACAACGCCGTCGCGCTCGTCGACGGCGTCCCGCGCACGCTGTCGCTGCTCGAGCTCGTCCGCTACTACCTCGATTACCAGCGCGAGATCGTCACCCGCCGGTCGAAGTACGAGCTGCGCAAGGCGCTCGAGCGCGCGCACGTGCTCGAGGGCTATCTCGTCGCCCTCGACAATCTCGACGAGGTCATCGCGCTGATCCGGAACGCCGAGGACACGGACTCTGCGCGCGAGGAGCTCATGGCGCGCTTCGAGCTCTCCGAGATCCAGGCGCAGGCGATCCTCGACCTGCGGCTCCGCCAGCTCACCGGTCTCGAGCGCAAGCGCATCGAGGACGAGCACGCCGACCTGCAGGAGCGGATCGCGGAGCTGCGTGCGCTCCTGGGCACCCCGTCGCTCGTCGACGGCGCCGTGCGCGAGGAGATCCTCGAGCTGAAGGAGATCTACGGCAAGACGGACGAGCGGCGCACCGAGATCGTGGCCGGCGAGACCGACCTCGAGCTCGAGGACATGATCGCGGAGGAGGACATGGTGATCGCCATCACCAAGTCGGGGTACATCAAGCGGCTACCCGTGACCTCCTACCGCGAACAGCGGCGCGGCGGCATCGGCGTGATGGGGATGGACCTGAAGGACGAGGACTACATCGAGCACCTCTTCGTTGCCTCGACGCACGACTACATCTTGTTCTTCACGACCGTCGGGAAGGTCTACCGCCTGAAGGTCCACGAGCTTCCACTGGGCTCGCGTCAGTCCAAGGGACGCGCGATCGTGAACCTGCTCCCGTTCCGGCAGGACGAGGACGTGCAGGCGGTCATCGCCACGCGCAACTTCGAGGAAGCCAAGTACCTCGTCTTCGCGACGAGGAAGGGCATGGTGAAGAAGACCGAGTTCGCCGCGTACAACACGCCGCTCAAGGCGGACGGGATCATCGCCATCAAGCTGCGCGAGGACGACGAGCTCGTCGGCGTCAGGCTGGCCGAGGACACCGACGACGTGCTGATGGTCTCGCGGCTGGGTCAAGCCGTTCGCTTCCACGGCAAGCAGGTTCGTGCCATGGGTCGCGACACGTCGGGCGTCGCCGGTATGAAGCTACGCGGGGCCGACGAGGTGATCGAGGTCGACATTGCGGTCGACGACGCCGATCTCCTGGTCGTGACCGAGAACGGCTACGGGAAGCGGACTCGCGTAGGCGACTACCCGGTCAAGGGCCGCGGGACGATGGGCGTGAAGACGGCGCAGCTCGTCGAGGGAAAGGGCAGGCTCGCGGGAGCACGGATCGTCCACGACGGGTACCAGGTCATGCTGATCTCGGACGGTGGCACGGTCATCCGAATCCCGGTCGACGGCATCCGGCGAGCAGGCCGAGCGACACAGGGTGTCATCGTCATGCGCCTCCGCAAAGACGAGCAGGTCGCGACCCTCGCGCCGGTCGTCGGATCCGACGACGAGGTCGATGTCATTCACGTGGACGGGGCCGTTGCCGCGGACGAATCCGGTGCTCCCGCGGACGAGGTTGTTGCTCCCGCGGACACGCCTGACTGAGCCCAAGAAGACCAGTTTTCGTACCGGAGTAACCATTCCAGAGGATGGACGTACGCAGCGCCCTTCGACGCGTACTGGGACCGCACGCACGTCAAGCGCATCCTCGTGCGCCTGGAAGCTCGCGTTTCGCGAGGGGCCGCTTCTGCTGGACGGCGAAAAGGGGGCTGTCTAGGGCGAGCTCGGGCGGCGTCAGCCGCCCTTTCCGTCCGCGACGTTCGAGAGCGCTGTGAGGAGGTCGATCGGGATCGGGAAGACGATCGTCGAGTTGTTGGCCGCCCCGATCTCGAGGAGCGTCTGCAGGTAACGCAGCTGAACCGTGATCGGCTCCTGCGCCATGATCGCCGCCGCGTCCTTGAGGCGCTCCGAGGCCTGGAACTCACCTTCCGCCGAGATGACCTTCGCGCGGCGCTCGCGCTCCGCCTCGGCCTGGCGAGCCATCGCCCGTTGCATGCTGGCGGGGATCTCGACGTCCTTGACCTCGACCACCGAGACCTTGATTCCCCATGGCGATGTCGCCTCGTCGATGATGTTCTGCAGGATCGCGTTGATCTTGTCGCGCTCCGAGAGCAGTTCGTCGAGGACGTGCTGTCCGAGGACGGAGCGAAGCGTCGTCTGCGCAATCTGCGACGTCGCGACCATGTAGTTCTCGACCTGCGTGATCGCTGCGTTCGGCTCGACGATTCGGAAGTAGGCGACCGCGTTCACCCGCACGGGGACGTTGTCCTTCGTGATGACCTCCTGTGGCGGCACGTTCAGCGTCACCGTGCGGAGGTCCACCCGCACCATCTGGTCGACGAAGGGGATGATCAGGAAGATGCCCGGGCCCTTCGGGGGGTCGAGCAGGCGCCCGAAGCGGAAGATGACGCCCCGCTCGTACTCGCGCGTGATCTTGACCGCGAGGAAGAGGAGCAGGACCAGGATCGCGACGACGACGGCGAAGGCGATCAGGGCGACGCTCATGCGGTGTGTTCCTCCTCGGTCGGGTGTGCCGTGGATCCTACGAGCAGACGCAAGCCCTCCTCGATGCCTTCCACACGGACGCGTTCTCCGGGCAGGAGCTGCGAGCCGTCCGCGGTACGGGCACGCCAGAGCTCGCCGTTGACGAAGACCATGCCGTTGCGCCGCACGACGCCTTCGTCGCCGACGATGTGCGACGTGCCGACCGCGGGCGGCAGACGGCGCACCCGGACGACCTTCACGATCGCGAAACCGAGGAGCACCGTGAGCGTGCCCGCGATGGCAAGGGCGACCGGGAGCGACACCTGGTACGCGTCCCCGGCCGGATCGAAGAGCATGAGCGCGCCCAGGACGAACGTGACCGCACCGGCGAGCGTCAATGCCCCGTGGGACGGGATGAATGCCTCCGCCACGAAGAAGAAGGCCGCGAGCAGCATGAGGAACAACCCGGCGAGTGAGACCGGGAGCACCTGCAGGCCGTAGAGGCCGAGGATGAGCGAGATCGCGCCCACGGTGCCCGGGAAGATGAGACCCGGGTTCCAGAGCTCGACGACGATGCCGATGAGCCCGATCGACAGCATGAGCGCGATGAGGTTCGGGTCGACGAGGAAGTCGCGCGCTCGTTCCCAGAAACTCATCTCGACGTTGTCGATCTCCGCACCCGCCGTGTCGAGGACGAGACCCTTGGGAATGGTCTTCGTCCCGTCGATCTCGTTCAGCAACGCAGGCAGCGTCGGCGCGATCGCCTCGACGAGACCGATGCGCAACGCCTCGCGCGCGCCGTAGTTGGATGCGACGGTCACCATCCTCCGCGCGGCGGTGACGTTCCGGTCGTGCTCCCGGGCGAGCTCGCCGACGTAGGCGGCTGCGTCGTTCACGATCTTCCGTCGCAGATCCTTCGAGATGTCCTCGCCGTTCAACGAGATCGGGGTGGACGAGCCGATGTTCGTCTGGGGCGCCATGGCGGCGAAATCCGACGCCATCGTGATGACTGCGCCCGCCGAGTCAGCCGACGATCCCGGCGGGGCGACGTAGACGATCACAGGGACGGTCGAGGCGAGGAAGCGCTTGACGATCCCCCGCATCGAGGAACCCAGTCCGCCTGGGGTGTCGAGGACGAGGACGACCGCGTCGTACCCTCCGTCCTCGGCGCGGTCGACGGCGTTCTCGACGTACTCCTGCGTAACCGGGTTGATGTCGTTGTCGAGGTGGACCGCAAGGACGCGCGGCGGGTCCGCCTGCCCGAGAGCGACCGGCGCGACAGCGAGCGCCACGAGAGCGAGCAAAAGGACGGGAAATCCCCGCAAACAGCGGCCTGGCACCGGTGTAAGGATTCTATCAACCGGAGGTTCGCGGCCCTTGCCCGCGAAGAACGGACGCGCGACCCTGACAGCTCCTTGTACCGATCCCTCGTCCTCATCCTCGGTCTGGTCTCCGCCGCACTGGTCGTGCCGAGCGCACCCGCCTCGAGTGCGACGGAGACAAGCGTCGCGCTCCGATCGAGTGGGCACGGCCGCTACGCCGCCGTCGGGGCGACGCCGCGGTTCACGATGGCAGGGGTCTCGTGGCGCGGCGCCGGAACCGTCGAGTTCCGCACGCGGTCCCTCGCCGGCCGCTGGAGCGCATGGCGCCGGGCGGCTCCCGAGGCGGACGACGGCCCGGACGCCGGGTCGCAGGAGCGGCGCCGCCGAGGTTGGCGGCTCGGCAACCCCTGGTGGACTGGCGCGTCCGACCGGATCGAGACGCGGACCATCGGAGACGTCACGGACGTTCGCGCGCATCTCGTCTGGAGCCCGACGACGAACGTGCCTGCCAGGACCCCCGCAGCGACGGTGGCGCCGACGATCGTTCCGCGCTCGGAGTGGGGGGCGAACGAGTCGATCCGCCGCAGCCCGCCAGCGTATGCGCCCGACGTGAAGTTCGCGATCGTCCACCACACGGCGGGCCAAAACGACTACACGCGCGCGCAGGCTGCCGCCATCGTGCGCGGGATCGAGCTCTTCCACGTCAAGTCGAACGGCTGGAACGACATCGGCTACAACTTCCTCGTCGACCGCTTCGGCACGATCTACGAGGGCCGGTACGGAGGCGTCGACCGCAACGTGATCGGAGCGCACGCGCTGGGCTTCAACACCGGCTCGGTGGGGATCGCGTTGCTGGGGACGTACGGCAGCGCGAAGCCGTCTACCGCCGCGCAGGGCGCGATCGCGCGACTCGTCGCGTGGAGGCTCGATCTCGCCCACGTCGATCCGACCTCGACCCTCACCTTCATCTCTGGCGGAAGCGAGAGGTACGCACCCGACGCCCCGGTAACGCTCCGCGCCGTGTCGGGGCATCGCGACACGGGCTCGACGGAGTGTCCGGGGAACGCGCTCTACTCGCGGCTCGCGGCAATCGCCGCCTCCGCGCGTGCGCTCGGAGGTACGAAGATCTTCGAGCCGAAAGCGACGTCGGCCGGGACTGCAATCCGCTTCCGGGCGCACGTCTCTCAGTCACAGCCGTGGGCGGTCGCCGTGACGACCCCGGCGGGCGCCGAGGTGGCAGGCGGCGCCGGCACCGGGAGTGCCGTGGACTGGACGTGGGACTCGGCGGGCGTGCCGCCCGGTTCCTACAGGTGGACGATCGCCGCCGGTTCCGCTCGGCCCGCGACCGGCATCGTCCGCGCCGGCGGGACCAGTACCGCTCTGGCGATCGAGAGCGCCGCCGCACAGCCCGAGGCGATCAGTCCGAACGACGACGGCCAGGCCGACGTTGCGACCGTTACGTATCGCACGACGGCGGCCGCCAACGTCACCGTCGAGGTGACCGATGCGCTCGGCGGAGTCGTTGCGACCGTGGTCGACCGCGTGTGGACGCAGGCAGGTGAGCACTCGGTGTCGATCGACGGGTCGTCGCTCGTCGACGGCGAATACAACGTGCTGATCACCGCCCGGACGACGGCGGGCGCGACCGTTCAGAGCGTCGTGCCGCTTCGCGTCAATCGCACACTCGGTCTCGTGGCGACGCTGCCGAACGCGTTCTCACCCAACGGCGACGGTCGCAAGGACCGCCTCACGCTGACCTTCACGCTGGCGGCGCCTGCCCAGGTGGCTGTTCGCATCGAGCGCGACGGCCGGTGGGTAGCCACGCCGCTCACGGGCGTGTTCGGTGTCGGTACGCAGCGACTCGTGTGGGACGGCTCCCGCGCGGCCGGGACCCTTCGCGACGGGGAGTACAGCGCCGTCGTCGAGGCGACGAACGAGTTCGGCGTCATCTCGTACGGCGTTCCGTTCGTGTCGGACACAGTCGCACCGCGCGTTCGGTTCCTCCCCGGGAAGCGCCTGATTTTCGAGGTGAGCGAGCCCGCGGTGCTCACGCTCGTCATCGATGGTCGGTCAGCGCGGCGCGAGGTCTCGAAGGCGGGGACGGTGCGTATCCCGGGAGCCGGTGCAGCCCGACGAATTCGCGTCGTTGCCTGGGATGCGGCCGGCAACTCGAGCGGTCCCGTCGTGGGCATTCGCCGCGAGTAGCGCCGGATCCGGCCAGTAGACTCGGCCCGTGGAGACACCTGCCGTGCCGTTCGGGAAGGACGTGATCGAGTCGATCCTTCCCCATCGCGACCCGTTCCTGCTGGTCGACGAAGTGACCGAGCTCGAGCCGGGGCGTCGTGTCGTCGCGCGGAGGTCGATCAACGCACAGGATTGGTGGTTTCCGGGTCACTTTCCCGAGCGCCCGGTGATGCCGGGTGTGCTCATCGTCGAGGCAATGGCTCAGACCGGCGCGATCGCTGTGCTCGTCGAGGAGGAGAACCGTGGACGGATCGCGTTCTTCGCCGGAATCGACGACTGCCGCTTCAAGCGCATCGTCGAGCCCGGCGACGTCCTCACGCTCGTCTGCGAGATCGACACGATCCGCGGTCCCATCGGTCGCGGCAAGGCCACCGCTCACGTCGGCGAGGCACTCGCGGCGCGCGGAACACTGACCTTTGCGGTGGAGCGCTAGCGATGCTGGGCACTGCGCAGGGCGTCCGTATCGGCATCACCGGCCTGGGCGTCCATGTGCCGGCCAAGGTGGTCACGAACGCCGAGCTCGCAGAGCTCGTCGAGACGTCCGACGAGTGGATCCGTGAACGCACCGGGATCCGCGAGCGACGGATCGCCTCGCAAGAGGAGGCGCTCACCGACATCGCGCTGCCCGCCGCGGTGGCCGCGCTCGCCGACGCCGGCGTCGCAGCCGCGGACATCGATCTCCTCATCTGCGCGACCGTGACGCCGGACATGATGTTCCCGACGTCGTCGGCAATCATGGCGAACGCGCTCGGGATGCCTCACGCGGCGGCGTACGACCTGCTAGCGGGCTGCACCGGCTTCGTCTACGCGATCGCGCAGGCCTACGGGATGCTCGCGTCCGGTCTCTCGCGGCGCGCGCTCGTCGTCGGAGGCGACGTGCTCTCGAAGATCCTCGACTGGGAGGACCGCTCGACGCTCGTGCTCTTCGGAGACGGCGCCGGAGCAGTCGTCATGGAGCCGGTCGACAAGGGCGGCTTCATCGGGTTCGAGCTCGGCGCGGACGGCGCCGGGGGCGAGTATCTGTGGTATCCGGGCTCCGGGTCGCGTCATTTCGAGGACCCCGACTCGTTCGTGAAGATGAACGGCCGGGAGGTGTTCAAGTTCGCGACGCGCGTCATGGTGTCGTCGGCGAACGACATCCTCGCCGAGTGCGGCAAGACCGTCGACGACATCGACGTCTACGTCCCGCACCAGGCGAACAAGCGGATCATCGACTACGCGGTGGCTAAGCTCGGGATCCCCGCTGAAAAGACCATCGTGAACGTCGATCGCTTCGGAAATACTTCGTCCGGCTCCATCCCACTCGCGCTCGCCGACGCGCGCGCCGACGGGCGGCTGCAGGACGGGGCGCTGGTACTGCTGACGGGGATGGGCGCGGGGCTCACGTGGGGCTCGGCGCTCGTCGAGTGGACGAACGGGAGGGCCTGATGAGCAAAGTCGCGTTCTGCTTCCCTGGACAGGGGTCGCTCGAGGAAGGCATGGGGCGCGAGATAGCGGAGGCCTTTCCCGCTGCGCGCGAGGTGTACCGGATCGGATCCGAGGCGACGGGGCTCGACCTCGAGGAGCTCTGCTTCTCGACGCCGCTCGAGCGGCTCGTCGATACAGAGGTGCAGCAGCCGGCGCTCGTGGCGACGAGTTTGGCGATCCTCGCCGCGATGCGCGATCGCGGGCTCGAGCCAGACGTGGTCGTCGGACACTCGGTCGGTGAGTTCGCGGCTCTCGCGGCGGCCGGCTCGCTCGAGACTGGCACTGCGATCGGCCTCGTCCGCGAGCGCGGTCTCGCCATGGCCGAAGCGGCACGCCAGCGCCCCGGCGCGATGGCCGCGATTCTCGGTCTCGCAGACGAAGAGGTCGAGAAGCTCTGTCGGCGGATCGTGGGCGTGTGGCCGGCGAACTACAACTGCCCGGGCCAGATCGTGGTCTCGGGCGAGCACGAGGCGGTCGAGGAGTGTTGCGCCGAGGCTGCGAGCCTCGGCGCCCGACGAGCCGTGGTGCTCAAGGTCTCGGGCGCGTTCCACAGCCCGCTCGTCGCGAAGGCCGCGGACAGGCTGCGGCCCGCGCTCGAGCGCGTGAAGTTCCACGAGCCACTGTCTCCGTTCATGTCGACGGTCACGGCCAAGATCGAGCCGGCGCAGAAGGTTGCGGCACTGCTCATCGACCAGCTGACAGGGCCGGTGCGGTTCACGCAGGCTGCGACGGAGCTCATCCGCACGGGCGCGACGACGTTCGTGGAGGTCGGCCCCGGCAATGTCCTCTCGGGCCTCGTCAAGCGGATCGACCGCGGAGTGAAGACGATGTCGGTCAACTCGATCGAGAGCCTCGAGCGCGCGCAGGAAGCACTCGCTCGGTGACGCAGGCGTTCTGCTCGCTCGAGGGCAAGAACGCCCTCGTCACGGGTGCGTCGAAGGGCATCGGCCGCGCGATCGCGTCGGAGCTCGCGGGCGCAGGTGCCTCCGTCGTCCTCTCGTATCGCACGGGTGCCGACGAGGCGGCGACGCTCGCTGCCGAGCTCGGCGCGCGCGCGGTGCAGGCCGACGTGTCGGATCCAACCTCCGCCGCGGCGCTCGTGGAGGAGGCTGGCGATGTCGACATCCTCGTGAACAACGCCGGTGTCACGCGGGACGGACTCCTCGTCCGCATGTCGGACGACGACTGGAACACCGTCATCGACACGAACCTCGCCTCATGCTTCTACACCTGCCGCGCAGCCGCCAGGGGGATGATGAAGAAGCGCTCCGGAACGGTCGTCAACATCTCGTCGATCGTCGGGATCCACGGAAACTGGGGCCAGACGAACTACGCGGCGTCGAAGGCCGGGATCATCGGCTTCACGAAGTCGCTCGCGCGTGAACTCGGGAGCAGGAACGTCCGGGCGAACGTCGTCGTTCCCGGGTACGTGAAGACACAGCTGACCGAGGTCCTACCCGAGGGGGCGACCGAAGCGATGCTCACGAACACGCCGCTCGGTCGCCTGGGCGATCCGGAGGACGTCGCCGGTGCCGTGCGGTTCCTCTGCTCCGACGAGTCGTCGTTCATCACGGGCGCGGTGCTGCTCGTCGACGGCGGACTGGGGATGTAGCGAGTGCCCGGCGAATCCTCCAACGGTCGCCGCGTCGTCATCACGGGCGTCGGCATGGTCACGCCGCTCGGCAACGACCCGAACTCGGCATGGCAGAGCCTCGTCGCGGGCGAGTCAGGCGCCGGACCCATCACCCATTTCGACACGACCGACTACGACGTCCACTTCGCGTGCGAGCTGAAGGACTTCGACCCGACCGTCTGGATCGACCGCAAGCAGGCGCGCCGCATGGACCGGTTTTCGCAGCTCGCGCTCTCGGCGGCCCGCATGGCCGAGGCGGACAGCGGGATCTCGATTGCCGCGGCACCGGAGCGCGTCGGTGCTGCCGTGGCGACGGGGATCGGCGGACTGTACGCGTTCGAGAACTGCTTCCAGACCCTTCTCGAGCGTGGCCCGGACCGCACGAGCCCCTTCGCGATCGTTCAGATCATTCCCAACATGGCGGCTGCGTGGGTCTCGATGGAGCTGGGCGCACAGGGACCGCTGGCGGCCGAGTGCACGGCGTGCGCCGCCTCGAACATGGCGATCGGCGACGGCCTCGACGCGATCCGCCTCGGCCGTGCCGACGTGATGTTCTGCGGCGGCACCGAGGCGCCCATCACGCGCGTCGGTATCGCCGGCTTTACGGCGATGCGAGCGCTGTCACGACGGAACGAGGATCCGAAGGCGGCGTCGAGGCCGTTCGACTCGGGACGAGACGGCTTCGTGATGGGCGAGGCGGCGGGGATGCTGGTGCTGGAGGAGCTCGAGCACGCACGCGAGCGCGGCGCGAAGATCTACGGCGAAGTGCTCGGCTACGGCGTCTCCTCCGACGCGAGCCACGTCTCCGACCCCGATCCAACCGGTGCGAATCCTGCTCGTGCCATGCGGATGGCGTTCACCGACGCGGGGATCGAGCCCGACGCCGTCGGCTACGTCAACGCGCACGGGACGTCGACCCCCTCGGGGGACTCGGCCGAGACGCGCGTTCTGAAGATCGCGCTCGGCGAGGAGAAGGCGTACCGGACGCCCGTGTCCTCGACGAAGGGCGCCACAGGGCACTGTCTCGGGGCGGCAGGCGCGATCGAGGCGATCTTCACGACCTTCGCGCTGAGGGACGGAGTGCTCCCGCCGACGATCAACTACGAGCACCCCGATCCCGAGTGCGACCTCGACTACATCCCGAACGAGGCACGCCGCCAGGACATCGACGTCGCGGTCAACAACTCGTTCGGCTTCGGCGGGCACAACGCATGTGTCGTGTTCCGCCGCTGGGACGAAGCGGCATAGCGCCTACAGCCTGAGCTCGAGTAGGACGGTGTCGCGCCAGACGCCGTCGAGTTGCGCGATCCGCTCGAAGCGGCCGACCACACGGAATCCGAGGCTCTCGTGGAGCGCGAGGCTCGCTGCGTTCTCAGGGAACATGCCTGCCTGGATGCTCCAGATCCCGCCACCGGCGGCGCTCGCTAGGAGGGCCTCCATGAGCGCACGACCGATTCCACGACCGCGCCCGCTTGCGGTGACGTAGACCGAGTTCTCGGCTACTCCGGCGTAGCACGCTCGCGAGGAGGTCGGCGCCAGAGCGGCCCAGCCTACGACGCGGCCGTTGTCGAGCGCGACGAGCCGGTGGTCGGCGTGGTGGCGCGCGTCGAACGAGTCGTATTCGGGCGGCTCCGTCTCGAACGTCGCCGCCCGGGTCGCGATGCCCTCGGCGTAGATCGCCGCGACGGCCGTCCAGTCGGAGGCGAGCATCGGCCGGATCTCCATCACGAGAGGGAGACTAGGCTTGCGCCATGCAGCGGTGGGCGACGTTCGACTGCTACGGGACGCTCGTGGACTGGAACGGGGGGATCCGCGCACAGCTCGAGCGGCTCTTCGGCGTGGAGCGCACGGACGAACTTCTCGTGCGCTACCACGAGCTCGAGCCGGAGATCCAGGCGGCGAACCCCGGGATCTCGTACCGCGAGGTGCTGACGATCGCGCTCGAGCGGCTCGCCGCCGAGACGGGTCTGACCCTGCCCGAGGGTGAGACCAGTTCGCTCGCGCAATCACTTCCGGACTGGCCGGTGTTCGACGACGTTCGGCCGGGCCTGACCGAGGCCCACGACCGTGGCTGGAAGCTCGCGATCCTCTCGAACACCGACCGCGATCTCATCGACGCCTCGATGGCTTCGATCGGCGTTCCGTTCGACCTGTCGATCGTTGCCGGCGAGATCGGGTCGTACAAGCCGGCGCACCGACACTGGGAGGTGTTTCGCCAGCGAGTGGGGGACGACGTCGGCCACGTCCATGTCGCCCAGAGCCTCTTTCACGACATCGGTCCGGCGACGGAGCTCGGCATCCCGTCGATCTGGATCAACCGGCTCGACGAGCCCGAGGATGCGCGGCCGAACGTGACCCTGACCGGGGTTCACGTTCTCGCATCCGCGCTCGACTCGCTCGTCCCGGCGGAATGAGCGCGCTCCGTTCTCCGACCGAGGACGACGCGCCCGAGGTCGCGCGCCTGATGAGCGAGCACTCGCCCGAACGCGTCGATGCGGCCGAAGTCACCATCGAGTGGACGTGGCCGACTGTGGATGTCGGAAGCGACGCGCGGATCGGGGACGGCGTGTACGTGCTCGTGGAGGACATCGGCGAGGCACGTGGCTGGATCGACGTTCAGGGACGGCCCGTACCCGAAGCGCTGGACTGGGCCGAAGGGCGCCTTCGTGAGAAGGGCGGACAGCGGGCGTTCACGGGCGGCTGGTCGACGAACGAGAGGCTCTTCGCCGCGCTCGAGACGCGCGGGTATCGACGCACGCGCAGTTCGTGGAGGATGGAGGTGCCGCTCGAGCCTGCGCCACCCGAGCCGTGGTCCCCGACGGCATCGAGATCCGCGTCATGCGCGCCGGCGAGGAGCACGTCGCCTACGGCGTTCATCAGGAGGCGTTCGAGGACACGTGGGAGCCCATCCGCTGGTCGTACGAGGAGTGGGCGCACGCCTATGTCGAGCCGCCGCATTTCGACCGTGGGCTCTGGTTCCTCGCGTGGGATGGGTCCGACCCGTGCGGGGTCGTCATCTGCCGCCGGCACTCCACGACGCCCGGCCTCGGCTGGATCGCCGTTCTCGGCGTGCGCCGCGACTGGCGGCGGCGCGGGATCGGCCACGCGCTCCTCTCGCACGCGTTCGACGCTTTCGCCGAGCGCGGCCTGGCTCGTGCGGGACTCGGGGTCGATGCGGAGAGCCCCACCGGGGCCAACGCGCTGTACGAGGACGTCGGCATGTCGAGTACGCGCAGGTTCGACATCTACGAGCGCGCCCTTCAATGAGCGCCCTTCGCGCACGCTGCCCCAACTGCCGCACGTTCACCGCGGTTGCGGTCGGGGACGAGTACGAGTGCCACAGCTGCGGCTCGACCTTCGCCGCCGGTCTGGTCCGGGTCCCGGCCGCGTGGGGCGCGGGTGGCGAGGGGATGGCCGCCGGGGCGCGCGTCGACGTCCCGTACCCGGAGGCCGCTGTTATCGATCGCGCCACGCTCGACGAGCAGACGGAGGCGATCGCCGACGCTCTCGCCCGACGCCCCATCGTGCTGGGCGGTTGTTGTTGCACTCACGTCGGCGCGGCGACCGGCGTCGCTCGCCGTGTCGATCGGCTCGCACTCGTCTGGATCGACTCGCACGGCGACCTGAACACGCCCGAGACGTCGCCGTCTGGGAACCTCTGGGGCATGCCGTTCCGGATGCTCCTCGACGCCGGAGTCGTCGCCCCGGCCGACGCAGCGCTCGTCGGCGCTCGCAACCTCGATCCGCCCGAGGTGGAGTACATGGCCGCGGTCGGCCTGGACGACTCGATCGAGCGTGCACTCGCAGGCACGGATGCGACCTACGTCGCCCTCGATCTCGACGTGCTCGACCCGTCCGAGGTCGACGTTCTGATCCCCGAGCCGGACGGCATGTCGGCCGACGAGCTCGAAGCACTGGTCGGCGACCTCGCCTCGAGGACTCGGATCGCGGGCATCGGCGTGACAGGCCTTCTCGCGACCGATCGCAACGCCGCGCTCGCGATCAGGATGCTCGCAGCGGCCGGCTTCTAGTATCCAGCCATGTCTTCCGGGCAAGGACGGGTCGACGTCGAGGTCGAGAGCAAGCGCCCGGGCGAGGCGGCCTCCGCTGAATCCCATCCGAATACGTGCCCGGGGTGCGGATCGCACTACCGAGACGACGAGCTCGAGCAGACGTTCCGTGTCTGCCCGCAGTGCGGTCATCACTTCCGCGTCCGCGCACGAACGCGGATCGAGCAGCTCGTCGACAAGGGCTCGTTCGCGGAGGAGGACGCCGACCTGCGGTCCGCGGATCCACTCGCCTTCTTCGATATCCGCCCGTATACCGAGCGCCTCGCCGAGGCGGAGGTGGACACGGGCCTGGGCGACGCGATCGTCTGCGGCGCCGCGGCGATCGAGGAGGGCGATTGCCAGCTCGCGGTGATGGACTTCGCCTTCATGGGGGGCTCGATGGGGAGCGTGGTCGGCGAGAAGTTCGTCCGAGCCTGCGACCGGGCGACGAGTGCCGGGGTGCCGCTCGTGTCGATCTCGGCGTCCGGCGGGGCGCGCATGCAGGAGGGCATCCTCGCGCTGATGCAGCTGCCGAAGACCATCTGCGCGATCGACGAGCTCCACGAGTCGGGCGGCGCGATGATCTCGGTCCTCACACACCCGACGACGGGCGGTGTGCTCGCGAGCTTTGCGAGCCTCGGGGACGTGATCGTCGCGGAGCCGGGTGCGCTGATGTCCTTCGCGGGCCCACGGGTCGTCGCGCAGACGACGCGGGAGAAGCTCCCGGACGATTTCGGCCGCGCGGAGTCCAACTACCGCTTCGGCCACCTCGACGCAATCGTCCCGCGAGCCGAGCTACGCCCGACGCTCGGGCGGCTCCTCAGGCTGTTCGCGGATTCATAGTGGCGAACGAGGACGAACTACGACTGCGCGAGCGGCTCAGTAAGCTCGGCGGCATGAAGCTCCTGCGCGGCACGAAGCTCAGCGGCGAGCTCGCGCGCCTCCAGGATCAGCTCGACCACATCCGGGCCGACCCGAGCGCTGAGGAGATCTGGCAGTCGGTCGAGCTCGCTCGGCACGCGGACCGGCCGTACACGCTCGACTACGTCGAGCGGATCTTCGCGGACTTCTTCGAGTTGCACGGCGACAGGGGCCGCGCGGACGACCATGCGCTCGTCACGGGCCTCGGGAAGCTGGGCGGGCGCACGGTCGTCCTCGTGGGGCACCAGAAGGGACGCGATCTCAAGGAGCGCACGAACCGGAACTTCGGAATGGCGTACCCGGAGGGGTACCGGAAGGCGATGCGCGCCATGGCTCTCGCGGAACGGCACGGCTTCCCGCTCGTCACTCTGGTCGACACGCCCGGCGCGTATCCGGGCGTCGCGGCCGAGCAGCATGGTCAGGGCGGCGCGATCGCCCGCTCGCAGGCGGCGATGGTGCGCCTGAACGTCCCGACCGTCGCGTGCGTCATCGGCGAAGGGGGCTCCGGGGGCGCGGTCGCGATCGCCGTGGCCGATCGCGTGCTGATGCAGGAGAACGCGATCTACTCGGTCATCTCCCCGGAGGGATGCGCGGCGATCCTCTGGCGCGATGCGAGCGAGGCGCGCAAGGCAGCCGCCGCTTTCAAGCCGGACGCCGTGCACTGCCTCGAACTCGGTGTGATCGACGGCATCGTGGCGGAGCCGGAGGGAGGCGCGCACGTCGATGCCGACGGCGCTGCGGCACTGCTCGAACAGGGCATTCTCGCTGCATTCGACGAGATCGAGGGGCTGGATCCCGTCGAACGGCGCCGTGAGCGGCGCGCGAAGTACCGCATGATGGGGATTCTCGCCTCCGTCTGAGTCTTTCCACAGATTCCACAGGCTTATCCCCGGCCACGTTATGGCCCCTGAGCAGGGAAAAGAAGCGTCTTGCAGCAGGTTGGTAAAGGAACTGTTGCGGTTCGGGCGACAATCCACAGATGAGCCTCGACGAGTACCGCCGGAAGCGGCATCCGCGCAAGACGACCGAGCCGTTCGGCGGTCAGAAGGGGAGCGCGGATCGGCTGCGCTTCGTGATCCAGCGTCACGCCGCCCGGCGCCTGCACTACGACTTCCGGCTCGAGCGTGACGGCGCGCTTGCGAGCTGGGCCGTCCCGAAAGGCGTCCCTCTCCGGAAGGGCGAACGTCACCTCGCGGTGCACGTGGAGGACCATCCACTCGAGTACGCGGACTTCGAGGGTGTGATCCCGGCAGGGGAGTACGGCGCCGGGACGGTCGAGATCTGGGACCGGGGCACGTACGACCTCCTCGAGGAGAAGCGGAACGGCGGCCTCACGGTGCGGCTGCGCGGCGATCGCCTCGACGGCGTGTGGACGCTCGTGCCGGCCTCGCTCGACGGCGACGCGAAGAACTGGCTCCTCCTGCGCAAGGACGCCGGCGACGGCGCAGGTGGTCGCTACGAGCCGATGCGCGCGGTCGCCGCCGATGCGCCCCCCGTCGGGGAGGGCTGGGTGTTCGAGCCGAAGTGGGACGGGTATCGCACGATCGTGACCGTGTCCGGCGGCGAGGTGACGCTCACCAGCCGTAACGGCAACGACCTCACCGAGCGATTTCGTGAGGTCGCACGGGCGGCGACGCTCGCGATCACGACGCCGGAGGCCGTCCTCGACGGCGAGATCTGTGCGCTCGACGAGCAGGGCAGGTCGCGGTTCTCGCTGCTGCAGGAGGGCGGAGGCATTCCCGTGCTCGTCCTCTTCGACCTTCTGGAGCTCGAGTCGGAGGCGCTCGTCGACCTGCCGCTCTCCGAGCGTCGCAAGCGACTCGAGCAGACCGTCGATTCGACGGGCGGCGTGCTCGTGTCGCCGCAGTTCGACGACGGAGCAGCTCTCCTGGCCGCGGCCCGCCAGCAGGGCCTCGAGGGCGTCGTCGCCAAGAAGGCGGACTCGCAGTACAGGCCGGGCCGCCGATCGCCCGATTGGCACAAGGTCAAGCTGCGGCAGACGCAGGAGGTCGTCATCGCCGGGTACACCCGCGGCCAGGGCCGGCGCTCGGGAGGGTTCGGCGCTCTCGTCGCGGGGGTACACGACGCGGGTGTGCTGCGGTGGGCCGGAAACATCGGGACAGGCTTCTCGGAGCGCGAGATCGAACGGCTGTTGGACTTGCTCAGGCCGCTCCGGCGCCCCGACACACCGTTCGCAGAGGTTCCCAAGATGCCGCGCGTGCGCCGGTCCGACGTCACGTGGGTCGAGCCGCGTCTCGTCGCCGAGGTCGAGTTCGCCGAGTGGACGCACGAGGGCAGGCTGCGCGCCCCTTCGTACCTGCGCATCCGCGAGGACCGGGAGGCACCCGACGTCCGTCGTGAGCGCGCACCGCTCCCGGCCGCCCTGAAGCGCGGGAAGCGAGAGCTCCGCCTCTCGAATCTCGACAAGCCGTTCTGGCCAGACGAGGGGATCACGAAGGGCGACCTGATCGCGTACTACCGTGACGTCGCCGAGGTCCTCGTTCCGCACCTGCGCCGTCGGCCGTTCACCATGAAGCGCTATCCCGACGGGTGGCAGGGCAAGAGCTTCTTCCAGAAGAACGCGCCGTCGCACATGCCCGAGTGGATCGAGCGCGCTCCCCTCCCCGCTTCGACGCGCGAAGGCGAGAAGAAGATCATCGACTACGCGCTCGTCGACGACGAGCTCGCTCTCCTCTGGATGGCGAACATGGGTTGCATCGACCTGCACGCGTGGTCGTCACGCGTCGACAAGCCGGAACGGCCCGACTGGGTCATGTTCGACCTCGACCCGTCCGAGGGGTCAGGGTTCGAGGAGGTGATCGAGGTCGCACGTCTCGTCAAGGACACGCTCGACCTGCTCGAGCTCGAGAGCTGTCCGAAGACCTCCGGCTCGCGCGGAATCCACATCCTCGTCCCCGTCGCGCGGCGGCACACGTTTCCGGAGGCTCGCGAGTTCGCGTCCATCGTCGGCAGTGCCCTCGAGAGGACGCATGCCGGCCTCGTGACGACGGCCTGGGCGAAGTCGAAGCGGAAGGGCGTGCTCGTGGACGCCAACCAGAACCGACCCGGAGCGACGAACGCGATGGTCTACTCCGTCCGCCCGCGCGCGGGCGCCCCCGTGTCGACCCCGTTGCGGTGGGAGGAGGTCGTGCCCGGGCTCGATCCGACGGCGTTCACGATGGACACCGTGCTCGACCGTGTCGCACGGCACGGCGACCTGTTCGCCGACGCGCTCGCCGGTAAGCAGTCTCTCAAGACGGCGCTGAGGGCCCTGCGCTAGTCGGGATCGAGCCGGTGCGGATGGCCGAGCATCGAGAGCTCGACGATGTCGCGGCGGAAGAGGAGGGCGACGGTCCAGTCGACGACGACCCGCAGCTTCCGCGAGAGCAGGGGGAGCTGGTACAGGTGGTACGTCCGCGTGACGAACCAGCCCGGGAAACCCCACAGGTGGACGCCCGGGATCTCCGCGATGCCCTTGAAGCGTCCGAGCGTGGCGACCTGGCCGAGCATGCGGTAGCCGTATGGCTCGGGCGGCCCGGTGAGGTTCTTCGCGAGCCTGCGTGCCTGCCGGAGCGCGTGCTGGCACGTCGGCGGGTCGACGACCCCTGGCGTCTTCGTGTTCTTCACCGCGGCGCAGTCGCCGAGCGCCCACACGCCGTCGACCCCGACCACGCGCATCGCCTCGTCGACTACGACCCGCCCACGCTCGTCGAGTGGGAGCCCGAGGCCCGGCAGGAGAGGGCTCGCGCGGACGCCCGCGGTCCACACGAGCGTCCGGGCGGGAATTCGCGTCCCGTCCGCGAGTACCGCCTCGGTGCCGTCGTAGGACTCGAGCGTCGTCCCCACGTGGATCTCGACGCCGCGCTTTTCGAGCCGCTGGGCGGCGTACTTCCCGAGCCCGCGCGGGATCTCGGGCAGGATCTTCGGCGCCGCGTCGACGAGCACCCAGCGCTGCGCCTTACCCCGAAGAGCGGGATAGGAGCGGAGCGCGGCTCGGGCCATGTCGTTCAGCTCCGCGAGCGCCTCGACGCCCGCATAGCCCGCTCCGACGAAGACGAAGCCGAGCTCGGACGGGTCGCCGGGGTGAATCGACGCGCGCTCCAGCTGCAGCAGCACCCGGTTCCGGAGGGCGATCGCGTCGGCGAGGTCCTTGAACCCGACGCCGTGCTCGGCGAGGCCGGGAACCGGGAACGCGCGCGTCGTCGCGCCGAGCGCCACGACGAGGCGCTCGTAGCCGATCTCGAGCTCACCCGCCAGCGACTCGACCGTGACGCTACGTCGGTCGTGGTCGTGCCCGGTGATGCGCCCGAGGACGAGTTCGGCGTGTGGGCACATCTCCCGGAGCGGGACGACGACGTGGCGCGGCTCGATCGTCCCGGACGCCGCCTCGGGCAGGAGCGGCGTGTAGAGCATGAAGTTCTCGTGCGAAACGATCGTCGCGCCGCGGCGCTTGAGGAGCCGGCCGACGTAGCTGCCGGCAAAGCCCCCGCCGAGGATGAGCGTGCCGCCCCGCGCTTCTCGTCGCTCCACGCTTCATGCTTACCACTGCGATGGGCATCCAGGTCGCGGTTGTGGGCAGCGGAGGCGAATGGGAGGCGGCCGCCGAGGAGGTCGGACGCCTCCTCGCGGAGCGCGGCTGCACCGTCGTGACGGGTGGCCTCGACGAGGTCATGGCTGCGGCGCATCGCGGCGCGAAGAGGGCCGGCGGGGCAACCATCGCGATTCTTCCGGGCGAGAGCCGGGCAGCGGCGAATCCCTGGGCCGACCACGTCGTCGTCACCGGCATCGGCCACGCGCGCAACCTGGCCGTGGCGGCATCGGGCGACGCGGTGATCGCCGTCGGCGGAAGCTACGGGACGATCGCGGAGATGGCGCTGGCGCTGCGGCTCGGGAGACGCGTGGTCGCGCTCGTGGGCGCGCCGGTCGTCGAGGGCGTGGCCATGGCTGAAACGCCGGCCGAGGCCGTTGAGCTCGCGCTACGAGACCTCGGCGAGTCGCCGCTCTAGGTAGCGCGTCTCTGCCTCGTTCGTCGTCAGCTCGAGAGCGCGCCGATACGCCGCCGCGGCCTCACCTCGTCGCTCGAGGCGTCGGTAGAGATCGGCGCGTGCGGCGTGCAGAAGGTGGTACTGCTCGAGCCCCTCGACCTCGTCGAGCAGTGCGAGCCCCTCGTCGACGTCGCCCGCGAGCGCGACCGCAACTGCGCGGTTGAGCTGCACGACGGGCGACGGATCGAGCGAGGCAAGCGCCTCGTACAGCAGCACGATCTCGAGCTTCGGGCGTTCCTCCGCGTGGGCGGCGGCGATCGCCGCCTGGAGCTGATACGGACCCGGGCGTCGCAGCGACACGGCCCGGCCGAGCACGCGAAGCCCCTCGTCGATGCGGGCGCGGTTCCAGAGATCGCGGTCCTGGTCCTCGAGCAGGACGATCTCGCCGTCGTCTCCGATGCGCGCGGCGCGCCGCGAATCCTGGAGCAGCATGAGAGCGAGGAGGCCGAAGACCTCGGCCTCGTCGGGCATGAGCACGGCGAGGAGCTTCGTGAGCCTGATCGCCTCGTCGCACAGGTCGGCGCGCACGAGATCTGCGCCGGCTGTCGCCGAGTAGCCCTCGTTGAACACGAGGTAGAGCACCGCGAGGACGGATCGGAGCCTTTCGGGCAGCAGGTAGTCGGGGGGGACCCGGAAGGGAATGCCCGCGGCGCGGATCTTTCGCTTCGCTCGCACGAGGCGCTGCGCCATCGCTGGCTCCGCGACGAGGAACGCATGCGCGATCTCGGTTGTCGTGAGGCCACCGACCTCGCGCAGGGTCAGCGCCACGCGGCTCTCCGAGGCGAGCGCAGGGTGGCAGCACGTGAAGACGAGGGCGAGCCGGTCGTCCGGGATCGCGCTCACGTCGTCCTCCTCGACGGGGAGCTCCTGCAGGCGCCCGATGAGCTCCGCCTTCTGCTGGAAGACCTTCTCCCGGCGAATCCGGTCGATCGCCCGGTTCCTCGCGGTCGTGACGATCCAGGCCCCGGGCGTGCGCGGCATGCCGTCGCGCGGCCAGCGCTCGAGGGCGGTCGTGAACGCGTCCTGCACCGCGTCCTCGGCGAGCTCGAGGTCACCGAGGACGCGCGTGAGGATCGCGACGGCACTGCTCCACTCCTCTCGGAAGACCCGCTCGACGTCCGGCTGCACGCAGGCGTTATTGCAGAATCGGTCGGATCTCGATCGACCCGGTGTCCTTCGCCGCCGGGACGAGCGCCGCCAGACGGATCGCCTCGTCGAGATCCGGGAGGTCGACGAGAAAGACGCCTCCGAGGATCTCCTTCGTCTCGGCGAACGGGCCATCCGTCACGAGGCGCTCGCCGTCGCGGACCCGCACGACCTTCGCGGTGCTGCGCCCGTCGAGCTCCTTTCCCGACACGTTCGGATCGGCCTTGCCGAGCTCCTCGAAGAGCGAGATCCACTGAGGCATCTCCTCCGCCCGAAGTGCCGCTCTCTCCTCGTCGGGGAGGTCGACCCACCCGGAGTCGTCACCGTAGATGAGCATCGCGTACTTCACCGCTGGACCTCCTCGGGATCGACGTAGACCGGCCTGACCTCGATCGCGCCGTGCTCGGCGGACGGGATCTTCGCCGCCCACTCGAGCGCCTCGTCCATCGACTCGCAGTCGAAGACGTAGAAGCCGCCGAGCGCCTCCTTGACCTCCGCGTACGGGCCGTCGGTTACGAGCGTGTCGTCGCTCCGAACGCGCACGGTCGTGGCGTCCCGCGTCGATGCGAGCTCGTTCCCGCCCGCGAGGACGCCTGCCTCCTCGGCCTCGCGTCCGAGCGCCCGGTACCGCTCGTACCACGACTCGCGCTCCTCGTCCGAGAACGCTTCCCACGTTCCTTCGTCCGCATAGATCATCGCGATGAACTGCACGCCTCCTCCTTCCGTCGCTTCGGGTGTTCGACGAACGGCGTGACGCCGTTTCGACACTACGCGGCGAGCATGCGCTCGAGCAGGAGCCGTGCACCGGCCTTGTCGAGCGGCTCGTTGAGGTTGCCGCACTTCGGGCTCTGGACGCAGGAGGGGCATCCCGCCGCGCACGGGCAGCGCTGCAGCAGGCGGGCCGTATCCTCGACCCAGTCGCGGAAGCGGTCGAAGCCTCGCTCCGTGATCCCGACACCGCCGGAATGGCCGTCGTAAACGAAGATCGTCGGTCGGCCCGTCTGGTAGTGGACGTTGGTCGAGAGGCCCCCGATGTCCCAGCGGTCGCACATCGCCCACAGCGGGAGGAGCGCGATGAGGCTGTGCTCGGCGGCATGGAGGGCTCCGAGAAGCTTCGGCATCTGCTCCAGCCCCTCCAGCTGATCCGCCTCGGGGCAGAACCAGATCGCCTCCGTCTCGAACGTCGTCTCCGGCATGAGCATGGGGACGACGTCGATCGTCGCTCCGTCGCGCACGGCTTTCCGCGCGTAGCCGACGACCTGCTCCGTAACGGAGACACGGCCAAAATGGAGCTCGACGCCGAGCAGCACGTCGACGAGCTGCGAGTCCTCGATCGTGGTCTCCGACTCCTTCTTCGCCTGTGTGTACCAGTCGACGCGAGCCGACGACACGAGAGCGACGCGATCCTCGAAGGAGAGCTGCTCGACGAGGTACTGCTCGCCGAGGTGGAGGTAGACGGCGCCTTCGTGGACCGTCGAGTACGCCCGGTCGCGTTCCACGAGCCCGAGGAGCGAGCCCGTCTCGGCGTCCACGACGGTGAACGCCTCCGCGTCGCCCGACCGCAGTGAGACGCGCGCTGCAGGGTAGTCGCGGCCCTTCCAGACGTAACCGGCGGCCGTGCGCTCGAGCTCGGGAAGCTCGGCAGCCCGGCGAAGCGCCTCGGAGCCCAGCGTGTCGATGTCATCCTCGGTCACCGGAGCCTCGAACGCTGCTGCGAGGACGTGCGGGTCGAGGATCCTCGGGTTGGCATGGTCGAGGATCGCGGCCTCCACCCTCCGCGAGAGGAGTGCGCTCGGCTCGCGCGCGAAGAACTGGTCGAGCGCGTCGTCCGAGGCGACGAGGATCGCGAGGCCGCGGTCGCGCCGGCCAGCACGGCCCCACTGCTGTCGCAGGGACGCCACGGTCCCCGGAAAGCCGACGGAGATCGCACAGTCGAGGAGCCCGATGTCGATCCCCAGCTCGAGCGCGTCGGTCGCGGTCACGCCGAGCAGCTCGCCTTCGACGAGGCGTCGCTCGATCTCACGGCGTTGCGCCGCGGTGTACCCGGCGCGGTACGGCGCGAGCCTGTCCGCTGTCGCGGCGTCGACGCGCTCGGCCGCGAATCGGTGGATGAGCTCTGCCGCCTTCCGGCTCTTCGCGAAGCAGATCGTGCGCAGGCCGCGCGAGGTCAGCTGCGAGAGGAGGCGCGACGCGTCTCCGAGTGGGCTCGCGCGCAGGCCGAGCTCTGCGTCGAGGAGCGGTGGGTTCCAGATGACGACCTCCCTCTCGGCGCGCGCCGACGTGTCCCGGTCGACGACGGTCGCGCCCTCTCCGGTGAGCTCGAGTGCGAGCTCGCCCGGGTTCGCGATCGTCGCGGTGGCGAGCAGGAACTGGGGCTCGGCGTCATAGATTCGCGCGAGCCGCCGGAGCCGCCGGAGGACGTTCGCGACGTGCGACCCGAACACGCCTCGGTAGACGTGCGCCTCGTCGACGACGACGTAGCGGAGGTTTGCCAGGACGTCTCCCCAGCGGTCGTGGTGGGGGAGGACGCCGATATGGAGCATGTCGGGGTTGGTGAGGACGACGTTCGACCACTTGCGGATCTGCCAGCGGCGCTCGCTCGGCGTGTCGCCGTCGTAGATCGCCGGCTTGAGTCCTTTCAGGCGAAGCTCGGACAGGGACCGCGCCTGGTCCTGCGAGAGCGCCTTCGTCGGGTAGAGGTAGAGCGCCCGCGTCTTCGGCTCGCGGGCGATCGCGTCGAGGACGGGAAGGTTGAATGCGAGGGACTTCCCCGACGCCGTCCCGGTGGTGACGACGACGTTCTCGCCGCGCCGCGCGGCTTCCCAGACCTCGGCCTGGTGGCGATAGAGGGCGGTGACGCCGGTCGCGACGAGCGCGGACGCGACGCCCGGGTCGAGGTCGTCCGGCAGCGGCTCGAGCTTCGGGTCGCGGGGTGGCTCGATGCCCGAGTACGCGACCTCGTCGCCCTCGAGGAGGTCGGCCCAGCTCGCAGCGACGGTCGTCACAGGTGCGGGGCGAACTCGCGCGCGAAGCGGCTCCGCGGTTGGGCGCCGTGGACCGTTGCCTTCGGCCCGCCGTTCGCGAAGAGGATCACCGTCGGCAGCGAGAGGACGCCGTAGCGGGCCGAGAGCCCTGCTTCCTCGTCGACGTTCACCCGGACGAGACGGACACGCTCGCCCCATTCGTCCGCCAGAGCCAAGAGGTGCGGCTCGATGGCGTCACAGGGCCTGCACCAGGGCGCCCAGAAGTCCACGATCACCGGCACCGGGGATCCCAAGACTCGCTCCTCGAACTGCACGGAGCCGACCGTGTCCACCGCTACAGCTTGCCGGTGAGGGCCCGGAGCCGGAGCAGCGGTACCCGCCACACGGCCTCCGCGACGATCGAGCCGGTCATCTTCGACGCTCCGGCCCGGCGCTCGACGAAGGTGATCGGGACCTCCCGGACGCGCAGCCCCGCTCGCGCGATCCGATACGTCGTCTCGATCTGGAAGGCGTACCCGTGCGCCGAGAGCGCGTCGAGGTCGATCGCCTCGAGCGCGGCGCGCCGGAAACACTTGAAGCCGCCGGTGAGGTCACGAACCCGCAAGCCGAGGATCACCTGCGCGTAGACGCATCCGCCGCGCGAGACGATTCGCCGGGCGAGACCCCAGTTCGCCGTCCCTCCCCCCGACGCGTAGCGCGAGCCCAGAACGAGGTCGGCGTCCGCGGTCGCTTCGATCAACCGCGGGACGTCGGCCGGGTCGTGCGAGAAGTCGCAGTCCATCTCGAGGACGAGCTCGGCGCCCTCGGCGAGCGCCCACCGGAACCCGGCGACGTACGCCGGGCCGATTCCCTCCTTCGTCCGCCGGTGCAGCACCGACATCCACGAGCGCTCAGCTGCAAGACGGTCGGCGATCTCTCCGGTGCCGTCGGGAGACCCGTCGTCGATGACGAGCACACGGTCGGTCGCGGTGTCGAGGACCCCGCCGAGCGCCTCGATCATCGCCTCGAGGTTCTCGCGTTCGTTGTACGTCGGGAGGCAGAGGACGGCTCGCGGCACCGCCGTATCATCGCGGGATGCCCCAGACGTTGCCCCGCAACGGTGAGCTCGCGGACCAGCTCGACCTCCTCGCCGATCTCTCGGAGCTCCTCGAGGAGGAGTCGTTCAAGGTCGTCGCGTACCGCCGTGCGGCCGGGCGTATTCGCGAGTCCCCGCTGCCGATCGCCGAGCTCGCGCTCGAGGGACGGGCGAAGGAGCTCCCCGGGGTCGGCAAGACCATCGAGAACAAGGTCGTGGAGGTCGTCGAGGACGGCGAGATGCACGCGCTCACGAAGCGCCGCAGTATGGTGCCTGCCGGGGTCGTCGCGTTCCTGCGGCTCCCTGGTGTGGGCCCGAAGACGGCAGCGCGGATCTGGACGCAACTCGGGATAACGTCGCTCGACGGCCTCAAGAGCGCCGCGGAGGAGGGAAGGCTGCGCGACCTTTCCGGGATGGGGGCGCGCAGCGAGGAAAAGATCCTGAAGGCGCTCGAGGCCGGCGTCGGCGTCGAGGCAGAAACGCGGCGGCTCCTCGGGCAGGCGCTCCCGGCTGTACGCCGCGTCGTCGCCGCGCTCTCGGCGCATCCGGCGGCGACCGCCGTCTCGGAGGCCGGAAGCGTGCGACGACGGCGAGAGACCGTCCGCGACCTCGACCTCATCGCGACCTCGAGCGATACGCCAGCGCTCATCGCGGCGTTCTGCGACGGCGACTGGGTTTCCGAGATCGTTGCCCGCGGCGACACGAAGGCAACGGTTGTGAGTCACGACGGCCTCCGCTTCGACCTGCGCGTGGTGCCGGACGAGTGCTACGGCAACGTTCTCCAGCACTTCACGGGCTCGAAGGACCACAACATCGCGCTTCGGGAGGACGCACAGCGGCGCGGGCTCTCGATCTCCGAGTACGGCGTCACCGACGTCGAGACCGGCGAGGTCGTCACGCATCCAACCGAGGACGAGCTCTACGCCTACCTCGGCTACCGCGGCATCGCACCGGAGCTCCGCGAGGGGACCGCGGAGATCGGTGCGGCGCGGGACGGCACGCTGCCGCAGCTCGTCGAGCTCGGCGACCTGAGCGGCGAGCTGCACTGCCACTCGACCTGGTCGTCGGACGGCAAGAACTCGCTGGAGGAGATGGCGCGCGCTGCGAAGTCGCGGGGCTATCGGTTCATGTGCATCACCGACCACTCGCACTACCTGCGCGACGGCCGTCTCGAGGCCCAGTGGCGGGAGATAGGCGCGCTCAACGAGCAGTTGACGTCGTTCCGGGTCCTCCGCGGCATCGAGGTGAACATCCGCGCGGACGGGTCGCTCGACGTCGACGACGCGGTTCTTGCAGAGCTCGACTGGGTGGTCGCATCGCTGCACACCTCGTTCGACCGCAGCCCGACCGAGCGAATCATGGGCACCATGGACAATCCGCACGTCGACTGCATCGGGCACCTGACGGGCCGGCGGCTGCTGAAGCGCGACGGCGCGCCAGTCGACGTGGAGCGGGTGGTCGCGCATGCGGTCGAGACCGGCACTGCGCTGGAGATCAACTCCCAGCCCGACCGGCTCGACATGCGCGACACGCATGCGCGCCTGGCCGGCGAGGCGGGCGTCCGGATCCCGATCACGACGGACGCGCACTCGGTCGGCGCTCTCGGCTACGCGGAGCTCGGGGTCGCACAGGCGCGACGTGCATGGCTCACGAAGGAGCAGATCCTCAATACGCGCTCGTGGCGGGACCTCAAGAAGCTCACGAAGTGAGCGACTTCAGGGAGGACGGAGCGCTCGCGCTCGAATGGGTTGCGTCATATCTCGAGCGCGCGGGCGAGCTCCCGGTGTTGTCGCGGGTCGAGCCGGGAGCGATCCGGGCGGCACTGCCGGCGTCCGCGCCCGAGGATCCCGAGTCGTTCTCGGCAGTCGTCGGGGACCTCGATGCGATCCTTCTGCCGGGGATCACGCACTGGCAGAGTCCGCGCTTCTTCGCCTACTTCGCGACGACCGGGTCCGAGCCGGGCATCCTCGCGGAGCTGCTCATTGCGGGGCTCAATCAGGTCGGGATCCTCTGGCGGACGTCACCCGCGCTCCAGGAGCTCGAGGAGGTTAGCGTCGACTGGTTGCGGCAGCTGGTCGGGCTTCCTGCGGAGTTTCGGGGACACATCGAGGACACCGCGTCGACCGGTGTGCTGGCGGCGGCGATCGTCGCCCGTTCGCTCACTCCGGACCGTCGCGTGCTGGTGTGCTCCGAGCACGCGCACTCGGTCGGCGAGAAGGCTGCGCGCCTCCTGGGGCTCGAGCTGCGGAAGGTGCCGACGGACGACGGTTTCCGGATGCGACCCGACCTGATCCGCGAGCACGACGCGTGCCTCGTCCTCGCGACGATCGGGACGACGGGCATGGCGTCGGTCGATCCGGTGCCGGAGATCGCCGAGCGCTGCGCCGTAGCCGGGACCTGGCTGCACGTCGACGCCGCCTACGCAGGGTCGGCCGCCATCCTTCCCGAGTTGCAGGGGCTCTTCGCCGGCTGGGAGCGCGCCGACTCGATCGGCGTGAACCCGCACAAGTGGCTCGGCGTACCCATGGACTGCTCCGTCCTGTGGACGCGCAGGCACGAGGAGTTCCGGAATGCGTTCAGCCTCGTGCCCGAGTTCCTGCGCTCGCCCGACGACGCGCTGAACCTGAGCGAGGTCTCGATTCCCCTCGGTCGGCGGTTTCGTGCACTCAAGCTCTGGGCGGTGCTCCGCTGCTACGGGCGGCGAGGCCTGCAAGAGCGACTCCGCGAGCATCTTCGCCTGGCCGAGCTCTTCGAGGGCTGGGTGAAAGCTGAGCCCGGCTGGGAGGTGACCGCTCCGAGGCATCTGTCGCTCGTTTGCTTCCGCCGGGAGGGGTCGGACGAGGACAACGAACGGCTCCTCGAGAGCGTCAACGACACGGGCGAGGTCTTTCTCTCGCACACGCGCTTCGCCGACCGCTACCAGCTTCGCCTCGCGATCGGCAACTTCCGAACGACCGAGGAGGATGTCCAGCTCGCGTGGGACGTGCTCAGGCGCGAGGCAGCGGCGCTCTGAGGTAGAGCCGCAGCGCCCGGAACACGCGGCCGCCATCCGGGGTCGACGCGAAGCGCCCGCGTGCGTACAGCCCGTCCTTCGTGCGCAGTGCCGACCGAGCCCGCTCGATCTCCGCATCGGTCGCGCCCGACGCGCCGAGGTCCACCGTCGAGGTCGTGATCCGCGACGAGCCGTTGACCTGCTGCGCGCGGAAGGAGAAACACGGCGCGCGGATGCAGACGATGCCCGTGTCGACGACGCGGTAGTAGCCGCCGCCCATGGTCGCCGTCCCGGCGCGGGCGTACACGGCTCTGACAACGAGCTGACCGAGTCTCCGCTCGGCGAACGTCTGCCCTTGCTCGATCGCGCCGCGCAGCAGCCCCCCCGCGGGCAGGCTCGCGAGCGCTTTCCGGTTCCGGTCGACCGCGCGCGTGACGTAGCAGCGCGCCTGCCGGGTTCCGTCGGCGCACTGCGTCCGGGCGCCGTTCGCCAGGGCAACCCAGTAACCGCCGCAGAGCGGGCTCGGGCACAGCCGCATGTCGGGCTGGGCGACGAACATCGCGGTTCCGCTCGGCGGTGTGCGTGCGAACGTGTTCGAGGGCGCGATTCCGGCGACTGCGATCAGCAGTGCCGCAAGACCGACCCGACTGACCATGCTCGTACGATACGTCCGTGCGCCTCGTCGCCATCGGGCTCGCGGCGGGGGTCTTCTCCGCCTTCTTCGGGGTCGGCGGCGGCATCGTCGTCGTGCCGCTCCTGATTCTCGCCGTGGGCCTCTCCGAGCGCGAGGCGACGGCGACGTCACTCGCTGCGATCGTGATCACCGCAACGGCCGGGGTCCTCGTCTTCTCGCTCCGCGGCGAGGTCGACCTGGGCTACGCGGCACTCGTCGGGCTGCCTGCCGCAGCGGGCGCGCTCGCAGGCACCGCCTGGCAGCAACGGGTCAGGGAGAGCATTCTGACCTACGGGTTCGCCGCGCTCCTGACCGTCATCGGGGTCGTGCTCCTCACGACATGAGTGCCTCTACAGTCGCGTTCGCAATCCTGCTCGGTCTCGCGGCAGGCGTGCTCGCCGGGATGTTCGGCGTGGGCGGCGGCATCCTCTTCGTTCCGACGCTCGTCGCCCTCGGTCTCGGTCAGCTCGAGGCGCAGGGGACGTCGCTGCTCGCGATCCTGCCGACGGTCCTCGCCGGCGCGTGGAACCAGCAGCGCTACGGCAATCTGCGGATGCGGACGGCGATCGCCGTAGGAGTCTCGTCGGTCGTCGGAGTCGAGATCGGCGCCCGCGTCGTCACGGAGCTGCCGGAAGCGACGTTACGGAAGCTCTTCGCGATTCTGCTCTTCGGAGTCGCCGTCCAGCTCGTCTGGCGGACACGGCGACGGGGGCCGCGCTACCCTGATCCGCCGTGATTCGCTTCGCCGTCACGGTCGTTGCTGCGGTGGTCGTGTTCACCGCGATCGCCTCTGCTGCTCCGCCACCGCGGAGTGCGAGCACCGGCGCCAGCGCGTTTCTCCTGCGGATCACGATTCCCGGCCAGGACACCGTCGCGCTCGGCGACCTCGAGTGGCCGACGTCCACCACCGCGGACGTTCAGTCGTTCCAGTATCCGGCGGACGGGTCCGTCGTCAGCGTCGGCCGGTCACGCGCTTCGGTCTTCGCGTCGCCCGGATCGGCCGCGGCGACGCAGGCGTTCTCCGAGGCGATCGTCGTGTCCGTCTTCAACGGCGAGATCGTCGCGGGCAAGGTCACGGCGTCGGTTTCCGCGGGAGCGAGCGAGCGCTCGGTCGGCTCGAACAGCTCGGCGTCGGAGGTGCAGGGCCTGCGCGCGCTCGGAAGCGACGTCTCGAGCACGCCCGGCGCGACGGCGTCGCTCGGGGACTGGGGGATGCTGACCGTGCTCGCCGGGTCGAGCGGCACGCGTAAGAAGGGTCCTCCGGCTGCGCAGGCGTCCGTCACGGCACTCCGCGTCAAGTTGAGCGCTGCCCACGGCGGGCTCCCCGCCGGAAGCGAGATCGTGATCGGCAGCGCGCAGGCGACGTCCGTCGCCGACCTGGACGAGCCCACGAAGCCGGTCGTGCCCGGACGGAACGACCGACCGCCCGTAGGGGGCCCGCGGAGCCTCCCGCCCGCCCCCGAGCCGGATACCGGCGGCGAGGTCCCCGGAGGGCCTGTCCGCGTGGCCCCCGAGGTGTCGGCGCGGCTGTCGTCGGGGGGCTTCGTCTTCCCGATCTACGGCACTGCGTCGTTCGGTGACAGCTTCGGCGCGCCGCGTCCGGACGTTCCAGGCGGCTGGCACCACGGCGAGGACATCTTCGCGGCCGGCGGAACACCGCTGCTCGCGGTCGCGGACGGAACGCTGCACACCATCGGCTTCAACCGGATCGGCGGCTACCGCTTGTGGCTGCGCGACACGCAGGGCGACGAGTTCTACTACGCGCACCTCTCGGCCTATTCACCACTCGCAGTCGAGGGGAGGAGCGTCCGGGCCGGAGACGTCATCGGCTTCGTCGGCAACACGGGTGACGCCGACGGCGGGGCGCCGCACCTCCACTTCGAGATCCACCCGGCGTCGATGACCGGTCTGGGTTACGACGGGGTCGTCGCTCCGTACTCGATCCTGCTCGCCTGGAGGCGCGTGCAGGACATCTCGTTCTCGGCGGGACGGATCTACGCGCCGACGGGACCGGGCTCGGCGACGCTGCCACCGCCCGGTGCCGTCCTGCTCGAGGCGGACGACATCGCGTCCACCAGCGGGCTCGTTCCCGGTGCTCTCGAGAAGGCCCTGAAGCGCTAGAACGCTCTAGGGCTCGGAGCCGTTGCCGCCGGCGGCCGCTTCCTCGGCCTCGGCAGCCAACTCCGCTTCGAGCTCGTCGAACCCGGCGCCGTCGCCACCCGCGATCTGCTCCATGATCCAGTCGCGCGTCGCCTGACCGGTCCACGGGTTGTACAGAACGCCGAGTGTCACCCCGGTGAGCAGCACGATGCGGTTGCGGGCCTTGTGGCTCTTCTTCTCCTTGCCCTTGAGCTTGTCCGACGCCTCCGAGAGGTCGCCGACGAGGCTCTGGAGCTGCTTCTGGAAGTCCTTCTCGGAGACCTTCTCCGCCTTCCCCTTCAGCCCACGGCCCTTCGCCATCTGTCCATAGATCGAGCGAGCGGCGACGAACGCGGCGAGGAGGTCCTCGCGCAGCTCGGGGTCGGTCATCGCGCGCTGAACGTACGGCTTGAGTGCGTCCGTCGACAGCGCGGGGTTCGTCTTGGTCTTCGCCATGCTGGTTCCACCTTTCCTTCGACTCGGCTCCGAAGTATGTCGGCTACGATCGCCCGCGTGCGGGCACTGCTGTCCCTCGCCCTTCACCCGAAGCGCCTGCTCACCCTGATCGCCGGCACGATCGGCTTCGCGGTCTACGTCTGGTTCGCAGCCGTTCGTGCAGTACCCGGTGTGAAGGAGCGGAAAACCGCCATGCGAACGGCCTGGCGCGAGCGCGAGCGAAAGCGCCCCTAGCCCGACCTCGAGCGCCCGTCTCGTAGCATCCCCTCGTGCAGCCGAAGGGCCTCATCTGTGCCGGCGGCGAGGCGACGCGCCTCGGTGAGCTGACGCGCGTGGCAAACAAGCATCTGCTTCCGGTCGGGCGCTGGCCGATGATCTACTACCCGCTTCAGCTCCTCCAGCTCGCGGGAATCATGGAGGTCCTGCTCGTCACCGGTAAGGGCCACGCGGGCCAGATGATCGATCTGCTCGGTGACGGACGACTTGCGCCACGCGGTGGCGGCGACCCGATCCTCGAGCTCGATCTCACCTACAAGGTGCAGACGGAGCCCGGCGGCATCGCCCAGGTCGTAGGCATGGCAGGCGACTTCGCCGGCGGCGCGCCGCTCGTGGTCGTGCTCGGGGACAACATCTTCGAGTACGCGCAGTCGGCCAGCGTCGAGGGATGGGCGGAGGCTCCCTCGCGCGCACGGATCTTCGTGAAGGAGGTCGCGGACCCGGAGAACTTCGGCGTGGTGGTCTACGGCGACGACGGCGAGGTCGAGGACATCGTCGAGAAGGCTGGCGTCGTCGACACACGCTTCGACGTTCCGCCGAGCTCGCATGCGGTCGTCGGTCTCTACTGCTACCCGCCGGATGTCTTCGACGTCATCGACACGCTGAGGCCGTCGGCGCGGGGTGAGCTCGAGATCACGGACGTGAACCGCCACTACGCGCTCGCCGGGCGCCTCGACGCGACCGAGGTCGAGGGCTGGTGGGAGGACGCCGGCAAGCACTGGCAGCACCTCGCGGACATCGGACGCCGGATCGACGAGACGGGGGCGAACAAGCGGGACGTCCCGTGATCGACGGCCTCGTTCGCATCCCGTTGCGTCGCTCCGAGGACGAGCGCGGGTGGTTCTGCGAGCTCCGCCGGGACAGCTCGCTTCCGAAGCCGATGCGCCAGACGAACGTCTCGTTCTCCCGCGCGGGCGTGATCCGAGGACTCCACTACCACGCGCGCGGGCAGGACGACCTCTTCGCGTGCCTCCGCGGGACGGCCCGGGTCGTCGTGCTCGACCGCGAGAGCGGCGAAACGTTCACCGAGGACATCGGCGAGGACAACCCGGTTGCCGTTTACATCCCCGGGTACCACGCCCACGGCTTCGAGGCCCTGACGGACATCCTCTTCTGCTACCACGTGACGACCGAGTACGACCCCGACGACCCCGACGAGCACACGGTTCCCTGGAACGACCCGCGCGTCGCAGCACTATGGAGCTCGAGCAACCCGATCCTGTCCGCGCGGGACGCCGCCGTCGAGTCCTGATCACGGGCGCCGACGGCCAACTCGGCCAGGCGCTCCGGGGGGTCTTCGCCGTCGACGACGTCATCGCGCTCACGCGCGCCGACTGGGACGTCACGCGTCCGCCGAATGACGCGGTGACACGAGGCGAGCTCGATCTCGTGTTGCACACGGCAGCCTGGACGGACGTCGACGCTGCCGAGGCTGATCCGCAGGGCGCCGCTGCCGTGAACGTCGGGGGCACGGCGCACGCCGCCGCCCTCAAGGCGCCGCTCGTGACATTCTCGACGGACTACGTCTTCGACGGCCGGAAGCGCTCGCCGTACGTCGAGTCTGACGGGCCGAACCCGGCGTCCGCCTACGGCCGTACGAAGCTGCACGGCGAGGCAGCTGCCGGACACGGCGCGTGGGTGATCCGGACGTCCTGGCTCTTCGGCCCGACGGGGCACAACTTCCTTCGGACGATGCTCCGACTCGGTGCCGAGCGCGACGAGGTCGCCGTCGTCGACGACCAGCGCGGCTGTCCGACGTTCGTCGGCCACCTCGCGGCCGCCGTGCGCCAGCTCGTGGACGAGGACCTGCCGACGGGGCTGTGGCACGTCGCCGCGGAAGGTGACTGCACGTGGGCGGACTTCGCGGACGCGATCTTCGCGGAGGCCGGGGTCGACTGTCGTGTCCGGCGGATCACGACGGCGGAGATCGAGCGTCCGGCGCCGAGGCCCGCCTACTCGGTCCTGCGAAGCGAACGCGAGGGAGCTCCTCGCCTGCCGCACTGGCGTGACGGGTTGCGCGCATGCCTCGCCGAGATGGACGGCTAGCCTTCCCTCGGATGCGCCTCCTCGTCACCGGTGGAGCCGGCTTCATCGGCTCGAACTTCGTCCACTACTGGCTCGAGCGGCATCCCGACGACGAGGTGGTCGTCTTCGACCTGCTCACGTACGCCGGGAACCGCGAGAGCCTCGCCGGAGTCGAGGATCGCATCGCCTTCGTGCAGGGTGACATCTGCGACCGCGAGCTCGCCGAGGCGACGTTGCGCGACCACGGGATCGAGGTCGTCGTCAACTTCGCCGCCGAGTCGCACAACTCGCTCGCCATCGTCGATCCGACGCGCTTCTTCCGTACGAACGTGCTCGGCACCCAGACCCTGCTCGAGGCGTCGCGCGCCGCGGGGGTGAAGCGCTTCCACCACGTGTCCACGTGTGAGGTCTACGGCGACCTGGCGCTCGACACGGACGAGGTCTTCACCGAGGAGTCGCCGTACCGTCCGCGGACGCCGTACAACGCGTCGAAGGCAGGGGCGGACCACGCGGTCCGCGCGTACTCCGAGACCTTCGGGCTCCCCGTCACGATCACGAACTGCGCGAACAACTACGGCCCGTTCCAGTTCCCGGAGAAGGTCGTCCCGCTCTTCACGACGAACGCGCTCGACGACGAGCCGCTCCCGATGTACGCCTCCACGCAGAACAAGCGCGAGTGGTTGCACGTCCTCGATCACTGCGAGGCGATCGACCTCGTCCTGCGGGAGGGCCGTCCCGGCGAGACGTACAACGTCGGCTCGGGAGTCGAGGCGACGATCGAGGAGATCGCCGACCGTGTGCTCACGCTGACGGGTAAGCCGGCCTCCCTGAAGACCATCGTTCCCGACCGACCGGGCCACGACCGCAGGTATCTGCTGGACGCATCGAAGATCGCCGAGGAGCTGGACTGGACCCCGACCCGGGGCTTCGACGACGGGTTGGCCGAGACGGTGGCGTGGTACGAGGCGAACCGTGGCTGGTGGGAGCCGCTGAAAGAGCGTGCGCTCGTCCAGGAATCTTCCTGGAAATAGCTCAAGAGCGGGCCTTTCCTGGCCGAAACAACACAAACAGCTAACCCTGCGGAGTTACCCTGGATCCCCTCGTGCGCGCGCTTTCTGTCGCCATCGTCACCTTCGTCCTCGTCGCCACCGGCTCCGCCGCCGGACAGCAGACGCCGTCCTCGTCCTATGGCGAGGCGGTATTCGTCGTGTCCGGGCGTGGATACGGGCACGGCGTCGGCATGAGCCAGTACGGGGCGTACGGCCAGGCGCTCGCGGGCCGCACGTACCAGCAGATCCTCGCGCACTACTACACGGGCACGCAGATCGGACGGGCGGGGCGCAAGGAGCTCCGTGTGCTCCTGGCCGAGGGCCGCCCGGCCGTGACCGTCTCGTCCGCGGTTCCGTTCACCGCGGTCGACGCATCAGGGCTTCCCTACAAGCTGCCGAAGGGTTCGTTGACGCTGCGCGCCGATCTCACCCTGCCCTCGGACTCCGGCCCGGTCCGGGCCATCCAGCCGCTCGTCCTGCGGCCCGGGAAGAAGGCAGCGCTCGCGCTCGACGGGAAGCTCTACCGCGGGAAGCTCGAGCTCGTCCCGCAGGGCGAGTTCCTGCGCGTCGTGAACGTCCTTCCGCTCGAGAGCTACCTCGACGGTGTCGTCGCGGGCGAGGTCCCGTACAGCTGGCCCGCCGAGGCGTTGAAGGCCCAGGCTGTCGCCGCCCGCTCGTACGCGCTCGCCAGCGTCCTCAAGGGCAAGGCGTTCGACCTCTACGCGGATGCGCGAAGCCAGGTCTATCTCGGCGTCGCGGGTGAGAAACCATCGACGACGAAGGCGGTCGACGACACTGCCGGCGAGGTGGTGCTCTACGCCGGGAAGGTGGCGACCACCTACTACTTCTCGACGTCGGGGGGGAAGACGGCGAGTGCCGCGGACGTCTTCGGGTTCGCCGTGCCGTATCTCGTGTCACGGCCGGATCCGTGGGACAAGCTCTCGCCCTACCACCGCTGGGGCCCCGTCCTCCTGGGCGCGCGGACCGTGCAGTCGAAGCTCGCGGCGGAGGGGAGGGTGCTCGATGCTCGTGGCGTCGCGACTCCATCGGGACGGCTCAGGACTCTGACGCTCGACACGACCGCAGGGAGCGAGCAGGTGCCTGTGACGCTCGTGCGGACGGCCCTCGGGCTGCGCTCGACCTGGCTGACGATCGGCGTGCTGCGCCTCGATCGCGCGAGCCGCGGGTCCCTCGTGTTCGGGTCGACGACGCACCTGAGCGGGCTCGGCCGCGGGCTCGGCGCGACCAGGCTCGAGTCGTCGTTCGACGGAGCCGCATGGGCGACGGTCGCAAGCATCGCGTCGGATCAAGCGGGCGTCGTCTCGTTCGACGTCACGCCCACGCGGACGACCCGCTACCGGCTCCATGCGGAAGGCGGCGCATCGCCCGCGCTGCTCGTGCAGGTCGCGCCGCGGCTGGCGCTCGCGAAGCCGACGGCGGGCGCCCCGGGAGTCCTCAGCGGCAGCGTCAAGCCTAAAATGCCCGGAGCCCAGATCGCGATCGAACGGCGGAAGGGCTCGAGCTGGGTGCTCGTCGGCGATGCCGTCGTCGGCGCGAGTGGTGCCTTCGAGGTCGAGCTGGACGCGCCCGTTCCCGCGGGAAGCTATCGGGCGCGAAGCGACGCGACCGCGGCATTCGTCGCGGGCACGTCTCCGACCATGGTGGTGATCGGGTGAGGCGGATCGTCGTTTTGGCAAGCGCCCTGGCGGCGACGTTGGCGCTGCCGGCGACGGCCGGAGCGGCCCGCGTTGCGGTCGGGATCGCCGAGGGAGCCAAGCCGGCGGTCGTGGCTCGAGCGATTCAGCAGCGAACAGGCTCTCGTCCGGAGAGTCTCAAGCCGATCCCGGCGCTCGTCGTCGAAGTCCCCGTCGGCGTCTCGCTCCGCGGAATCCGCGGTGTCCGCTACGTCGAGCCTCTCGTCACGCGCCATCTCGCGTTCACGCCGACGGACCCACTCGCGCCGAAGCAGTGGTACCTGCCCTACAGCGGCTTCTACGCGCCCTGGGTCACGCTCCCGTCGTTCGAGCCGATCCCGGTCGCGGTCATCGACTCCGGCGTCGACGCCGGCCATCCCGATCTCGCCGGGAAGATCCTCGGCGCGAAGAGCTTCGTCGGCGGATCCGCCCGGGTCGACACCTTTGGTCACGGGACGTTCGTCGCAGGGCTGATCGGCGCAGGGCTCGACAACGGCATCGGCATCGCCGGGCTCGCACCATCGTCCGAGCTCCTGATCGCGAAGGTCGTGACGAAGGCCCGCGCGATTCCCGTCGACGCGGAGGCGCAGGCGATCCGCTGGGCGGTCGACAACGGCGCCCGGGTGATCAACATGAGCCTCGGCGGGGTTCGGGATCCGCTCGATCCCGAGCGCGACACGTACTCGCGCCTGGAGGCCGACGCCGTCGCCTACGCGGTCTCGAACGGCGTGGTCGTCGTCGCTGCCGTCGGCAACTCGGACCAGGCGCCCGTCAGCCCCTGGAAGTACGCAAGCTATCCTGCCGCGCTCCCGCACGTGCTGGGTGTCAGCGCGATGAACAACGCGGGTGGGATCCCGTCGTTTTCGAATCGAGACCTCATCTACAACGATCTGGCGGCACCCGGGCTCGAGATCCTCTCGATCCTCCCGCGCCCCCTCACGGCGCGGTTCCCGCAGTGCACCGAGCAGGGGTATTCGAGCTGCGGCCCCGAGGAGTACCGGGAGGCCCAGGGGACGTCGTTCGCGGCGCCGCAGGTGACCGCTGCGGCCGCCGTCCTCCTCAGCCTTCGGCCGACGCTCCAGCCCGAGCAGGTCTCGAGGATCCTGCAGTCGACGACACTCGACCTTTCCGCAGCGAACGGCTGCCCGGCCTGCGCAGAGGGCCGGGATGCCTACTCGGGCTCGGGGAGACTGAACGTCGCCGCGGCGATCGCAGCACTCGACGAGCCGCTTCCGCCTCGGGACTTCTACGAGGCGAACGACGACCTCGGAGTCCGCGCGTATCCCGTTCCGGGCACGAATCGCCGGCTCCGCGCCAGGGTCGACTTCTGGGACGACCAGGACGATGTCTACGCGATCCGGCTGAACCGGAACCAACCGGTGTACGTCGGCCTGACGGGGGCCGACGTGAGCGTCGACCTCAGTCTCGCGTTCTGGCTTCCCCGCGCCACCTCGCTCGAACGGGTCGCCGACTTCCGCTACCGCGTACGCACGTCCGCCCGCCCGGGGTCGCGGCAGTACCTGTCGTACCGTCCGCGGCTCGCGGGGACGTACTACATCCAGGTGCGCATGTCGAGCCCGGGCGCGACGCGCTACCGGCTCGCGATCGTCAAGGGCTAGCTCGCTAGAGCAGCTCGTCGTCCGGCACGCCGCGGAGCTCGCGCGCCGGGTTCCCGACGACGATCACGCGTGCAGGCACGTCCTTCGTGACGACTGCGCCCGCACCGACGAACGCCTCCTCGCCGATCTCGACGCCGGGGCACAGGATGGCTCCGCCGCCGACCCGCGCGCCGCGCCTGATGGTGGGGCCCTTGATCCGCTCGTGCCGCTTTTCGGTACGACCCATGAAGTTGTCGTTCGTCGTCACGACGCACGGTGCGATGAAGACGTGCTCCTCGAGCGTCGAGTACGCCGTGATGTACGCCTCGGCTTGGATCTTCGTCAGCGCCCCGATCGTCGTGTCGTTCTCCACGAGGGACCCGCGGCCGAGGACGACGTCGTCGCCGATCGTGACCCGCTCGCGAACGCACGACTGGTCACCGAGGATCACGCGTGCCCCGACCGTCGAGCCTGCGAAGACGATCGCACCGGTGGAGACGATCGTCCCGTCCCCGATCGTCGTCGCTGGGAGCGGGTCCCGCTTGGCGGTGGAGCGCGGGGAGAGCGACGGCTGCTTCCCCACCACCGCGTTCTCGAGCACCTTCACGCCTTCCCCGAGGATCGTTCCCGGGTAGACGATCGCGCTCGGGTGGACCTCAGCCGCCATTCAGCGAGGTCGTGAGCATGTCGAGTGCCTGCACCACGCGGGCGCCGTCACGCGCGACGCGGCGCCGGTCGCCATCTCCCTCGACAAGCGAGAGGAAGTGCCGGCACTCGAGCTTCAGCGGCTCGTCGGTCGCGATCTTGGGGATGTGGATGTCGCCGGTGCGCGTCTGCCACTCGCCGTACGTGCTCACGGGCTTCCAGGGAGACTTCTCGTACACCGTCACCTTCCGGTCGAGCTCCATGTCGTCGAAGACGGCCATCTTCTCGGTGCCGACGACGGTCATCTTCCGCATCTTGTGGGGGTCCAGCCACGAGAGGTGCATGTGGGCGATGCGTCCCGAGGGGAAGCGCAGGTAGCAAAAGACGACATCCTCGACGCCGGGTTGCAGGAAGTCGCGGCCCAGTGCGACCGCCTCGACCGGATCCTCGTCGAGGAGGTGGAGGATCACCGACAGGTCGTGGACGCCGAGCGACCACAGCGCATTCTCGTACGGTCGGATGCGGCCGAGGTTCTGACGATTGCCGTA
Source organism: uncultured Gaiellaceae bacterium (assembly GCA_963736935.1). GTDB lineage: Bacteria > Actinomycetota > Thermoleophilia > Gaiellales > Gaiellaceae > GMQP-bins7. Next base: position 12,031 of record CAVTQX010000008.1, on the reverse strand, counting down.
GACGCAGAGGACGTCGCCCAGGTCGCCCCCGTCGACGAGCTCCTTCAGCTTGATGACACCGGGGTGGTACAGGAGCAAGTGGCCCGGCATGAGGACGAGGTCGCGCTCCTCCGCGATAGCGACGAGCTCGTCGATCTCGTCGCTCTTCATCGCAGGCGGCTTCTCGACGAACACGTGCTTGCCGGCCTCGAGTGCGCGCTTCGCGAGCTCGTAGTGCGTGGGCACGGGCGTCGCGACGACGACCGCGTCGAGCGACTCGTCCGCGAGCATCTCGTCGAACGAGTCGGTCCAGCGCGCGTGCGGGTAGCGCGGCCGGAACTCGTCGGCCTTGCCCTCGGCTGGATCGGTGAGCCAGGTGACCTCGGCGAGGTCGGCGAAGTTCCGTACGAGGTTCTTCCCCCACTCGCCCAGGCCGGCCTGGCCCACGCGTACGGTCACAACTTCCAGACCTTGTTCGAGCGCTTCCCGTTGTCGCCCGTCGCGTTGCGAAGGTCGACCACGAGCACCGACTCGTCGACCAGCCGGTCGTAGTCGATCTCGGAGTGGTTCGTCACCACCACGACGCAGTCGTACGCGGCCGGCTCGAGGGCGACGGAGCTCATGGAGATCCCGTTCTCGGTGAACGACGGCACGTGCGGGTCGTGGTACGCGACGTCTGCGCCCGCGTTCGCGAGGAGGCCGATGAGCTTGACCGCCGGCGACTCGCGAGTATCGGAGATGCCCGGCTTGTAGGCGACACCGAGAACGAGCACCTTCGACCCTTTGAGAGAGCGCTGGCGCTCGTGGTTCAGCGCTTGCGAGACGAGGGAACGGCAGAAGTACGGCATCGACTCGTTCACCTTCCCGGCGAGCTCGATGAACTCGGTGTAGAAGCCGAACTCCCGCGCCTTCCACGTGAGGTAGAAGGGATCGATCGGGATGCAGTGACCGCCGAGGCCGGGACCTGGCTTGAACGACATGAAGCCGAACGGCTTCGTCGCCGCCGCTTCGATCACCTCCCACACGTCGATGTCCATCCGGTCGCACAGCTGCGCGAGCTCGTTGACGAGTGCGATGTTGACCGAGCGGAAGATGTTCTCGAGGAGCTTCGTGAGCTCGGCCGCCTCCGGCGAGGAGACGCGGTGGATCTCGTCGATCGCGGCTGAGTAGAGATCGGCCGCCGCGTCAGTCGACCTCTCGTCGATCCCCCCGACAACCTTGGGCACGTTCTTCGTCGTCCAGTCCTCGCGCCCGGGATCGACGCGCTCGGGTGAGAAGGCGAGATGGAAGTCCTTTCCGGCAGTCAGACCGCTGCCGCGCTCGAGAATCGGCTGCACCTGCTCGCGTGTGGTGCCCGGGTATGTGGTCGACTCCAGCACGACCAGATGTCCGGCACGAAGACGCGGGGCGATCTGCTCTGTGGCGGAGAGGAGGATGCGCAGGTCGGGCTCCCGCTGGCGGGAGATCGGTGTGGGCAGCGCGATGAGGATCGCGTCCACGTCTCGGAGCTCGTCGTAGTCGGTCGTCGCGGCGACGAGTCCTGCTTCGACGAGTGGCTTCAGCACCTCGGCGGGGACGTCCTCGATGTAGCTCTCGCCGGCGTTGAGCTGCGCCACGCGCGCTGCGTCGACGTCCACGAGCAGCACGTGTTTGCCAGCGTCGGCGAACGTCCGCGCGAGCGGAACGCCGACGTAGCCGGCTCCCACGATGGCAACGTCGCGCTTCATCGGGTCGGGATCGTAGCGACGAGCACCTGCGCGATCCGCTCTGAAGCGTGGCCGTCCCCGTAGAGCACGGGGCGGCCGGGCGGAAACGCGGCCGAGGCGACCGCAGCCGCGAGTGCGTCGGGATCGGCGTCGACGAGCACGTTGGCCCCCTCCGCCACCGTGTCGACCCATTCGGTCGAGGGCCGGACCGTGACGCACGGGACCCGGTACCAGTAAGCCTCCTTCTGCAGGCCGCCCGAGTCGGTCACGATCACACGGGCCTGCGACGCGAGGGACGCCAGCTCGAGGTAGCTCAACGGCTCGATCGCACGGATATGGCTGCCGAGCACGAGCCCTTCCTCCTCGATTCGAGCTCGGGTGCGCGGGTGGACAGGGAACACCACCAGTTCGTCGGTCCGGTTCAGCCCGCCGACGATGCGCCCGAGTCGCGGCTGCTCGACGTTCGCCTCGCGATGGATGGTCGCGACGACGTACGAACCGGGCTCGTACGGCACCGGGAAGGCCATCCGCGCGAGCGGGGCGAAGACACGCGTCGCATCCGCCATCACGTCGCCCACGACGTAGATCCGTCCGAGGACCCCCTCGCTCTGGAGTGTCCGCTCCGAGCGATGGTCGGGGCAGAAGAGGAGCCAGGCGAGACGGTCGGTCTCGATGCGGTTGTGCTCCTCCGGCATCGAGAGGTCGCCGCTTCGCAGCCCTGCCTCGACGTGCGCCAGTGGAATCGACGCGTCTGCGGCCGCACGTGCCCCTGCAAGCGTCGAGTTCGTGTCCCCGTAGACGAGCACGAGGTCGGGTTCCTCCGCGCGGATGTGCTCGGCGATCGCCGGCTGCATCGCGTCGACGCTCGAGGTGTGAAGGTCGAGCCGGTAGCGAGGCTCCGCCAGGCCGAGCTGGTCGAAGAAGACCTGCGACATGACGTGGTACCAGTGCTGCCCGGTGTGGAGGACGACCTCCTCCGCGCCTGCAGCGAGGAGCGCGCCCGAGAGTGGAGCGGCCTTGATGAACTGCGGGCGGTTCCCGACGACCGTGAAGATCTTCACGGGTCAGAGCCTAAGCAGCGGCGCGGTCATGGCCAGACCCGGCGAGCGCGCCGCGAACGCGAGGGGTCCCGCGGCTTCCCCTGCTGTGTCTGCCCTCAGGCAGAGTCGAGTCGAAGGTCAGCGGGAACGAGTCGACTGCCGGTCAGGCGCGTCCCATCGTCTTCGTCTCAGGGGGACCGGACGGAATCGAGCGACCGTGTCGCGGGACGCGAGCTCCGGCGGTTGCGAGCGCTTTCCGCCTCGCCCTCGTCGAGTCGTGAGCGTCGGCCGCATTGGCCGCGCCGCGCATCAGCTCGTCCTCTTCGGGCCGCGGTACTCGTAGGCGCCGATATCCGGCCGGAAGTCTCGTCGGCGACCGTCGATGTCTCGCCGCGTACCGAAGCCTCTGCTGCCGCGGTCGATGAGCAGCGTCGATGCGGCGGTCGGCCGGCCATGCCGGTCGAGATGCACGCGGCCCATACGATTGGGCCCCCGACAGGCGACTCCCCGCAGCACCACGTTCTCGACGGCCCTCCCTGCCACGCTGCAAACGTGGTGCGGATCCTGGACGAGACCGATGACGTTGTTCGCGAGGAGCGGTCGCTTCCGCCTTTGTAGACCCCAGTAGACCCCGCTCATCCGGATCGAGCCCGCGTAGCCGTCGATGCGGCGGGCACCCGTGAGGATCGTGTTGTTCACGATGCGCACACGGCGCGGCACGCGCTTAGAGCCCTTGCTCCCGACGATGATCGCGACGCGCGCCTGATAGCCGGGCACCTTGGTGTCGGTACCGCGAAACATGTTGTTGACGATCGAGACCCTGTCCACCCCGCGAACGAGGTAGAGCTGCGCCGCGCCCAGGCGGTAGACGCCGAAAGAGTTCCGTTCGACGAGCAGTCGGTCGCCCGACCAGAACGACACGAGGTCCTGGTGCCCGCAGCGCTCGTGGTTCATGCGGCAGGGCAGCGCGCGCTCGAACCGATTTCCGCGCAGCGTCAGGTCGTAGCCGAAGAGACCGTGGACGAAGTCGCAGCCCCGGCAGTCGTGGAACCAGTTGTCGACGATCCGAATGTGTCTTGTCCCGTGCTGGACATGCACGCAGTTCGAGAACAGCGCCGAGCGGTCGCCACAGTGACTGAACTCGCTTCGCCGGATCGTGACCTGCCTCGACTCGATGATCTGCAGAGTCGCCCGATAGCGCGTTCCCTTCGCCGTCACGAGCAGGTCGTGCAGGTCGACGTGACGTGACCCGCTGACGCGCATCCAGGCGTCCTCTCGGATCGGTGCGATCGTGAGGCGACTGACCGAAATGTGCTGGGTCCGCTCGAGCAGCAGGCTCCCGACCCGGACTCCCGACTCACCGACGATGTGCAACGGCTTCGCGGAGCGGCGACCGACGACGAGCTCGCCGCTGTAGTAGCCGCGCCGCAGCTTGATCATGCCGCCTGTGTCTCGAAGTGCGTCTACCGCCGCCGCGAACTGGGTGCTGTTCCGCACCTGGATGGCTGCGATGTCGGCATCGGCGGATAGCGGATAGACCAGCCCGAGCAGGGCGAGGACGCCGAGTGAGCGCAGTCCCGAGAGGTGACCTCCCATTCGAGACGGCCGACTGTATACGCGGTCGGGCAGGTCTCGGGAGGGGCGCCGGCGACGCCACCGCAGACGAAGTGGTCTACCGGAGGTCGGCCTCGAGCTTGCGCTCGAGCTCACGGAGCCGCCGACCTCGTGGCATCTTCGAGGCGCTGTCGGTATGCAGGGTGTCGAGTGCACAAGCCAGGAAGCACGCCGCGCCCAGCGAGGTGTTCCAGTTGGCCGCAGCCTGGTCGAGCATCGATCCGCTCGACGGAACGACGAAGCCGGCCACGGCGGAGATTCCGAAAAAGACGCAGCCGAGCAGGTTGACTGCCGGTTGCCACCATCCCACGCCGCGGCGTACCGGCGACCATCCACGCCGTTCCGACGCGCGGTAGGCGATGGCGCCTGAAACGAGAAAGCAGATCGAACCGCGCCAGTCGGGCCGCCAGACGAGTGCGTCGTACTCGGGGCTCGTCAGGGCGGTATGCATCGCCTGGTACGTCGTGGCGTTGAAGAACAGCGTGCCGGCGGACTGGACGATTGCGGCCCACCAGGCCGCGCGTCCGCCGTCGCGCGAACGCCGCCCGGGCCAGGCGAGCCAGCTCTGCAGACTCCCGCCGGCCGTGAAGAGGATCGAACCGACGAAGAACGTGACGGCGTCGGCCGAGTCGCCGACCAGCTGCGCGTAGCCGGGGAAGGGGCCGATGAGGAAGCACGCCGACCCGAAGGCAAAGCAGAGGGCCATCCACCGTCGGCGACTCATCACGCGAGGCTTGCCTCCCTCGGTCCGGGCGACATGCCCGAACACTGGCAGAGGCGGCCATCCACCAGCGAGACAAGCGCTCCGGAGAAAACAGGCTGCGTCGACGTGCAGCGTCCTGCCGGTCATGGACAACGCTTGCCCAGCTGCCGTCGACCACGCGGCGTTTCCCGAACGGGGTCGGGCTTGAGCCGACGGTGGGCGAGTTGCGAACCACGCCGACTGATTCAGCCGCCCGCCTCGAGCTCGCGAGTTCCGGATCGTCTGAGTACCCGACCGAGGGTCTCCCGCTGCTTTTCGGAAGCCGACTCCCATTGCATGACCGCCGAAGCGGATTCGGAAATCGTCCGCGGTCGCCCGCCGGTCTTCTCGGAAGAGGTGCTGAACCGAGCTGCAGGGTATTCCTACGCGCGACGCGTGCGAACAAGGCGCGGCGCTCAAGACCTCGTCTACCGCATGTTCGCAATCGCTGTGCTCGAGCACTTTTGCGAGGCGTACCCCGAAAAGGAGGCGACCGTGGCCTGGCTGCTTCGACCGAAGCGTCGTCACGCGCTCTTGAGCGAGCTCGGTCGCATCGCGCGCCCGAGATCCGACGAGAGCGGTGCTCTGACTTGGAGCGAAGCGGCCGTATCGCAGTTAGTGACAGCTGCTCTTACCGTGGCGGGAGCACGCCCGCCGACGAAGGCGGGGGTGGCGATGATCCGCGACATTCGGCGGCAGCGTTCGAGCTCCGACTCTTAGGCATGAGTCGGAGCTCCGCCGCTTTCCGGTGGCCTAGACGGAACCCGCGGGCCGGTCTTCGTCGATTCCGCTGTCCGCTAGTCGCAGCAGCTGCCAAGCGAGGAGCCCGAGCCAGAGGAACCAGGTGATGCTCGCAGCGCGTATCGCCGCGCCGTCACCGATCAGGCTGAACGGAATGCTCACAGTTACCACGACGGGCACGACGAGGAGCGTCGGAAGCCACAGGTCGCGCCACTGTGGGAGCCGCCGAAACGCGAACGCGAGCAGCAGCGGGACCAGAAAGAAGAGTGCGGACGCGATACCGGATTCGAAGCGGTGCCCGTCGGCCTGCCAGGACGTATTCTCGCAGCCTTCGTCGATGCCGCGGCAGTCGAGCCGGAGAAAGCCTTCGAGGAAGCGTGTCATTCCGACGACCGTCAGCCCGAGAACGCCGAGCCGCGCAAGCCAGCCCGACCCGAGCGCGCGCCAGAGGCCCAACGCGAAGGCGACGATCAGGAGCCCATTGAGGTTCGCCGCGATCTGGTTGTAGAGCCAGCCCTGGTCGGCTGTCTGCGCGCCGAGGTCGCTGATGTCGTCGTCGGCCGGGCGGAACGCCTCGGGCTGAGCGAGGTCGCCGAGCAGGACGCCGACGATAAAGGTCACCGACGCCAGCAGTCCGCAGATTGCGGCGGCGCGAAGCGGCACCCGGCGAAGTCTCTCTGACACCCTCTCCATTGCGCGCGGCAAGGGAATGTCCCTGGGCGTTCCTGACGGGGACCTACGGCAGTGGCTGCCCCTTCACCCCCGCGTCGAGTAGGAGGACCGCCGGCCCGGGACCCCCGGGGGGCCCAATCGCGAAGTTGACGACCCACAGGTCGGTGTTCTTGCCGAAAGCAAGGCTTGACGCCCAGTCGAGGCCGTCCACAGCGGTCGCGATCGTCGTGATCGCTCCGCTCGGCGACACGCTGACGATCGAGCTCTGCGCGATGACGCAGGCCCAGAGGTTCCCGTGCACATCGAACGTGATGCCGTCGACCGCGAGCAACGCGAGATCCTCAGCGAGGATCGAGGCAGAGCCCGCGCTGCCATCAGGGTTGATCGGGATGCGCACGAGCCGCGCACCCTCGGTGTTGCCGACGACGATTTCGTTCTGCCGGTAGGCGATGCCATTCGCGCCGAGCGGGAACCCGAAGTTGAAGCTCCCATCGCCGAGGAGGAGCGGCGATTCGAACCACTTCGTCGCAGAGCCTCCCTTCGCCGGCACGCGCCACACAGCGCCGCCGATCGTGTCGGACACGTACACGTTGCCGTTCGTGTCGAGGGCGACGCCGTTTGGGAACGCGATCGCGCCCGTCCCCGGCAGCCTGGCAAACGATCCGTCGCGCGCGATCTTGTACACACCGGACGTCGCTGGATCGAACGTGGCCGTCGCGACGTACACGTTTCCGGGTGCGTCGACCGCCATTCCGATCGTCCCATTGCCACTGCCCGGAGGCACAACCTGCGCGAGCAGGGACACCGAACCGTCACGGTCGAGCTTTCGGACCTGACCGAGCGGAGACACGCTGAAGAAGACATCCCCGCGCTTGTCCACCGCGACGCCCTCCGGCAGCTCCCCGAGCGCAGGGTCCAGCTCGACAACGACCGTCGCGCTGACGGCCGCCCCCGCGATCGCAACCGGCATGGCCACCGCGGCAACCAGCATGGCAAGAAGTTTCTTCATGATCCCCCCTCCTTCTCCCGCTTGCCCGGATGCCGGAACCCTTGCACATCGCTTCGAGACTGTCACGGCGCAGCTCTCGCAGCTAGGGTGGATGAGCGCGTTGGTTGTCTTTGAAGCCGTCGAGGCTTCGCACGTTCCTCTTCGACTGTCGCACCGACCGGAGCGCAGCAGGGAGTTCGTTCGGACTCCCGGTCCCAGCGACGAAGAGAGGTTGCGTCATGGACACCAAAGCGTCCGGCTATCCGCTCCGACTCACGGGCGAGCTTTCGCCGCAGCTGAGCCGTTGGCTCTGGCTGGTCAAGTGGCTGCTCGCGATACCGCACTTCATCGTGCTCTTCCTCCTGTGGATCGCGTTCGCCGTGGTGAGCATCGCCGGCTTCTTCGCGATCCTCATCACGGGCCGCTACCCGAGGACCCTCTTCGAGTTCAACGTTGGCGTCCTTCGCTGGTCGTGGCGCGTTGGCTTCTACAGCTACAGCGCACTCGGCACCGACAGATACCCGCCATTCACGCTCGACGACGTGCCCGACTATCCGGCTCGGCTCGACGTCGAGTACCCCGAGTCACTTTCGCGGGGGCTCGTGCTGATCAAGTGGTGGCTCCTTGCGCTGCCGCAGTACCTCGTCGTCGCAGTTTTCGTCGGCGGCGCTTGGGCTGCGTGGACAGGGGCCGACAACTGGATGTGGACATCGGGCGGCCTGGTCGGGCTCCTTGTCCTATTCGCCGGAGTAGTGCTGCTGTTCACCGGCCGCTACCCCAAGCCTCTCTACGACTTCGTGCTCGGGATGAACCGCTGGGTCTTCCGCGTCATCGCGTATGCGGGGCTGATGACCGACGCATATCCGCCCTTCCGGCTCGACATGGGCGGCGACGAGCCCGCGAGCGATAGCGCTCCCGACACCGTCGTACCTACGCCCGCCCCGATGACGCCGAGGACCTCGTGACGGCCTCAGGCAAGGCCGCATCGTCGGAACCTCTGGAAAAGTCTCAGCCATGTTTCGCCAAAGCCACACGGGGCAGTCGTGTGAGAGACCCGGCCACGCTGAGGCCACGGTGGTGAGGAGTGGCTTTGACATGACAGACGAGATGGCTAACGGCTCGGACAATCGACTCGATGTCGCAGTGATAGGCGCCGGCCAGGCGGGACTCGCCATCGGGTACTTCCTGGCGAACGAAGGACGACGCTTCGCGATCTTCGACGCCGCCGATTCAATCGGCGCCGCGTGGCGCAATCGCTGGAACTCGCTTGTGCTCTTCACGCCGCGTCGCTACGACAGCCTTCCTGGCCTGTCGTTCCCCGGCGAGCCGAACGGCTATCCAACGCGAGACGAGGTCATCGGCTATCTCGAGCACTACGCGTCGACTTTCGAGTTGCCGGTCGAGCTCGATTGCCCCGTGCATTCGCTCGCCCCTACAGACGGGGGCTTCCTCCTCGACCTCGGAACTCGTAGCGTCGAGGCCAAGCAGGTTGTGGTTGCGACCGGGCCGTTCCAGGCCCCGAACGTGCCTTCGTTCGCGACGGACCTAGCGCCGGACGTCGCCCAGATGCACAGCACGGGCTATCGGGGGCCGAGCGATGTTCCCGTAGGAACCGTTGTCGTCGTCGGCGGTGGCAATACGGGATTCCAGATCGCCAAGGAGCTGTCGGCCACGCACACAGTTCACCTCGCCATCGGGTCTCGGCAGACACCATTGCCGCAGCGAGTGTTCGGACGCGATCTCTTCTGGTGGCTGACGAAAACGGGGCTCATCAAGAAGACGGTCGAGTCGCGTATCGGCAGTCGTGCGCGGGATCGCGACACGCTGATCGGCTCGAGCACGCGGGACGTGAAGCGTCACGGTGTGGAGGTCGAACCGCGCGTCATTCATGCCTCGGGCCGCGCGGTGAAGTTCGAGGACAGCGGCGAGTTGGAGGTCGACGCTGTGATCTGGGCGACGGGCTTCCGCTCCGAGTACGGCTGGATCGACGTTCCTGTCTTCGACGATGACGGCCGCGTCGTCCATCAACGTGGCGTCACTGACCATCCCGGTCTGTACTTCCTGGGGATGACCTGGCAGCACACTCGGGGCTCGGCACTGCTCGGTTGGGTCGGAGACGATGCCGGGTTCATCTCTGAACGAATCGCCGCCACCGCGGACGTGACAGATCACGCCGCGGTCGAAGCGGAAGCGGCTGGAACCCGTCGAGGCGCGTGACTTCGATGAACGAGCAAGTGCAGAAGACAGCCGAGACTCAGCACGGCGACTTCCCGAGTGACACAAGCGGACTTCCGCGTGCTGTTCCGTCCAAAGTCATCGAGCTCGCCGATGGGGATAAGGCCGAGCTTCACATCGGGCCGGTCGTCAAGCGAATCGGCGATACGGATGTACGCATGCTCGCCTACAGCGGCTCGATTCCCGGGCCGACGTTCAGGGTGCCGGAAGGCTCAACCTTGACGATCCAGGTCGCGAACGAGGGCGATCTCGATGCGACCGTGCACTGGCATGGCTTGCGGCTCGAGAACCGGTACGACGGGACTCATGACACGCAAGCGCCGATTCCCGTCGGGGAGACATTCACCTACGAGGTGCACGTCCCCGATCCCGGCGCGTACTGGTACCACCCGCACATCCGCGAGGACTACGGCCAGGAGATGGGGCTATACGGGAACATCCATGTCGTCCCGGCCGAGCCGGACTACTGGCCGCCCGTCCACCGCGAGCTGTTCCTGACGCTGGACGACGTTCTCATCGAGGACGGCAAGATCGCAGGCTTCAGTGCCTCGGAAACGACACACGTTGCGATGGGCCGCTTCGGCAACGTCATGCTCGTCGCGGGTGAGTCAGACCTCGCACTCGAAGCGAAGCGCGGTGAGGTCGTCCGCTTCTACTTCACCAACACCGCCAACACCCGGGTGTTCAACGTGACGCTGCCCGGAGCTCGCATGAAGCTCGTCGGCGGAGACAGCGGACACTACGAGCACGAGAGCCTCGTCGAGGAGGTTCTGCTGTCGCCGTCCGAGCGGTTCATCGTCGACGTTCTCTTCGAGGAACCGGGCGAGCACGTGCTCGAGCACCGCACGCCAGCTCGCGCGTATCAACTCGCGTCGATCACCGTGAGCGACGAAGCGGCCGAGCCGGCGCTCGCGGAGCGGTTCGCCGTGCTGCGGACCAACGACGACCTGGCGGCTGAGCGCGGGCGAACAGCCCGATTCATGAACGCTGCTCCGGACAAGACGCTCGCCTTCGTGGCCGAGATGGACTTCGACGCGCCCGAGGGGGCTGTGTACACGTGCCCGATGCACCCGGACGTCGTCAGCGAAGAGCCGGGCCGCTGCCCGGAGTGCGGGATGAAGCTCATGCCGGTCGAGTCACCTCCGACGAGCTACGTGTGCCCGATGCACCCGCAGGTCACCGAGCGACGCACCCGGCCGTTGCCCGGAGTGCGGGATGAAGCTCATGCCGGCAAGTCTTGTCGACACGCCCGAGCACACCGGGCACAACATGCACACCTCCCCCGAGAAGCATGAGGACCACGGGTCGCATCCGGCACCCGAGAGTGCTGACCCCGACGCACACGGCCACGAGCACTCGCATGGCCTCGAGTGGGAAGACGACATGGTCGAGGTGAATCGCCGCACGACGGCGGACAACATGCGCTGGAAGCTCGTCGATCGCGACACGGGCCTCGCGAACGCCGCGATCAACTGGACGTTCCGGGTTGGAGACCAGGTCAAGATTCGCCTCGTCAACGAGATGGATTCGGACCATCCGATGCCGCACCCGTTCCACGTTCACGGCGCAGGGCGCTTCCTGGTGCTGGCACGCGACGGCGTCGAGGAGCCGAACCTCGTCTGGAAGGACACCGTTCTGGTCCGCACGGGGGAAACGGTCGACATCCTCCTCGATGTCACGAATCCGGGACGATGGATGGCGCACTGCCACATCGCCGAGCATCACGAGAGCGGAATGATGTTCGGCTTCGACGTCGAGCAATGAGCCACGCCCCCGTTGGCGGGGCTCTCGATGGAGGACTTCGGCAGCTGCGAGGGCCTGCGGTGTGGGGGATCGTCGTCGGAGTCCTTCAGGCAGCCTCTCCGCTCGCCTTCTGGTGGCTCGATGCGGCGACGGTGTATGCCCTCGGTCTGGTCCTGATCGCGTCGGTCTACATCGGCTTCGCAGTTGCCGATGGACGCTGGCTCGTTATCGCCGTCGAGACGAACGTCGCAGCGATCTTCGTCCTCGTCGCTGCCGCGGCCATTACGGAATCGCCATGGCTGCTCGTTGTCGGCCTTGCGGGCCACGGGCTCAAGGATCTCTGGCAGCACCGAAGTCGTTTCGTTGCGAACACCCGGTGGTGGCCCCCGTTCTGCCTCGTCGTCGACGCTGTTGCCGCCACGATCATCGCCGTCGAGATCGTCGCGGGCGTTCAGTTCCACGCTTAAGGAGAGTTATGCCGGCCCGCTCTTGTTGCCCAGTCTATGGCCCCACACATGCCGATGCGTTGGGGGCGACTCGTACGAATACTCTTATTTGCAGGCATTCCTCT
>CAVTQX010000007.1:0-90845 GCA_963736935.1 uncultured Gaiellaceae bacterium | reverse complement strand
CGTGGTCGCGGTGGCATCGGAGGCACACCCGGTGGCGGCGGTCGAGTTCGCGGAGGCCGTCGCGACCTCGGACTTCCCGGGCGGGGTGGTGAACATCCTCACGGGCTCCTCCGACGAGCTCGCGCCGTGGCTCGCGGGCCACATGGACGTCAACGCGATCGATCTCACCGGCGCGAACGGCCAGACCGCCGAGCTCGAGCGCGCGGCGGCGGAGAACGTCAAGCGGGTCGTGAGATCGTCCGCGGACGTGCAGAGCCCGTACGAGATCGAGGCGTTCCTCGAGCACAAGACCGTCTGGCACCCGATCGGGCTCTAGCTGCGGGTCGCGTACACCGCTTGGCGTAGTGCCCCGTCGATCGGGACGAGGGCGAGCACCCACACCACCAACGGGCGACCGGATGCGTAGTGCACCGAGATGTAGTCGCCGAGCATCCGGCCCGACGTCGTTCTGGGCATGAACGGCAACGCGGAGCTCTCCGCCGAGAGCCGTCGGGCAGCGCCCCAGCGGGTCGAACCCGCGGCTGACTCGACGACCAGCGTGTCGATGCCGTTCGGGCCGGAACGCATGAAGGCGATCGCGACGCGGCCCGTGGCCGGGTCGGTGCCGATCGCCGGAAGGATGTCGTCGCCGCCGCGGGTCACGGTGCTCGCTGTCGACCAAGCAGCGCCGTCCGCCGACGTCGCGGCGAACACCGCGTTCCTGCGCACGCTCGACGACTCGCAGTCGTGCCAGGTCGCCCAGACCCGCCCGCTCGCGTCGACTCCGGCGGATGGGAGTGGGAAGGCGCGGAAGCCCTGGACTGGGCATCCGTTGTCGATTTCGGCGATGCGCACCGGCGGCGCCCACGTCGCTCCGCCGTCCGTCGAGCGCGAGGCGGCGATTGCGAAGCGGCTTGTCTCGAGGAGATACACCGCGACGAGATCGCCGTTGGGTCGAATCGTCGGGAAGACGCCCACCGCCGGCCTGGCGCCGATGTTGACGCCGGGCGACCAGGTCAGGCCGCCGTCGTCCGACCAGCGTACGGCGAGCATGTCCGCGTCGGCCGAGTGGGTGTAGACGAGGTAGCAGCGGCCGTAGAAGGGCGACGCCACCGAGTTGTCGCAGGTGATCCAGTTCTTGTCGAAGGCGATACCCTCCTCGCCGCCGGCGCCGCTCTCTTCGGCTGCGTTGAGCGCCGTGCTCCAACCGAAGCCGTCGGCGGAGCGGTTGATCGCGAGCCGCGTGACGCCGTCCCCGAGCGCGAGCGTGGAGATGAGCCACGTCGAGTGTCGTGCGTCGAACGCGACTACCGGATCGCTCGCGCGCTCGTTGACGCCGGGCGGCACGCTCGCCTCGGTAAGCCCGGGGAGGAAGCCGCTCCGCCAGGTGGCCCCGTCGTCCGTCGTCACGGCGAAGCCGACGTTCGACGCACCGCCCTCGAAGCGGCGTCCGACCTGGAAGGTGGCAACCGTCGTTCGGCCGAACGTGAAGCTGTCGGGCTCGACCTCGGACTCGTGCTGGGCGCCGTCGTTCCGGTACGGGTCGCGCGAGAGTCGGCGACCGACGAGTTCGCAGTCACGCGCGACCGCATCGACCAGGTCGGCGGTCACGACGTCGGTGCCTGCGCCGCAGCGCACCGTGTCACGGCTTCCGTCGTATGCCGCGAGCACCAGATCGGCTCCCGGCCCTCCGTCCATCGTGTCCCGGCCGCGGCCGCCGTTGAGGTAGTCGGCTCCGCCTCGACCGAGCAGCAGGTCGCGTCCACCGAGTCCGCGGATCGCGTCGCTGCGCGGCGTCCCGGCGAGGCGGTCGTTCCCCGCCCTGCCCGTGATCGACCGCGCGCCGGCGGTCGCGGCGAGCGCGAGCACGGAAAGCACGGCGAGGAGGACGGCGGCGATACGCATCGATTGGTTGGGACGCATCCTGTCACTCACGGTTTGCACGTCGCCGACTACGATCCCCACTCGTGAGCAAGCTGAGCCACGCGATCGCCGAGGGCGACGGCATCTCGTTCATCGTCGAGGTGAACGACGCCGCGAGCGCCAAGTCCGCGGAGTCGCAGGGCGCCGACGGGCTGGCGGCGATCGAGGGTGTCAACGCCGTGCGCGTGACCTCGGCGCTCCCGCTCCTTCACCTCGGCCGCATGTTCGACGCGACCGGCGCCGCCGCGGAAGCGGTCGTGATCAAGCCCGACCTGGCGATGTGGGACGAAGCTCACGCCCTCGGACTCGAGTGCGTGGTGCGCGTCGCCGAGTCGGAGGATCTCGAACGGGCGTTGCGCTACTTCGATCCCGAGGTGTTCCTCCTCTCCGTCCGCGAGGACGCGGACGACGATCCGCTCGCGGTCGTCCTCGAGCTGCTGCAGGACGTGCCCGCCGGGAAGCTCGCGATCGCCGAGCTGCGCGATGCGACGCCCGACGACGTCTCGGAGCTCGAACGTTCCGGCATGGACGCGGTCCTCGTCGCCCACGGCGGCTTCGCCGCACTCGCGCAGGACGATCCTCCCGACGTCTGAGGCACGACACCGGCGATGAGAATCGGCGTGCTCACGGGCGGCGGGGACTGTCCCGGCCTAAACGCGGTCATCCGCGCCGTCGTCCGAGTGTCCACGGACCGCGGGCACGAGATGGTCGGTGTCCGGGACGGGTGGAAGGGCCTGACCGACGGCATCTTCACGCCGCTCGGACGGCGCGAGGTCTCCGGAATCCTCCCGCGCGGCGGGACGATCCTCGGTACGACACGCACCAACCCGTACCGCCTGGAGGGCGGTGTCGACGCGGTGCTGCGCAACTTTCGCGAGCAAGGACTTGACGCACTCGTCGCCGTTGGTGGCGAGGACACGCTCGGCGTCGCGGGTCGCCTCCATCGGGAGCACGACTTTCCCGTCGTCGGCGTCCCGAAGACGATCGACAACGACCTCTCGGCCACCGACTACACGTTCGGCTTCGACACGGCGATGACGATCGCAACCGAGGCCATCGACCGGCTGCATACGACGGCCGAGTCCCACAACCGCGTGATGGTCGTCGAGGTGATGGGCCGGCATACGGGCTGGATCGCGGTGATGAGCGGCATCGCCGGGGGTGCCGACGTCATCCTCATCCCCGAGCACTCGATCACCGTCGAGGAGGCCTGCGCCGACCTCGTGAAGCGACACGAGGGCGGAAAGGACTTCTCGATCGTGGTGGTCAGCGAGGGATACGAGCTGAGGTACGAGTCCGGCGAGCATCGGCTCGTCGCTGCGGCGGCGCGCTCGACCGATCAATTCGGACACGTCGTGCTGGGCGGTGTGGGCGACGCGCTCGCCCGCGAGATCGAGCAGCGCACGGGGTTCGAGACCCGCGTGACGGTGCTCGGGCACATCCAGCGAGGCGGGACGCCGACGCCGCGCGACCGCGTGCTCGCCACGCGCTTCGGCGTCAAGGCGGCCGAGCTCGTCGATCAACGGCGCTTCGGGCGAATGGCGGCCCTCCATGGCGACGAGATCGTCGATGTCGCGCTCGAGGAGGCGACCCGTGAGCTGAAGACCGTCCCGACGCACTGGTACGACGTCGCGCGCGCGTTCTTCGGCTGACGAACCGCCGCTACGATCGCACTCCGCCGCCGGAGTGGCGGAACTGGCAGACGCGCGGGACTCAAAATCCCGTGTCCCTCGGGACGTGTGGGTTCGACCCCCACCTCCGGCATGAAGCGCAAGGCCCGTAGGGACGCGCCCTTGCGGCCTCTGGGCAGTGTCGATGAAGAAGACGCCGCAGACCCTCAGAGACCCCGATGAAACCCGGACGAAACCCCGCGGCCCTCGCCGCGAGCCCAGAGCGCTGCGAGCACGACACCGTGATCCGTCGTAGGATCGTTCGTCAGAGCCAATCGAGAGGAGATTCGGAATGGCTGTTGCGGTCGAGCAGAACTTTCCTGGCGCCACGATGGAGCAGTACGACGAGATACGCGAGAAGATGGGCTTGACACCGGGCGGGGCGACGCCTCCGGGTGCGATCTCGCATTGGGTCGCGAAGACCGATGACGGTATGCGCGTCGTGGACGTGTGGGAGTCGAGGGAAGCGTTCGAACGGTTCGCGACCGAGAAGATCGGCCCCTACTCGGAGGAGGCCGGGATCACGCAGGCCCCCGAGATCCGCTTCTACGACGTTCACAACTACCTCACGAAGGCCTAGGGGCGCGCACAGAACCTGTTCGGCGAAGAGCGCCGCCACGCGCTCGGCCGCCTCTTCTTGCAGGGCGGGCACCGCGTGCGAGTAGACATCGAGCGTGAAGGCGACCGTCGAGTGGCCGAGCCTTTCCTGCACGACCTTCGGATGTACGCCTGCGGCCAGCGCGAGGGTTGCGTGGGTGTGCCGCAGGTCGTGTAGGCGCAGTTTGGGCAGACCGCTGGCCGCGACGACGTGCCGCCAGTGGTGTGACAGCGCGTTCGGCGAGACCGGCGAGCCGTCCGGGTTGCGGAAGACCAACCCCGCCCCGGAGTTGTCCCAGGCCGCCCCGGCAGCCAGCTGCTCCGTGGCCTGCTGCTTGCGCTGCTCGCGCAGCGCCGTCAGCGTGCGCTCGTCCAAGGCCACGCTGCGAACGCTCGCCCTCGTCTTGGGCGGGCCGAAGGCCAGAGCTGAGTCGGGGCCGTTGGTGATGATTTGCGAAATCGCTATGCGGCGGCCAGAACGACGCGCGCCGCGCCGATCCAGAACTCAACGCAAAGCACAAATACCACCGCCCAAGCGCCTGGTGCAAACCAGCGTGCAGGTTCGGTCTCCGCATGACGGATGCGCTCCATCGGCGACGACCTTACACCGGGCGGGGCTACTTCGTAACCCACGCAAACGCGAGAAACGCGACGCACAGAACACCGACGGCGACCGACACGACTTCCCACATCGACGAACCCCCCTTCCCCGGCTCGCTTCCCACGTTGCCAGCGGCAAGGTGCGCGCGGTCGGAGAAACCCGCATCCCCTTACACCCTTCTTACGGACCCAACGGCTGAGCGCGGGCCGCCTGCGCCACTCGCGTGGCTGGTAGCTCCGATGGAGCGGGCTGCCGCCGCCAAGCCGCACGCGCCGCTCCACACCGGAGTTCCCTTCCCCCGGTGAGTAGATGCGAGGGCCGGGCGAATCTTGCGCTTGAGCGGCCGGGTCAGCCACCCAATCGCGTCCCCACCCAGGGGAGGGGGAATAGAGGGACGCCGCAGACCGACCCGACCGCCAACAACCTACGAAGCCGGTCGGCGGGCGCTACTTCCGGACGACGACTGCGCCACTCGCGTAGCTGGTAGCCCGCGGTCACGGACTATGCGTTCGCGAAACCCTGGCGGCGTCCGGTCAGATATGCCTCGACGTCGTCGAGCGACAGGTGCGGGTGTGACCGCACGCCTTGCCGATCACCGACCGCCCCCGGTCCCGCGACGACGTGGTTGGTCGCGACGTTCACCAGCACGTAGCCGTCGTCGTCAAGAGCGCGCGGATCGTGTCGGCCAGACTTACCATCCGCAGCCCTGCTGGCAGCGAGCTTCCGGAGTTGCTTTTCCCGGATCTTCTCCTCGCTCATATCGCCTCGGAACGTCACCGCCTGACTAGGTGATCCAAAAGGGCGGCGCTGCGCCGCAAGCGCGCCGCCCGATGAACTAGACGCGCGAGGGCTAGTGAATCTTGCGCCGGAGGGGTCGGCCGGGCCAGCCACCCAGCCCGCTCCCGGGGGAGGGGAAGGGGCGGCGACAAGGCCGACCCGGCCACTAGCGATGCTACGCCGCTGCCCGCGTAGCTCCTTCCTGTTTATCGGCCGCGCCAGTCGGGTACCGCGATTCGCGGGGGAGGACAGACGCCGGGGACACCTGGCGACCCTCACGGACCCACGGCAGACCCCTCCCCCAACTCTCCGGACTGGGCTCGACAGGGCTTCTCCTCCGCGCGCCGCGCGTCCGCATGCCCGTCGTGGTATTTCCGCGGCCCTCCCTTGACCTTCTCAGGCTCGCCGGGGCCGGGAGGCCTATTCGGGCGAAGAGGTCACGGGAAGGGCCACCGGAGGTCAGAAAAAGCCGCTATTTGCGGAAAGTCTCTCAGGGAGACTAGACGCCACTGCGCGGGCCGGGCCAACACCTAGGCGCGACTGGACGGCACCAGACCGCACGCCCAAGTTGAGAGGGGCGCAATGGGCAACAGGCGCTCCCGACGACGCGCCGCGCCTGGCACGATTGAAGGGTCGAGTCAGGGAGTTGGGATGAGCGCATCTCCTGATGACATGCACGGCACTGACCTTCTTCTGCAGGAGATCAGAGAAGAGGCTGGCCGACTCGCCCGTCATCCATTGGCGGAAGCGAAGCGCCTGGAGCACGTTGCCGACGAAGGAGATAGTCCAGCGGCGATGCTCGTGCTCATCGTGACCGTCACCGCTGTCATGGCCGTGATCTTGGCGGTCGTGATCTCCGTCGCGCTCGTCGTCTACTACCGAGGCTAGTCGGCTCCTCATCCAGTCGGCTCGCCGCGCCGTCCGACGCCGGGGCCGTGTTGTGCCGGTGGTTGTCGGTTGCGCTGCACAGCACGAGTGCGGATACTTGCGGCCACGCCGGGTAGGCCCGGCGCGAGTTCGGTCATCCGAGGTGAGGAGGAAGAGGTTGACTGCAAAGAAGAGCGTGCTCGTCTCAATCGGGCTGCTCGTGTCCGCGCTGGCGCTCGTCGCTGCCGGCTGCGGTGGGGACGATGGTGGTGGCGCTCCGGAGGCGCTTCCGTCGTCGTCCTGCACGGCGATCGAGTACGAGGGCGAGGGAGACCCGGACTACATCCTGGCCTCCGACTTCCCGCTCCAGGGCTCGTCGCGCACGCAGACCGAGCAGATCGTCGCTGCGATCAAGTTCCAACTGCAGCAGCAGGAGTGGAAGGCCGGCGACTACAACATCGGCTTCCAGTCGTGCGACGACGCGACCGCGCAGGCGGGCAAGTGGGACTCGGGCAAGTGCTCGGCGAACGCCAATGCCTACGCGGCGAACGACGGCGTCATCGCCGTCATCGGAACGTTCAACTCCGGCTGCGCCGCAGATCGAGGTCCCGGTCCTGAACCAGGCTCCGGACGGTGGGATCCCGATGGTGTCGCCCGCGAACACGTTCGTCTGCCTCACGGCATCGGCGCCGTCGTGCGACTCGACCGAGCCGGACAAGTACTACCCGTCCGGGTCGCGGAACTACCTGCGCGTCGTCGCGAACGACGCGTACCAGGGTGCCGCCGTCGCGGAGTTCGCCCAGAGTCAGGGCACGAAGAACATCTACATCCTGAACGACAAGGAGTCCTACGGCCTCGGCGTGGCGACGAACTTCCGTGACGCCGCGGAGTCGCTCGGGATCAAGATCGCAGGCTTCGAGGCCTGGGATCCGAAGGCGACGAGCTACACGTCGCTCTTCGACAAGGTGAAGTCGACGGGTGCGGACGCCGTGTTCCTCGGCGGCCTCATCGACGAGAACGGCGCCCAGGTCATCAAGGACAAGGTCGCCGTGCTCGGCCCGAACGACGGAGCGGTGAAGCTCTATGCACCGGACGGGTTCACGACGCAGGCCACGATCGACGAGTCGGGAACCGCAGCGGCCGGGATGTTCATGTCGGTCGCGGGTCAGCCGATCGACGCGTTCAAGGGCAAGGCCCTCGAGTTCGTCGACGGCCTCTTGAACGGCCCGCTCTCGGGCAAGGCGATCGACCCGTACGCGATCTACGGCGGCCAGGCGGCGCAGGTTGTCCTGGACGCGATCGCCGCATCCGACGGGTCGCGCTCGGACGTCATCTCGAAGCTGTTCGAGTCGGACGTGCAGGACGGCCTGCTCGGCTCGTTCACGTTCAGCGAGGACGGCGATCCTGTCGCGGGTGGTACAGCACAGGTCGTGAACATCACGGTCTACAAGGCCACCGACGAGCTGACGACGGAGACGACCATCGCTCCGAAGCAGACGACGGTCAACGCCGCCCTCGGCGGCTAGTCGAGTGCTAGCGCGCATCTCGCGGGAGGGCATTGCCCTCCCGCGAGATGCGGTTTAGAGTCGCTCCCCAGATGGGTTCGACCGCGACGAGCGTCCTTCGGACCATGCGCTCCCCGAACGTGGTCAACGGGCTCGGGCTCGGGTTCGTCGGCGTCATCGTCCTCTGGCTCGTCGTCAACTTCGTCAAGGATCCGACGTACTTCCTGAACGTCGGGCTCGACGGGCTCACGCGCGGAACCGTCTACGGCGTCGTCGCGCTCGGCTACACGCTCGTGTACGGCATCCTGCAGCTGATCAACTTCGCCCACGGCGACGTGTTCGCGCTGTCGGGGCTCGTTGCGAGCACGCTGATGCTCAGCGTTCTCAGCGTCACGCCGGCGTCGAGCAACGCGGCCGTCGCGGGCGCGGTGATCGTGACGCTCCTCATAACGATTCCACTGTTCGCAGTGGCGAACGCGAGCATCGAGCGCGTCGCCTACCGGCCGTTACGCAACGCGCCACGAGTCGCGCCGCTGATCACCGCGGTCGGCATGTCCTTCATCGTCCAGAATGTGTCGCTGGCGCTGTACGGCGTCGACTACGAGAGCGGGTCCGAGCTCATTCCACAGGGCGTCGCGTTCCACATCGGCGACGTTCGCTTCACCTGGAAGCTCGTCATCGCGCTCGCGATCATCGTTCCGGCGCTGGCCATCCTCACGTGGTTCGTCGAATCCACCCGCCAGGGGAAGGCCATGCGTGCCGTCGCTCAGGACACGGAGGCGTCGGCGATGATGGGGATCAACGTCAACCGGACGATCTCGACCACCTTCGTCATCGCCGGCTCGCTCGCGGCTGTTGCCGGGCTCGTCTTCTTCCTCGAGTTTCAGGTGCGTTACGACACGGGCTTCGAGCTCGGGCTCATCGCCTTCACGGCCGCCGTCCTTGGCGGGATCGGAAACCTGCCCGGGGCCGTGCTCGGGGCGCTCTTGATCGGCTTCATCCAGTCGTTCAACGAGGGCCTGCTCTGGTATGCGCCCGGCGGTGACTGGACGCGCTCGATCGTCTTCGGGATCCTGATCGCGGTGCTCGTCTTCCGGCCGGAAGGCCTGCTCGGGGAGCGCACGCCGGAGGGCGCATGAGCTCCGTCGCCGATCGGGCTCGCGAGTTCGCCTCCGGTCCGCGGGACAAGTGGCTCGCCCCCGCGGTCATCGCGCTCGGGCTGCTCTACCCCTGGTACGTGGAGACGCTGCAGGCCCTCCCGCTCATCGGCGACTTCATCCCGGCGACCGAGTCGATGGTCGTCATGGTCGCGTTCACGATGATGGCCCTCGGTCTGAACATCGTCGTCGGCTACGCGGGACTGCTCGACCTCGGCTATGTCGCCTTCTATGCCGTCGGCGCCTACACGGCCGGCTGGTTCGCCTCGCAGCAGTTCGACCAGGTGACCTTCTCCTTCCTCTCGTCGGTGCCGGACGACCAGCCCGGGATCCACATCACGATGTGGCTCGTCCTGCTCATGGCGGGGCTGCTGACGCTCCTCGCCGGGATCCTCATCGGACTGCCGACGTTGCGCCTGCGCGGCGACTACCTCGCTATCGTGACGCTCGGGTTCGGGGAGATCGTTCCGCAGGTCGTCCGCAACGGCGACAACTTCTTCGGCTTCGACCTGACGCATGGGACGTTCGGCATTGCGCCGATCGACGCTGCCGGACTCCCAGTGCTCGCGAGCTTCACCAGCCTGCCGAAGAACTTCCAGACGTCGCCGAACCGCGCCATGTGGTTCTACTTCGGCGCCTTCGCGCTCCTCCTGATCACGGTGTTCTGCACGGTTCGGCTCCGCGACTCGCGGCTCGGCCGCGCCTGGATCGCCATTCGCGAGGACGAGACGGCTGCGGCGGCGATGGGCGTCCCGCTCATGCGCACGAAGACCTGGTCGTATGCCCTCGGCGCGTTCTTCGGCGGTGTCGCAGGCGCGTACTACGCGAGCTTCCGCGGTGGCGCCTTTCCAGCGGACTTCTACTTCCAGTTCTCGGTCTTCCTGCTCTGCATGGTCATCCTCGGCGGAATGGGGAGCGTCTGGGGCGTCATCGCGGGCGCGATGATCCTCGGCTATCTCGACCGCGAGGGGCTCGCGACGATCGGCTCGAAGATCCAGGACGCCGGCCTCAACTTCGATCCCACGAAGTACCAGTTCGGCATCTACGGGATCATCATCGTGGCGATGATGCTGCTGCGACCGGCAGGGCTGATACCCGAACGTCGGCACCGCACCGAGTTGGAAGAGGGCGTGCACGACACGCCGTTCTATGACGTGGAGCACGAGGGCACACTCACCGACCGTGATCCGAGCGACGACTGATGGCCGAGGACGATCTCGTCGTCGCGACCCAGGTGCGCAAGGAGTTCGGTGGGCTCGTCGCAACCGACGACGTCGACTTCTCGATTCCGCGGGGCGCGATCGTCTCGCTCATCGGCCCCAACGGCGCCGGCAAGACGACGTTCTTCAACCAGCTGACGGGGGTCTACAAGCCGACGTCCGGCTCGATCCTCTTCGATGGCACCGAGGTCTCGTACCTCCCGCCGCACACGATCACCAAGCTCGGAATCGGGCGCACCTTCCAGAACATCCGGCTCTTCGCGCAGATGTCGGCGATGGAGAACGTCCTCGTCGGGATGAACTGTCGCCTGCACTCCGGGATCCTCGGCGCGATCTTCCGCACCCCGAAGGTGAAGCGCGAGGAGGCCGAAGCGCGCGACAAGGCGCGCGAGCTCCTCGTCTACTGCGGCCTTCCGCGACGCCACCACGAGCGGTCCGCGTCGCTTCCCTACGGCGACCAGCGGCGACTCGAGGTGGCGCGCGCGCTCGCGACTGAGCCGAAACTGCTCCTGCTCGACGAGCCGACCGCCGGTATGAACCCGCAGGAGACCGCCGAGTTCACGGCGTTCGTCAGCAAGGTGCGCGACGAGAAGGGCGTCACCGTCCTCCTCATCGAGCACGACATGAAAGTCGTCATGGGCGTCTCCGAGCGCATCACCGTCCTCGAGTACGGCGCGAAGATCGCCGAGGGCACGCCCGCCGAGATCCGTTCCGACGAGCGGGTCATCGAGGCGTATCTCGGACGTGGGGCCGGGCAGGACAGATGACCGAGACCGCCGCCACCGGCAACGTCCTCGAGATCGACGACGTCCACGTCTACTACGGCGCGATCCAGGCACTAAAGGGAATTTCGCTCACGGTGGGCCAGGGGGAGATCGTCACCCTCATCGGAGCGAACGGTGCCGGAAAGTCGACGACGCTCCGGGCGATCAACGGCCTCAACCGCCCGCGGCAGGGAGCGATCCGGTTCGAGGGCCGTGATATCACCACCGCCAGCCCGCATGCGATCGTCAAGAGCGGTATCGCGCAGAGCCCGGAGGGGCGGCGGCTCTTCCCGCGGATGTCGGTCACGGAGAACCTCGAGATGGGCGCGTTCCAGCGGACCGACAAGGAGAACTTCGCGGCCGACATGGATCGCGTGTTCGAGCTCTTCCCGCGCCTGCACGAGCGGCGGTCGCAGAAGGCGGGGACGATGTCGGGCGGCGAGCAGCAGATGTGCGCGATCGGTCGCGCGCTGATGGCGCGGCCCAAACTGCTCCTTCTCGACGAGCCGTCGATGGGGCTCGCCCCGATCTTCGTCGACCGGATCTTCGAGACGATCGTCGAGGTGAACAACGAAGGCACTCCGGTCTTGCTCGTCGAGCAGAACGCGCTCATGGCCCTCGATGTCGCGAAGCGTGCGTACGTCATGGAGACCGGCCGGATCGCGCTCGAGGGCCCCGCCTCCGAGCTCAAGACGAACGAACGCGTGCGCGCCACGTATCTCGGAGAAGACTAGGCGCCGACCAGTAGCGGGGCGTAGGGGGGCGCGAGCAGGACGCCGACGCGGGCCCGCCCGCCCGCGACGCCGTGCGCCACCTCGAGCGCGCTCGCAATCGAGTGGCTCGGGACGAAGCCGAGGGCGCGCGCCGCGAGTGCGTCTCGACTCCCTGCCACGACGACGTGTCCGAGGCGTCCGAGTGCCGGCCCGCAGCCCGCCCAGTCCGCGTACGGCAGAAGCGGGTGGCACGTCCGGCCCGCCCGGTACCCGGCGAGCAGCCGGTCGTCCGCGGCTGCTACCACCTCGGACAGACGCACGGCATCGGCGTCTCCGGTCGTCAGCGCGTCGAAGACCCTTCGGTACGGGTCTCGACCGCCGTGCGAGAAGGTGCGAGTGAGGGAGTGGGCGAGGACGAGCGTCCCGCCGTCGCGAATGGGAAAGGCATCACGCCAGAGCCTGAGCGCGTGCCCGAGAACGACGGAAGCCGACGTGACCGGGTTGAGGGGCTCGCGGGGCATGTGCGGTCCGATCCATGGGACGCCGACGACGAGGGCGTCGAGCGGCGCGTCGACCGGCGTGCCGCGCAGTTCGACTGTGCGCACGAGCGCCTCGGCGTGCGCGACCGACGGCGTGCCGGCGAAGACGGCGGCAGCGACCAGCGCGCGGTGCTGCTCTCTGAGAATCTCCCGGCGCAGACCGGCCGGCAGGGCCGAGTAGACCCGTCGCAGCGGCGACGTCGACACGTGCGTCAGAGACGCTGTCGTCGACGGGTAGTCGCGGAACCGACCCGTCAGTCGGGGGTGATCGAGGGCAAGCGAGACTCCGAGCAGCGGAACGCGCGAGCGGAGCGCCTCCTCGACTCCGAGCGCGAGCTCCCAGACCGGCTCGCCCGCAGCCTGTACGAGCGAGTCCGCCGCGGCGCCCCGGCGGATCGTCGCGGCATCGCAGGCCGCGAGCAGCGCCGCAGGGCCGCCGTGGGACACGGTCTCGGCGGACGAGAGGACGACCACGAGATCGGCGTCGACCAGCGCGCGGTTGACGCGCGTCTCGGACCCCTCTCGGACGTACGCCGGCACGAGGTCCGGGTCGGCCGCATCGTGGACGACGACGTGTCCACGGAACGCCCGCGCTTGCGGCGGTGGCAGGAGGCGCTCGAGGTCGCGGTGGGCGAGCTTCCGCGAGAGCCCGCCCGCGACGAGGAGCGTTTGGCGTTCGTCGGGGACCCCGCGCGACGCGAGCTCATCGAGGACC
The DNA here is from genome assembly GCA_963736935.1 of uncultured Gaiellaceae bacterium. Lineage (GTDB taxonomy): Bacteria > Actinomycetota > Thermoleophilia > Gaiellales > Gaiellaceae > GMQP-bins7. Next base: position 77,818 of record CAVTQX010000007.1, on the reverse strand, counting down.
GTGGCGAGTGCCTCGCGCCGTGGGTCTGCCTGGGCTCCGGGAAGTGGGAGTGCAGCCGGCTCGACGACGACGGTCGCACGCGCCCCTACGCGCGCCAGATCCGCGAGGGGAGCGCCGTCGAGTGGGAAGCGCAGGGCGTCCCGTACTGCTCCTACCACGTCGACGACGCGCGTCGGAGGCGGTGGCGGTCGCACGACGACGTCGTCGTCTGTGAGCGGGACATGGACGATCCGCGACCCCGACAGCAGAGGCACCCGACGCACGGTTGTCATCCAAGCAGCCAGGCCGTACGGTCCCCGAGTTTCGCGAGGGGTGGCCCGTGCGTGAGCACGTGTCGGACTTCACGCCCTCCGTCTACGAACTTGTCGCGGAAGGTCGGCTAGGCAAAAACTAGAGTTGGCAGCGTGCCGAAGACGCTGACCGGGGAGGAGCTCGTCCTCGACGACGGCCCCGCTCGCGATGCCGAGCTCTTCCTCGTCGACGGAAACAACCTCGCGTACCGGGCGTTCTTCGCGCTTCCCGAGGAGCTGCAGACGACCGACGGGCAGCCGACCAACGCGCTGCTCGGCTTCACGAACATGCTCTTCAAGCTCCTGTCGGACTACCGCCCGCGCGGTGTCGCGGTCGCCTGGGACACGCGTCCGGTGCACCGAAAGGAGATCGACGCCGAGTACAAGGCGGATCGTCGCTCGATGCCGGATCTCCTGCGCGAGCAGTTCCCGCACTTCCGCCCGATCGTCGAGGCGTTCGGGTACCAGAACCTCGAATTCGAAGGGTGGGAGGCCGACGACGTCATCGCCACGCTCGCGACGCAGGCCGACGAGGCGGGCGTCAAGACATGCGTCGTCTCCACCGATCGCGACGCGTTCCAGCTCGTCTCGGAGAACATCTCCCTGATGATGACGCCGCGCGGAGTCGCGGATGTCCAGGTCTACACGCCGGAGCGCGTCGAGGCGCGGTACGGGATCCGCCCCGATCAGATCCCCGATTTCATCGGGCTCAAGGGAGACACGAGCGACAACATCCCGGGCATCCCGGGGATCGGCGACAAGACCGCCGGCCAGCTCGTCGCGCAGTACGGGTCGCTCGAGGGTGTGGTCGAACACGCGGCCGACCTATCTCCAGCACGGTCGAGGGCGATCGCCGAGAACGCGCAGCAGGCGGCCTCCTCGAAGCTCCTCGCAACCATGCGCCGCGACCTGGATCTCGGCGTCGATCCGGCGACCTTCGTCCTGCAGCCGCCGGACCGCTCCGAGCTCAAGGAAATCTTCCGGCGCTTCGAGTTCCGCGGCCTGCTCGGGCGGATCGACACGCTGGACGAGGCGCTGCCGGCAGCCGAGCGGCCGCAGGCCGCGACCTCGGAGGCGGTGCCCTGGCGCGAGGGCGAGCTGGCGGCGCTGCGCGGCCGTGTCGGCGTCGCCGCCGACGCCGAGCGCGTGGCCGTGGCGACTGAGGACGGCGTCGTCGTCGCGAGCCGAGGGATCGACGGAGTGGTGCGCGACGACCTGGACGTCGTCGCGCACGACGCGAAGCAACTGCGGCTCGGCGAGCCGGCCGCGGACGACACGCTTCTCGCCGCGTACCTCATCGACCCGGGACGCGCGGAGTACGACCTCGACGACCTCATGGCCGAGTACGGGGTCGAGCTCGAGCCCGATCCGTCCGCCGAGGAGGAGACGGCAGCGCTCGTTCGCCACGCCGAAGCGGCGCGTCGTCTGGCAGGGCCGCTCGTCGCGAAGGTCGAGGAGCGCGGCTCCGATCGCCTCTACCGGGACGTCGAGCTCCCGCTCAGCGTCGTACTCGGCGCGATGGAGGACACGGGTGTCCGCATCGACACGTACCGCATGGGGGAGATCACCGCGCGACTCTCGGACCGCATCGAGGAGCTCGAGTCGCGCGCCTACGGGCTCGCCGGAGAGGAGTTCGTCCTCGGGTCGCCGCAGCAGCTCGGGCGCGTTCTCTTCGAGAAGCTCGAGCTGACGCCAGGCCGCAAGGGCAAGACCGGGTACTCGACCGACTCCAAGGTACTCCGAGCGATCCGGTCGGATCACGAGATCGTCCCGGTGATCGAGGAGTGGCGCGAGCTGACGAAGCTCGTGAACACGTACCTCGGCCCGCTGCCCACGCTCATCGGCGAGGACGGGCGCCTGCACACGACCATCAACCAGCACGTCGCCGCCACCGGCCGCCTGTCGACGACGAGCCCAAATCTGCAGGCGATCCCGATCCGGACGGAGCTCGGCCGTGAGATCCGCTCGGCGTTCATCGCCGAGCCCGGAGCGCGCCTGCTCTCCGCCGACTACTCGCAGATCGAGCTGCGGATCCTCGCGCACGTCTCCGGCGAACCGAAGCTCCGCGAGGCGTTCGCGCGCGGCGAGGACATCCACACGGCGACGGCGGCCGAGGTGCTCGGGAAGGACCCGGGCACGCTCACGAAGGACGAGCGGAACGTCGCGAAGATGATCAACTTCGGGATCGTCTACGGGATCTCGGCGTTCGGGCTCTCGGAGAACCTCGACATCCCCAAGGATCAGGCGCAGGCGTACATCGACGCCTACCTCGCGCGCTTCCCCCATGTGCAGGCGTTCATCGCGCGGACGATCTCGCAGGCAGGGGAGGATGGCTACGCGACGAGCCTGCTCGGCCGGCGGCGCCCCGTCCCCGAACTGCGCGCGATGAATCGCCAGACGCGCGGGTTCGGCGAGCGCGTCGCCGTCAACTTCGTCATGCAGGGCTCGAACGCGGACATCATCAAGGTGGCGATGGTCGCGATCCACGAGCGGCTGCGTGCGGAGGGACGAGGAGCCCGCCTCGTGCTGCAGGTCCACGACGAGCTCCTACTCGAAGTGCCCGAGACCGAGGTCTCGAAGGTCCGGGAGCTCGTGCGCGAGGAGATGGTGGGCGCGTATCCGCTCGACCCCCCACTTGCGGTCGACATCGGGGTCGGCGACGACTGGGCCGAGGCGAAGAAGTGAGGAAGTGATGTGACGGGGTGCCGGGCGGTGGCGTAGAGGTCGTGTGACCTTCGCGACGCTCGCCCGGTTCGGCGCGGTGCTGCTCGCGGCCGCGACCGTCCTCGTGCTCCTCGACGCGTCGTCGGCGAGCCCGCAGGTGACGCCTGCGTCGTACCCGAGCTGCGGCTCCTACTGGAACCGGAACACGCCGGCCACGCCGAGGCAGCGGCGCGTCAACGCCTGCATCGCAGACGCGTCGCGTGCCGGACGACACGCCCGCGCCGTCGCCGTGTTGACGACGATCGAGGGCGATCCGATTCCGACGTACGTCTTCGTGCGCGGTCGCGGCGATGTGCTCGTCGTCACGGATTCCACTCGCGATCGATTCGGCTCCGGCGGCTGGCAGCGCGCGCGCTGTCACGGGATCGGCGTCCAGACCGGAACGCTCGCCCCGGGCGGATGCCGCTCGCTCGGAGCCGGCAAGCCGCCCTGGCTGACGCCGATCCGCCTGTCCGGCTAGAGCTCGAGCGTCGTGCCGTCGTCCGGCACGAGCACCTCGGGAAGCTCCGCGCGCAACGCCGCACGAGTGAGGTAGCAGTGGTTCAACGCCTCGAGGTGCACCGCGACGACCGACGGAACGCGGGCTGCGACCTCGCGCACGTCGTCGACGCCCATGATGATCAGGCCGCTCTGCTCGAACTCCGCGCCGCCGGCATTGACGACGGCGATGCGCGGTACGTGGCGCACGATCGTCTCCTCGACGCCCTCGTACCAGACCGTGTCTCCGGCCACGTAGAGGTCGTCGAGCACGAATCCACTGACGGGCGCCAGGAGCTTCGCCATCTCTCCGGATCCGTGCCGGCCCGGTGTCCGCACGATCCGCAGTCCATCCCAGTCGAGCGCATCGGCGATCGGACGCGCGTCCAGCCCGAGCTCGCGAAGCGCCTCCTCGTCCTCGGGCTGACAGAAGACCGGCACGTCGCGTGGGAGGAGCCGTTCTGCGGTTCCGTCCAGGTGGTCGCGGTGCCGGTGGGTCACGAGGACGGCATCGAGTCCGCGAACGACGTTCTCCGCGGGAAACGGCAGCGGCACGGTCGGGTTCGCGCGCGGGTTACGGGTCCCTTCGATCGGGGGACGTGTTCCGGGGTCGTCGAGCATGGGATCGACCACGAGACGCCTGCCCGCCAGCTCCAGCAGCAGCGTCGCGTTGCGGACGAGGGTGATTCGCACGGGCTGTTTCTACCTCAGACGCGCAGACGGACGCTTGATCAGGATTTGCGCTGCATCCGGCTATACTCCGCGATCCGATGGCGAACGACATCGCCGAAAAGCCCGCCGCAGCTGAAGAGGGAGTTTGGACGACGGGCCCCGACGGGGAGCTCATCCCTGACTACGACTCTGCCTTCCCGGAGATCAACGAGGGCGAGGTGGTCCACGGCACCGTCGTGCGCGTCGACAAGGACGAGGTGCTCGTCGACATCGGCTACAAGTCCGAAGGCGTCATTCCGGTCGCAGAGCTGACGATCCGCCGGTCGGTGAACCCGGCCGACGAGGTTTCCGTGGGCGAGGAGATCGACGCGCTCGTCCTCACGAAGGAGGACGCGGAGGGACGTCTCATCCTCTCGAAGAAGCGTGCCCGCTTCGAGCTCGCGTGGAAGCGCATCGAGGCGGCCGCCGAGTCCGGCGAGCCGGTCATCGGCAAGGTCATCGAGGTCGTCAAGGGCGGCCTCATCCTCGACCTCGGCGTCCGTGGGTTCCTTCCCGCGTCGCTCGTCGACATCCGGCGCGTCCAGGATCTCGACGAGTTCCTCGGCAAGGAGCTCCGCTGCAAGGTCATCGAGCTCAACCGCTCGCGCAACAACGTCGTCCTCTCGCGCCGCGCCGTCCTCGAGGACGAGCGCAAGGAGATGCGGCAGGCGATCCTCGACCGGCTGAGCCCGGGCGACGTCATCGAGGGCCAGATCTCGAACATCGTCGACTTCGGCGCGTTCGTCGACCTCGACGGCATGGACGGTCTCATCCACATCTCCGAGCTCAGCTGGAGCCACGTGAACCACCCGTCCGAGGTGCTCGACATCGGACAGACGGTGAAGGTCAAGGTGCTCGACATCGACCGCGACCGGCAACGCATCTCGCTCGGGCTCAAGCAGACACAGACGGATCCGTGGCAGCAGGTGGTCGACTCCTACGGCGAGGACGACGTCGTCGAGGGACGCGTCGCGAAGGTCGTCACCTTCGGTGCTTTCGTCGAGATCCTCCCGGGCGTCGAAGGGCTCGTTCACATCTCCGAGCTCGCGGCGCACCACGTCGAGAACCCTCGCGAGGTCGTCTCGCAGGGCGATGCCGTCAACGTCCGCATCCTGGAGATCGACGGCGAGCGCCGCCGGCTTTCCCTCTCGCTGAAGCGTGTCGAGGATGGTGACATGCCCGTCCCGCGGGCCGACGGCGCCGAGTCGGTGCACCAGACGCCTGACCTCAAGCTCTCCGAGGAGGCGTTCCCGACGACGACTGCCACCGCCAGCGAGGTCGACGAGGAGTCCGCCGAGGACGAACTCGCCGAAGAGGTCGTAGCCGAGGTCGAGGCCGAAGAGGCCGAAGAGGCCGAAGAGGCCGAAGAGAGGCCGAGGAGGTCGTCGCCGAGGGCGAGGCCGACGAGGTCGTAGCCGAGGTCGAGCTCGAAGAGTCCGCGGAGAGCGTCGCCGAGGTTGAAGCCGACGAGGTCGTCGCCGAGGTCGAGCTCGAGGCGGCCGAGCAGGACGAGCCCGGCGAGGAGCCCGCCGAAGAGGCGGAGCCCGAGCAGTCCGAGACCGACTAGCGCTTGTCCTCTCCAGTCGCGGTTGCGATCACCGGCGGGATCGGCGCCGGGAAGTCGACGGCGCTCGAATGCTTCCGCCGACACGGCGCCGCGACCGTCTCGAGTGACGAGATCGTGCATCACCTGCTTGCAACCGACCCCGACGTAAAGCAGAAGCTCGTCGATCGGCTCGGCGAGGAGATCCTGGGTGACGACGGGACGCCCGACCGCGAGCGGATCGCGATCCGCGTCTTCAAGGATCCAGACGCGCTCGACTTCCTCGAGAAGCTCCTGCACCCGCTCGTCTCGCAGGAGTACATGACGTGGCGCGAGCAATTGGCCGCGCTGCCCAATCCGCCGGCGGTTTGCGTGACCGAGGTGCCGCTGTTGTACGAGGTCGGAGCCGACAAGCGGTTCGACAAGGTGGTCGTCGTCACGGCCCCGACCAAGCTGCGCGAGGCCCGTCGCGGGGGGTGGCAGGACGATCGTGAGGCGCGGCTCATCCCGGACCGTGAGAAGGCGAGGCGCGCGGACTTCACGTATGTCAACACGGGCACGCCCGACGAGCTCGACGCCTGGGTGGCGGGCGTCATGGCTACCCTGACCAGCGCCTCCTGAGGCGTCTCCGATGCGGTACCTCGTCGTGCTGTCCTTCGCGTTGCTCGCGTTCGCGGGAGCTGCGGCGTGGGTCGTCGAAGCGGAGCCGGACTGGTATCTCCGCTCCAGATACCCCCTCGAGTACGAGCAGGTCATCAGTGCCTACGCTCACGAGCGGAACCTCGATCCGACGCTGGTCGCCGCCGTGATCTATGCGGAGAGCCGCTTCGATCCGAACGTGCGCTCGAGCGCGGGCGCCGTCGGGTTGATGCAGGTCCTGCCGGAGACGGGCGAGTTCATCGCCCGGTCGACCGGCGGCACAGACTTCGTCGAGGCGGATCTGCGTGACCCGGACCTCAACGTTCGCTACGGCACCTGGCTCCTCGACAATCTTCGAACGCGGTACGACGGCGATGTCTCCGCGGCGCTCGCCGCGTACCACGCCGGACCGACGAACGTGGACGAGTGGCGTCGCACCGGCAGCGGGATCGGGTTTCCCGAGACGCGGGCCTACGTCGACGAAGTGCTGCGCGTCAAGCAGGTCTACGCACAGGCGTACGGGCGCGATCTGGGCCTATAGCGTCGCGCAGAAGTTCCAGCACGAGATCGGTGCTCGGCAGCTCCTCGCCTCCCGCGCGCATGAGCGCGAGGCCGTTGAGTACGAGGTTGACGAACATGCCGATCTCCTTCGGCCCGATGTCGTCGCGGAACTCACCCGCGCGCTGCGCCTCCTCGATCCGGGCGCGGTTCGCCGGCGCGACCTCTTTCTCTCTGGCCTCGATCTTGGCGCAGAACTCGCGGTCGTTCCGGACGCGGCGGAAGAGTTCGAGATAGACCGAGAGCCAGGCGGGGTCGAGTTCGACCACCTCGCGCACGACGGCCCCGAGTCCGTCGTTGACCCAGATCTCCGACATGCGCGTGCTGTCGCGCACCGCCAACTCGACGAACAAGTCCTCCTTGGAGGGGAAGTAGTTGAAGATCGCGCCGCGGGAGAGGCCGATCTCGTCCTCGAGTCGGCTGACGGTCGCGCCTTCGTAGCCGTTCTCGGCAAAACAGCGGCGCGCGCCGTCGAGGATCTGCTCGCGGCGCTCGGTCTTCCGTTCCTCGGAGATCTTCGGCATTGAAGGTCGCACTTTACAAAACCGTACGGACGTTTTATATTGCTCTGCCATGGAGCAGCGGGTCGAGCTGATGTCGGTCAAGAAGAGCGCGATCAGCGCGCTCGTCCTGGCCGAGACGATCTCGGTGCTCGGCACGCGCATGACCTACCTCGCGCTGCCGTGGTTCGTGCTCGTCACGACGGGGTCCGCGAGCAAGATGAGCCTCGTCCTCGCGGCGGAGATCCTGCCGATGGCGATCCTCGGCATTCCGAGCGGAGCGCTCGTGCAGCGGCTCGGCTCGAGGACGACGATGCTCGCGGCCGACCTCGCCCGCGCGCCGATCCTCGTCTCGATCCCGATCCTGTACTCGGCCGGGCTGCTCGACTTCGGGCTGCTGCTCGCGATCGTGGCGCTCCTCGGCGCGTTCGCGCCGCCGTACTTCGCCGCCCAGCGGACGATCCTCCCCGAGCTCGTCGGAGAGGACGAGACGCGCATGTCGCAGGCGAACAGCTCGATCGAGGGCGGCAACGCGCTCGCCGCGCTCGTGGGACCCGCGCTCGCCGGCGTGCTGATCCCGTTCGTCGGTGCGTCGAACGTCCTCTACGTGGACGCAGCGACGTACCTCGTCGCCTTCCTGCTCGTCCTCGTCTTCGTGCCGCGACGGAAGGCGATCGCCGGCATGGCGCGGAGCGGCGTGCTCGCAGGGCTGCGGTTCCTCGCGTCCGACACGCTCCTCGGGCCGCTCGCCCTCACGGTCACGGCCTTCGGCTTCCTCGGTGCTGGAATGTCAGCGGGCCTGCCGTACTACGCCTATGACGAGTTCGACGGCCACTCCTGGATCGCCGGGCTCTTCTACGCCGCGCTCGGAGCGGGTGCGGTCGTCGGCAGTGTGCTCGCGGTCTTCGCCGTGAAGAAGGTGCCGCCACTGCGGCTCGCCGCCTTCGGGATCCTGGCGTTCTCGATCCCGCTGTGGGTACTCCCGTTCCTTCCGCCGTGGCCGGTCGTGTTCGCAGCGCTGTTCGCAGCGACGCTGTTCACGCCGCTCGTGAACGGCCCGACGCTCGGCGTGATGACCTCGCGCACGCCTCCTGATCTGCGGCCGAAGGTCATGGCCGCGGCGATCTCGGCGAACACGCTCGCCGCGCCGCTCGGCTTCCTCGTCGCCGGGCAGGTCCTCGAGCGTTGGGGCGTCGTGCCGCTCTTCACCGCCGTCGTGCTCGGGATCACGTGGATGGCCATCGTCTTCGCGGCGATCACGTGGCGGCACTCGGACGTCGAGGCGGTACCCGAGCCCGTTGCGACCTAGAGACGAAACGACCGCCGGCGCTGGACGGAGTGCGCGCCGGCGGTCGTCTTGCCCCTCCCCCTACCTCACGGACGCAGCGTTGCCGTCCAGCGGATCTCGCCCGACGAGCACTGATAGTCGGTGCCCTGGTACTTCAGCCGGTAGTTCTCGACGATCGTTCCAGTCGCCGACGTGGCAGACTCGAAGCGACCGGCGATCGTGACGTCCCAGTGCGTCCACACGACGTCACCCTGGGCGTCCGATCCGTCCCAGTTGCCGGAGGCGGTGAAGGTTCCGTCGTCCCGGATGGGCGTCGTGCTGTCCCCGAAGTCGTCTCCGCCCGTGAGGCTGAGCCCACCGTTGCACTGCTCCGGAAGGTCGTTGATCCTCATTCCCGTGACCGTCCTCGTGGGCGTGACGGTGAGGAACACGTAGTTCCCGTTCTGCGTCTGCCCCTGGTACTGCCCCGGGGTGACCGGCGAGACCGGGGGCGGGGGCGGTGGAGCGGGCGGAGGCGGCGGCGCCGTCGGCGGCGCTGCCGGGACGCCTGTCACCTTCTCGCAGTCCTTGGTGATCGTGTCTGTCGCGTCGCCGCGGGCGATGTCGCTGCCAGGGCCACACGAGAGCTTGTCCGCGCCGGGTCCGCCGACGAGGAGGTCGTTCCCGCCGGCACCGATGAGCACGTCGTTTCCGGCGCCGCTGTAGAGCTTGTCGTTTCCTCCCTTGCCGTTGAGCTTGTCGGCCTTCGGCCCGCCGCGAAGCGTGTCGTTCCCGGCGGTGCCGGTGATCGTGGCCGCGCCGACGGTTGCGGCGGCCGCGAGCAGCACGAGGCAGACGAGGGAGGCGGTTGCGATCGAGCGCTTCGTAACGTTCATCGTCGTGTCCTCACTTTCCCGCGCCGACCCCCGAAGGGGCCGGCGCATTCGATTGTGAGTCCGACTGTCGCGAGCGGGCCTCAAGGAATGCTCAAGACCGGATCGCGGTGTCGCTACCTGACCTGGATCGGCGCGCAGCTGCTCGTCGTCCTGTTCCCGGCGCGGTCGACCGCCCGGACGCAGTGCTGGTAGCCCTTCGAGGCGTTCGGCGGCAGTTTCCACGCGATGGACACTGTCTTGTCGCGCGTGGCGGAGGTGAACCACGTGGTCTTGAACCGCGCGACGACCTTGCCGCGCAGCTTTACCACCTCGAGCACGCCGACCTCGCCCGAGTCGTCGGACACGCGCGACAGGAGCTTTATCGTGCGTCCCTTCCGTCCCTTGCCCCCGAGTGCGGTCACCGTGGGAGCGACGACGTCGGGGGGTTTCGGAAGCTGGAGCTCGCCGGCGCCGTACACGCTGTCGATCCCGGGAGCGCCCAGATCGCGGGCTGCGTTCATGAGGTAGGTCTTGATCCGATCCGGCGAGTAGCTCGGAAACGCCTGCTTGACGAGCGCCGCAGCGCCGGCTACCTCCGGCGACGATGCCGATGTTCCCGCGAACGCCGACGGACAGGACGAGAACCCGCCGTACGTCGCTCCGGACACGCTGTCGTGTCCGACGATGTCGGGCTTCGTGCGGCCGTCGATCGTCGGGCCCTGCGAGCTGTACGGCTCCAGCGAGCGCGACTGCCAGCAGAGGGCGCCCACGGCGAATGCGGCAGGTGACGAAGCAGGCGTGGTGATGCTCCCGGCCGCCACCTGGTACTCGAGCGGCGGGCTCCAGCTGACGAGGTCGATGCGCGGCGACGACACGACCCGGTACCCGAGGATCGCCCAGAAGACCGTCAGGTCGCTTCCGCTGGTCTGTCGGAGGCACATCCCCTCGAACGGCGGTTGGCCCGCACCTTGCTCGTCCTCCGACACCGCGAGCAGCCTGTTGGACCCGGACGACACGAGCCCGAGATCGAAGTCCGACGCCGCGGCTGGCCACTCGTCCCACTTCAGGAAGCCGCAGATCCCCCAGCCATTCGGCCACACGAACGTGTTGCCGACGTCGCCGTTCGGCGCCCACTGGTGAAGAGGAGCGCCGGACGCCGGGCTGTAGGCACCGGACCAGTGGCTCATAGCCTCGTTGCCCGCGGAGTTGACCCAGAGGATCCCAGCAGCCCGTGCGTCGGCTACCGCTGCTCCGATGGGTCCGCTGCCGTCGTCGCGATACGGGCCTTCCCAGCCCATCGACTGGTTGACGACGGTCACGCCCTGGCTCTTCGCGTACCCGACTGCCGCGAGGAAGTCGACCTCGCCGCCGACGCAGATGACGTACAGCTGCGCGTCGGGTGCCATCTCGTGGACGATCTCCGCGACCGCGGTGCCGTGGTCGTCCGCCGTCGCGAGCTCACCACCGCAGTAGTCCTGGGTCACGACGTTTGCGGGCAGATCGCCGGCGGCCTGACGATCCGCGAGGCCCATGAAACCGCCGTCGACGATCGCGACCTTCACGCCCTTCCCCGTGAAGCCCTTGTCGTGCCAGGCGGATGCGAGAGCGGCGCCGATCTCCTCGCCGCCGAGCGCGGTCTCGATGCGTACGGACGACGCGCGGACGAGGTCGACGCCGGGACGCCGGCCGAGAGCTCTGAGCTGCCCGGGAGCCACGAGGGCCTGCAGAAAACCGCCGGCTGTCCGCTCGACCTTTCCCCCGGCGGCGAGCACGGCTGCGCGCGCGAGCGTTGGGTCGCCGGTCTCGACGACCACACGGACGGTCGTGCCGTGAGTGCCGTTCGGTTGCGAAGCGCGGATCCCGAGCGACCCCGCCATTGCCGTCGTCTCGAAGCCGTTCGTTCGTGCGGTTCGGCCGAAGCCGCTCATCGATTCGATCGCCGTCGGCGGCACCGTACGTGCCGCCTGCGCGGTAAGGGCACGCGCCGTCGTCGGTGGCGACGCTGCCGATGCCGATGCCAGCGCGAGCGTCGCTGCGAGGGCGACGCCGGCGACAACGGTTCCGGAGAGTGTTGTCTTGGTTGCGAGCATCGGTGCACTCCTTCTGGTGGATTGACGGGTGCACCGTCTCGGACATGTCTCAATCGGCCCTCAAGATTTCGGCGACTGCGTGATCGCGTCCGCCGGGCCGCGTGCGAACGGCTCAGCGCTCGACGAACTGGATCGTCGCTCGGCTCGACAGGATCAGGCGCCCGCCGTCGAACCAGCGTCCGCTGAAGTCGTGCCAGCCTGCCGGCAGGCCGGCCGGGAACTCTGCGATGTCGGTCTTCCGCACGGGAACGCCCGACTCGGATTGCACGTCGGTGAGCATCGAGACGGGAGCGCCGTCCACGTCGAGCTCGAACCGGGTCGTCTCGCCGTCGAGCTGCGTGCCGTTCTCGACGTCTGCTGCGAAGCCGTAGCCCACCCAGAACGGCGTGTTCGCCGGGTACATGCTCGGAGTTGCGCCTCCGGGGAAGATTCCCACTCTGCCCTCGCCGTCCGACATGCCGTTCGCGGGTGAGACGGTGACGACGACGAGAGCAGCCATGACGACCTCCAGGGTGGGATATCCATGGTTGGAGCGTGCGCGCGCCCGCTCAACGCATGCTCAAGACGGGGATGGAAATTCCCGGCGTTCCGTGAGAAGGTGCGACGGCACACAAAGTCACCGAGGCGCACATGGACGGAGCGAGCGGGGCAGGCAACCCTGAGCTCGAGGTACGCCTCCTCGGCCCGATCGAGGTCGAGCGAGGCAGCGAGCCTGTCGCCCTGGGCGGCCAGAAGCCGCGTGCGCTCTTCGCCGTTCTCGCGCTCGAGCCGGGTCGCGTCGTCTCCGTCGACCGACTCGTCGAGGCGCTCTGGCCCGGAGATCCGCCGGAGACCGCCGCCCACGCAGTCCAGGTCTACGTTTCCCAGTTGCGCAAGGCGCTCGGGCCTGCGATCGTCCACGCGTGCCCCCGGGTACGTGCTCGAGCTCGACCCGGAGCGTGTCGACGCACACCGCTTCGTCGCGACTCGCGCAGGAGGGGCGCGCTGCGCTCGAGGGCGGCGACGCGGCCTCGGCCGAGGTCGCGCTCCGCGAGGCGCTCGCGCTCTGGCGCGGCCCGGCGCTCGCGGACTTCCTCTACGAGCCCTTCGCGCAGACCCAGATAGCCCGGCTCGAAGAGCTGCGCACCGTCGCGGTCGAGGAGCGGATCGACGCCGATCTCGCGCTCGGCCGCCACGTCGAGCTCGTCGCGGAGCTCGAGGCGCTCGTCCAGGCCGAGCCCTTGCGAGAGCGACCGCGGACCCAGCTCATGCTCGCGCTCTACCGCTCCGGTCGACAGGCCGATGCCCTCTCCGCCTACCGCCAGGCGCGCAAGACGCTGGTCGAGGAGCTCGGGATCGACCCGGGGCCCGAGCTACGCGAGCTCGAGGCCGCCATTCTCCGCCAGGACGACTCGCTGCTCCTCGAGGAGACGCCGCTCGCTCGGCCTCCGATGCAGTTTCGGCGTCTCGTCACGGTGCTGTTCGCAGACGTCGTCGAGTCGATGGCGCTCGCGGCGGCTCTCGACCCGGAGGCGCTCAGCGCCGTCCTGCGGGGCTACTTCGAGACCGTGTCGGCGGCGATCGTGCGCCACGGAGGCACGGTCGAGAAGTACGCGGGCGACTCGGTCATGGCCGCGTTCGGGATCCCGATCTCGCACGAGGACGACGCGTTCCGCGCCGCGCGCGCCGCGCTCGACATCGAGGCCGGGATCGCCGCGCTCAACGAGCAGCTCCTGCAGCAGCACGGGGTCGGGCTCGAAGTCCGGATCGGGATCGAGACGGGGGAGGTCGTCGCCACGCCGACGGACGCACGCCAGCGCCTCGTCACCGGAGAGGCGGTCGGGATCGCGTCGAAGCTCGAGGCGTCCGCCGCTGCGGACGAGATCGTCGTGGGGGAGGTCACCGCGCGCCTGATCGATCATTCGGCCCGTCTCGAGCCGCTCGGCGAGCTCGAGATAAAGGGGCTGGGCCGATCTGTCGGAGCGTTCCGGCTCGTGGAGCTGGAGGAGAGCGCGCCTGTGTTCGAGCGTCGTCTCGACGCCCCACTCGTCGGTCGCAAGCGCGAGCTCGCGGCGCTGCGGCGGTCTCTCAAACGCGCAGTCGACGGATCGACGGTGCGGGTCGCGCTGGTGATCGCTCCTCCGGGGGTCGGGAAGTCGCGGCTCGCGGCCGAGTTCACACGCCGCGCGAAGGGGATCACGACCTTCTCGGGACGCTGCCTCTCCTACGGTGACGGCATCACGTACTGGCCGCTACGCGAGGTCCTCCGCGACGCTCCGGCGAGCGAGGAGCGCGACGCGATCCTCGACGCGCTCGAGGCGGAGACGCCGCCGCCGGCACGTGAGCTCGCGTGGCTCTTCCGCCGGTTCTGTGAGGCGAGCGCGCGTGCGGGGCCTCTCGCGCTCGTCTTCGACGACGTCCACTGGGCGGAGCCGACGTTCCTCGAGCTCGTCGACCACCTCGCGGATAAGGCCGAGGGACCGATTCTCGTCGTCTGCCTCGCACGCGAGGAACTCCGGGAGACGAGTTCCGACTTCCTCCGCGCACGCGGAAACGTCGACCGGATCGAGCTCGATGCCCTCTCGACCGACGAGACCGAGGCCCTCGTCGACGGGCTCGGCGGCGGCATCCTCGAATCGGACCAAAGGACGCGCGTCGTCGAGGCCGCCGAGGGCAACCCGCTCTTCCTCGAGCAGCTCCTCGCCCTCGCACTCGAGGGCGGACTGACCGAGCAGCGGGTCCCCGAGACGATCCAGGCGCTCCTCGCCGCGCGTCTCGACCGGCTCGGCCCGGGCGAGCGCGCCGTGCTCGAGCGCGGCGCGGTCGTCGGGAAGGAGTTCAGCGCGGACGACGTCGTCGCGCTCCTCGATCCCGACGCCGTGGCGACCGCCGACACGCACCTCGCGACGCTCGCCGGACGCGGCTTCGTACGGCCGGGAGGCGACGGCACGTTCGGCTTTCGCCACGTACTCGTGCAGGACGCGGTCTACCGCGCGGCGCCGAAGCGGTTGCGCGCCGAGCTGCACGAGCGCTTTGCCGACCGGCTCGACGAGACGTCGCCGGATCTGCCCGAGCTCGACGAGTTCGTCGGGTACCACCTCGAGCAGGCGCATCGGCTTTGGACGGACCTCGGCCAGGACGATCGCCGTACCGCGAGCTTGAGCGAGGATGCCGGGCGTCGTCTGGCGACGGCGGGACTGCGTGCACTCAGGCGCGGCGACATGCCGGCGACGATCAGCCTGCTCGGCCGAGCGGTGGCATTGCTTCCGCTCGGCGACGAATCGCGTCATGAGTTGATGTGCGAGCTCGGGATCGCGTTCATGAGCGTGGGAGACATGGATTCGTGCAACGCACAGTTCCACGAGGCAGCGGGAAGTGCTGCGGCGTACGGTCAACGACGTGTCGAGTTGCGGGCTAAGGTCGAAGCTGCGTACGGACGCCTCCTGACTGAGCCGGAGGGGGCGGCGGCGGAGCTACTTGCCATCGCCGAGAACGCCGTCCCTGTCTTTGAAGCCCTCGAGGACGAGAGGTCGCTTGCGCGGACCTGGATGCTCATGGGCTACGTCCTCGGCGGAATCCGCGGCAGTCACGCGGCGTGGCAAGACGCTGAAGAACGTGCACTCGGCTACTACCGGCGGACGGCATTTCCAACCGCCACATGTCTTCAGCAGATCGCTGGCGCCATCTATTGGGGCCCGACTCCGGTGCCGCTGGGGATATTGCGCTGTGCAGAGCTGAGCGCCGATAAGACGAGCGGCGTTTTCGGGCGGGCGTCCATTCTCCCGTTTCTCGGGGGTCTCCACGCCCAACTCGGGGAGTTCGTGAGAGCGCGCGAGCTCATCGACGAGGCCGAGTACGAACTCACCGAGCTCGGCGCGTTGGCAACGGTGGCCGTCTTCTGCGGAGCGGTGCGTTCAGACGTCGAGCTCCTAGCGGGTGACCTCGCGGCGGCTGAGACAACGCTGCTGGAGCAGTGCGAGTACTTTGAGCGCACTCGACATCGAATCGGACTTGCGGCGAGGGCGGCCAAGCTCGCAGAGACGTTGTACAGACAGGAGCGCTTGGACGATGCGGAGCACTGGGCGGCCGTATCGCGGGCGAATGCTGCAAGCGATGACACGAGCCAGCTGCTACTCCTCTGGCCGGTCGAGGCGAAGCTTCGTGCGCGGCGGGGCTCGCTGTCCGACGCACGCGAACTCGCGGAGGAGGCCGTGCGGCTTGCCAATGACACGGACGGGCTGAACGTCATCGCGTCGACGAGAGTGGCTCTGGCCACGGTTCTGCGTCTAATCGGTCTGGAAGACGCGGCCGAGACGGCGATCCACGATGCGATCGCGTTCTTCGAGCGAAAGCGGAACGACGCCGGCGCATCGTACGCTCGTGGCTTTCTTGGACAGCAGGTGCCTGCATGAGGAGAGGCCCGCAATGCGGGCCTCTCTCCGTGGCGTCGCTCCGACTCTTCGCTCAGTGGCCAACGGGCGTCCCGTCGGCATATGCGACGAGCGGAGCGGCGAGCGCGAGCAGACCGACTGCGAGCACGACGAGCGTGCGGTGCAATGAGGTGACCTGGCGCATGGTGCCCCCCTTTCCGGGGTTCGTGGGTACGCCGGTCACGCTCGATCCGACCCCTAACCGCTCGACCACGAGCGGCTAACGGGTGACTAATCGACAAGTAATTCCGATGCGTGCTTTACACGCACGTCGGATGCTGAACCGCTAAGAAATCAGCGAATCGAAAGAGCCGAAGTTTCGACTCACAGAAATGAGGCTGGGTGGGAGCCGGCGACTTCGAAAGCCTTTGCGCGAGTGAGGCCCGGGGGTGCCGCCATCTTCTCGTGCCCTGGCGCTAGATCTTTCCGGCCTTCCGCCACCGCTTCCAGATCCGCCGTGCTTCGGCCGCGGTCGCCTGAACCGACTCCGCGGCAGTCATCCGGCCCTGCGAGACCTGGGCGAACATGCGCGGGACGAGATAGGTCTCGAGGGCCTCCTGCACAGCTGCATTGAAGTGCCCGGGGTAGCCTGCGTTCCGCGTGTACTTCGCGGCGATCGTCGTGAGGATCGTGTACTTGCCCTTCGGCAGCCGCTGATCCTCGGCGGCAGTCGCGTAGAGCTCGCTCCACGGCGCCGCGCCGGGGAAGGTCGGGAAGTTGAACATGCCCGATGCTGCGACGGCGTCACTCGACGCGATGCAGAGATCGGCGAGGAAACGCTCCGCGGCGTCTCGGTTCCTGGCGAACTTCCACACCGCGTAGACGCTCGTGTACTGGCCGACGCCCACCCTCCCGCGCGGCCCGTGGGGGACGGGCCACAGCCACAGATCCTTCGAGAACGGCATGCCGAGGTCCTCCGCCCGGCGGACAGCCGAGATCGCGTTCATCACCAGCGAGCCTCGCCCGCCGAGGATGAACTGGTTGTTCGACTCCGGCTTCCACGAGAAAACGGCGTTGTCCTGGCCCTGCGCATGGAGATCCGCCATGAACTCGACGGCCTCGACCGTGTTCGGGCTATCGAGCGACGGCACGCCCGACGCGTCCTGGAGGAACGAGCCGAAGCTCATCAGGAGAGAGAGGAGCGCCATGTTGGAGTCGGGCTCACTCGCCTGGCCCAGCCCGATCGGATGGCCTAGCGCCTTCAGCAGGGGTGCCGCCTCACGCACCTGGTCCCACGTCGCAGGCGACTTGCCGATCGAGTTCCACAGGTCGTGGCGCCAGATCATCGGAGCGGGGACGAAGTAGTCGGAGACGCCGAAGTGCTTCCGGGTCTTCGGGTTGAACGTGCTCCGGCGACCGAGATCGCCGTACCCGCCGACCTTGCGCTCGATCTCATTGACGATCGACGTGTGGTCGATCACCTGATCCTCGTAGCGCGCGGGTGGTCCGAGGAAGCCGAAGATGTCGTGGCCGCGCTGTGCCTTGACCTCTGCCGCGGCCAGAGCCGGAAGCTCCGTGTACGGCTCGCGCTCGATCGCGACCTCGACGTCGTTGCGCTCGCCCCAAGCGGTCGCCCACGACCGGAGCCAGGCGTCGTAGCGCGGGACGAAGTGCGCCCACTGGACGATGGAGAGTCGGCCTGCGAGTTGGCGACCGCTGTGCCTGAGCGGGCCGGCGAATGCATACGGAGCGTTGACTCCACCGACCGCGATCGCGGCAGCAGCGACTCCTGCACGCCGCAGCGCCGCCGATCTCGTGATCTTTCCTCGCCGCTCACCATGGCAGCGTCACGATCGGTGTCGACGTGAGAGCGAAGACGGCGTCTCGAGGAACCGAGATCTCGATTGCCCCGTTCGCGTCGGTTGCGTAGAAGCCGGCGTCGACGTTCGTGCCGTCGCCGTCACCGTTCCAGACGAGGAGTCGGAAGGTGCTGTTCGCAGGAAGGCCCCCGAGCGCGTAGCTCACCAGCGCGTGCGAGGTCGTCGGGATCGCACCACCGGCCGTGTGGAGGCCGAGGATCGTGAAGTCGTTCGCCGGCGAGACGTACGCGGTCACCAGCTTCCCGGGATCGGCAGCCGAGCCGGCTGTCACCTCGACGATGTGCCCGCCGCGTGGCTCGGTCGTTCGCGCCAGTAGTTGGAGGAGGTTGTAGACGGGTCGAGCGGGCCAGCCCTCGGCGCCCGGCCCGAGCGCGGAGAAGTCCTGGGTGCCCTGGTCGTACTTGGCCGGATACACGTCCCACTTGACCGTGCCCGAGTAGCCGAGCTGCGCCGCGCGAAGGTTGAACCAGCCGTGCTGGAACGCGCTCATCTCCGTGGCCGACATGCCGGTGCCGTCGGGCCAGAAGCCGGGGTCGAAGCTCACCTCGCCCTCGAACGTCCCGAGCCCGCGGACGCCGAACTCGGTGATGTAGATCGGGCGGTGTTGCTCGGGTGGGATCGAGCCCACGATGCTCCGCACTTCGGCCTGGAGCCGCTGATCGATCTTGTCGGTGTCCCAGAAGTCCCAGTAGACGTGCACCGACCACGCATCCAGCAGATCGCCCATGCGGCTCGCCATGTACCGCAGCCATTCGGCCTGTGAAGCGCCCTGCTCGGAACGCGTGAGGTCCCCGCCCATGAACCGGATGCGATCGCGCACACCGCGCTCCACGAGCAGACGGTGCAGCGAGCGGTACACCTGCTCGTACTCGGCGAGTGTCCTTCCGGTCGTGTTCGGCTCGTTGAACATCGTCACCCAGAGGCGCTCGATGCCGTGGAGCCGCACGAGGTTCGAGAGCTCGTCGGCGAAGCGAGGCATGTTCCGCATCGCGAACTCGAATGTGCTGCCCTGCCACGTGATGTTGATCTCCGCGTCCGCGCGCTCCGCGAGCTCGACCGTCCGCACGAACGACGCCATGCGATCCTCGTTCGTCCACTCGGACGTGTTGAAGAAGATGCGGACGAGCTGAGGCCGGAGGGCTACGACCTTCGCTTCCATCGTGGAAAGCGCCGGCGGCGGCCCGCTGATCTTCGCGTAGACGTGCTGGTTCAGCTGGCCGCCGTAGCCTCCGAAGTCGCCCACGAGCGCGCGGTCGCGCCTCAGGACGAACTCCGTCGGGGAGGCTCCATCTGCGGTAGCTCCTCCGGGGCCTGCCCCCACTGCCACGACGATGGCGAGGATTGACAGGAGAGAGCGGACGGGCATGGGGCGATGATTATTTCGGGCGCTCAAGAAATCCTCAAGGTGTCACCGACGTCGGTTCGCTACAGCAGTCCGGATCGGCTCAGTCGCTCGCGCCGGCGAGTGCCTGAGCAAGGCCGTCGACGCCGTGTCTGCGGCTCACGCGAATGCGCTGAAGCTCGTACGGCTGCCCGGGTCGCGCCAGTCCCTCAATCGTCGTGGTGGCTCCGAGATAGCCGGCGCGGCGAACCGCCCGGATAACCGCTGCGTCGTATCGACCGGCCGGGTAGCAGAAGAAGTCGACCCGGACTCCGAAGCGGGATCGGAGAATCAGGCGCGAGCCGGCAATCTCGCGCGTGAGAGTGGCGTCGTCGAGACCCGTCAGATCGGGGTGCGTCAGCGAGTGCGAGCCGAGTTCCCAGCCGGCGGCAATGAGCTTCCGTACACGCCACTCGCTCAGGCCGCCGCGCACTCGAAGGTTCTTGACGGTGAGATTGAGGACACCCGGCCACCCGCGCGCCTGCATGGAGGGCAGCGCCCGGTCCGCGACGCTTCGATAGCCGTCGTCGAACGTGATCACGATCGCCCTGCGTGGCAGCGCTCCTCCCCGGTGCCAGTGATTCCAGACGTCGCGCTGCGTCACCGCCTGGTAGCCGTGGCGCGCCAGCCATCTCATCTGAGCCTCGAAGTCCGGTCGGCTGACGTACAACTCTGGATAGGGCGCTCCGGACGGCGGATCGCCGATGACGTGGTACATCAGGATCGGAACTGGGGTGGCTACCTCTCGAGCCGGTGCGGACGCGCCGGCCGAGGCGAAGGCTGAGGCGGCGAGGAGTGAACCTGCGAGCGTTGAGATGATGCGCGACGTGGTCATGGCCCGCACGCTCGGAGCCGGCCCAAACGGCGCGGCAACCCGCGGCCAACAGGGCGCTAACCGCCTCTTGAGCGGGTCTTGAGCACATTCGAGTGATGTGTGGCGGCGATGCTGGACACAGGCCGGCCCGGCGTTCTAAGGTCGCGCGTGACGCTCGAGTTCCGGATACTCGGCCCGCTGGAGGTCTCGGACGAGACCGGACCTGTCGCGCTCGGTGGGCCGAAGCAGCGCGCGCTTCTCGCGATCCTCGTCCTCGAGGCCCGCAGAGTCGTGGCGACGGATCGACTGATCGACCTCCTGTGGGGCGAGGAGGCGCCGAAGTCAGCGACCGCATCGCTGCAGAATGCGGTTGGACGCCTCAGGCGAGCTCTCGGACGCCGATGTCCTCGAGACGCGGCTCACCTGGCTACCTGCTTACGGTCGCGCGGGACCAGATCGACGCCGGTCGCTTCGAGCGCTCGCTCGCCGACGCACGACGGCTCCCAGCCGAGGAGCGGAGCGAACGGCTGGACGCGGCGCTCGCCCTGTGGCGGGGGCCTGCACTGGCGGACTTCACCTTCGACGACTTCGCACAGGCGGAGACCCGCAGGCTCGAGGAGCTTCGGCTCGTCGCCCGTCGAGGAGCGGATCGAGGCCGATCTCGAGCTCGGCCGGCACGGCGACGTCGTCGGCGCGCTCGAGGCGCTCGTTCGCGACCATCCGCTCCGCGAGACCTTTCGCAGGCAGCTCATGCTCGCGCTGTATCGTGCGGGCCGGCAGGCGGAGGCCCTGGAGGTCTACCAGGATGCGCGCGCCCGCTTCGTCGACGAACTCGGGATCGAGCCCGGCCCGGAGCTCAAGCGGCTCCAGTCGGAGATCCTCCGGCACGATGCCGGACTCGCGGCCGGCGGCGCTCCCGTTGCGGCCGACGAGGAGGGCGAGATCGTGAAGGCGCTCCTCGCTGGCCGCGTCGTCCCGGTCATCGGGCTCGACGGGGCCGGGGCACCTCGCGGAGCACCTCGCGAGAGCATTCGACGGTTCCGGACGACCGCCCGATCGACCTCGCGCGGATCTCGCAGTACGTGGCGACGATGCAGGGCTCGGGCCCGCTGTACGACGAGCTGCACGCCCGCTTCGAGGCTGCCGTCGAGCCGGGCCCGCTCCATCGTTTCCTCGCACGTGTCCCAGCTCTCCTGCGCGAGCGCGGCGCGCCGCACCAGCTCATCGTCACGACGAACTACGACCTCGCGCTCGAGCGCGCCTTCGAGGACGCCGGCGAGGAGGTCGACATCGTCTCCTACGTCGCGGCCGGCACGCATCGCGGCCGCTTCTGGCATCGGCCGCCGGGCGAGCCTCCCAGGCCGATCGACGTGCCGAACACGTACGCGACCGAGCTCAGCCTCGAGCGCCGTACGATCATCTTGAAGCTCCACGGTGCCGTCGATCCGCTGCCCGAGCGCGAGTGGGAGAGCTTCGTCATCACCGAGGACGACTACATCGACTACCTCGGTCGCTCCGAGCTGAGCGCCGTCGTCCCTGTCGCCCTCGCCGCGCGGCTCCGCCGCAGCCACTTCCTCTTCCTGGGCTACGAGATGGCCGACTGGAACCTCCGGCTGATCCTCAACCGGATCTGGGGAGAGCAGCCTGTCGCGTACCGCTCGTGGGCGGTGCAGCGCACGCCGAGCCCGCTGGCGCAGGCCTTTTGGCGGCGCTTCGACGTCACGCCCGTCGACGTCGAGCCGCACGCGTACGTCGAATTGCTCGAGCGGCGACTCGAGGCGGCGTGAGCGCGTCCGTCGGCGGACCCGACTCGCCGTACAAGGGGCTGAACGCGTTCGAGGACTCGGAGCTGGACGCGCTGCTCTTCTTCGGGCGCGAGCGCGAGCGCGAGATCGTCGTCGCCAACCTGATCGCCTCACGCCTCACGGTCCTGTACGGACCGAGCGGGGTGGGGAAGTCGTCTCTTCTGCGCGCCGCCGTCGCCCGCTCGCTCCGCGAGCTCCCGGAGGAGCCGCTCGTCGTCGTCTTCTCGAGCTGGAGCGACGATCCGAATACCGCGCTGGCGGAAGCGATTCGCGAGGCCACCGGCGCTGACGCGAACGGGTCCGCGGCGGCGGCGCTCGAGCACGCACAGGCGGAGCGGGACGTGTACCTCGTCCTCGACCAGGCAGAGGAGTACTTCCTCTATCACGCCGACGACGGAGGCCCCGCATCGTTCGCCGAGACGCTTCCGCTCGTGCTCGGCGCGCCGCTTCGCATCAACGTCCTCGTCTCGCTCCGGGAGGACTCGCTCGCGAAGCTCGACCGCTTCACGGGACGCATCCCGGGACTCTTCTCGAACACGCTCCGCCTCGACCGTCTCGACCGCGCCTCCGCCCGGGCCGCGATCGTCCGCCCGACCGAGCGGTTCACGGAGCTCGACCGGTGTCGTGGTCTCCGTCGAGCCGGAGCTCGTCGAGGACGTGCTCGACCAGGTCGGCGCGGGCCAGATCGAGCCTGCCCTCGGCGGGCTCGGCACGGTCGAGGGCGGCGATCCGGCGATGCGCGTCGAGGCGCCGTATCTCCAGCTCGTCATGCAGCGGATCTGGGAGGAGGAGCGAGCAGCGGCCTCGGGCGTCCTTCGAGCCGGGACGCTCGCGACGTCTCGGCGGCGCACAGCACATCGTCGAGGAGCACCTCGCAGGCGCAATGGCGGAGCTCTCGGTGGAGCAGAAGGACATCGCGGCGCGGCTCTTCAATCATCTGGTGACGCCGTCCGGCACGAAGATCGCACACGACGTCTCCGATCTCGCCGACTTTGCAGGCGCGCCGGTGTCCGTGGTCTCGCCCGTGCTCGATCGGCTCTCCGAGCTCAGGATCCTGCGCTCGATCGAGGAGGGAGGTCACGTCCGCTACGAGATCTTCCACGACGTCCTCGCCGAGCCGGTGCTCGCGTGGCGTGCCGAGCACGAGGCCGATCGCGAGCTGGAGGCGCAGAAGCGCGAGTCGGACCGCCGCCATCGTCAGACTTCTCGCGGTCATCGGTGTCGGTGCGATCGCTCTCGCCGCGATGAGCGCGGTGACGGTGTACGCGCTCACGCAGCGGACCGAGGCGCGCGAGCAGGCGCGGAACGCCAAGGCCAACGAGCTCGAGGCGAATGCCGGCGCGCTGCTTGCGAGCGATCCCGAGCTCAGCCTGCTCCTCGCGACCGAGGCCGCCGAGGTCGAACCCGGCGAGAGCGCCGAGCGCGCACTGCGCGACGCGCTCCTCGAGTCGCGGGTCCGCGCCGTCGCCGCCGTCGGCGAGCCGGTTCTCGCGGCTCGCGCGCGAGGGCGCCATCTCGTCGGCGTCACGACCGGCGGCGATGTCGTCGTGGCCGACCCGACGACGGGCGAGGAGGTGGACCGCTACGCGACCGGGGCGCCCGCGACATCGGCGTCTTTCGCCGACGACGGATCGGTCCTGCTCACCGGGCGCGACGGCCGTCTCAGGCTCGTGGCTCCGGACGGTGAGGTCGGTGCTCTCCCTGGCGCCGGCGGAGCCACCGCGTCGACGATCTCAGCCGACGGGTCGCGCGTAGCCGTCGTCTCGAAGGACGGCGTTCGCCTCGTCGACACGGCGACCGGCAGGCTGCTCCACTTCTATCCCCATCGCGGCGCCGAGTCGGCGGCGATCTCGCGCGACAACCGACGGGTGCTGACTGGCGGCGCCGATCGCCGGCTGCTCGTCTGGTCGGGCCAGAGTGGGCGGCGAATACACGCGCTGCGCGAGCAGCTCGGACATCCCACGGCGATCGCGTTCAGTCCCGACGGCGCTCGAGTCGCGAGCGCGAGCACGGACGGGATCGGTCGTGTCTGGCGGACGTCGGACTGGGGGCTCCAGGCCGTCCTCCCCGGGAGCTCCACCGGGTTGCTCGCGATCGCGTTCAGCGCCGACGGCGAGCACGTCGTCACTGCCGGGAAGGATGGGATCGCTCGCGTGTACCGGACCGGGACCGGCTCACCCCTGTTCGACCTCGCCGGTCACGGCGACTGGGTGACGTCGGCCGCCTTCGCCGATGACGTCGGCTCGCTGATCGTGACCGGGAGCACGGATACGACCATGCGTGCGTGGGACGCCGTCGTGCAGCCGGTGACCGGCCAGGTCGCGAAGGTCGCTGCTCCGGTCTCCGCGCTCGCCTTCGACGACGACGGCCGACTGCGCGTCTCGACCGACGACGGAGAGGTCCACGTGCTCGATCCGAAGACCGGCCGGGAGGCGAAGGTCGAGAGCGGGCCAAAACGTGTGCGTCGCGTGGTCGGTCCGGACGGAACGGTCGCCGTGATCCGCCTGAACACCGTGACTCTGCGGTCTCCGACGGGGGACCGCGTGATCCTGACCGGCCACCGCGATCGCGTGCGCTCGGCTGCATTCTCCCGCTTCGGAGGGCTACTGGCCACGGCGAGCCGCGACCACGACGTGCGCATCTGGGACGTCGCGACCGGGCGACTCGTCAGACGTCTCCAGCACGGCACCGAGGTTCAGGACGCCCAGTTCAGCCCCGACGGTCGGTGGCTGATCGCCGCGGCGGGCAAAGCAGCGCTGTGGGATGTCGCAGGTAGGGAGATCGTCCTCCGTCTTCAGGGTCACGACGGTCCGACGACAGCGGCCGCTTTCGATCCGACGGGCAAGGTGATCTATACGGGCGGTGCCGATGGCATCGTGCGACGGTACGAATGCCAGATCTGCGGCGGTCTCGACGAGCTGCGTGGGCTGGCTGACAGTCGAGTGGCCGCGACGCGTCGTGAGCTCACCGACGTCGAGCGCACTCAGTATCTCCGCTGAAGCCGGTGCGCCGACGTCAGCGGCACGCGCTGCGCGGCAGGTAACCCTCGCGGCAGAGCTCGGGCTTCGGTGCGCTGATCGCGAAGGCGCTGCGGAGGTCCTCCGTGAACCAGACGTGCAGCATCTCGCTCGCTCCCTGCGTCAGCCGCGAGCCCGGCGGGCAGACGCCGCTCGCCGGCGGCTTGAGGCCGCGCTTCTTGCCTGACTTGCACACGACGTGCGAGTGCCAGCGCAGGATCGGGCCGGCCGGGGTCGGGCCGACCTCGCCGTCGCGCGTGCTCCACATCGCGCCCACGAGGACGAGGGGACGGCCCGGCGCGTTCGCGTAGATGAGCGCCTTCGGCCGCGTGAAGTCGAAGATCGAGCGGCCGCGAGGCTCTTCGTGGCGCTCCGCGTGGAAGAAGAAGACGCTCGTGTCGCCGGGCTTCCGCAGCCGTGAGCGCGTGTCGTAGCCTGCCCGGCTCGCGGCCCGCGTGTCTCTCCAGCTTCCGCGACGGCGGCCGCTGCCTCGAGCCGGTCGAGGACGAGCCGCGCACGAGCCCGTTCCCGCGGCGTCGCGAGCGCGACCGCCGGGTACTGGAGGAGGTGGTGGATGATCCCGTGGCGCGCGGTCGGCGGCAGCGTTGCCTTGGCTCTCCCGCGGCAGCTTGCAGACGAGGGCCGGAGGAACGTCGCCGGTTGAGCGGACTCGGGCGCCGCCCAGCAGCGACCATGGCGGCCAGCGCGACGCCGAGCCCGATGCGACTCCTCACGGATCCGATGGTAGTGCGGAATTCCGCTCGCGTCATCGGGCCAGCCGCGCCCAGACGTTCTCGAGGAGCTGCCAGACGACGAAGTCGGTCGTGATCGCGCGCGTGAAGTGGAACGCGCCCGCGGCGAACACGCGCGCGCCCGTGGCGGTCTCGTAGTAGGTCATCTGCGCGGTCTTACCTCGTCCGAACAGGTTCGGGATCGCGGCGAGCACCTGCACGTGAGCCGGGGATGCCTTCGCGACGTGGTCGATCTCGACGCCGCCGCGTCCGAAGCGGGACCCGGGGCGCAGGCCGGTTCCCTTCAGGAACCACCGCGCGGCGGGCGTGCGCCGCGCGACCCAGGGACGGCGCGGCGCGCGCTGGTACGCGATGTACTGCGCGCCGATGAGCGACGCCTCCGGGCGGTCGAGGCCACGCCAGCGCCCGTCCTTCTCGAGCACGTTCCCGTGCCGGACGACGCGCCAGTAGTAGCTGTTCGAGCAGAGGAACATGAGGTTCCCGCCGCGGTTGCGGTACCGCTCGACCAGGTCGTACTCACGTGTCGTCACGTACTCGTGGTGCCCTGCGAAGACAATGAGGTCGTACGCGCGGCGAAGCGCGTGGGCGCTCGAGACGTGCTCGAGGTCCCACTGCGAAAGGACGTCGACGCGTTTTTCCGTCCACGCGAGCCAATGCATGAAGCCGAGGTGGAACCGCAGGCCGTACGGCACGCCGCGGTCGAGGAATGCGCGTCCGAGCCGGACCGTGTCCAGGCGCTTGCGCGCGTACCACGAGTCGGCCCTTCCGTCGCCGTCGTCGTCTCGGAAGTTGTACGCCTGCCAGGTCAGCGTGGGGAGCACGACCGCAACGCGCGCCGCTCCGATCCGACCCGGCCTGACGACGAAGGGCGCGAAGCCGACGCGGCCGTCCGGAGCCTCGAGGCGTGCGAAGTAGAGGCCGCTCCGCCAGTGCCCGATCGGAACCGACAGCGGCTGGCGTCCGGGCCGTCGGTGGATCGTCTTGACCGGCGACACGGGCACGCCGTTCAGCTCCGTGTCGCTCTCGGTCGTATCGATCTCGGGCCCCGCCTCGAGGACCTGCACGGTCAGCGTCCGCGAGCGGTCGCGGACGACGAGTCGAGCGCGCTGACCCGGGCGGTAGCTCTCTCGCGCGAAGGCCGCCTCGACCGCTGGGACGAGCCGCGTGTCCGTCCGCGCGTGGCCGTCCGGCGGAGACGCGAAGCTCCCGGACGCCGCGACGAGGGCGACTCCGAGCGCGGCCGTGACGACGAACGAGCGCACGCCTGCATGATGCCGTCGGGGCGTGACGGTTCTCCGTGACGCGGCGGCTACGCTGGGCGCGTGCGCCCGTTCCACGCCTCGGACACCTACGCGCCCATGGGCGACCAGCCGCGCGCGATCGGCGAGATCGCCGAGTCGGTCGCGGCCGGGAACCGCTTCCAGACGATCCTCGGCGCCACCGGCACGGGCAAGACGGCCACGATGGCATGGACGATCGAGAAGCTGCAGCGCCCTGCGCTCGTCATCGCGCACAACAAGACGCTCGCCGCCCAGCTGTGCAACGAGTTCCGCGAGTTCTTCCCGGACAACGCGGTCGAGTACTTCGTCTCGTACTACGACTACTTCCAGCCCGAGGCCTATATCCCGCAGGCGGATCTCTACATCGAGAAGGACTCGTCCCGGAACGACGACATCGCACGGCTGCGACTGTCGGCGACCTCGTCGCTACTGACCCGCAGGGACGTGGTCGTCGTCGCCTCCGTGTCGTGCATCTACGGCCTCGGGTCGCCCGAGGAATGGCGGGAGCGCGTCCTGATGCTCGAAGTGGGAGAGACCCACGACCGGGACGAGATTCTGCGCAAGCTCATCGAGAGCCAGTACGTGCGCAACGACACGGTCCTCGGGCGCGGCCGCTTCCGGGTGAAGGGCGATCTCGTCGAGATCCAGCCGGCGAACATCGAGACGGCGTACCGAGTGTCGTTCTTCGGCGACGAGGTCGAGCAGATCACGCACTTCGACTCGCTGACCGGTGAGGTCTACTCGCACCTCGACAACCTCGTCATCTGGCCCGCCACCGAGTACGTCACGTCGCGGCCGACGATCGAGCGAGCGGTCGACGACCTGCGCGCCGAGCTCGAGCAGCAGGTTGCGAAGTTCGAGACGGAGGGGCGGATGCTCGAGGCTCACCGCATCCGCCAGCGCACCGAGTACGACCTCGAGATGATGAAGGAGCTCGGCTTCTGCAACGGGATCGAGAACTACTCGCGGGCGCTCGAAGGCCGACCCGGTCGGATCGCACCCCTTCACGCTTGATCGACTACTTCCCCGACGACTTCGTCTGCTTCGTCGACGAGTCGCACCAGACCGTGCCGCAGCTCGGAGGGATGTACGAGGGCGACCGCTCGCGCAAGCAGACGCTCATCGACTTCGGCTTCCGGCTGCCGTCGGCGCTCGACAACCGGCCGCTCCGCTTCGACGAGTTCCTCGGGAAGGTGAAGCAGCTCGTGTTCGTCTCGGCGACGCCCGGCCCGTTCGAGCTCTCGCGGTCGAAGGTCATCGCGGAGCAGCTGATCCGCCCGACGGGTGTCGTCGACCCCGAGATGGAGCTCCGCCCGACGCGCAACCAGATCGACGACCTGCTGAACGAGATCCGGCACCGCGAGGAGGCGGGCGAGCGGGTTCTCGTCACGACGCTGACGAAGAAGATGTCCGAGGACCTGACGGACTACCTGCTCGAGGCGGGCGTCCGCGCGCGCTACCTCCACTCCGAGATCGACACGCTCGACCGGATCGCGATCATCCGCGAGCTGCGACTCGGCGAGTACGACGTCCTCGTCGGCGTGAACCTTCTGCGCGAGGGTCTCGACCTCCCGGAGGTCTCGCTCGTCGCGGTCCTCGACGCCGACAAGGAGGGCTTCCTGCGCGGCAAGACCGCGCTCATCCAGACGACCGGCCGCGCCGCGCGCAACACGGCGGGGAAGGTCATCCTCTACGCGGACAAGCGCACCGAGGCGATCGTGGGCGCGATGGAGGAGACCTCGCGCCGACGCGCGATCCAGGTCGCCTACAACGAGGAGCACGGGATCACGCCGGAGACGATCGTCAAGGGCGTCTCCGACATCTCGGAGCTCCTCTCGCTCGAGTCCCCGCACGTTCCCTCGTCACGGCGACGCCGCGGGAAGGCGGAGGTCGAGGGGATGTCGCGCGAGGAGCTCGAGAAGCTCGTCATCACGCTCGAGGAGGAGATGTACCTCGCGGCCGAGGAGCTCCGCTTCGAGTACGCGGCGAAGCTCCGCGACGAGATCAAGGAGCTCCGGCGCGAGCTCGAGGCGCTGACGGCCGCCTAACCGCCATCGGATCTCCCGACTAGCCTGGCCGGCGTGGGCACGCTGCTCCTCGCCCTCGGGGTCGCGCTCGTCGTCGGCGCCGGAGCGCTCGTTGCGAGCTGTCTCGGCCTTCGCTCGACCATCGGGTTCCTGCTCGCCGTGAATCTCCTCGCGAGCGGCGAGGTCGTCGTCGTCTCCCTCGGGCTCTCACCCGCCGACGCGCTGACCCGGACAGCTCTTCTCGTCGTCTTCGGCGGCTGGTTCGTCGTTGCGTGCATCGCGTGGATCGTTCGTGGACGGCCGAGAGCGCCGTTCGTGGTCGTCGCGCCGATGCGCGAGGCGCTGCGCGACCGGGCGGTCGCCGTCCTCGCGGCAGTGGCCGTCCTGGCCCATGGTTACGCGCTCGTCGTTGCCCTGACGGTTCCTCAGAGCCTGCCCGACACGATGCTCTACCACCTCCCGCGCGCCGCGCTGTGGAAGCAGCAGCAGGCGGTGGGATACGTCCCGAACGCACCCGACAGCCGGATCGACGTCTTCCCGCCCGTGGCGGAGATCGAGGCGTCGGTGTCCATGATCCTGAGCCGCGGTGACCGTTACGTCGCACTCGTCCAGCTCCTCGCACTCGTCGCTGCCTGCTTCGCGATCGCCGGGATCGCGCGGCGGCTGGGCTTCGGTCGGAGCGCGGCCGCCTTCGGCGCTTCTTGTCTTCGCGACCTTCACCGTCGTCCTGCTGCAGACGCCGACCGCGCTCAACGACCTCGCTTGTCGCGGCGTTCCTCGTCGTCTGCGCGTACTTCGCGATGGGGAGCGTCGCGCACGGAGCTCGCACTCGCTGTCCTCGCGCTTGCGCTCGCCGTCGGCACGAAGGGAACGGCGGCGTTCGCGATTCCCGCGCTGGCGCTCTTCGTGCTCGCAAGCCAGCCCCGTCGCCGGTGGTGGTCGCTCGTCGCGTTGGGAGCCGTCGGACTCGCCGTCGGCTCGTTCTGGTTCGCGGTCAACCTCGTCGAAGCGGGCAACGCCACCGGAGTGAGCGTCGATCGCGGCGTGGATCCTCTGGGTGAGCGCATCTGGAGATCCGTCGCGGACCTCCTCGAGCTGTCCGACATCGACAACACGGCGCTCCTCGCGTCGCCGCTCTGGGGCCTCGGGGCGCTGACGGTCGCGCTCGTCGTCGCAGTGGTCCTCTGGCGCAGGAGTCGCGCGGCGGCAGGCGTCGCGGTGCTCGTCGGAGCGGTCGCCTTCCTCGCGGCGCCGATGCTCGTGACCTGGGCCCAGCTCGCCGCGCGTGCGGCCGCGCGCGCGGCGAATGCGATCGGCGCTCGACGTCGCTGGACCCGCCGGACGGCTTCCGGAGGGCTTCGTCGAGTCGCCGATGCACTCCTCGTACGGGCTCGCCTTCGTGATCCTGCTCTTCGGTGCCGGCGCACTCGTCGGGGTGGACGTCGTGCGCCGGCAGCGGTCGGTCGCCGCCCTCGCGGCGCTCTGCGGCGTGCCGGTGACACTGCTCGTGACGGCGCTCGCGCTCGGGTACGACTCACAGCGGATGCGCTACCTCGTGTTCGCCGCCGCACTTGCGGCCGCTGTCTTCGGGGTAGCGCTGCGCGTTCGTGCGCTCGCGTGGACGGCCGTCGCGGCGACGGTGGTCTCGGTCACGGTCTCGGCCGCCTACTTCATTCCGCGTCCCGCGGGTCTTGCACTGCTTCCGGGGAACCGCTCGGGCGAGATGTCGTCGCGCTGGTTCGTGCAGGCCGGGGGCGGTGGGGGGGACGGCGTGGCGTTCCGTTTTCTCGAGGAGCGCATCCCGCCCGACGCGACGATTGCGCTCGACCTTGCCGGCAACACCTACAGCTATCCCGCCTGGGACGAGCACCTGAGACGGACCATCACCTTCGTCCCGCCCGACGGGAGGGTGTCGGGCGACGCCGGCTGGCTCGTCGTCGGGCCGACGCAGACGGTTGGCGAGGCGCGCCTCGAGGAGGCGGGTTGGGACCTCGAGTTCGAGTCGCCGGCCGGATGGCGCATCTACGGTCGCTAGGCTGGGGTGCATGTGCAGGAACATCAAGACGCTTCACAACTTCGAGCCGCCGGCGACCCCGGACGAGGTCAGTGCCGCCGCGCTCCAGTACGTGCGCAAGGTGAGCGGGACGACGAAGCCGTCGAAGGCGAACGAGGCAGCGTTCGCGCGGGCGGTCGCGGATGTTGCCGAGGTGACGAATCGGCTGCTTGCGACGCTCGTCACGAGCGCGCCGCCGCGTGATCGCGAGATCGAGGCGGCACGCGCGCGGGCTCGCGCCGAGAAGCGCTTCGGCCACGCCGCCTAGCACTGCTCGCCGCCGCATAAGGCCCGCGAATGCAGGCGAAAGGTCCCTAGCGCCGTTCGCTGCCGGACCGCTCGAGACGCTCGCGGGCGCGTACCGGCGTGAGCGCGGCGGCGCGCTCGCGGTCGCCGTTAGACCGTCGCGCCGACCTTGCCGCGGAGGTAAGCGAGGTACGGCTCGGGGTCGATCGGGCCGCCCACCGCGCGCTCGACGGTCTCGGCAGGCGTGAGCTTGCGGCCCAGCGAGTAGATGGTCTCGCGGAGCCACGTGTGCAGCTGGGCGAAGTCTCCGCGCTCGATCTGCTCGTCGATCGTGGGGATCTCCGCGCGGAGCCGGTCCCAGACCTGGACCGAGAGCACCGTCCCGAGGAGGTACGTCGGGAAGTACCCGAACCCGCCGCCTGACCAGTGCGCATCCTGCAGGACGCCGTGTGCGTCGTCCGGAACCGGGATGCCCATGAGCTCCTCGAAGCGCGTGTTCCAGGCGTCGGGCAGATCCTTCACCGCGAGGCGACCGGTGATGAGCTCCTGCTCGAGCTCGAAGCGGAGGATGATGTGGAGCCCGTAGCTCATTTCGTCGGCGTCGACGCGGATGAACGTCCGGCGCACGCGGTTCACCGCCCGGTGGAAGTCCTCGAGCGGCACCGCGCCGAGTGACCCAGGGAACGACTCCTGCAGGCGGGGGTAGAACCAGCGCCAGAAGGGGAGCGAGCGCCCGATGACGTTCTCCCAGAGGCGGCTCTGGGACTCGTGCAGCGTCGCGGACACGCCCATGCACAAAGGCGTCCGCTCGAGCGACGGGCTCACGCCCCACTCGTAGAGGCCGTGGCCGCACTCGTGCATGGCCGTGAAGAGCGAGAGAAGGTCGTGCTCGGAGTAGCGGCTCGTCAGGCGCACGTCCCCGAGGCCGAACGCGATCTCGAACGGATGGACTGTCGTGTCGAGCCGAAACTGGTCCCACGTGGCGCCGAATGCCTCGCACAGCTCGCGCGAGAGCGCATCCTGCGTCGGGACCGGGAACGGGCCACGCATGAACGCGTCGTCCTCTTCGGTCGCGTTCGCGGCGACCAGCTCACGCAGCGCCGGCGTGAGCACGGCGAAGATCTCGCGGATCTCGGATGTCCGCATCCCCGGCTCGTAGTCCTCGAGCAGGACGTCGTATGCGTCGTCGTACGGCGCGTAGCACTCGACGAAGCGCCGGCGAAGCTCGACGATGCGCTCGAGCGACGGGCGGAAGGCCTCGAAGTCGGAGTTCTCGCGCGCCCCCACCCAGATCGAGTACGACTCGACCGCGGCGCGTGCGAACTCGCCCGCGAGCTCCGCCGGCACGCGGCGCGCGCGATCCCAGTCCCTCCGCGCGACGCGGATGAGCGAGGCGTCGTCGGAGTCGTGCGGGAGGGACGCCTCGTAGGGCGCGAGCTCCTCCAGCAGTTCCCCGAGCCGTTCGTCGACGAGTCGCTCGTGGAGGACTTCTTCGAGAGTGGCGAGCTGCGTCGCGCGAGTCGGGGCTCCACCAGGGGGCATGAAGACCTGCATGTCCCAGACGAGGAGACCCTCGGCGCGGCGGAGGTCGGTCAGCTTGGCGAGGCGGTCCTTCAGCTCGGCGAGGGCGGTCTCCATCGCGCGCGCACTCTACCGCGGTCGTTCCGGCCGACCTCCGCGAGTGGTTGTCACGCCGGGGGGCGGGGTACACTCGCGCCGTGGCGGACGAGTCG
Organism: uncultured Gaiellaceae bacterium; assembly: GCA_963736935.1. Classification (GTDB taxonomy): domain Bacteria; phylum Actinomycetota; class Thermoleophilia; order Gaiellales; family Gaiellaceae; genus GMQP-bins7. Next base: position 44,807 of record CAVTQX010000007.1, on the reverse strand, counting down.
CCGGAACTGTTCGACGACATCTACCTTGGCCTTCGTGCAGGCGGCGCCGCGCGCAAGCAGCGCCGCGGCGAGCCCCTCTCGGCCGAGGAAGAGGAGGCGATCGGCCGCTGGCAGCGCCTCTCGCTGTGGCGGAAGTTCATCGCCATCGGCGCGTTCGCCCTCGGGACCTTCGGTCTCGGCTTCACGGTCGGCGGCCTCATCTTCGGCCGCTGGCGCGCCGCACGCCGCTGACGCGACGCCGCGTCCGCGGCAATCCGTTCCCCCCGGTCCACCGAAGGAGTGGTGTAAGCGACCGAGGGAGGACCGATGAAGAAGGCAATCGGGGCCGTCGGGCTCATGGCGCTCGTGTTTTCAGGACTCGCGTTCGCCGCGGCTCAGAAGGACTCGTACAAGGTGTCCTCGACGTTGAAGGCGCGAACGGAGGTGCCCAGGCCGAGCGGTGTGCCGGCCGGCGCCACCGGGAGCTTCACCGGCACGGCCGTGGAGCTTGCGAACGACAAGGCGCGCGTGACGTGGAAGCTCACGTTCTCGAACCTGTCGGGCAAGGCGATCGCCGCCCACATCCATCTCGGCAAGCCGGGCAAGGCAGGGCCTGTGGCGCTCGCGCTGTGCGGTCCGTGCCGGAGCGGCCAGAGGGGATCCGGGATGCTGACGCACGCCCAGTTCGCGAAGCTCGAGGCCGGCGGGGCATACGTCAACGTCCACACGGCGAAGAACGCCGGCGGCGAGATCCGCGGCCAGATCAAGGTCTCGGACGAGGGCTAAGAGAGGCGCCGGACACGCTCCGGCCGACCGTACGGGGAGCGGCGCCGAGGCGGGGCGCCGCTCCTCTCCCGCGCATGTAGCGCTCGCGTATCGAACGTCTGTTCGACTGGCTAGACTGACATCGCCATGAGCGCAGACGAGCTGGTCGTCCACGGGGCGCGCGAGCACAACCTGAAGAACGTCACCGTCCGCATCCCGCGGAACGCCCTCGTGTGCGTGACGGGTCTCTCCGGGTCCGGCAAGTCCTCGCTCGCGTTCGACACCATCTACGCGGAGGGCCAGCGCCGCTATGTCGAGTCACTCTCGGCGTACGCGCGCCAGTTCCTTCAGATGATGGAGAAGCCGGACGTCGACTCGATCGACGGGCTCTCGCCGGCCATCTCGATCGACCAGAAGACGACGTCCCGGAACCCACGCTCGACGGTCGGGACGGTCACCGAGATCTACGACTACCTTCGTCTTCTCTACGCCCGGATCGGGAGGCCGCACTGCCCGGTCTGCGGGCGGCCGATCGCCGGCCAGTCGCTCGATCAGATCGTCGAGCAGGTGCTCCGGCTCGACGAGGGGACGAGATTCACGGTCAACGCGCCGGTCGTGCGTGACCGGAAGGGCGAGTACAAGGACATCCTCGAGGAGCTCCGCCGCGACGGGTTCACTCGCGTGAAGGTCGACGGCGAGCAGCGGCTGCTCGAGGAGGACATCGTCCTCGACAAGAAGTTCAAGCACACGATCGAGGTGGTCGTCGACCGGCTCGTGATGAAGGCCGACCTCCGCCAGCGGCTGACGCAGTCGATCGAGACCGCGACCTCGCTCGCCGAGGGGCTCGTCGTCATCGACGTCGTCGACGGTGAGGAGCTGACGTTCTCGGAGAACCTCGCCTGCCCCGACCATGGGGTCTCGCTCGCCGAGCTCGAGCCGCGCGTGTTCTCCTTCAACTCGCCGCACGGCGCCTGCCCGCGCTGCACCGGTCTCGGCGCCCAGCTCGAGATCGATCCCGACCTGCTCGTCCCGGACACGTCGATCTCGATCGAGGAGGGCGCGCTCGTACCTTGGACGATTGGGAGCCAGAGCTTCTACGACTCGGTCATCGAGTCGATCGCGGACCGGTACGAGATCCCGCTCGACGTGCCGTGGCGTGAGCTCACGACCCAGCAGCAGGACAAGTTCCTGCACGGGACGGGTGGCGAGAAGATCTTCGTCACCTACCGCAACCGGATGGGCCGGAAGCGCCAGTACACGATGGCCTTCGAGGGGCTCGTCAACAACCTGCAGCGCCGCTACCGCGAGACGGACTCGTCGCAAGCGAGGGACCGGATCGAGGAGTACATGAGCTTCCGACCGTGTCCCGCGTGCAACGGGGCGCGGCTCAAGCCGGAGGTGCTCGCGGTGACCATCGGCGACCTCTCGATCCACGGTTTCACGCGGATGTCGGTGGCGCGTGCACTGCGGTTCGTCGACGAGCTCCAAATCACGAAGACCGAGGAGCTGATCGGCCGGCGGATCCTCAAGGAGGTGCGCGAGCGTCTGATGTTCCTGGAGAACGTCGGCGTCGGCTACCTCCAGCTCGACCGGGCTGCGAAGACGCTCTCGGGCGGCGAGGCGCAGCGCCTGCGACTCGCGACACAGATCGGTTCGCAACTGGTCGGCGTGCTGTACATCCTCGACGAGCCGTCGATCGGACTCCACCAGCGCGACAACGGCAGGCTCATCGACACGCTCGAGCGCCTGCGCGACGTCGGCAACACGGTGCTCGTCGTCGAGCACGACGAGCAGATGATGCGGGCGGCCGACTGGGTGGTCGACCTGGGGCCGGGCGCAGGAGAACACGGAGGCGAGGTCGTCGCCGAGGGCCACGCGGACGACATCGCGACGACCCACGGCTCCGTCACCGGGGCGTTTCTGAGCGGCGAGCGCCGCATTCTCGTCCCGCCACGTCGTACGGACGACGAGCGTGGGTGGTTCTCGGTACGGGGGGCGGCGATGCACAACCTCAAGGGCATCGACGTCGACTTCCCGGTCGGGCGCTTCATCGCCGTGACCGGAGTCTCCGGCTCGGGCAAGTCCACCCTCGTGAACGAGATCCTCTACAAGGCGCTCGCGAACAGGCTCAACAAGATGCGGACGAAGCCGGGCGACCATGACAGCGTCGACGGCATCGACTGCTTCGACAAGGTCATCGACATCGACCAGAGCCCGATCGGCCGGACACCGCGCTCGAACCCGGCGACGTACACGGATCTCTTCACGCACGTCCGGGAGCTCTACTCACTGACGCCCGAGGCCAAGGTGCGCGGCTACAAGCCGGGCCGGTTCTCGTTCAACGTCCGCGGCGGACGCTGCGAGGCGTGCAAGGGCGACGGGACGATCAAGATCGAGATGCACTTCCTCCCGGACGTCTACGTGCCGTGCGAGACCTGCCACGGCAAGCGCTACAACCGCGAGACGCTCGAGGTGCGCTTCAAGGGGAAGTCCATCTCGGACATCCTCGAGATGTCGGTCGAGGAGGCGCTCGAGTTCTTCGCGAAGATCCCGAAGATCCGACGCCGCCTGCAGACGCTGCACGACGTGGGGCTCGACTACGTCAAGCTCGGTCAGCCGGCGACGACGCTCTCGGGCGGCGAGGCGCAGCGCGTAAAGCTCGCGGCCGAGCTGTCGAAAGTCGCTACGGGGAAGACGCTGTACATCCTCGACGAGCCCACGACGGGCCTCCACTTCGCCGACATCGAGAAGCTCCTCGAGGTGCTGCAGCGCCTGGTGGACAACGGCAACACGGTGCTCGTGATCGAGCACAACCTCGACGTCATCAAGCAGGCGGACTGGATCGTCGATCTCGGTCCCGAGGGTGGCGACGAGGGCGGCGAGGTGATCGCGACGGGGACCCCGGAGGACGTCGCCGACGTCGACGAGTCCGCGACCGGGCAGTTCCTCCGCGGCATCCTCGCCGAGCGCGCGGCCGCTGCGGCCTAGCTAAGCGCTTTCCGCGTAGATCGCCGGGCATGTCATGCCGGCACTTCCGCACGGGGAACCGCCCGCTCGACCCGCTCGAGCCATGGCGTGGCTTTCAGCTCCTCGAAGATCTCTCGTGCCTCGTCGAGCAGCGGCGCGTCACCCGCGAGCTCGCCGTGCTCGAGCAGCGTGACGGCGAGCCAGAAGCGGAGGCCGTACTCGCGGAAGCCGGCTGCGGCAGCCTTGAACCTCTCGGGGTCGTTGTTCATCCGAGCCCGGAACCGTTGGGCCTGCGCGTCGAGGAACGGCGCCCGCAGCCCTGGCGGGCGAGCCTCGACCGCTGCAAGCAGCTCGTCCGCTCGACCGTGCTCGCCGAGGGCCAGCGCCGACTCGACGGTCCAGACGAGGCCCTGCTTCATGGCCTGGGGCACGTTCGAGACTTCGGCGGCGTATGCGCCTGCGTCCATGGCCTCGGCGAACCTGCCTTCGGCGTGGAGCAGCTCAGCCTGAGCCGCTATGTGAATGGCGTGACTCTGGTGGTCTTCAGTCGGGACATAGTCGAACCACGAGTGCAGCTCGCGCGACCGCTCGATCTGGCCACGATGGAGGAAGATCTCGAGGACGCCGCAGAGCACGCTCGAGAGATTGGTGTCCGCGCGCAGCTGCTCCTCGGGTAGTTCGTCGAAGATCGTTAAGGCCTCGTCCCAGCGGCCGGTCATCGTCAGCGCGTAGGTCGTCTCGCTGAGCGCGAACACCTCGGCTGCGCGTTCTCCGCTTCGACGGGCGAGAGCGACGGCCTCGCCGAGCGCCTCGAGCGCCTCGCCGTACCGGTCGCCTCCGAAGCAGCTGTCCGAGAGGTTCGCGTACTGGTTCGCTGACTGCTCTGCGAGATCGTTCTCGAGCGCGTACCGAAGCGCATGCCGAGTGAGCGCGAGCTCCTCTTCGGGCCTCCCGGCCGCACGAGCGAGATATGCCTTCGTGCCGAGCGCCCGTACCAGCGTCTCCGGCAGTCGCAGCGCCTGAGCGACTCCGAGCGCCAACTCGTTCGCTTCGGCAGCACGCTCGAGCTCACCCGCTAGGGCCAGGCTCCTGCCGAGACGCCCCGCGAGGTAGGCCATGTCGGCGTCGGGCTCGTCTGCCGACACCGCGGCGAATGCCTCCTCCATCCGTCGCATCCCCTGCTCTCCGCGCCCCGTCTGCACTTCGAGATTCCCGAGTCGCCCGGAGACGCGGGCCGCCGCGCGCAGCTCGCCCGTCTGCTCGAGGAGCTCCAAAGCTGCGCGCAGGGCCTGCTCGGCTGCCTCGAACTCCGCGTTGCTCAAGGCCTTCCTGCTCGCCAGCTCGAGGAGAAGAGCTCTCTCCACCGGCTCGTCCGCGAGCTCCGCCGCCTGCTCGTAGGAGCGGCGCGCCTGCCCGAGTGCGCCGAGCGATCCAGCGCGCTCGGCGGCTCGGGCCAGGAGTTCGCGTGCTCTCGCCTTGATCTCGCCCGCGTCGTCCGCGTCGACATGGGCCTCGTAGGCCGCAAGGTAGTGAGCGGCGACGACCTCGGCGATCTCCTGTTCCGCAGACCCGAAGGACCCCTCGAGTTGCCTCGCCGCGGCGAGGTGCCGGGACTTACGGTCCCGCCGGGCGAGCGTCTCGTAGGCGACACGGCGAACGAGGTCCTGGAGGAACCCGTACTGGCCGCGCTCCGGCGAGCGCGGGTCGGCCTGGACACCGAGCACCTCCTTGCGCACGAGACCCGCGAGGAGCGGATCCAGGTCCGCCTCGGACAAGCCCGACAGCCCGGCGAGTGACTCCTTCGTGAAGGTCTTGCCGAGCACTGACGCCGTCCTGGAGGAGGCGCCGTTCCTCTCCTGACAGCCCGTCGAGCCGGGCGGCGATGAGTCCGTGGAGGGTCTCGGGGACGTCGAGCTCGGCAACCTCGCCCGTCGGCCGGTAGACGCCCTCGTCCTCGGACAGGAGACCTCGATCGAGCAGCATTCGCACCGTCTCCACGGCGTACAGCGGCACGCCCTCGGAGCGGGCGAGGATGCGGTCGCGAAGATCCGCAGGAAGTCCGGGGACGAAACCGTCGAGGAGCTCCGTCATCGCCTGCTCGGAGAGGGGGGCCAGCGAGAGGGTCGTCTGATGCGAGCCCTGCCCGAACTCGGGATGCCGGCTCTGCAACTCCGGTCGCGCGAGGCAGAGCACGAAGATCGGCCGGTTGCGCGACCACTCGAGCAGGTGTCCGACGAACTCGACGAGAGCGGAGTCCGCCCACTGGAGATCCTCGAAGAGGAGCGCGACTGGCCCTTGCTCCGCCATCCGCTCGAAGAAGACGCGCCAAGCGCCGAACAGCTCCTCCTTTGCCCGAGCCGGACCTTCCTCGAGCCCGAGCAGGTGAAGGACCCGCGGCTCGACGAAGCGACGCTCTTCGTCGTCGACAACGAAGGCGTCGAGCGACACGCGAACCTTCTCGCGGGCCGAGGCGGGGTCTTCGCCTTCGACGATGCCGGCTCGCATGCGCACCATCTCGGCGAGCGCCCAGAAGGCGACGCCCTCGCCGTACGCCAGGCAGCGGCCGCGATGCCACCAGACGCCTTCCTCGAGCCCATCGATGTACTTGAAGAACTCCCAGCCGAGCCGGGACTTGCCGATGCCCGCGATGCCCGTCACCGACACGAGATGTGCGCGCTGCTCGTCCGCGGTAGCGTGGAAGAGCTCCTTCACGAGCCGCAGCTCGCGGTCACGCCCGACGAACGGAGGCTCGAGTCCGGCCGACTTCAGAGCACCGCCTCTTCCCGCGGTGACACGCAGGGCCCGCCAGAGCGGCACGGACTCGTCCTTGCCCTTGAGCGCGTGCATCCCGGCCGAGGCATACGCGATGGACGCCTCCGAGGAGCGCTTCGTGGCCTCTCCGACGAAGACGGTGCCGGGGTCGGCTGCGGACTGGATGCGCGCCGCTGTGTTGACCAGGTCGCCGGCGACCATCCCCTGCCCCTGGGCGCCGAGCGTGACGGCGGCCTCGCCGGTGAGAACACCCGCGCGTGCCGCGAGCTCGGGGGCTCCGACCTCGTCTCCGAGGGCCGATACGGCTGCGATCAGGTCGAGTGCGGCCCGGACTGCGCGCTCGGCGTCGTCCTCGGTCGCCGTCGGCGTCCCCCACACGGCCATGACCGCGTCTCCGATGAACTTCTCCACGATGCCGCCGTACAGCTCGATGAGCCTGCGGCAGGTGTCGAAGTAGCGGGAGAGGAGTTCGCGCACCTCCTCGGGGTCGCGGCTCTCGGAGAGCGTCGTGAAGCCCGACGAGGTCGGCGAAGAGCACGGACACGAGGCGGCGCTCGGCTGTGGGGGCGGCGCCCGGCGGTGTCAACTGTGCCGGCCCGCTCGCTGTCAGTGCCGTCCCGCACTCGCCGCAGAACTTCACCGTGGGCGAATTCGCGGTCCCGCAGGTCGGGCAGGCCACTGCGAGCGCGGTTCCGCACTCACCACAGAACTTCCTGCCTGCCTCGTTCTCGGAGCCGCAGGACGAGCAGGTGACGATGTCGGCCACGTGTTCACTCTATTCCGCGACCGAGAGCGCCTCAATCGGGTGCGGCTACGCTCCGCGGCGTGTCAACGGAGACGATGGCATCAGCCGAGCTCTCGCCGACGCGTGCGTGGTGGCTGCGCGTTCCGGCGGTGCTCCTGAGCCCGCGCTCGGTCTTCTTCGCGCTGCGTGAGGAGGACGACGACGAGGACGTCGCGGCCCGCTCCGAGCCGCTGCTCCTCGTCATCTGGCTCGCCGGGATGGCCTCCGTGCTCGCGACGCCGACGGCCTCCGGGATCCTCGACGACCCGGAGTACGACACGGTCCTGCTCGCAATCTGGACGTTCATCGCCGGGGGCCTGTACGGGTTCGTCGGGTACTTCGTGGCCGGATTCGCCCTCTACTTCGGGGTCCGGCTGCTGGGGAGCCTCGGAACGTTCCGGCGGACGCGACAGACGGTCGGCTTCGCGCTCGTGCCGCTCGCCGTGTCGCTCTTCCTCGTGCTGCCGCTGCGGCTCGCGGTCTACGGCGGCGACACGTTCCGCGGCGGCGGCGCCGACGAAGGGTCCGGCGAGCGGGCGCTGCTCGTCGTCCAGCTCGCGTTCGCCGCCTGGTCGCTCGCGCTCGTCGTGGTCGGCATCCGGGTCACCCACGGGTGGACGTGGCTGCGTGCGCTGGCGGCAGTCGTCGCGGCAGCGGCGCTCCTAGCCGCGATGCTCGGCGTGTTCCTGATGATCTGACACGGCGCCCTCGAAGACCGCGAGCTCGTCGTCCGGGCATCGCGTACGTGTGCTGCTGCTCGGGGAAGCGACGCTCGCCGCGACGTCCCCGGCGAACTCGGCGAGTGCCGACCGTATCGACTCCCCGATCTCGGCGTAGCGCTTGACGAAGCGTGCGGCACGGCCGTCGTACAGGCCGAGGATGTCGTGCCAGACGAGCACCTGCCCGTCGCAGTCCGGTCCTGCGCCGATCCCGATCGTCGGGATCGAGAGATCACGAGTGATGCGCGCAGCCACGGGTGCCGGCACCGCCTCGAGGACGAGCGTGAAGCAGCCCGCCGCCTCGAGCGCGCGAGCGTCGTCGTAGAGGCGCAGCGCCTTCTCCGCCGACCGTCCCTGCGCCTTGAAGCCGCCGAGCATCGTTGCGGACTGGGGTGTCAGGCCGAGATGCCCCATCACCGGGATGCCCGCGTCGACGATGGCCTTGACACGGGTGAGCATCGCGCCGGCGCCCTCGAGCTTCACGGCGTCGGCGCCCGCCTCCTTGACGAAGCGGATGGCGTTCCCGACCGCATCCTCGTCGGAGACCTGGAAGGAGCCGAAGGGCATGTCCGCGATCACGAGTGGACGAGCTCGCGCCGCGCGTGACCGCGCGGGTGAGAATGAGCATCTCCTCCATCGTTGCGGGGACCGTCGAATCGTGGCCGAGCACGGTCATCGCCGCCGAGTCGCCGACGAGCACGAGATCCGCACCCGCCTGGTCGGCGAGCCTGCCTCCCGGGGCGTCGTAGGCGGTCACCATGACGATCGGCTGTCGCCGCGCCTTCATCTCCGGCAGTTCGGTGATCGGAAGCTTTCCGGGTGCGGGTGTCCCCGGGGCGGGCCGCTGCGGGCGAATGCTCATGTGGGTTCTCCTTCCAGCACGACATTGTCGATGAGGCGAGTCGAGCCGACTGTCACTGCCGTCGCCAGGAGCTTGCGTCCGTCGGCTTCGATGACCTCGAGGTACTCCGGCTCCAGGCCGGCGTCGGCGAGCACCGAGCGCGCACGAAGGGGGTCGCGTGTCTGTAGCGCGCGGAAGATCGAGGCGGCTTGCAAGCGCTCGTCGGGGCTTAGCTGTGCATTTCGCGAGGAGACTGCGAGGCCGTCCGAGTCACGCACCGTCGGCTCCACGTGGATTTCCACTTCGAGGGCGAGGTCGCGGACCATCTGCCGGATCACCTCCGACTGTTGGGCATCCTTGCGGCCGAAGAACGCCTTGTCGGGCCGGACGATCTCGAAAAGCTTGAGGACGACGGTCGCGACGCCGCGGAAATGGCCGGGTCGGAACTCGCCCTCGAGTCGGGCGCCGAGTTCTGTGACGTCGACCCAGGTTTGGAATCCGGACGGGTACATCTCCTCGGCCGACGGGATGAAGACGATGTCGACGTCCTCGACGCCCTGATCCTCGTCAGCGGTTCGTCTGAGGAACTCGAGGTCACGCTCCTCATCGCGCGGGTAGACGGCGAGGTCGTTTCGGTCTCCGAACTGGGCGGGATTCACGAAGAGGCTCAGCACGACTGAGTCGCACTCGACGCGAGCGGCGTAGCACAGGCTCAGATGGCCTTCGTGGAGGGCGCCCATCGTCGGCACCAGTCCGATCGTTCCCGTGCGCAGCGACCCGAGCTCGTCCCGGGCATCGGCGATCGTGCGGACGACCTTCACGCCGGCACCTCCGCCGGGTCGCGTCCGGCGATCCGAGCGGTCGCAGCGGCGAGAACGAGATAGAGCTCCTCGAGGTCCGGGCGCTCGGTGCGGATGACCGCCAGGTGCCGCTCGACCGTCTCCCAGTCGCCGCGGGCGATCGGCCCCGTGAGCTCGAAGTGCGTGTCCACGACGCCGCGGATGAGGGGGTCGAGCGCCTCGGGCGGAGCACCCGCCGTTTCGAGCAGCGAACCCGCGGCGGCTCGCAGCGTGACGAGGTAGTTCGAGGCCATCGATGCTCCGGCGTGGTACGCGGAACGCGCGTCGTCCGCCAGATCGAACGGCCGCAGGCCGAGGGTCTCGGCGAGCCATCGGCCGACCGCACGGGCCTCGTCCGACTCGGAGGACACGGCGCCCCACGCGCCGTCGAGCTGTTCAGGGCCGAGTGCCTTCGAGAAGGTCTGTAGAGGATGCAGACCGAAGCGGCGGACGTGCGGATCGAGTGCACGGAGCGGCGTCGCGCCGCTGACGTGAGCGATCCAGGGTCCGAGCGGCGTCTCTGCCGCGACCTCGTCGATCGCGCGATCAGGGATGCAAAGGAGGACGAGTTCCGGGTCGGGTGCGTCGTACGGGATGCCTCGCTCGGCGAGCCGCGCGCTCACCGCCGAGCCGACGCGCCCGCGCGCGCCCACGATCCGGATTCGTTCGATCATTCGTCTGCTCCAGTTCCCGTTCGGGATACCAGGCAGCCGAAGTGTGCCCTGCGGCCCTACCTCTCGGCAAGCCGCGCCTCGAGGTGCTCGCGCACGGTCGGCCACTCAGCGAGGGTCACGCTGTACCACGCGCTGTCGCGGTTCTCGCCGCCGCGGACGAGCATGTGGTTGCGGTGGACGCCCTCGAAAGTCGCGCCGAGCGCCGCGAGTGCGCGGCAGGAGCGCTCGTTCTGCGCGTCGGTCTTCCACTCGACGCGACGGCACCCCCAGACGTCGAACGCGTGCCGCAGCTGGAGGTACTTCGCATCGACGTTGACCCCGCTGCCCCACACCGACGGATGCAGCCACGTCCACCCGATCTCGACGGAGCCGTGCTCGGGCCGGAGTGCGAGGAAGCGGGTCGAGCCGACGATCTCGCCGTCGCGCACGGTCACGAGCGGAAGTTCGGATCCGGCGGCCGACGCGTCCAGCGCCTGCCCGACGAAGGCTCGCCATTCCTCCCGTGTCTGCGGCTGGACGACGCTGAGCCAGCGCCAGGTCCGCGGGTCGCGCGAGGCGAGCCAGAGCGCCTCCTCGTGCTCGGGCCGCAGCGGCTCGAGGCGCGCAATGCGGCCGTCGAGCGTCGGTGCGGTCCACCGATCCACCGCGGCCGACGTTACACTCGATGCGTGCCGATCTACGAGTACGCATGCATGGAGTGCGAGTCGCACTTCGACGAGCTCGTCCGCTCGAGCGACCAGGCCGTGAGCTGCCCCGAGTGCGGGGCCGCGAACGTGCTGAAGCAGCTCTCGAGCTTCGCCGTGCACGGCGCGTCGTCGAAGCCGGCGTTCAGCGGCCCCTCCGGCGGCGGCGGCGGATGCTGCGGCGGCTCGTGCGGCTGCGGCCACTGACGAACTAACGCGGCCGCATGTCACATCCGCGGGGCGGCGTAGACTGGCGTTCCGATGGACGCCGTCGAGCGCGCCGCCGCGCTTCGAGCGCACGCGGAGGACACCGCTGGGTGCACGCGGTGTGCGCTCTCGCAGGGCCGCACCCAGGTGGTCTTCGGGTCGGGGAGCCCTGATGCCGACCTGATGTTCGTCGGCGAGGCGCCCGGCTTTCACGAGGACCAGCAGGGAGTGCCATTCGTCGGCCAGGCGGGGAAGCTCCTCGACAAGCTGCTCGGCGAGATCGGGTTGACGCGCGCCGACGTGTTCGTCGCGAACGTGCTCAAGTGCAGGCCGCCGGGGAACCGCGACCCGCTCCCGGAGGAGATCGCCGCCTGCGAGCCGCACCTTTTCCGCCAGATCGAGCTCATCCAGCCAAAGCTCGTCGCGACGCTCGGCAACTTCGCGACGAAGCTGCTCTCCGGGAAGCCGGCGGGCATCACGAAAGTGCACGGGTACGAGCAGGAGGTGACACTCGGCTCGCGGACGGTGCTGCTCTATCCGATCTTCCACCCGGCGGCCGCCCTGTACACGCCGTCGATGCTGAAGGTGCTCGAGGAGGACTTCGCACGCATTCCGGCCCTCCTCGATCGCGCGGTGGAGGAGCCCGCGGCCGCGGTCGAGCCCGCACTTGCAGTGGGCGAGCGCGACCCCGAGTCGGTCCAGCTCGGCCTCTTCTAGGTGTTCTAGTGCAGCTGCAGCTCGCCAGCGCGTCGGCGGGCGAGACGGAGCGGATCGCCGCCGACCTCGCAACCCGGCTCGTCCCGGGCAACGTCGTGAACGTCTCGGGCGAGCTCGGCGCCGGCAAGACGACCTTCGTTCGCGGCGCGAGCCGCGCCCTCGGCGTCACGGCGCCCGTGACGAGCCCGACCTTCACGATCGGTCACCGGTACTCGGGCTCGATCGACGTCTCGCACCTCGACCTGTTCCGCTTCTCCGGGGTCTCGGCGGCGGAGTGGGCCGACCTCGAGCCGTACTTCGAGGACGCCGTGGTCTTCGTCGAATGGCCCGAGGCCGGTGCTTCGGTTCTTCCTCCCGCCCGCGCTTCGGTGACCCTCGAGCATGCCGGCGCGGACGCGCGGCGCATCACCCTCGTCGCCGACGAGGAGGCGCTGCTACAAGGCCTTCACTGATGCTCGTGCTCGCCTTCGACACCGCGACCGACCTCGCGACGAGCGCGCTGCTCGAGGACGGCCGCGTCCTGGGCGAGCGCGTGGGAACCGCGCGCGGCCTGCTCGCCGACGTCGACGACCTCCTCGGAAGCGCCGGGCGGACGTCGGACGACATCGGCGCGCTCGTCGTCGGCACCGGGCCGGGAAGCTTCACGAGCACGCGGATCGGGCTGGCCACGGCGCGCGGGCTGGCGCTCGGGCTCGACGTCCAGGGGGCAGGTGTCTCCACCCTCGCGGCGCTCGGGTCGCAGTCCGGCGCGTTTCCGATCGTCGACGCGCGGCGCGGCGAGGTTTTCGTCCAAGGCCCACGGGCAGCTGCACCCGACGACCTCGACATCGCGCCCGGAACGCTGTGCATCGGAGGTGGCGCCGTCCGTTACCGCGCGACGTTCGAGCGGATGGGCGCCGTCGTGCCTCCCGACGACGACGGCCGGCACGTCCCACATGCGTGGCTGCACGCGGCCCTGGTGCGCGAGTTCGGACCGGTCGACGCGATCGAGCCTTTGTACGTGCGCCTGCCCGACGCCGAAGCGTCACTCGCGTGAACGTCGACCTTCGGCGCCTCGACCCGCACGATCTCGACGTCGTCGAGGCGATCGAGCGTGAGTCGTACCCGACGCCCTGGTCGCGCTCGATGTTCGACGCGGAGCTGAGGAAGCCGAGCTCGCTGGCGCTCGGAGCGTTCACCAGCGATGACGTGCTCGTCGGGTACGCGTTCGTCTCGCGCTATGTCGACGCCTGGCACGTGATGAACGTCGCGGTCGCGGACGCCTTTCGTCGACGCGGGATCGCCTCCGCGCTTCTCGAGCGGTTGTTCGAGGTGACCGGAACCGATCCGCGACGCGGATACACACTCGAGGTGCGGGTATCGAACGGTGGCGCCATCAGGCTGTACGAGCAGCTCGGATTCGAGGCGCGTGGCATCCGGCGTGGCTACTACACGGACAACCGCGAGGACGCGCTCATCATGTGGCGCGAGCCCCCTCCCTCCGAGCGCGTCTCGTGATCCTCGGGGTGGAGACGTCGTGCGACGAGACTGCAGCCGCCGTCGTGACAGGCGACGGACGCGTGCTCTCGTCGATCGTCTCGTCGCAGGCGGATCTCCATGCGCGCTTCGGCGGCGTCGTCCCCGAGGTCGCGTCGCGGCGTCATCTCGAGCTCGTCGCGCCGGTCATTCGCACGGCGCTCGAGTCGGCGGACGTGACCTTGGACGAGGTCGAGCAGGTCGCCGTAACCCAAGGCCCGGGTCTCGTCGGGGCGCTCCTGGTCGGCATCTCGACTGCAAAGGCGCTCGCCTGGTCGAAGGGGCTGCCACTCGTCCCCGTCGACCATCTGGAGGGGCACGTCGCGTCGTTGTATCTCGGGGACGACGCGCTCGAGCCGCCGTTCACCTGCCTGCTGGCGAGCGGCGGGCACACCCTGCTTCTCGCCGTGCGGGAGCGAGGGACGTCGGAGCGGCTGGGAACGACGCTCGACGACGCGGCGGGCGAGGCGTTCGACAAGGGCGCCCGGCTTCTCGGCCTCGGGTATCCCGGCGGGGCGGCGATCGACCGAGTGGCCCGCGACGGAGACCCGGACGCGTTCGACTTCCCGGTGGCTCGCGTGCCGGGTCTCGACTTCTCGTTCTCGGGCCTCAAGACCGCGCTCCTGTACACGACTCGAGATCTTGGCCCAGACGAGACGGAGCGGTCGAAGGCGGACCTCGCCGCCTCGTATCAGCGCGCGATCGTCCGCGCGCTCGTGGGACGGCTCCGCGCCGCCGCCGACTCGACGGGCCTCTCGCGCGTCGCGGTCGTGGGCGGCGTGGCGGCGAACTCCGAGCTTCGCGCGACGCTGACCGACGCGCGTTTCGTCCCGCTCGAGCTGTGCACGGACAACGCGGCGATGATCGCCTCGTGCGCGCGGTTCGTCGAGCCGCTCCTGCCTCCTCGCTACCTTGCCCTCGATGCGTACGCGTCGCTCACGTAGCGTCTTCGCGCTGACCGGCGGCGCGCTCGCGCTCCTCGTCGGCGGTTTCGGCGCGCAGGCGCAGGAGCAGCCCTCGACGACGATCGACGAGGCGGGCTGGCAGGGAGTGCTCGGCGTGCGTGCGCAGGTGTCGACCGCGCAGCGCTACGTCGTCCTGCTGAAGCCACCCTCGCTCGCCGCGCGCGTGAAGGCGAACGGCGGCGAGGCGACCGAGAGGGAGATGACCGCATGGAGTGGCGCGGCGGTGGCGCAGCAGGAGCAGTTCCTTGCGCGCCTGTCGGCGGTCGGCGCGCGGATCGCTCCCGAGTACCGGTACACGAAGGTCGTGAACGGCTTCTCCGCACGCCTCGACCCGACATCGCTCTCGCTGCTCGATGACGATCGAGAGGTCACGGGCATCTTCCCGGTGCGCATCGCGTACCCGGCGCAGGCGGCAGAGGGGGGCGGAGTCCTTCCCGCCGCGGTCGCCGACCTCGAGGTCGCGGGGCTCGACGGCTCCGGCGTCACCGTCGCGCTGCTCGACACCGGCGTCGACCCGTCCCACCCCTATCTCAGGGGGCGCGTCCTCTCGGGCGTCGACGTCCTGAACCCCGGGAGCGGTGGCATCGCCCAGCCGCATCCGACGATCCCCGGGCGGCCCGAGCGCCACGCGACCGAGCTCGCCGGGATCATCGCCGGAACCGAGGGTCCGGATGGGCTTCACGGGATCGCGCCCGGTGCCTCGATCCTGCCCGTGCGCGTGGGGGGCTGGCAGCCGAACGCGGAGGGCGGCTATAGCGTCTACTCCCGGACCGACCAGATCCTCGCCGGGCTCGAGGCCGCCGTCGATCCAAACGACGACGGCGATGCCCACGACGCCGCCAGGATCGCGCTCATCGGCATGGTCGAGCCGTACGCCGGCTTCGCGGACGGCCCGCTCCCACGCGGGATCGCCGGGGCGGCGGAGCTCGACATGCTGACGATCGTTCCCGCCGGCAACGACGGCAGCGCCGGCCCCGGGTACGGCAGCATCGCCGGCCCAGGAGGCGCAGAGGCCGCGGTCACCGTCGCGGCTGCGGACGGCCGACTCGCGGCGCCGACGGTTCGGGTGCTGGTTCGGGCGGGGCTTCGCGTGCTCTACGAGGACGACGTCCCCCTCGGCGGTGCGCCGTCCGAGACGGTTACCGCCGGGGTGGTGCTCGTCGACCGCCGCACGGCCGCGAGCGGGATCGAGGCGCTCTTCACCGAGGACGGCCTGAGCGCGGTCGCGGGCCAGGCGGTGCTCCTTCCGCGCGGAGCGCTCTCCGACGACACGGTCGAGGAGGCGACGTCGTCCGGCGCACTCGCCGTGCTCGTGGACGGGCCCCTGCCTGCGGGAGCCTTCAGCCTCGACGTTCCGCCCGGGGTCCCGGTCGTGGGCCTTCCGACCGCGGTCGTGGCCGAGATCCGTTCGATGCTCGCAGCAGGTATCCCGATCACCGTCTCCGTGGGCGACGTCGAGGTGGCGAGCCGCCAGGCGGAAGGCTCGATAGCGGCGTTCTCCTCGCGCGGCCTCGTCCTCGACGGGGCGTTGAAGCCGAGTCTCGCCGCACCGGGCGTCTCGGTTCCGACCTCCGAGCCGGGTCGCGGCGACGATGGAGACGTGCGCTTCGGGACGATCAGCGGGACGAGTGCCGCGGCCGCCGTGACCGCCGGGGTCGCGGCCGTGCTGGCCCAGGGTCGGCCGACTCTCGGGGCGAGCGCGCTGCACGGCGTCCTCGTCGGGTCGGCGCAGCGCGCGGATCTCGACCCGGCCGCGTCGGGCGCAGGGCTCGTCGACCTCCGTGCCGCCGTGCAGCAGGAGCTGTACTCACAGCCCTCGCTGCTCTCGTTCGGGGCAGCGGGCTCGGCGGGTGCCGAACGCGTCCTGCGGATCACGAACGTCTCGAGCCGACGGCTGTCCGTGTCCGTGGGGCAGACCGCGATCGCGCCGAAGGGCGTCGAGCTCACCGTCGACCCGCAGCGCGTCAGGATTCGACCCGGGCGCAGCGCAGAGGTAGTCGTGCGCGCGAACACGGCTCAGCTCTCGTCGGAGGCAGGGGCTGCCACCGGAGAGCTCGTTCTGCGTACGGGCGACTCGCCCGAGGTGCACGTGCCGTGGGCGGTCGCGGTCCCGGCCCCCGTCGACCTCGTCTCGCGGATGGCGATCGCACTCACGGGCACGCGCGTGTCGGACGCGACCCCCGCTGCCCTTTCGTTCGTCGCCGGATCGGTGACGGCCACACCCGATCCCCAGGTGCGCGCCGTCGACCTGCTCGAGGTCGAGCTCTGGAAGGGCGGCGAGAGGCTCGGGCTGCTCGTGCGAAGGCGTGAGCTCCTCCCGGGTCGCTACACCTTCGGCCTCACGGGACGCGGTCCGACGGGCAACCGCCTCGGGCGCGGCAGGTACACGATCCGTGTCCTCGCCTTCCCCGGCGACGGCACCAGGAGGCAGGCGGACACGATCGAGTACCGCGTCCGCTGAGGCTTCCTATACTCGCGCCGTCGTTCGAGCAAGGAGGCGACACTCGATGTCAACCGCTGCTGCGGACTCGCATCTGCGAGAGAACCCCTACGAGATCGCGAAGACGCAGCTCCGCCGTGTCGGCGAGATCTTCGGGCTCGATCCCAACCTGATCCGCGTCCTCGCGCAGTGCAAGAAGGCCATCGAGGTCTCGGTTCCCGTGTCGATGGACGACGGTTCGACCGAGGTGTTCCACGGGCTATCGGGTGACGCACAACATCGCGCGCGGCCCGTCGAAGGGCGGGATTCGCTACCACCCCGACGTCACCATCGACGAGGTCAAGGCGCTGTCCATGTGGATGACGTGGAAGTGCGCCCTCATGGGCCTCCCCTTCGGCGGTGCGAAGGGTGGCGTCATTTGCAATCCGAAGGTGCTCTCGGCAGGTGAGCTCGAGCGGCTGACCCGGCGGTACACGAGCGAGATCATCAACGACATCGGCCCCGAGCGGGACATCCCGGCGCCCGATGTGGGGACCGATGGGCGCGTGATGGCGTGGATCTTCGACACGTACTCCATGAACAAGGGCCACTCCGTGCTGGGTGTCGTCACCGGGAAGCCGTTGTCGGTGGGGGGCTCACTCGGACGCGAGGAGGCCACCGCGCGCGGCGCCCTGTACTGCATCCAGGCGCTCTCGACGAAGCAGGCGCGGCGTCTCAGCGAGTACTCGGTCGCAATCCAGGGCTTCGGGAATGTCGGCTCGAACCTCGCCCGTCAGCTGCACCGCGAGGGCGCGACGGTCGTCGCCGTGTCCGACTCGCAGGGCGGTGTGTACAACCCCGCGGGGCTCGACGTTCCGAGCGCGGTCGCCCACAAGCAGGAGCACGGGACGCTGGCCGGGCTCGCCAACGCCGAGGCCCTGACGAACGAGGAGCTCGTCGAGCTCCCGTGCGACGTTCTCGCCCCCTGCGCGCTCGAGCAGGTCGTGACCGAGGTCAACGCCGACCGGGTGAAGGCGACCGTGATCTGTGAAGGCGCGAACGGACCGGTCACGCCCACGCGCGGACGCGATCCTCGAGGACAGGGGTGTGCTCGTCCTGCCCGACGTCCTCGCGAACGCGGGCGGCGTCGTCGTCTCGTACTTCGAGTGGGTGCAGGGCCTGCAGGAGTACTTCTGGCGCGAGGACGAGGTCAACGCGAAGCTCCACGACATCGTCGCGCGCGCGTTCGAGGAGGCCTGGCAGACGCGCGAGACCTACGGCACGACCCTGCGCATGGCCTCGTACGGTCTCGCGGTGCAGCGCGTCGCCGAAGCGACCACTACTCGAGGTCTCTACCCGTAGAGCGCCGCGTCACCGTCTACCACGCTGCGAATTGCAGTCTCTGCGCGCGCGCTATCGAGGTCGTTTCGAAGGTTCGCGCAGAACTCGGATTCGAGCTCGACCTCATCGACATCGGTGGCGACGCCGCGCTCGAGGCGCGCTACCGGGCGCTCCTGCCCGTGGTCGAGATCGACGGCGGGGAGGCGTTCACCTACTTCGTCGATCCGGACGCGCTCCGAGCACGCCTCGCCGGCACGTAGCGGTTCTCCCCGCAGCGTCGGGACGGCCGTAGGCAGAATCGTGACGCTTTGTCACAAACCGTCGACAGGGGGATCAGGACGTGACCGAACGCCTCACCGTGGGAGTGGCCGCGCGTCTGAGCCGGTACCTGCAGGTCCTGACGCAGGCGCGGAAGATGGGCAAGGAGCGGATCTCGTCGCAGGAGATCTCCGAGTACACGAACATCAACGCGACGCAGATCAGGCGCGATCTCTCGGCGTTCGGACGGTTCGGGAAGCGCGGCGTGGGCTACCGCACCGATGCGCTCCTCGAGGAGATTCGCCAGATCCTGCGCACGCAGGGCCAGCACAACATCGCCCTCGTCGGCGCCGGACGACTCGGGAGCGCGATCGCGAGCTCGCCGATCTTCGCCGAGCACGGCATCACGATCGCGGCGGTGCTCGACAACGACCCCGAGAAGGTCGGCTCGCGCATCGGTGAGCTCACGATCAGCTCTGTCGCCGACATCCGGGAGATCGCGCGCGAGCGCAACATCATCGTCGGCGTGATCGCGGTGCCGGCCGACTCGGCCCAGGACGCCGCCGACGCGCTCATCGGCGCCGGCGCCAAGATCATCTTCAACTATTCGGAAGCGCTCCT
The DNA here is from genome assembly GCA_963736935.1 of uncultured Gaiellaceae bacterium. Lineage (GTDB taxonomy): Bacteria > Actinomycetota > Thermoleophilia > Gaiellales > Gaiellaceae > GMQP-bins7. The sequence continues at coordinate 25,741 of CAVTQX010000007.1, read as the reverse complement.
CGACGTGCCCCCGGACGTGAACGTCCATACGTCGAACCCCGCGGTCGACCTGCTCTACGCGCTCTACTTCCACCTCGCCTAGCAGCGTGCGAATTCTCGTCTGGCACGGGTACCTGCTGGGCGGAACGGGATCGAACGTGTACACGCGGCAGCTCGCGCGCGAGTGGTCGAACTCCGGCCACGACGTGACGGTCCTGAGCCAGGAGCCGCACCCGGAGCAGTTCGACGTCGGCGGCGCTCGGGTCGTCCGACCGGACGTCGGCGGTCTCCTGCCCGTGTTCGTCCTCGACCGCTACGAGGGGTACGACGTGCGGCTGCTCCAGGACTGCTCGCCGGAGGCGCTGGACACATGGGTCGAGGCGAATGCGGCGGCGGTCCGGGAGTGCCTGCCCGCCGACTTCCTCCTCTGCAACCACGTGCTCCTCGGCGGCGCGGTCGGGCTGGCCTCCGGGGCGCCGTACGCGGTCAAGGCGCACGGCTCGGAACTCGAGTACTCGATGCGAGGTCGTCCCGAGCTCGAGGCATGGGGCAGGGATGTGCTCGCCCCTGCGACGGCGACCTTCGTCGGTTCGGCGCACATCCGTGATGTCGTCGAGGAGGTCTGCGGTCACGTCGACCGTGTGCACGAGGTACCGCCAGGGGTCGACGTCGACGAGTGGCGCCCGCAGCCGCGCGGCGAGGCGCTCGCTGCGCTCGTCGCCGAGGCCCGGCGTGATCCGCCCAACGCCGACAACGCGAACGAGCGTCTACCCGACGAGGGGAACGCCGAGCGCCTCGCGCGGTTCCTCGCCGGCGACGAGTCGACGGTCGTGTACTTCGGGAAGCTCCTGCGGAACAAGGGCGTCCACGTGCTCCTCGAGGCGCTCGAGGGTGTCGACGCACGAGCCGTCGTCGTCGGCTTCGGCGACTACCGCGAGGCGCTCGAGGAGATGGCTCCCGAGGGCGTGCTCTTCACCGGGCCGCTCGAGCACCGGCACCTCGTCCACTTGCTCGCGCTCGCCGACGCGTGCGTCGTGCCCTCGATCTTTCCCGAGGCCTTCGGGATGGTCGCCGCGGAGGCCGCCGCCGTCGGCTGTCCGCCCCTCGTGGCGCGGCACTCGGGCCTCGCCGAGGTCGCCGACGGGCTCGAGGCGGAGTACCCCCGCGAGCTGCGCGATCTCACCTCGTTCACGTCAGGAGACGCGGTCGACCTGCGCGGATGCCTCACCCGGCTGCTCTCGCTCTCCGCCGATGAACGGGAAGCGATTCGCGAAGCGGCCCGCCGTGCTGCAGTCGCGCGCTGGAGCTGGGCGAGTGTCGGCGACCGGCTCCTCGCGCTCGGTCGCTGACCAAGGCTTCAACTACTGTAGTGCGCCGCAATGGGTGACGAACAGCGCCTCTCCGCGGCCGAGCTCATCTCGCTCGCCCGCGAGCAGTTCGAGTCCGCGACCGACTTCACCGTCGCAGTCGAGGAGGAGTTCGCCATCCTCGACCCCGAGACGCTCGATCTCACCAATCGGTTCGAGGACGTCCAGGCGGCGGCTCGGGGGACGGCTCTCGAGGAGCACCTCGTCGGCGAGCTCATCGCCTCGGAGGTCGAGGTCCGGACGGGCAAACAGGAGTCGTTCGCGGACGTCCCGGCGGCGATCGCCGAACGGCGCGCGCAGCTGCGAGCCCTCGTCGAGCCGATGGGCCTTCTGCTCGGAGCCACAGGGACACATCCGTGGGCCGACTGGAAGGAGCAGCGGATCATCGACACGCCGCACTACCGGCGCAACGACCAGCTCCTGCGCTACGTCGTGTGGCGCAACAACACGTTCGGGCTGCACGTCCACGTCGCGATCAACGGGCCCGACCGTGCGATCGCGGTCATGGCCGGGCTCCGGAACTTCCTGCCCGAGCTGCTCGCGCTCTCGGCGAGCTCGCCGTTCGTCGAAGGGGTCAACAGCGGGCTCCACTCGGTGCGGACACAGATCTTCACGCGCTTCTTCCCTCGCTGCGGCGTGCCCGACGCTTTCGTGTCCTGGGCGGAGTACGAGAGCTTCGTGCGGTTCCTCTACGACACCGGCTCGATCACCGAACACACGCAGCTGTGGTGGAGCGTCCGGCCGCACCTCGCGTTCCCGACGGTCGAGATCCGGATCTGCGACGGGCAGCCCGAGGTATCCGAGGCGCAGTCGCTCACCGCCTTTGCCGCTGCGCTCACCGCACGGATCGCCCGCGCGTACGACGAGGGCGAGCCGGTCGAGCCGCTGCCTCATCGATACATCGAGGAGAACTTCTGGCGTGCGATCCGCTACGGCCTCGCCGGAGAGCTCATCGACTTCGAGCGACGCGAGACGATCCCGGCACGCCAGCGTCTCGAGGAGCTCGTGGACTGGGTGCTCCCCGTCGCAGAGGAGATCGGCGCCGCGCCGTATCTCGCCCTGCCCGAGCGGAACGCGGCCGAGCGGCAGATCGAGCGCTTCGAGAGCGGCGCGGCGCTCGGGGAGATCTACGCCGAGCAGGTGAAGGCGACCGAGGCGATCGGTGGCTGAGGAGCAGCGACTCCCGTCGGAGGAGGAGCTCCGCGAAGCGCTCGACCGCGTGGGCGTCGCCGACATCCTGTTGAACGCTCTGTCGGCGGCTGCCTCGATCGGGTTTCGCCGTGTCGGCCCCGACGGTCGCGATCTTGGCCAGGTGAAGCTCGCAATCGAGGCGTTGCGCGCGCTCGACCCGGTTCTGCGCGATGCCGGTGTGGACGACGCCATCGTCCGCGACTTCGAGCAGGCGCGCGCGAACCTCCAGCTCGCCTACGCGAGCGCCGTCTCCGGGGATATGCCGGACGCCGCCGAGCAGACCGACGAATAAACTCGCCCGTTCATGACGGCATGCCCGGCCTGCGCGGGCGAGAACGCCGACGACGCCCGCTTCTGCTCCCACTGTGGACGGCCCCTCGCCGCCGACGAGGGCGTGAGCGCGGCCGAGCGCAGGCTCGTGACCGTGCTCTTCGCCGACATCACCGGCTCGACGCCGCTCGGCGAGGAGCTCGATCCGGAGGACCTCCAGGAAGTCCTCGGCGCGTACGCCGATGCGATGCGCCAGGAGATCGAGGCGGAAGGCGGGACCGTCGAGAAGTTCATCGGCGATGCCGTCATGGCCGTGTTCGGCGTGCCCGTGGCGCACGAAGACGACCCGTCGCGGGCGCTCCGCGCCGCCCTCCGGATGCGCCGGCGGCTCGAGGAGCTCAACAGCGATCTCGAGCGCCGCCACGGCGTACGCCTTGCGATGCGTACCGGGGTCAACACCGGCGACGTCGTTGCGTCGCGCGAACCACGGGCCGAGGTCGGCCTCGTCACGGGCGACGCGGTGAACGCGGCAGCGCGCCTCGAGCAGACGGCCGACGCTGGTCAGATCCTCGTCTCCGAGCGGACGGCGCGCTCGGCCCGCGGGTTTCGGTTCAACGACCTGGGGCCCCTCGCCGTCAGGGGGAAGTCCCGACCCATCGCCACGGTCGAGCTCCTCGACCAAGGGCTCGACGAGCTCCCGGGCGGCCGTGAGCGTGGAGTTCCCGGGCTGCGCGCGCCGATGGTCGGCCGCGACCACGAGCTCGAGCTCCTTCGCTCCACGTACGGCCGCCTCGCCTCGTCGGGCCGTGCCCAGCTGGTGACGATCTACGGCGACCCCGGCATCGGGAAGAGTCGGCTCACACGCGAGCTCCTCGCATGGGCGGATGCCCACGGTGACGGCGTGACCGTGCTGAAGGGGCGGTGTCTGCCGTACGGCGAGGCGATCACCTACTGGCCGCTCGCCGAGATCCTCAAGTCGTACACGGGGGTGCTCGACTCGGATCCGCCGGACGTGGCGCTCGCGAAGATCGCGGCGCTCGCCGAGGACGTCCTCGCCGGCGTGCCCGATCCGGCGCGCTTTGCGGGCGTCCTCGCGTTCACGTTCGGCCTCGAGGACCCGCGCTTCGGGCTCGCAATGCTGCCGCCGCGTCAAGTGCAACTGGAGACCCACGAGGCGTGGCGGGCGTTCTTCACCGGGCTGACCGCGGAACGGCCGGCGATCGTCGTCGTCGAGGACATCCACTGGGCCGACGATCCGCTGCTCGACCTGCTCGAGGAGCTCGCGGACCGTGTCGCGGGTCCATTGCTCTTCGTGTGCCCGGCGCGGCCCGACCTCGCCCAGCGCCGGACGGGATGGGGCGGAGGAAAGCGCAACTTCAGCTCGCTCTTCCTCGAGCCCCTCTCGCACGACGAGGCCGCAACGCTCGTCGAGGTCCTCCTCGCCGTCGAGGACCTTCCGCACGAGACGCGGGAGGCGATGCTCGCTCGTGCCGACGGGAATCCGCTCTTCCTCGAGGAGATCATCCGGCAGCTCATCGACGAAGGGCGGATCGTCCGCGACGGCGGACGGTGGCGCGCGACCGAGGGCATCGACGAGATCGTGATTCCCGACACGGTCCAGGCAGTGCTCGCGGCGCGCATCGACCTGCTGCCGGCAGTCGAGCGGAGCGCGCTCCTGTCCGCCTCGGTCGTCGGACGCGTCTTCTGGAGCGGTTCGGTCGCGCAGCTGCTCGACGACGGCAACGAGCTGGCCGACGACGCCCTCGGACGGCTCGAGGACCGCGAGCTCGTGCTCTCGCAGCTGGGGTCGCGGATCGCCGGCGAGCGTGAGTTCCTCTTCAAGCACGTGCTCACACGCGATGTGGCGTACGGGACGCTCGCGCGCCGCGACCGCGCACGTGCGCACGCCGACGTCGCCGCCTGGATCGAGTCGGCCGCCGGCGAGCGGCAGCCCGAGTTCGCCGACCTGCTCGCCCACCATCTCGGTCTCGCCTACGAAGGCGCGCTCGCGGACCCCGGTGTTCCGGCCGACCGTCGCGACGAGCTCAGGCGACGAAGCCTCCATGCAGCGCTTGCTGCGTCGGCAGAGGCGCGGAGCAGGATGCTGCTCGACAAGGCGAATGCGTTCGCCGAGGCCGCCCTGGGCGTCGCCGCTGACGCCCACGAGAGATCGCTCGCCCTCGAAGCACTCGGGCTGTGCGCGCTCTGGCACTACCGCGGCGACGATGCGTGGCGGAACCTCTCGCAGGCCGTGGACGAGCGTCTCGCCGCGGGTCGCGCCTCGGGCGAGGATCTCGCGATGCTCTGCGCCCGCGCGGTCGAGCCTCCGACGCGATGGCCCGCATCGATGGCAGAACAGCCGGAAGAGGACGCCGTCGCCCGCTATGTCGAGATCGGCCTCGAGCACGCCGCGTGCGACGGCGAGGCACGCGTGCGGCTCCTGCTCGCCCGCGGCCTGTGGGTGTTCGCCTTCAGACGCGCAGGGTTCACCGACGAAGAGGCTGCGGCAGCGCGAGAGGCGGGCGAAGAGGCACTCGCCCTCGCGGAAGTGCTCGGACGCGACGACCTCGCAAGCGCGGCGCTCGACGGCGTGGCGAGCGTCGAATTCATCGTCGGCCTGGCCGGGCGGACGCTGCCCGCGGTGGAGCGCAGGCTCGCGATCGCCGAGCGGCTCACGGATCCCTGGGAAGTCGGTGACGCGTTCCAGACAGCGGCCGACATCGCGCTCGCGATCGGACGCTACGACGACGCGCGGCGCTGGGCGAGCGAGGGGTACGAGCGTGCCCGAGGCGGGCCTGACGTCTGGCGGGCCGGGCTTGCGTGGCGTGCCATAGCGCGCTTCAAGCTCGGCGACTGGGACGGAGCCGTGGAGGACTTCGAGCGCATGGAGGCTGCGCGTGCGACGACGCGGTTCGGAAGCGTCGGGTACTTCACGCTCACGATGTGGAGCTGTATCGCGCTGGTCCACGAGCTTCGTGGCGAACGAGCTGCAGCGGACAGGCTGGTCGTCGGCCTGGTCCCGGAGCTCCCCGGTACGGCGACGATCCGGAGGATCCCGTGGCTCGCGAGGCTGTCGGCGCACCGAGGGTCCGACGAGGCGCTCGTGCGAATCGAGGAGAGCGCGTCGATAGCCGGCCGGGACATGGTCAAGGGCGCAATCCTGGAGGCGCTCTGCGACGTGATCGCCGAACTCGAACGGTGGGAGCTCGCCGACGAGGCGGTGGCGGAAGCCCGCTCGTTCGCGGAAAGGGCGCTGCTCGAGGCGCTTCCACACCATGCCTATCGCCTCGAGGGTCGCGCCGCCCTCGCCCGCGGCGATGCGGCGGCGGCCGTCGAACCGCTGACCCGCGCGCGGGACGGATTCGCGGTTCTCGGAGCACGCTGGGAGGTTGCGCTCGCCCGCCTCTGGCTCGGCGAGGCGGAGCTCGCGGCGGACGTGCCCGGCGCCCGCGAGTCGGCACAGGCGGCGCTCGACGTGTTCGAGGAGCTCGGTTCCGTGCAGGAGCGCGAGCACGCTCGCTCCCTGCTGAGCCGGATCGGGTGACGGCAGGACCGAGACGCCTGCGCGACTTGTGATACATAATCCGCCGCGCCTGGGTGACTGGGCGCTCACTTTGTGACGGGCGGGAGAACCGGAGGATCATGGACTTCTTCGTAGACCACGCCGTCGGGTTCGCGCTTGCGTGCGCTGCCGTGGCGGTTCTGTACGGGCTGTACCTGACCTGGTGGCTGCTGAAGCAGCCGGCCGGAAACGAGCGGATGCAGGAGATCGCCGGCGCCGTGCAGGAGGGCGCCGCCGCCTACCTCCGCAAGCAGTACACGACGATCGCGATCGTCGCCATCGTGCCGTTCTTCCTGCTCGGCTTCTACGACAAGCTCGGCTGGGGCGCGGCGTTCGGCTTCCTCGTCGGCGCCCTCTTCTCCGCGGCCGCGGGCTTCATCGGCATGAACGTTGCCGTTCGCTCCAACGTCCGAACGGCGGAGGCGGCCCGCGAAGGCCTGCAGCCGGCGTTCAAGGTCGCGTTCCGCGCCGGATCGGTGACGGGACTGCTGGTGGTTGGTCTCGGCCTCCTCGGCGTCGCCGGCTACTACTGGGTACTCACCGACTGGATCGGGAACACGCCCGAGTCGGCTGTCGACGACCTCATCGGCCTCGCCTTCGGCGGCTCGCTCATCTCCGTCTTCGCCCGACTCGGCGGGGGCATCTACACGAAGGCCGCCGACGTCGGCGCCGATCTCGTCGGGAAGATCGAGGCCGGAATCCCGGAGGACGATCCCCGCAACCCGGCCGTGATCGCCGACAACGTGGGCGACAACGTCGGCGACTGCGCCGGCATGGCCGCCGACCTCTTCGAGACCTACGCGGTGACCGCCGTCGCCGTCATGTTGCTCGGGATCGGGTTCGCCGGTGACGGAGGGGCCGACCTCTGGCTGTACCCGCTCGCTCTCGGCGGCATCTCGATCCTCGCGTCCGTCATCGGCACGTTCTTCACGATGGTCGGGAGCGGTCCGAACGCGATCATCAACGCTCTGTACCGCAGCGTCATGGTCGCAACGGTCCTCTCGGCAGTCGGGTTCATCCCGGTGACGATGGCGTACGACGGCGGCGACTTCGACTTCTGGAACCTCTACGGCTCGGCGCTCATCGGCCTCGCGGTGACGTTCCTGCTCGTCGCGATCACCGAGTACTACACGGGCACGCGCTGGAAGCCCGTCAAGGACATCGCGAAGGCGTCACAGACAGGTCATGCGACGAACATCATCTCCGGACTCGCCGTCGGCATGCAGGCGACGGCCCTGCCGGTGATCGTCATCGCGGTCGGAATCGTCGGCTCGTACTACGCGGCCGGCGAGAGCCTGTACGGGATCGGCGTCGCGGTGATGGCGCAGCTGTCCATGGCCGGGCTCATCGTCGCGCTCGACGCGTACGGTCCCGTCACCGACAACGCGGGTGGCATCGCCGAGATGGCGGACCTTCCGGAGGGCGTGCGCGGGGTCACGGACCCGCTCGACGCGGTCGGCAACACGACGAAGGCCGTCACGAAGGGCTATGCGATCGGCTCGGCGGGTCTCGCCGCGCTCATCCTCTTCGACGAGTACGGTCGCGGGCTGCGCGAGGACGGGCTCGAGACCTTCTTCTCGCTCGACAACCCTTGGGTCGTGGCCGGGCTCTTCATCGGCGGGCTGATGCCGTTCCTGTTCGCGTCGCTCGCGATGCAGGCGGTCGGGCGCGTCGGCGGTCAGGTCGTCGAGGAGGTGCGTCGCCAGTTCCGCGAGGACACGGGGATCATGGCCGGCACCTCGCGTCCGGACTACTCGAGGGCGATCGGCATCGTGACGACGTCCGCGATCAAGGAGATGCTCGCGCCGGCGCTCATCCCGATCGTCATCCCGATCGTCGTCGGGATCATCTCGGTCGAGATGCTCGGCGGGCTTCTCATCGGGACGATCGTCACGGGTCTCTTCCTCGCTATCGCCATGACCTCGGGCGGCGGCGCCTGGGACAACGCGAAGAAGACGATCGAGGACGGTCTCTATGGCGGCAAGGGCTCCGATGCGCACGCCGCGGCGGTCACGGGCGACACGGTCGGCGATCCCTACAAGGACACCGCCGGCCCCGCGATCAATCCCATGATCAAGATCGCGAACATCGTCGCGATCCTCATGATCCCGCTGCTCGTCTCGATTCACGGCTAGTCCGAGACGCCGTGTGACACGAAACGGGGTGACGAGAGTCACCCCTTTTCGTGTTCATGAGTCGGTCCTGTCGGGATAGGATGCGAGCGCTTCAGGGGTGGGCAGGCCGTCAGTGGCCCAAACGATCGAAAGGGGAGAGGCATGAAAATGCCTGCAATGCGCGCGTTCTGGTTCGTGCGAGCAGCCGTCGTGATCGGTGCGGCTGCGACGCTGCTCGTCTCGAGCACAACAGCTTCGGGCAGTCCCGCGCCGAAGTCGTACCTGCTTCTCGCGAAGGGGAACAAGCTTCCGGCAGGCCTCGCGGCCAAGGTTGCCGCGGCCGACGGATCGCTGACCGGCACGGTTCCGGAGATCGGCGTCGCCTTCGCCGTATCGAGCAACGCCGATTTCCAGTCGGAGGCGGCCGCCATCGTCGGTCTCGAGTCGGCGAGTCACGACATCAGCACGCAGTGGATCGCACAGGAGCCGAAGATCGCCGGCCCGTCGATCCAAGCTGCGAATCCACCCTCGAGTGGAAACGACGATTTCTTCTTCGATCTCCAATGGGGACACGACGCGGTGAATGCTCCCGAAGCGTGGGAGGCCGGAGCCCGCGGCGAGGGCGCGCGCGTCGCAGTGATCGACACGGGGTTCGATACGGATCATCCTGATCTCGTGCCGAACGTCAACGTCACACTCAGCAAGAACTTCGTGCCTGGCGAGACGCTCGCGTATGCACTGCCGGACACGTTCAGCCACGGGACACACACCGCTGGAACAATCGCCGCAGCTGACAATGCATTCGGAACGATCGGGGTGGCTCCCGACGCCGACCTGGTTCTCGTGAAGGGCTTGCCGGACGCCGGATGCGGAGCCGATGCGCCGATCCTGCAGGGTGTCGTCTACGCCGCTGGTGAGGCTGACGCGGACGTCATCAGCATGAGTCTCGGAGCTCCGCTCGAGAAGAGTGGTTATCTCGAGCCCGGCTGCGACGACGGGCCGGAGGATGACGTCTGGGTAACGGCTCGAAGAGGTCACCGAGGTCCGCCAAGGCTTGGGCTCGCGCCGTCGACTACGCGATCAAGCAGGGAGCGACCGTGATCGCGATCAGCCGGAAACGACGGTGCCGACAAGGATCACACGAACGACCTGATCCACCTTCCGTCGGATACACCCGGTGTCATCTCGGTCGCAGCCACGGGCCCGCATGGATGGGCGGTGGATCCGACCACTGACCTGGACCTACCGGCGGCGATCCTGCCCGGAGGCGTCTACACCAACTACGGGCAGTCCGCGATTGACTTCGCAGCTCCCGGCGGGAGCGTCGATTTCGACATCTCCGGTAATTGCGCCGTCGCCGGCATCACGCGCCCTTGCTACGTCTTCGATCTCGTCTTCTCGACTGGAAATGCCGGATGGTTCTGGTCGGCGGGGACGAGCATGGCGGCGCCACACGTCGCGGGTGTCGCGGCAATTATCGTTGGAAAGAACGGCGGCGTGATGAGCCCTGCTCACGTCGAAGCAGCGCTCCGCCAGTCTGCCGACGACATCGGCGAGCCGGGGAACGACGACCTCGGCGCGGGTCGCGTGAACGCGGCCAACGCCGTTGGTGGGTAGCACGCTCTGACGTATACGAGGGGCCGGCGAACGCCGGCCCCTCTCTCTTCCCCCAGGAGTAGGCTTCGCCGCCGTGCCCGGACGCCGGCGCAGGCGTGAGGTCGAGATGGAGCGCGTGCTCGGCACGCCCGCGCTCTTCGCCACCGCCTACGGCAACGTCGGCTCGTCGATCTACTACGCCCTCGGCCTCACCGCGGTCTACGCGCTCGGGCTGACACCGCTCGTGTTCGTCGTCGCGGGCGTCGTCTTCGCCGCGACGGCTGCGACCTACGCAGAGGGGACTGCCCGCTTTCCCGAGGCGGGTGGCTCGGCGAGCTTCTCGCGCCACGCGTTCGACGAGGTCGTCAGCTTCACGGCGGGCTGGGCGCAGATGCTCGTCTACGTCGTCACGGTCTCCGTGTCGGCCTTCTTCGTCCCGCACTACCTCTCGGTCTTCTGGGAGCCGCTGCGGACGAACCCGTGGGACATCGTCGGCGGGGCGATCGTCATCGTGGTGCTCGTCACGCTGAACGTCGTAGGCGTGCAGGAGGCCGCGAAGCTCTCCATCTCGCTCGCTGTCGTCGACTTCGCGACGCAGGTGCTCCTCGTGATCATCGGGTTCGCGCTGGTGTTCAGCCCCGATGTGCTCGCCGAGAACGTCCACTGGGGCGTCGCGCCGACCTGGTCGAACCTCGCGATCGCGATTCCCGTGGCGATGCTCGCGTACACCGGCGTCGAAACCGTGTCGAACCTCGCCGAGGAAGCGCGCGACCCGATCCGGACGGTCCCGAACGCATACAAGCTCGTGGCCGGGGCGGTGTTCGCCATCTACTTCACGCTGCCGCTCGTCGCGCTCTCCGCGCTACCCGTCCACGAGATCGACGGCGAACTCACGACGCTCCTGGCGCTGCCGCCGGAGGACGGTGGCTATGCGAACGATCCGATCCTCGGTGTCGTCGAGAACATCGGGCTCAAAGGGGGCCTCCTCGACGCGGCCGAGGTGTACGTCGGCGTCCTTGCCGCCACGATCCTCTTCATCGCCACGAATGCGGGCGTCATCGGCGCGTCGCGGATCACGTACTCGATGGCGACGTACCGCCAGCTTCCCGAGGCGCTCAGGCGTCTCCACCCGCGATTCAAGACGCCGTGGCTCTCGCTCGTTCTCTTCGCCGGCATCGCGCCGATCCTCCTGCTCCTGCCCGGCGACGTGAACTTCGTCGGGACGCTCTACTCGCTCGGCGCGACGCTGTCCTTCACCGTCGCCCATGCGTCGCTCGTGCGCCTGCGGATGCGCGACGAGCCGGGCTCCGAGATTCCGTACGAGTCTCGTCCGAACGTCCGTCGTCGGCGGAGTTTCGTGGCCCGTGTTTGCCGCTTCTCGGCGGGATCGCGACAGGCGCCTCGTTCCTCGTGCTCGTCGTCCAGAACCCGCTCACGCGGTGGGTGGGGCTCGGTTGGATGGTGGCTGGGCTCGTCGGGTACACGGTGTACCGGCGTCGCTTCCTGCACGTGCCGATGCGTGCGATCGAGAAGGCGCCGCCTGCGCTCGGGCCGGCGCTGGCGCTCGAGTACCGCGATCTCCTCGTCCCCGTGATTCCGGGCCAGCCGTCCGACGCCGCGATGGACGTCGCATGCCAGCTCGCAGCCGAGCGGCGTGCCCGGATCATCGCGCTGAACGTGCTCGAGATACCCCTCGACCGCGCCCTGACCGACCGGTTCCCGGACCTCGAGACGATCGGGAACGCCGAGCTCGACGAGGCCGTTGCGATCGGCGACTCCTACGGTGTTCGCGTCCTGACGCGCCTCGACCGCGCGCACTCGGCCGGGCCGGCGATCGTCGCCGAGGCAGAGGTACGCAACGCCGAGATCATCGTGCTCGGCACGCCTCGCCGTCATCTCACGTCGCGCCAGACGGCGGTTTTCGGGAACACGGTCGACTACGTGCTGAAGCACGCGAGCTGCCGGGTCATGATCGCGACGGAAGGCGCCTCGGGATGAAGCCGTACACGATCGTCGTGTACGCGTTCTCGGTTCTGTTCGCAGGCGCTCGGCGTGGCGCTGCTCGTCCGCACCGCGGCCGCAGGTGGTGGAGTCGTCGGCTACGTCGTCGGCGCGCTCTTCATCGTGCTCGGCGTCGGCCGATTCACCCTGGAACGGCAGAGGACGCGCTGATGGCCCGCAAGCTCCGTGGCTTCGAGCGCGTCCTCGACGCTCCAGCGCTGTTTGCCGTCGCGTACGGCGAGATCGCGTCCTCGCTCTACATCGCGCTCGGCATCGTGGCCGGAGTCGCCCTCGGGCTGACGCCGCTCGTTCTCCTCGTCGCGGGCGGCGTGTTCGTCCTCGTCTCGCTGTCGTACGCGGAGGGGACGACCGCATTGCCCGAGACCGGCGGCGCGGCGACGTTCGTCCGGCGCGCGTTCAACGACCTCGCCGGTTTCGTGACCGGATGGGTGCTCTTTCTCGACTTCCTCATCGTCATGGCTCTCTCGGCGCTCTTCGTTCCGCACTACTTCGCCGGTGCCTTCGGCCAGCCGGCGCTGCGCGAGTCGCCCTGGGACGCGGTCGTCGGCTGCTCCGTCATCGTGGTCATCGCCGGGATCCGGATGTTCCGGCGGACGCGGCTGCACCTCGGAGCGCTCGCCGTCGCGCTCCTCGACCTCGTCGTGCAGGCGCTGCTCGTCGTCCTCGGGCTCGCGCTGCTGGTCTCGCCGTCCACGCTCGTCGACGGTCTCGGCTTCGCGAACGGCCAGGACTGGGGCGACCTCGCGTTCGCGCTGCCGCTCGCGATGCTCGCCTACACGGGTCTCGAGACCGTTGCGAACCTCGCGGAGGAGGCGACCGAGCCGGGCCGGACCCTGCCGCGCTCGCTCTTCTCGGCCATCGGGCTCGTGGTCGTCGTCACGGTGCTCATCGGCGCGATCGGCCTCTCCGCCTATCCGGTCGAGAACGGGCAGACGGCTCTCGGCGAGGAGTGGCTCGAGCTGCCGCTTCTCGGGATCGCGTCCGCGTTCGACGGATCGCTCCCCGACCTCGTCGTCGACGCTCTCGAGGTCGCGGTCGGGATCTCCGGCGTCCTCATCCTCGTCGGGGCGGCGACCACCTCGTTCTCGGGGATCACGCGGCTCACGCACTCGCTCGCGGAGCACGGCTCGCTCCCGCGCGAGTTCGCGCGGCTCGAACGCCGCGCAGTCGTGTCGAGCGAGGCGATCGCGCTGGCAGCCGGTCTCGCGATCGCGCTCATCCTCGTGACCGAGTTCGGCGCCAACGGCGACCCCGCGTTCCTCGCGAGCCTCTACTCGTTCGGCGTCCTCATCGCCTTCACTGCTGCCCAGCTCGCCGTCATCCGGTTGCGGATCCGCGAGCCCGATCTCGCGCGGCCGTACCTCGCGCGCCCGAACGTGACCGTTCGCGGGCACCGGCTCCCGGTCGCGGCTCTCGTCGGTGCGCCGCTGACCTTCGTGATCTGGGTGCTCTCCATGCTCACTCACCCGGGCGCGCGCTACGCGGGCCCGGTCTGGCTGGCCGCGGGACTCGTCGTCTTCGTTCTCGTGCGCCGACGGTCGCGACGAGGACTGCTCGAACACGTGACGCCGCTCGAGGTGCTGCCGGCCGGCGCCGAGTTCAGCAGGATTCTCGTCCCGATGAAGCTGGGGGACATCGGCGAGGAGATGATCGCGACGGCGATCGCACTCGCGAAGGAACGCGATGCGACCATCGAGGCGATCACGGTCGTTCGGGTGCCGCGCAAGTACGACCTCGAGGGCGAGCTACCGGCGGAGGTCGCCGCCCGCGTCGACTCGTCGCTCGGCGAGGCGAGGGCGCTCGGGGTCGACCACGATGTCGAGGTCCATGCGGATGTCGTCCGCGCGCGCTCGATCGGACACGCGATCGTCGACGAGGCGACGCGGCGGAACGCGGACCTCATCGTGCTGGGCTCGTCGCCGAGGTGGCGCCGCCAGTCCCGCTTCTTCTCGCCGACGGTCGACTTCGTGCTTCGCAAGGCGCCGTGCGAGGTCCTCGTCGTCGCGTTCCCCGACGGAATCTTCGAGGAGTAGGCTGCGCTGCCGTGAAGGCGGTGGTCATCGGTTCCGGTCGCGTCGGCTCCTCCGTGGCGAAGGGGCTTGCAGCCGACGGCTGGGACGTCACGGTGGTCGACGAGGACGAGGACGCGCTCGGGCGCCTCGGGCCAGCATGGCGCGGCGGATTCGTCGTCGGTCACGGCATGGACGTGACCGTGCTGGAGCGGGCCGGTGTCGGTGATGCCGACGCTGCGGTCGTCGCGACGAACGGCGACAACACGAACATCGTGATCGGGCAGGTGCTCCAGCAGCGCTACGGGGTCGACACGGTCGTCGTACGCCTTCTCGACCCGGCCCGCGCGAAGCTCTACTCGGACCGCGGAATGAGTGTCGTCTGCCCGACGCAGACCGCGATCTCGTCGCTCCTCGACACCGTTCGCGCGGCGATGCCGAAGGCCGCGTCGAGCTGATGTACGTCATCGTCGCGGGCGGGGGGAAGGTGGGGTCGAACGTGACGCGCTCGCTCATCGACCTCGGCCACGAGGTCACGCTCATCGAGCAGCGATCCGACCGCTTCAGGCGCCTCGAAGAGGAGTTCGGCCCGACCGTGATCCGCGGCGACGCGACCGAGATCGGCGTCCTCGAGCGAGCCGGGATCGGCCGCCCCCCGGAGCTCCTGCTGGCAGTCACCGGCGACGACGAGGACAACCTCGTGATCTCGCAGATCGCGAAGGAGGCGTATGGCGTACGCAAGGCGATCGCCCGCGTCAACGACCCACGCAACCAGCAGCACTTCGACCTGCTCGGCATCACGCAGACCGTGTGCGCGACGACGAGCATCCTCGGTCTCGTCGAGCACGAGGTTCCCGAGCACGGGCTCGTGCAGCTGCTCGACCTCCAGAAGGAGGGTCTGGTCGTCGTCGAGGTCCAGGTCGAGGGCAGCTCGCCGGCAGCCGGGAAGAAGGCTGGCGGGATCGCGCTTCCCGCCGGGTCGCGACTGATCTCGGTCTTCCGGCAGGGGCGCACGGAACTCGTCGAGCCCTCGACCGTGCTTCGTCCCGGCGACCAAGTGCTCGCGGTGGTGCCGAGGCCGGCCGCGATCGATCTCCGCCGCTCCCTGCTCGGCGCGCCGCGTTAGCGGCTCCGCCGGGGGAGCTCAGAGACGCCAGTAGTGGCGGGTGGCGAGAACGAAGACGGGGATGATCTCGAGTCGTCCGAGCCACATGAGGACGATCATCGTCACCTTCGAGACGTCGCCGAGCGCGGCGAACGAGCCCATCGGGCCCGTGATACCGAAGCTCGGCCCGCCGTTGCCGAGTGCGCTCGCTGACACGGCCAGCGTGTCGAGCGCGCTCAGCGGCACGTTCGAGATCGCGGAGTCGATCGCGATGACGCTTGCGCCGACGGCCCAGAACCCGACGTAGAGGAGGATGAACGCCGCGATCGCACGCAGAGTGCGTTCGTCGACCGGCGCCCCGTTGTACCGGATCGGCATGACCACCTCGGGGCTCACCGTCTGGTCGAGTTCACGCCGCAGAACCTTTCCGAGCAACAGGTGGCGCACGATCTTGATCGACCCCGTCGTCGATCCTGCCGATCCGCCGGTGAACATCAGGGCGAACAGCGTGAGCAGCGAGATGACCGGCCAGAGAGCGAAGTCGGTCGTGGCGAACCCGGTCGTCGTGATGATCGAGATCGCCTGGAACACCGCCGTTCGGACTGCCTCCTCGCCGCTTGCGATGCCGTATCCCCAGAGCTGAACGAGCAGCGCGATCGACGCAATGAGGACGATCACCGCGTACAGCCGGAACTCCTCGTCGCCGACGAAGAGACGCGGCCGCCGCCGCGCGAGACCGCGATAGAGGAGGACGAAGTTCATGCCCGCGAGGAACATGAACAGCGCGATGATCCACTGGGCCGCGGGTGAGAAGCCTTCGAGGGAGTCCGCATTCGGCGAGAAACCGCCTGTCGGCATGGTTGCGAATGCATGGGCGAGCGCCTGGTACGGCGTCATCGCGTCGTCGATCCCGAACCAGCCCAGCGAGGCCAGCAGGAGCGTGAGCAGCACCGTCATCGCGATGTAGAAGACCCACAGCACCCGGGCGAGCGCGCGGATCCGCTCTCCGAGAGCGGCGATCTCGGGCCCTGGGAGCTCGGATTCCATCATCTGCCGTCCTCCGACGCGCAGCCGCGGAAGGATGGCGACCGCGAGAATGATGATTCCGAGGCCGCCGAGCCACTGCGTGAACTGGCGCCACATCGCGAGGGTGGGCGAGAACGCGTCGTAGTCGGTGACGACACTCGCTCCGGTCGTGGTCACTGCCGACATGCCCTCGAGGTAGGCGTCGATCGGATGGTCGAGCTGCTCGCCGCCGGCCATGAGGTACGGCAGCGATGCGAACGCCGCGGTCATGAGCAGCATCGCGGACACGACGAGAAACCCTTCGCGCGCACCGACGTGCGCTCGCGCACCCGCTGTGAGCCGTTCGAGCACATAGCCGAACGCCGAGGTGCCGAGACCGGTGACGAGATACGGCCAGAACGGGTCGCCGTACCAGAGGGCGACCGCGATCGGGAAGACGACGACGACGCCGAGGTACTTCGCGAGCGTCCCGACGAGGTTGGCGACCGCGACGACGTCGATCGCGAGGCGCCGCGGACGGCCGATTCGCGCGACCGTCTGGCTCATTCCGTGACTAGAGCGCTTCGACGACCCACGGCGCGTTCGCGGCCTCGGTGAAGATGATGACCCGGTCTCCGGCCAGCAGGACGTCGTCCCCGTGCGGGAAGATCGCCGACCCGTTGCGGACGATCGCCCCGATGATCGAGCCGTGTACGGGCATGTCGCGGAAGGCCATGCCGATGTACCTGCTCGACTCCCGCGTCGTGACGTCGAGCACCTCGTAGCGGTTCCCCTCGATCATCGCGACCTGCTGCGTCCTCGGATCGTGGGCGAATCGGACGATCTCCTCGGCTGTCACGGCGCGCGGGTTGATCGAGACGTCGATCCGGCCTTGTCGAACGCGCTGACGGAGACCGCCTCGTGCGCGATCGCGACGGTGAACGGAATCCCTCGCACCTGGGCGAGCGAGGCCGCGTACTGGTTCTTCGCGTCGTCGCGCATCGCGAAGATCCCGGCCTGCGCCTGGCCGATGCGCTCCCGTTCGAGGAAGTCCGCGTCGAAGCCCGTCGCGTGGAAGATCCGCGCCTTCGGGAGCGCCTCCGCCGCGCGCTGCGCCTGCTCGCGCGACGCCTCGACCATGCGCACGCTGAGCCCTTGAGCGACGAGCACTCGCCCGATCGCCAAGCCGACGCGCCCGGCCCCGTAGATCACGACGTCACGGACCGTGCCACCCTCGGGCCAGAGGAGCGTGCTCCAGCTCTTGACGGCGCGAGGCGACCCGATCACCACGATGCGGTCGCCCTCGCGGATCTCGTCGTCGCCGCCGGGGAGGATCGTCTCGTCGCCACGGATGATCGCAGCGATCTTCGAGTCCTCGGGCGTCGGCGCGTCGCGAAGCGGGCTGCCGAGGACCTGCGGAGAGGCGTCGTCGTCGACGTCGAACTCGCCGACCTGCACCTGTCCGTCGGCGAACACGTCCGTCTGGCGGGCGGCGGGCACGCCGAGGATGCGGCTGATCGCATAGGCGGTCTCGAGCTCCGAGGAGACGACGAAGTCGACGTCGAGCTGGCCCTCGCGCCAGAGCTCGACGTACTCGTTGCTCGAGGTGCGGATGACGGTCGTGGCGCCCGGGGCCTCGCGACGCGCGAACATGCCGACGACGAGGTTCACCTCGTCGCGCGACGTGCAGGCGATGACGAGGTCCGCGGCGTCGATCCCGGCCGCCGCGAGGTCCTTGCGGCTCGTACCGTCGCCCTCGAAGACCGCCACGTCGAAGCGGCCGCTCATCGCCTGCAGCCTCGACGCCTCGGTGTCGAGGACAGTGATGTCGTGGTCGTCGTGGAGGGCCTCCACGATGGTCGACCCGACCTGGCCGGCGCCGATGACGAAGACCCGCACGGGAGCAGCGTACTTCGGCGCACGGCTCGCCTACACACGTTGGCTACCGTGCCTTCATGCGTCTCGCGCCCGTCGTCGTAGCAGCCCTCTGCGTCGTCGCTCTCGCGTCCGTCTCCGGTTCCGCTCGTGCCGAGGCCGCGTTCCGGCGCGTCGTCGTCGCGCGTGGCCTCTCCGAGCCGGTTCAGATGACAGCGCCTCGCAGCGAGCTGCGCAGGCTCTACGTCGTCGAGCAGCGCGGGACGATTCGCGTCGTCGAGAACGGGAAGCTGCTGAAGGGGTTCTTCCTGGACATGCGGAGCCGCACGGCGGCAGGCGGGGAGCAGGGCCTGCTCGGGCTCGCGTTCGACCCGCAGTCCTCGAGCAACCGCTTCATCTACGTGAACTACACCGACACGAGCGGGGACACGCGCGTCGTCCGGTACCGAACGAACGGCACGCGTGCGCTCCCATCGACCGCGCGCGTGCTCCTGGCCATCGACCAGCCGTACTCGAACCACAACGGCGGTGGCCTCGCGTTCGGCCCCGACGGCGGCCTCTACGTCGGGACAGGGACGGCGGGTCCGGTGGCGATCCCGAGAACCGCGCGCAGGACATGGCCACCCTGCTCGGGAAGATGCTGCGGCTCGACGTACGCCGTCCCGGCTCTGCGCCGAAATCGTGGCACTCCGCCTCCGCAACCCCTGGCGCTACTCGTTCGATCGGCTCACCGGTGACCTGTACATCGCGGACGTCGAACAGGGGTGGTCGAAGAGGTGGATTACACGCCTCGCACGAGCCGAGCCTCGAGAACTACGGCTGGGACGTCTACGAGGGCTCGACCGGTTCGAGGACAAGGGTGCCGGGCCCGGCGAGCTCGTCTTCCCGATCTACGAGTACTCCCATGACCGGGGCTGCACCGTCGTCGGCGGCTACGTCTATCGCGGGTCCGCGCGGAAGGCCGAGCGCGGGCGCTACGTCTTCGGTGACTACTGCTCGGGCTCCATCTGGAGCCTGCGCACCACCGGCGGCAAGGCGACCGGTGTGCGCGCGGGCCTTGTTCGCGAATCCCCGAGTCTCACCTCCTTCGGCGAGGACGCCGCGGGCGAGCTCTATCGCGACGTCACACGAGGGCGTCCTCTACCGGATCTCATAGACGCAAGGGGTCAAGCCGGTCAGACCCCACGGGTCTGAGCCCTTGTCAGCTTGCGCGGCGGCGAACGCGCGGCGGCGCCTGCCCGAGCGCCGCGTATGCGAGCGCGTTCGAGCGACTCCGGCAGAGTCGTGCAGCTCGCGCGCCACGCAGCGTGAAGCCCGTCCTGCCGCTCGGTCGTGCGGTTGAGGCGCTCGAGCTCCTCGGCGATCCGGTCGAGCCGCTCCAGCAACGCGTCGAGCTGGCGGTCGCCGACGTCGCGCTGCTCCACGCGCGAGATTCTACGGACGACCGCAGGAGGTCGGCTCCGCGTGCGAGCGCACCACGACCGCTCGCGGGCCCGAGCGCGGCCACGCACTGCGCTCCAGCGCGCCCGCTGCGCCGCACTCGACGACGCGAGACCCGCCGCGGCGGCGCCGAGCTGCGCCACCGCGACGCGCGCGAGCGCCTCCGGCGCGTCCGTGAAGACGCCCGAGCGCGGTGCCGCGCTGACGCGAGCGACTGCAGGGCCGCGCTCGTCGCGCGCGTCGCGCCGCAGGTACGCGGGCAGCGTGGTCCTCGGCGAACCGCCCGAGGCAGCGTCCGCCAGTTTCCGGCGCCGGCCTGCGTCGAGCGCGTACCGCCGGCCGCGCCGCGATCCGCCGGGCAGCACCTGCCGGGCTCGATCGCCGAGCACGCCCCGCTGCCGACTCGAGCCATGCCGACCACAGCGGCCGCGTGTCCCCGAGCGCGTCGAGCTCGATGGCGAGCAGCGCGGCGCTGGCCGTCACGCGAGGCGCCGCGCCCGCACGGACTGCCACACCGCGATCCCCACGGCCACGCCGACCGCGTCGATCGCGACGTCCACCGGCGCTGCCGTGCCGGCCCGGCGACGAACGTCTGGTGGAACTCGTCGCTCGATCGGCGTAGAGCACGCCGAGGCCGAGCGCCGGCTCCGGCGCGGCCGGTCGCGCGCACCAGCAGCGCGCCGAGGATCGCGTACTCGGCCGCGTCGCGCGAGCTTCCTGCAGCACGAGGTCCCAGCCGGCCCGAGTCCCGGTGCCCGAGGTCCGGAACGGCCGAGAACGCGAAGATCACCGCCCGCCCAGGCGACGATCGGGAACCCAGTCTCCGGGCGAGACGAGCCGCGCACCGTCCGATGATAGGCTCGCCCCCAACCACGGAGCACGGTGAGGGAACCCGGTGCGAGTCCGGGACGGTCCCGCCGCTGTAAGGGGAGATGCTCCCCCGCCACGAAGCCACTGGCGCGAGCCGGGAAGGCGGCGAGGGAGCGAGCCCCGAGTCAGAAGACCTGTCGTGCTCCTCCATAACCCAGAACCCCTCGCGGAAGGGAGGCTCAGGTGCTGCGCTCGCTCGTCCTGCTCGCCCTCGCCGGCGCTGGCTGCGCTCGCCCGCTGGCCGCTCGCGGTCGCCGGCGCCTCCGGCGGCGCTGCTGGTCGCGTCGTCGACGACGTTCCCGGTCACCGTCGTCGGCTCCAACGGCAAGCCGCTGACCATCACGACGCCGCCCCGGCGCATCGTCTCGCTCTCGCCCGCCGCGACCGAGATCATCTACGCGCTCGGCGCGGGGTTACTCGCCGCGGTAGACAATCAGGCTGACTACCCGGCGGCCTTCCCGACGAAGGTTCCCGGCGTACGCCGAACATCGAGGCGATCGCAGAATTACGCCGGACCTCGTGATTGTCGCCGACGACACCGGAGGCATCGTCGGCAAGCTCGACGCCCTCAACATCCCTGTACTCTATTTCCTCGACGACAGCGTGAAGAACGTCGACGACGTCCTAGCGCAGATCGGCCTCCTCGGCCAGATCACCGCATCGAACGAGAAGGCGGCGACGCTCGTCGGCGACCTTGGTACACGGGTGACGGCGGTCGAAGACTCCCTGCAGGGCGTCGGCGCCCGCGCCGGCCCGAAGGCTGTCTACCATGAGCTCGATCCGGGTTTCTTTACCGTGTCTGATGACACGTTCATCGGCGACCTCTACCGCCTCCTTCATGTGCGCAACATCGCCGGCGGCGGAGGCGGCCAGGCGTACCCGCAGCTCACGCAGGAGGCCATACTCGACGCGAACCCGAACGTGATCATCCTCGCCGACGAGGCGGCCGGCGTCACTGTCGACTCTGTGAAGGCGCGACCGGGCTGGGATGTCGTCGACGCCGTACAAAACGACCGCATCTACGTCCTCGACACGGACATCATCAGCCGTCCCGGCCCACGCATCGTCGACGCGCTCGAGGAACTCGCCCGGCTCATCCATCCCGACAGGTTCAGCTAGCCGTGCAAGTCGCGCTGCCGCACGACGTGCAAGCGCTCGACGCCGCCGACGACATGCCGGCGCCCGTCACGTGGCGCTCGCTGGCGCCGACGTTCGCACTCTCAGCGCTCGCGACGTTCGCGGTCGTGGTGTTCGCGGCCGGGTGGAGATCGTGAGTCGCCCCAACACGGTGGCGGCACCATCCGCCACACCTCCCGTTCGTCTCGGCGGCTCCGCTCTATACGGCGACCGAGGACGCAATCGTCCGGGACATCCGGCTGCCACGGGTGATGCTCGCCGGACTCGTCGGAGCAACGCTGGCGTTCTGTGGCGCCGCCTACCAGGGCGTCTTCCGCAATCCCCTCGCCGAGCCGTACCTCCTCGGCGTCGCCGCCGGCGCCAGCGTCGGCGCAACGTTTGATCATCATTTCGCCACTGTACGTCGCTGCCGGGCTGCTCAGCCCGCTGCCGCCCGCCGCCTTTGCCGGCGCGATGATCGCCGTCGCCCTCACCTACGCCCTCGCGAGCGGCGGCCGCGGAGCTCCGGCGACCGCGCTCCATCCTCGCCGGCGTCGCCGTATCGTCGCTCGGCACTGCGCTCGTGACCTACCTGATGCTCAACTACGACACGCGAACGCTGGCGATCCTGAACTGGATTCTCGGCGGCTTCAACACGGCGACCCGAGTCGCCATGGGCCTCCCGTACGTCGCGCTCGCCGCGGCCGTCGTGCTGCCGCACGCGCGCATCCTGAACGTCATGCAGCTCGACGAGGATCAGGCGCGCCAGCTCGGGGTCGACGTCGAGCGCGTGAAGCTGATCCTGCTCGTCGCCGCATCGCCGCCCACCGCAGCAGCCGTCGCGGTCAGCGGCATCATCGGCTTCGTCGGCCTCATCGTGCCCACGCGGTGCGCATGATTTCGGACCCGACTATCGCCGGCGGTCCTGCCGCTGTCGGCGTTCTTCGGCGCGTCGTTCCTCATCCTGGCGGACGTCGTCGCGCGCAGCGTTGGACGCGAAGTTCGAGGTGCCAATCGGCGTCGTCACGGCACTCGTCGGTGCGCCGTTTCTTCGCGCTCGTCCTGCGCACGACCCGAGCGGGCATCCGGATGAGCGGTCGAGCTGCGCGGAGTCACGGTCGAGCTCGGCGGCCGACGCGGTCGTCGACTCGCGTCGACGCGGTCGTCGCAGCGGGGCGAGTGGCTCGCCCTCATCGGCCCGAACGGCGCCGGCAAGACGACCCTACTGCGCGCGATCGCCCGCCTCGTCCCCTTCTCTGCGGCGAGATCGCGCTCGGCGGCCGACTCGGCGCTCCGACCTCGCGCGAGCGCGAGCTCGCCCGGCTCGTCGCCGTCGTCCCGCAGGAGCCGTCGACCCCGCCGTGGATGACCGTCGCCGAGTACGTCCTCCTCGGCCGGACGCCGCACCTGGGGCCGCTCGCGAGGGAGGGCGCCCGCGACCGCGACGCGGCGGGCACGCGCGCTCGCGCGGCTCGACCTCCTCCCGTTCCTCGGAGCGGCGCCTCGGCGCGCTGCGCGGGCGGAGAGAAGCAGCGCGTCGTCGTCGCGCGGGGCGCTCGCGCAGGAGGCGTCGATCGTCCTCCTCGACGAGCCGACGGCCGCGCTCGACATCGGGCACCAGCAGCAGGCGCTCGACCTGCTCGACGGGCTGCGCGCAGGAGTCCGGGCTCACGCTCGTCGCGAGCCATGCACGACCTCACGCTCGCCGCCCAGTACGCCGACCGCATGCTCCTCCTGAACGCGCGGCCGCGTCGTCGCCGAACGGCCCGCCGGTGGACGTCCTCACGGAGGCGGCCATCGCGCAGCACTACGGCGCCGCCATCGACGTCGTCGCCGGTCGGCGGCCGCATCGCCGATCGATCCCGCGCCGGCCCGGCTAGTCACTCCGAGGTAGAGGACGCGAAGCTCCCGGCCGCGGGTGCGCAGCGTACCATGCGGGCGTGCGCAGCTTTCTCGCCGTCGCTTCTCGATCGCGCTCCTCGTGCCGGCCGTCGCCGTCGCCTCGCTGGACCCGCGCAGGTCTTCTTCGAGGACACCGATCCCGACCGGCTCGTCCTCCTCCGTGACCATCCACGACCCATCGCGGCGCCGTCGTTCCGGGTGCTGCCTGCGCGTCCCCACTGCAGGGACGCGCGAAGCTCTTCCTGACTCGGGAAGCACGGCGCCGAAGGGCGGGCCGCTCATCGACACGAAGACCTACGCGTGCCACGGCGCGGCCGGCTCGTACTACTGCAAGGGCTCGCGTACGAGCCGCTGCCGAAGGGGACCGGTACACCTGGCGCGTCACGTGGGTCGAGCAATCGCCCAGGCCGGGCCGAAGATGCCCGCCCACGTCGAGCTCACCGTGCGCTGGTAAGCCGCCCGCCGCAGTCGACGGCTAGCAGTCGGACCGGTGGAGCGTTCGCGGCCCCGGACACCTACCTCGCCGACCTCAACGACGCCCAGCGCGAGGCGCGTCGCCCGCGACGGAAGGGACCGCTCCTCGTGCGTCGCCGGCGCGGGCTCCGGGAAGACCCGCGTCCTCACGTACCGCGTCGCCCACCTCACCCGCGCCTGCGGCGTCAAGCCGAACGAGATCCTCGCGATCACCTTCACGAACAAGGCGGCCGGGGAGATGCGCGAGCGGCTCGAGCGCATGCTCGGGCAGACGGCCCGCGCGATCTGGATCCTCACCTTCCACGCCGCCTGCGGCCGGACGCCCCGCCGCGAGGCGCAGCGCCTCGGCTACACGCTCCACCTTCACCATCTACGACGACCAGGACCAGGTCCGCCTGGTGGTCAAGGCGTGCCTCGAGGAGCTCGGGAAGGACCCGAAGCGCTTCTCGCCGCGCGGCATCCACGCGCAGATCTCGCGCGCGAAGAACGAGCTCGTCTCACCCGAGGACTACGCGGCGCGGGTCGCGTCCTTCTGGGATCAGACCGTCGCCGAGGCCTACGAGCTCTACCAGCGCCGCCTCCACGCCTCCAACGCGGTCGACTTCGACGACCTGCTCATGCTCACGGTGCAGGTATTCGAGCGCGTTCCCCGAGGCGCTCGAGCGCTGGCGCACGGCGTTCCGCTACATCCTGGTCGACGAGTACCAGGACACGAACCTGGCGCAGTATGCGATCGTCCGGCGCGTGCTGGCGATCGACCACCCCAACCTCTGCGTCACCGGCGATCCCGACCAGTCGATCTACGGCTGGCGCGAACCTGAGCAACATCCTCGAGTTCGAGCAGGACTATCCCGGCTGCCGGGTCGTCAAGCTCGAACGCAACTACCGGAGCACCAAGACCATCCTCCGCGCGGCCGACCACCTGATCCGGTTCAACACGCGGCGGAAGGCCAAGGTGCTGACGACCGAGAACCCCTACGGCCAGGCGGTCGAACTGGCGATCTAGATCCGACCACGAGACCGACGAGGCCCGTGCCGTCGCCTCGAAGATCGTCGAAGCTGGTGTGCGAGGGGGACCCTGAACTATGGCGAGATCGCCGTCTTCTGTCGGGTGACGGTGCCGAACCTGCGCAACCTCGACAATCTGCGCTGCGGGCGGCGAAGGTCCCCTACCAGGTGGTGGGGGGACGTCCCGTCGACCAGTGCCAGGAGGTCAAGGACGTCCTCGCCTACCTCCGTCTCCTCGCCAATCCGAAGGACGACCTGGCGTTTCAGCGGGTGGTGAACGTGCCGCCGCGCGGGCTGGGCAAGACGTCGCTCGACCACCTGTCCGCGCGGGCACGGGAGCTCGATCTGCCCCACCCTCCTCCCGCGATGGCGAGGCAGGCCAGCAGGTGGTACCCGGGCTCAAGGAGAAGGCCGTGCGATCGGTTCCGTGATTTCGGCCTGCCTGAATGGACGAACTCTCGGGGGCCCTGCGCGACCACACGGCCGAGCAGAGGTCGAGAACCCGCAAACTCCCTGGCGCTCTGGGCTACCACGACTATCTTGCGGGTGAGGCGAAACGCGAGGGCGAGGAACGATTGGCGAACATCGACGAGCTCGTCTCGGCGGAGCCCGCGAGTTCGATCGCGAGCACCCCGGCGCCTCGGTCCTCGACTTCATGGAGGAGATCAGCCTGGCCTCCGCCGTCGACCCGCTGGCAGGACGAGTCGGGGGCCGTCACGCTGATGACCCTGCACGCCGCCAAGGGGCTCGAATTCCCGGTCGTCTTCATCGTCGGGATGGAGGAGGGGATCTTCCCGCACTCCCGCTCCATCGAGGAGCAGGGCGTCGAGGAGGAG
>CAVTQX010000006.1:0-102843 GCA_963736935.1 uncultured Gaiellaceae bacterium | reverse complement strand
AGATCACGCCAGCCTTGCGCAGCTTTTCGGAGAAAATGCTGCGTTCCAAAAGGTGATCATCGGCGAAGACCAGTCGCCCCGCATTTTCATTCAGCCCGGTGGAACGATGAAGAATTTCGCGTGCATCTTCTTCAGAAACCGGTGCGGAAATCCGATAAGGCGAAAGATCGAGCGCGGCGATATTCGAGAAGCGCCAGGCTTGATCGGTCCGGGCGGGCATCGGCAGGCTTTGGAATTGCGTCCAGGCGGCACCTCGTTGATCCGCGAACCATGCCGGCACTGTCTCGTCACGCTGATCTCTGTGGCCGCTCAGGATGCCGTTGTTTTCCGGCTCACTGACGGTTTCTTCTTCGAGAACAGCTGAGGAATCGCTCATACGGCTTGAGACGCAAACGGCGGCCCCAAGACCGCCGTTAACTGCGTCCGTTTTGCGGGGCGAAAAACTAGCCGACGGAGCCTTCCATCTCAAGCTCGATCAGGCGTTTCAACTCCACAGAATACTCCATCGGGAATTGCCTGACGAGGTCGTTGACGAAGCCATTCACACTCAGGCTCATGGCTTGCGCTTCGCTCGATCCACGCTGCTGCATGTAGAAGATTTGCTCGGAGCTTACCTGGCTGACGCTCGCCTCGTGCTGCACGGCGTTGCCTGTGCCGCGCACGGTGATCGCCGGATAGGTATCGGTCCGGCTGTTGGCGTTGATGAGAAGCGCGTCACACTCTGTGTTGTTCTTGCAATGCTTCAAATGCTTTGGCACGTGCACGAGCCCCCGATAAGTGGCGCGACCGGTGCCGATGCTGATGCTTTTCGAGATGATGTTACTCGTCGTTTCATCCGCGGCGTGAACCATTTTCGCTCCGGTATCCTGATGCTGCCCGTCGCCAGCGAACGCGATCGAGATGACTTCACCGCGGGCTTTGCGTCCTTTCATGACAACGCCGGGATACTTCATCGTCAGACGCGAGCCGATATTGCAGTCGATCCATTTTACCTCCGCGTTTTCGTGGGCGAGGCCGCGCTTGGTGACGAGGTTGAACACGTTGTTCGACCAGTTCTGCACGGTGATGTACTGGATCTTCGCGCCTTTGAGCGCGACCAACTCGACGACCGCACTATGCAAAGTGGCAGTGTCGAACTTCGGCGCGGTGCAGCCCTCCATATACATCACCTCAGCGCCTTCATCAGCGATGATAAGGGTTCGCTCGAACTGGCCGAAGTTCTCCGCGTTGATGCGGAAGTAAGCTTGCAAGAGGGTGCTTCACTTTAACGCCCGGCGGGACGTAGATGAAAGAGCCGCCGCTAAAGACGGCGCTGTTGAGCGCGCTGAATTTGTTGTCTCCGGTCGGGATGACTTTGCCGAACCATTTCCGGAAGATTTCCGGGTGATTCTTTAAGCCTTCAGCACTGCCAACGAAAATGACACCTTGTTCTCCGACCGCCTTTTTGATGTTCGAATAGACGGCTTCGCTATCGAATTGTGCTTCGACACCGGCGAGGAATTTGCGTTCCTGTTCCGGAATACCGAGCCGCTCGAACGTCCGCTTTACATCCTCGGGCACTTCGTCCCAACTGCGTTTGGGCTGCACCCCAGCGCTCAGGTAATAGCGGATGTTGTCAAAAACGATATTCTCCAAATCCTTGCTCGCCCAATGAGTGGGCATTGGTTTGCTGAGGAAAGTCCGCAACGCACTGAGGCGAAACTCGCGTACCCAATCAGGATCCTGTTTGACGTCCGAAATGTAGTGGACGGTTTTTTCGCTCAGGCCTGTGCCGGCATCGTGCGTGTGAGTTTCGGGATAAAGAAAATCGCCCTTGTTACGTTCGATATCTAAAGTGCTTGTCTCTTTGACCATAGGTTTTTCCCTCGCGTTTTGTTAGGCGAGCGCTGGCTCGTCGGCTTCCTCCTTCACCCAGTCGTAGCCTTTTTCTTCTAGTTGCAGCGCGAGCGCCTTGTCGCCGCTGAGCTCGATGCGCCCGCGTACCATGACATGGACATGATCGGGCACGATGTAGTTCAAGAGACGCTGATAATGCGTGATCAGAAGCACCCCGAGATTTGGTCCGCGAAGCGAATTTACGCCGTGGGCGACGATCCTAAGCGCGTCAATGTCGAGTCCGCTATCGGTTTCGTCGAGGACGGCGTAAGTGGGTTCGAGCATCGCCATCTGTAATATTTCGCAGCGTTTTTTTTCCCCGCCGGAGAAGCCTTCGTTGACGGAGCGCGAAGTGAAAGCGCGCGGAATTTCCAGCGCATCCATCTTTGCGTAAAGCCTCTCGTAATAATCGGTCGCTTCGAGTTCCTCACCTTCGGCCAAACGTCCTTGGATGGCGGCGCGCAAAAAATTCGCAATTGTGACCCCAGGAATTTCGCTGGGGTACTGGAACGCCATGAAGAGACCTTTGCGGGCGCGCTCGTCCGGCTCGAGCTCCAGAAGGTTTTCGCCGTCCATTGTTACAGAGCCGGCGGTGACGGTGTAATCGGGATGTCCGGCAAGGACTTTGGCGAGAGTGCTCTTACCAGAACCGTTCGGGCCCATGATAGCGTGAACTTCACCCTTAGGCACCATCAGGCTGAGACCTCGGATGATCTCCTTTTCGCCGATAGAGACGTGCAAATCTTCAATGACCAACTGATCCATAATTCGCGAACCGAAACATACCCCTGATTCGCCACTTTTGCGAACGGAACCGGGCCGCGTTTAGTGCAGATGATTATGGGACAAGCAACGCCTGGGATTCGAGCATTTGTTCTTTGCGGGGGGCTTGGTACCCGACTTCGATCGGTTTTGAGCGATCGACCAAAGTCGATGGCGCTTGTCGCCGGCGTGCCTTTTTTGGAATTGCTCCTTCGTCAATTGCGAGCGCAGGGCGTGACGGAAGTTGTGCTCGGAACCGGCTATAAAGCTGAGCAGATTGAAAGCTATTTTGGCGACGGCGCGCGTGTCGGGCTTTCGATCCGATACTCGCGCGAGGCCGAGCCATTAGGAACCGGCGGCGCACTTAAGCTCGCTGAGCCCTTGCTTGGCGATCCGGTTCTCGTAATTAACGGAGACAGCTATGTGGAGTTCGACCTTGCCGAGGTATGCGATCTTTTGCGGAGCAAGGATGCAGACCTCATCATGGTTTTGCAGGCAGTGCCGGAGGTGAATCGTTACGGAAGCGTGACCATCGACGAGTCGAAACGAATCATCGAATTCGTCGAGAAAGGTGGCCGAACAGGGGAAGGATTGATCAACGCCGGCGTATATTTGCTGCGGAAAAAAGTTCTGGGGCAATTTCCATCAGGGAAGGCCGTCTCACTCGAGCGCGAGGTGTTCACCGAGTTGCTGCGTGGACGGGTCTACGGGATGCCGTCCAACGGCACCTTTATAGACATCGGCATTCCGACCGACCTTGAGCGGGCGCAAACGCTTCTCGCGCCTTGGGTACAAGGTGAGGGCTGACTATTCGGCCCGTGTAATTCGGCCTGCAATCGGCGACGGTCGACTTTCCCGTTGTCGGTTCGCGGAAGCGAATCGCGGAATTCAACCTTCTCCGGCACCATATAGTGAGGCAACTTTTCCGCACAGTGCTGTTTCAGCCTGGCGACATCGAGCGCTTCTTTATCCGCCAAAGTCACCACGGCGTGGATGGTGTTGCCGATCGCATCGTCCGGAATCGGGAGAGCGACGGCTTCGTCGACCGCAGGATGCGCCACCATGACGGCTTCAATCTCGCCCAACTCCACCCGATAGCCGCGGGTTTTTATCATGTGATCCTTCCGCCCGACAAACAGGTAGTTGCCTTTTTCGTCGAGCGTCACCCAGTCGCCGGTGCAGTAAAGTAGGATCATCTGGGCCGCGACCGAGGTCGCCGTCGTCTCGACGGGTTCCTGGGCGACGACGTTCGCGTCCGCGTACGACTTACCGAGGGCGGCTCGGAAGCCGTAGAGATAGTCCTTGCCGTAGTCGTCGTTCTGATAGACGATCGCGATCTTCTTGCCCCGATAGTTCGCCTTGAGGTGCAAGCCGTAGAGGCGGCCTTCCGCGATGTAGTCGGGCTGCCACCCGGTCGTCCACGGGAACTCCTTGTACTGGGTGCCCCAGTAGGAGGCCCCGGTGAAGACGAGTGCCTGCGGAACCTTCTGCTGGTTCATGTAGGCCCGTGAGGCCAGAACCGGCTCCGTGCCGAGCTGGCCGACGGTCGCGAACACCTTGTCCTGCTCGACGAGGCGCCGCGTGAGCTGCGCCGTGTTCGCGGTGTTGTACCCGTCGTCGTAGTACTTCCAGATGATCTGACGCCCCATCACGCCTCGCTTGCCGTCAGGTCCCCTGCGAGCGTTGATGTAGGCGAAGTAGGCCTTCATCCCGGCCGGAATCGGGGCGTACGTCGCCGCAGGTCCGGTAAGCGGGAAGGTCCCGCCGATGGTGATCGACTTCGCCGTGACGCCCGGTGTCTGTCCCGGGCCGCCGATCGCGCCGGGTACCGTCAGCGCGAACGCCGCGACCAGTACGGTCGCAACTGCAACGAGCTTTCGCACCTGATCATCCTCCTTGTGAGCCCTCCGATTCCTGCCTGTCAGCCGCGAGCGTACCGCCGGGTACGTCGATGCCGCTATAGCCTGAAACGACGCCTCCGCCGTCGCGGTTAGGGGTTCGGAAATGATTACACGGAGCGCCTCGTGTATCAATACGTCCCAGAGATGTCGGAGACGACGACGGCGCCCCCCATCCGTCGCCGCGGTCGCCGGCCCGCCGCGAGTCGCGACGACGTCCTCGAAACCGCCCTCCGGCTATACCTCCACGGCGCCGCGTGGACGTGCAGGCGAGTCGCAGCCGAGCTCGGGCTCGGCCGGACGACGATCTACCGCTGGTTCGGGTCGCGAGAGGGGCTGATCGGCGAGACGGTGGCGCGAGCCGCAGAACCGCTCTTCGAGGACGCGCGAACCGGTGCGAAGGGCTCGGGCGGCGAGGCACTCCTGGACACGTTCGATCGCATCAACCGCGCGCTCGCGGCCGCGCCCGCACTGCGGAGCTTCCTCGAGCTCGAACGGGACGCGCTCCGGATCCTGACCGCGAGCGGCGGCGTCGTCCACCAGCGCGCGGTCGCCACGATCGAGAGCTTTATCGAGGCGGAGGTGCGCGACGGCGCCTACCGTGCCCCGGTCGACACCTCCACCCTCGCCTACGCGATCGTCCGCCTCGCGGAGGCGTTCCTCTTCAACGACGAGACAGCCGCGATGCGCGGTGACGTCGACCGCCTCCGCGAGCTCGAGGCGGCGCTCCTCGGCGTGCCGATGCCGACCTAGGTCAGGCCGATGTCGACGGCGAGCGCCTCGGCCTCGTCGAGCTCCGCGGCGAGGGCGTCGATGCCGGCGTCCCAGATCTTGCGATCGGTGAGGTCGAGGCCGACCATCTCGGCCAACTCCTCCGGCGGCTTCGACCCACCCGAGCGCAGCACGTCGAGGTAGGGCTCGACGATCGAGTCGCCCTCGAGCTCGTACTTGCGGAAGATCGACAGCGCGAACAGGAAGCCGTACGAGTAGGCGTACACGTAGCCCGGCGTCCCGATGAAGTGTGGGATGTAGCTCCACCAGGTCGCATAGCCGTCGGTGTCGACGGAGTCGCCGAACATCTGGTTCTGCGAGGCGAGCCAGAGCTCCTCGAACGTCTCGGTCGACAGCTCGCCCTCGTCGCGCCGCGTCGTGTGGACCGCGTCCTCGAAGCGGTTCATCGCGATCTGCCGATAGACGGTCGCGATCGAGTCCTCGATGCGACTGGCAAGCAGGTTCAGGCGCCGCTGGGGGTCCTCCTCGTGCGCGAGGAGGCGCTTGAACGTGAGCGCCTCGCCGAAGACGGACGCGGTCTCGGCCGTCGTGAGCGGCGATGGACGCGTTGAAGAAGCCGAGTGGCTGCGCCAGATGGCCGTGTAGCCCGTGCCCGAGCTCGTGCGCGAGCGTGAGCACCGAGCGGCGATCGCCCGTGTAGTTCATGAACACGTACGGATGGACCCCCGGCACGTTCGTCGCGCAGAAGGCGCCTGGCCGCTTGCCGTCGCGCGGCGGCGCGTCGATCCAGCCCTCGTCGAAGAAGCGCGCAACGACGTCTCCGGTCTCGTCGGAGAAGTCCGCGAAGGCGTCCAGCACGAGCTGCTTCGCCTCGGCCCACTCGACCTGCGTCGTGTCCTCGGCGAGCGGCGCCATGCGATCGTAGAACGAGAGGCGGTCGAGCCCGAGAAGCTTCGCCTTCAGCGTGTAGTAGCGCTGGACGACGTCATAGCGGCCGACGACCGCGTCGACGAGCGCCTCGACGGCCTCGTCGGTCGTGTCGTTCGACAGGTTGCGAGCGGAGATCCAGCTCGCGTAGCCACGGAGCCGGTCGTCGATCGACTTGTCGACGGCGATCGTGTTGAAGATGAACGTCCTGGTCCTGAGGCCTGGTGCGAGCGCCTCGGTGACGGCCTCGGAGGCACGTTGCCGCAGGTCGCGATCGGGCGAGTAGAGCTTGGACATCGCCTCCTCGAACCCGATCTCGCCGCCGTCGAGGTCCACCTTGATCGCGCCGAGCAACTCGTCGTAGAGGCGATCCCAGGCCGCGAATCCGGATACCGACTTCTCGGTGAGGATCTTCTCCTCGGGCTCGGTGAGGACGTACGGCCGGAACTTGCGAATCGTGCGGAGCCAGTGGCGCCAGCTCTCGAGCTCGTCGCTCGCGAGCAGGGCGTCCGCCTGGTCGTCCTCGAGCGCTGCGAGCTCGAGTCCGAAGAACAGCAGCTGGGTGTCGACCGTCGCGCCCTTCTCCGTGAGACGCGCCACGAGCGCTCCGCGCCGGGAGTCGTTCATGTCCGTCGAGAACCAGAGATGCGCGTAGTAGATGGCGCGCGTGAACGTCGACTCGATCCGCTCGCGCTCCTCGATCGCCTCGCGCAGGTCGGCGGGGCTCAGCCCGGCGACGCCGCCGTAGTAGCGCTCGCGGAACGCGGCAGCAGCGGCTTCCGTCCGCTCGACGTCCTGCTCGATGCGTGGGTCGTCACCGCCGTCGTAGAGGTCGGAGAGGTCCCACGCGACATCCTCCGCACCTGTCAGCTCAGTGGTCGTCATGCGGAAAGACGCTACCTGAGCAGTGGAAGCAGGCGTTCGCCCACGAGGGCGAGCATCGCGTCGTCGTCGTGGTTCAGGTGCTGGAGGAGAACGCGCGTCACGCCGAGCCGGCTCAGCCCGTCGATGCGCTGGGCGACCTCGTCGACGGTTCCGACGAGCCAGCGGTCGCTCCGCTCGGCAATGAGACTCTCGGCGTCGGCATCGCCACCACGGATCGCCAGGAAGTCGCCAACGCGATCGACCACCTCGGCACGGGTCTCGCCGACGAAGCATGCCGTCATCACCGAGAAGCCGAGCGTCGCCGGATCTCGGCCGGCCTCTCCGCACGCCCGGTCGAGGGCGGCCTTCCGCTGGCGAAGCTCGTCGTCCGGCGCGCCGAGCGTGTTCACCTCGGTCGCGTAGCGCGCGGCGAGCCCCGCGAAGCGCGGCTTCACGGTGCCGCCGAGGACGAGCGGAGGATGCGGCTGCTGCACGGGGCGCGGCAGCGCCAGCTGCTCGCGGAGATGGTACGACGGTCCCTCGTGGTCGAAGCGGTCCTCCGTCCACGAGCGCACGACGACCTCGACCTGCTCGGCGAAGAGCGCGAACCGTTGCTTGCCGTCGAGGAACGGAAACCCGTGCGCCTCGTGCTCGCGCTCGTACCATCCGGACCCCATCCCCACCTCGACGCGTCCGCCCGAGATGTGGTCGACGGTGACCGCCATCCGCGCGAGCACGCTCGGATGTCTGAACGTCGCCGGCGAGACCATCGTGCCGAGGCGAATGCGCTCGGTGATCGCGGCGAGTCCCGCGAGCGTGGCCCACGCGTCGTGTGCGGCCGCGTCAGGCCGGATGATCGCCGTGTAGTGGTCGGAGCGAAAGAGGCCCTCGAGGCCGTGCCGCTCCGTGAGCTGCGCAAGCCGCACCCAGTCGTCCCAGGTGACGCCTTCCTGGCCCTCGATCATCAGGCCCATCCGCATCAGACGGCGACCTCCTCGGGTTCGGTGACGGGAGCCCGGCAGGCGAAGCGCTCGCAGAAGTAGACGGCCGTTCGCCCGTCGACGAGTGTCTTCCCGGACAGCAGCGGAACGTCCTCCGAGGGGCCGACGGAGACGACCGCAGTCGGCTGGAAGGGCTCGAGTGCGGCACGCGCGACCGGCGCACCGACGTCCCCGACGATCGCGATCTCGCGCGGGGCGCTCAGCCACAGGTCGATGCCGCAGAGGGCCCACGCGAAGAAGCCGGGCGCGCGGCTCAGCGCTGGCTCGACGAGGCGGAACACGGAGACGGCGCGTCGCTCGAGCTCGTCGTCCCCCCAGATCCGGGAGAGCCGGAGGAGGACGTGCGCGAGCATGGAGTTCCCGGAAGGAACCGGCGAGTCCTGGAGGTCCTTCGTGCGCGGCACGCGCACGTCGCCGTCGGTCGGCGAGAGGAAGAACCCACCGTGCTCCTCGTCGGCGAAGAGCTCGACCGCGAGGAGTGCGAGCCGGTGCGCCTCGAGCAGCCACTTCACCTCGCCCGTGGCCGCGTGCAGCTCGATGAGCCCGTGCGCGACGTTCGCGTAGTCGTCCAGGAATCCGAGCCCGCTCGTGCGTCCTCCGCGGGTGGAGCGGAACAGGCGCCCGTCGTCCGTCGACAGCTGACCGAGTAGGAAGGCGCCGAGGCTCCGCGCGGCGTCGAGCCAGTCCGGACGCTCGAGCCGGTAGCCCGCCTCGGCGAGCGCGGCGAGCGCGAGGCCGTTCCACGACGCCAGGGCCTTGTCGTCGCGGAACGGCTGCGGCCGCTCGTCCCGCTCGGCGAGCACGGCGGCGCGGAGCTCCGGGTCGAGGGTCCCGCGCACGACGTAGCGGCCGTGCTCGAACGGCTCGAGAACCTCGCGCGACAGGCCCACGGCCGCTGCCTCCTCCGACGTCCACGTGTACGTCAGCCCCTCGACGCCGTCCGTGTCGGCGTCCTGCGCCGACGCGAGCGCGCCGTCCCCGAGCGCGAGCTCGCGCAGCATGTACTCGACCGTCTCCTCGACGATCTCGCGGTGGCGCGTCTGCCCCGTCACGGCCCAGGCATGCAGGTACGTCGAGGCGAGAACGGCGTTGTCGTAGAGCATCTTCTCGAAGTGCGGGACGAGCCAGCGGTCGTCGACCGAATAGCGGTGGAAGCCGCCGCCCACGACGTCGTAGAACCCTCCCGCCGCCATCCCGTCGAGCGTCGCCGTCACCATCGTCATGGACGCCTCGTCGCCGCGGCGCAGCAGGAACTCGAGCGTCGACGCAGCCGGGAACTTGGGCGCTCGTCCGAAGCCACCGAACGCCGACTCGAAGGTTGCCGCGACACCTCGAACGGCTCCGCCGAGCAGCGACGACGTCAGCGGCTCGGTCGACGCCTCCGAGCCGACCGTCGCGCGGAGCGCGCCGTCGATGCGGGCCGCCTGCGCCTCGATGTCGTCGCGCCGCTCGCGCCAGGTGTCGGCAACGGCCCGAAGGAGCTCATGGAAGCTCGGCAGCCCGTGATGCGGCTCGGGCGGGAAGTACGTGCCCGCGTAGAACGGCTTCCCCTCGGGAGTCATGAACACGGTCGTCGGCCAACCGCCCGACCCCGTCATCCCGACGGTCGCCTCCATCGTCACTGCGTCGACGTCGGGGCGCTCCTCACGATCGACCTTGACGTTTACGAACAGCTCGTTCATGAGCGCGGCGGTCGTCTCGCTCTCGAACGACTCGTGCGCCATGACGTGGCACCAGTGGCACGAGCTGTATCCGACCGAGACGAGCAGCGGTCTGTCCTCGGCGCGCGCCCGCTCGAACGCCTCGTTCCCCCACTCGTACCAGTCGACCGGGTTCTCGGCGTGCTGGAGGAGGTACGGCGATGTCGCCGACGCGAGCCGATTCATGTCGAGACGCTAGCGAGCGCGGGTCAGGCGTCCTCGGCGCTTCGCCCGGACCGGCGTGCGCGGAGGTGTCTGACGGCCTCGACGACGAAGCCGAGAGACAGAGCAATGCCGAGTGCGATCAGGAGCCCGAACCACGGGTGGTTTTCGAACGTCTTCCCGCCGAAGTACCCGAGGAGCGCCGCGTACGACGCCCACAGGAGACAGGCGACGGCGTCGTAGACGACGAACCGCCGCCACGGAAACGTCGGGATGTAGCCCGAGGAGAACGTCACGGCGACGCGCCCGCCCGGGATGAACCTCGCGACGAGAATGATGTACGCCCCGCGTTCGTCGAGCATCCGCTCCGCCCACTCGAGGCGCTTGCGCGACTTCTCCCCCGAGAACCAGCGCTTCACCGTGCGCTCGCCGACGAGCGTCCCGAGCCCGTACGAGATGTTGTCGCCGACCATCGCTCCGAGAGCACCGAGCAGAATGACGAGCCAGAGGTTCAGATCCCCCGAGGCCGCGAGATTGCCGGCGATGATGACCACCGTCTCGCTCGGGACCACGGGGAAGAACGCGTCCACCATCGCGACGCCGAAGATCAGCGGATAGCTCCACCAGGCTCCGGACACCCAGTCCGCGATCTGGTTGAAGTCGAGCCAGCTCGGCACGCGCGCATCCTCGCAGAGCGGCGATGATCTCCCGATGCCGCTGCAGCCGCTCGCCGGGATGCGCGTGCTCGACGTCACGACGTCGATCGCCGGCCCGTACTGCGCTGAGATCCTCGCCGCGCTCGGCGCGGACGTCGTGAAGATCGAGCGTCCGGACACCGGTGACGACGGCCGTGCCTGGGGCCCACCCTTCTGGAACGGGGAGAGCGCCATGTTCCTCGCGGTGAACGCCGGCAAGCGCTCCCTCGCCGTCTCTCTCCGCCACGAGCGGGGACGGGAGGCAGTGCTCCGGCTCGCCGACACCGCAGACGTCTTCCTCCAGAGCCTCCGCCCCGGGCTCGCGGAGCGCCTCGGGCTCGGGTCCGAGGTCGTGCGCGCCCGCAACCCGCGCCTCGTCTACTGCACGGTCGGCGCGTACGGGCACACCGGTCCGCTCGCGAACGAGCCGGGCTACGACGCGCTCATGCAGGCGGCCGGCGGCCTCATCTCGATGACGGGGGAGCCCGGCCGTCCAGGCGTGCGCGTCGGGTCGTCGCTCATCGACATGGGGACGGGCATGTGGGCCGCCCTCGGAACCCTCGCCGCGCTGCTCGAGCGCGAGCGCTCCGGCGAAGGCGCGCTCGTCGACACGTCGCTCTACGAAACCGCCCTCGGGTACATCGGCTACCACCTCGTCGGCTACCTCGCGGACGGGACGGTGCCGAAGGGACAGGGAACGATGTTCCCGATGGTCGCGCCGTACCAGGTCTTCCCCACGCGAGACGGCGAGCTCATGGTCGCGGGCGGCAACGACCGGCTGTTCGCGGTGCTCTGCGACGTGCTCGGACTACCCGAGCTGGTCGCGGACGAGCGCTTCCGGTCGAACCCGGATCGGGTGCACAACCGTGGGGAGCTCGTCGGGATCGTGTCGGCGCGTCTGCGCACGCGGGGCACCGCGCACTGGCAGGAGCGACTCACCGCCGCGGGCGTCCCGGCCGCCCCGGTCGCCGACGTCGCGGACGTCGCAGCTGCCGAGCAGACGGAGGCGCTCGGCCTGCTGCAGCCGCTCGAACACGACGCCATCCCGGGTCTCCGGCTCCCGGCACTCCCGCTCTCGTTCGACCGAGAGCGGGCGATGCACCGGCACGGCCCACCCGCGGTCGGCGAGCACTCGGCCACGATCCTCTCCGAGGCCGGTTACTCGGACGAGGAGATCGCCGAGCTCGAGGCCGACGGCGTCATTCGTACGCGATAGCTCTGAGCGGGTCGAGCTTCGCAGCCCTCCTCGCCGGGAAGATCGCGGCCACGAGGCCGACGACGATCGCGGCGATCACGAAGACGATGACCTGCGTCGTCGGGAAGGCGAAGACGAGGAAGTCGACGCGCGCGATCAGGAGCGCCGCGAGCACGATGCCGAGGAGGATCCCGAGGGCGGCGCCGATGAGCGCCGTGATCACGCTCTCGTGCCGGATCATCCGGCGCACCTGGCGACGGGTCATGCCGATCGCGCGCAGCATCCCGATCTCGCGTGTGCGCTCGAAAACGGTGAGGACGAGCGTGTTGACGATCCCGAACAGGCTCACGATGACCGACAGCGCGAGCAGCACGTAGAGGATGTTCAGCACCGAGCTGAGGCCCGAGATCTGGTTGTCGATGAACGCCTGGCGGTCCTGCGCCTTCGCGTTCGGGAAGTCGGCGAGCGCCTTGTCCAGCGCCGCCTGGTTCGCGTCCGTCTCGCCGCCCTCCATCTTCACGAACGAGTAGAGGTTCCTCGGCTGGGGCGTCTGGGCGTCCCAGGCCGCGGCGGAGATCGTGACGACGCCGAACGGCGAGCCGCCCGTCGGCGGATCGAAGATGCCTTTCACCTGGAACGTCTGCTTCGTCCCGTTCGCGAACGTCATCTCGACCGGCGAGCCGAGCTTCAGATCGTGGTCGTCGGCGAACGAGTCGTCGACGAACACGCCGTCGTCGCCGAGTTCCGAGAAGACCGCCTGCGATCCCTCGACCCAATCCATGTCGATGACCTGCGCCATGCCCGGGTCGACCGCGGTGGCGAACTCCGAGTCGCCGAAGACGAGGGCCTCGCCGGTGCGCACGTTTCCGATCGCCGTGACGCCGGGCGCCTTCGCGGCTGCCTCCGCCGCGTCGATCGGGATCGGCGAGAAGTTGTTCTGCGCAGTGATCGCGTAGTCGCCGGTGAAGAGGGCGTTCACCGAGTCCGTGAACGACGAGATGATTCCCGCAGCCAGCGTCGCGACGAGCGTGACGAGCGCGAGGCCGATCATCAGCGCGGCGGCAGTGGACGCGGTCCGCTGCGGGTTGCGGCGCGCGTTCTCGGCGCCGACGTGTGACGTCGAGCGGTCGGGGATCACGCCGGGGAACTCCATCGGCCACTCCGGCTCCCAGCGCGACACCGCCTTGCGGAGCCACATGATCAGGACGATCACGAGGATGAGCGGGTTCAGAAGCGCGCCGCCGAGGAACGCGAGGACCCGGAGGGCGATGCCGCCGGGGCCCCACGCGCCGTGGCGCAGGAGCCAGTACGGCAGCGTGAAGAACGGCCAGAAGAGGACGGACAGGAGGAAGACCGCCCATCGAGCGATCGGCGACATCAACACCGCGAGCCGCGGGATGAGGCGCGTGGACACGCGTGCCACGCCGAAGAAGACGAGCAGGACGCCCACGCCCATCCACAGGAGGACGCCGGTCGTTCCGAGCCCGGGCACGAAGAGGCCATAGAGGAGCGCCGCGAAGCCGAGCGCGATCGATGCGAGCGCGCCGGTCAGTCGCGACGGGAAGAGCGCGCAGCCGAAGAGCGTCAGGATCAGGCCGAGCGCCGTCAGAAGGACGCTGACGAGCGTGTTGCCCGGCGTCGTCGTGATCGCGAAGACGCTGAGGACGACCCCGATGGCCGTCGTCGCGATTGCGCGCATGACGCCGCGGATACGATCGAGCGGCTCGTCGAGCAGCACCGCGCCTTCGCGGACCGCGGCGATCGGAGGCACCGTCGTGGCGCGGAGGCCCGGATACACGCTCGCGAGGAGCGTCACCAGGATTCCCGCTGCGAGTGCGATGACCGCTGCGCGCGGTTCGAACACGAGGCCCGAGTTGGGGAGCGTGAAGCCGACGACGTCGAACAGCTTGAAGAGGCCCTTCGCGAGCAGGAAGCCGAGGAAGAGACCGACGATCGACGCGAGGACGCCGACGACGAGTGCCTCGACGATGACCGAGCCGAGAACCTGCCGGTTCGTCGCCCCGATCGTCCGCAGCGTCGCGAACTCCCGCGTCCGCTGCGCGATCGTGATCGAGAGCGAGTTCGCGATGACGAACGAGCCGACGAAGAGGGCAATCCCGCCGAACGCGAGCAGGAACCCGCGCAGGAAGGAGATGAACTCGTCGGTGTCGGCCGCGTCCTCGGACGCCTGCTCGCTGCCCGTCCGCACCTGCGCCGTCGGCGGCAGGATCGCCTCGATCTCGCCGACGAGCTGCGCATCCGGCACGTCCGGCTTCGCGGCGACGGCGATCTCGTCGAGCTGTCCGGGCTTCCTGAACAGTCGCTGCGCCGTGGGGAGGTCGAAGCCGGCCAGCGTGGCACCGCCGATGGTGAGACCCGAGCTGAACTGGACGATGCCGGAGACCTTCAGGTGCTGGACGGGGCCCTCCGCCTGCACGCCGATCGTCTCCCCGACCGCGAAGTCCTCCTTGGAGGCGGTCTCCTTGTCGATCACCAGCTCGTTCTGCTTGGGCCACGCGCCGTCCACCAGGGTGAGCACGTTGAACGGCGAGTTCGGATCGGAGATGGAGAACCCGAGGTTCGGCGCACCGCCGAACACCACCGCCTTCCCGTCGTCGCCGATGAGCTGGGTCGCATCCGAGTTGACGCTGCCCTCCGCCTGGGCGACGCCGGGAAGCGCCTGCACCTTCGGGAGCAGCGACTCGTCGAGCGTCGGCGCGCTCAGACCCTCCTGGTCAGAGAGGTCGACGGCCGACTTCCCGGAGATGACCGCGTTCGAGCCGGCGCGGATGTCCGTGAAGATCCGGTTGAACGCCTGGTCGATCGAGTCGGTCAGGACGTACGTGCCGCTGATCATCGCGACGCCGAGGACGATCGCGATCGCAGTGAGCGCCGTACGGAGCTTGCGGCTCAGCAGACCTCGGATGGCGAAACGGCCCACGCGGCGAGGTTACCCGTCCACCACTGGACTACTCGTAGGCGATCGCTTCGAGGGGGTTCAACTTCGCCGCGCGGCGCGCGGGCATGATCGCGGCGAGGATGCCGATCACGATCGCGACGATCGTGAGCACGACGAGCTGGACCCATGGAATCGAGAAGCGCACGTCGAACTCCGAGAGCGCGCGATTCACGAGCGCGGCGAGGAAGATGCCGAGCGGCAGTCCGATCGCGGCGCCGATGAGCGCGGTGATGATGCTCTCCTGCCGGATCATCCGCCGTACCTGGCGCCGGGTCATCCCGATCGCGCGCAGCATCCCGATCTCGCGCGTCCGCTCGTACACGGAGAGGACGAGCGTGTTGATCATCCCGAAGACGCTCACGAACACCGCGAGCGTGAGCATCACGTAGAGGAACGAGATGAACTCGTTGAAGTCGGCGTCCTCGCGCGCGATCCACTCCGCGCGGGTCTCGAGCTGCGTGTCGGGGAACCCCGCGATCGCCTGCTCGAGCTGCGCGCGGTTCTCGTCGGTCGGCTCGCCCGGCACGTTCGCCCAGGTCCAGCGGTTCCGCGGCCGGTCGTAGAGCGAGTCGAACAGCTGGGTCGAAACGTTCACGCTCTCGATGAGCGGGTAGAACGGGGGCGGATCGAACGTTCCGGCAACCCTGACGCGCGCGGACCGGTCGGCCGTCGAGCGGAGCGTGATGGTGTCACCGACGGAGAGGTCGTGGTCCTCGGCGTAGTTCGCGCTGACGACGGCGTTCTCCATGCCGAGCGTCGCCAGCACGTCGTCGTCCCCCTCCTTCCAGTCGAAGACGTAGGCCTCGCCGATGGTGTCGGGCTCGATCCCTCCGACCTCCGTCGTCGCGCCGTCGACGAGCCCGCCGTCCGAGCGGACGCTCGTGACCACCTCTGGCGCAGGCGAGCCCGCGAGCGCGTCGCCGGCCGCCGCAACGAACGGCGTGTAGCCGTCGGTCGAGGTCACGACGTAGTCCGCCTTCACCTGCTCCTCGATTGCCTCTCGGTTCGACGCCTTCATCCCGTTCGTGAGCGTCGCGATGAAGGAGACGAGCGCGATGCCGATCATCAGCGCGGCCGCGGTCGCCGCCGTCCGGCCGGGGTTCCGCACGGAGTTGCCGCTCGCCAGCCGCCCGGCCGCACCACCGGCGCGTCGCGCGGGCGTGCCGACGACGGCCGCGATCGGCGTCACGAGGTGGGAGGAGAGCATGGCGACTCCAAGGAACAGCAGCAGCACCCCGCCCGCGATGGACAGCAGCCGATCGCCCGTTCCGAGCTCGTCGGTGAACATCGCGCGCGCGAGCAGCAGCAGCGACCCGACGATGACGACGCCCGCGATCCACGGCGCGTACGGAGCAAAGCGCGACCTCGGCAGCGTCGCCCCCTCCCTGACCGCGGAGATCGGCGGCACGCGGGTCGCGCGGATCGCCGGGAAGAG
This sequence comes from uncultured Gaiellaceae bacterium, assembly GCA_963736935.1. Lineage (GTDB taxonomy): Bacteria > Actinomycetota > Thermoleophilia > Gaiellales > Gaiellaceae > GMQP-bins7. The sequence continues at coordinate 86,638 of CAVTQX010000006.1, read as the reverse complement.
TCCCGCGAGGAACGTGATCCCGACTCCGACCGCGAGCGAGACGACGATCGTGCGCGTCGCGAAGACGCGGTCGGCGCTCGGAAGATCGACGCCGAGGCTCCCGAAGAGCGCCTCGATCCCCTCGGCGAGCACGACGCCGAGTCCGAGGCCGACGAGCGACGCGAGGAGGCCGATGACGAGCGACTCGAGCATCACCGAGACGAGAACCTGCCGACGCGACGCGCCGAGCGTCCGCAATGTGGCGAACTCGCGCGTCCGCTGCGCGACCGTGATCGAGAACGTGTTGAAGATGACGAAGGCGCCGACGAAGAGCGCGATGGCGCCGAAGGCGAGGAGGAAGTAGCGGAAGATCGAGGTGAAGTCGCTCACCTCGTCCGCCTGCTCCTGTGCCTCCTCGGACGCGCTGACGACCTCGACGTCACCGGGCAGGACGGGCTGGATCGCGGTGACGAGATCGTCCTCGGAGAGGCCGTCGTCGCCGGCGACTGAGATCGCGTCGAACTGACCTTCCCGGCCGAGCAGCTTCTGCGCGGCCGGAATCGTGAAGACGACGAAGCTGATCGCGCCGAGGCTGTCGACCTCGCCGTACTTCGCGACCCCGACGACCTCGAATCCCCGCTTCGGCCGGAGGGTGGAGATCTCGACCGTGTCTCCGACCGCGTAGCCCTGTTCGTCCGCCGTCCCCGCGTCGATGACGACCTCGTCGTCCGCGGTTGGCCATCGCCCCTCGAAGAGGTTCAGCGGGTTGAACCGGTCGAGTGCCGGGCTGGTGTCGATGCCGAACCCGAGCGTCGGGAAGCCCTCGGAGTTCACGGACTCGCCCTCCGGCGTCAGCACCTTCGTGTTGACCTCGTCGAGGACGCTCCCGGTGGCGAGCGCGACTCCGTCGACACCGCGCACGTCGTCGAGGATCGACTCGTCGATGGCTGGCGGCGGCGGCTTGTCGCCGTCGATCGAGATGTCGAGGCCCTTGCCGGTGACGACCGCGTCGGTCCCGGCGTACGAGTCGACGAGCAGCTCGTTGAACGCGCGTTGGACCGTGTCCGTGAGGATGTACGTGCCGCTGATCATCGCGACGCCGAGGACGATCGCGATACCTGTGAGGACGGCACGGAGCTTGCGGCCCGCGAGGCCGCGAAGTGCGACCTTCGTCACGCCGCGGCGAGCTCGTCCATCACGGCGTGGATCGTCTGCTGGTCGCACTCGCCCATCTCGCGCACGATCAGGCCGTCGGCCAGGAACAGCACACGGTGTGCGACCGCGGCCGCACGCGCATCGTGCGTCACCATCACGATCGTCTGGCCGTACTCGTCGACCGAGCGACGCAGCAGCTCGAGGATCTCGTGGCTGGTCGCCGAATCGAGGTTGCCGGTCGGCTCGTCGGCGAACAGCACGGTGGGCCTCGAGATGAGCGCGCGCGCGATCGCGACGCGCTGCTGCTGACCGCCGGAGAGCTCCGACGGACGGTGCGAGAGCCGGTCCGTGAGCCCCACGTCGTTGACGAGCTGCTCGAGCCACCCCTCGTCGGGCTTCTCGCCGGCGATGGTGAGCGGCAGGAGGATGTTCTCCTTCGCGCTCAGCATCGGCAGCAGGTTGAAGAACTGGAACACGAACCCGATGTGCTCCCGGCGCAGCTTCGTCAGGTCGTTGTCGCCGAGCGTCGTGATCTCGGTCCCGGCGATCCCGACGGAGCCCGAGCTCGGCTTGTCGAGGCCCGCCAGGATGTGCATGAGGGTCGACTTGCCCGAGCCCGACGGCCCCATTACGGCCGTCGCCTTGGCCGGCGCGATGTCGACGGTCACCCCGCGGAGGGCGTCGACAGCGGTGTCTCCTTCTCCGTATCGGCGCGTCACGTCGCGTGCAGCGACGACCGCGCCGTTGGCGCTCACATTCATCCCACCCGGCTCCTTCCGGTCAGTTGCGAGCGCAAAACGATACGTCATCCCCCACCTGCGCCTTGCGCTGTCCGCGAAGTTCATCACAGTGCGACTGTGGAGACCCGCAACGAGATCAGGCGGGCGTTCGAGCGTGGGCGCACGGCCACGGAGGGGCTGCTCGCACCCGTCTCGGACGACGACCTCGTCGCGCAGGTCTCGCCCCGCGTCCCGCCGCTCGTCTGGAGCCTCGCGCATGTCGCCCGCTTCGAGGAGCTCTGGATCCTCCGCGCGCTCGCGGACGCGCGCCCCATCCCGGACGTCCACGACCACGTCTACGACGCGTTCCGCCGCGAACGTTCGAACGGAGCCAAGCTCCCGACGCTGAACCCCACGGCCGCGCGCGCCTACGCCGCGGACGTGCGGGCGCGGTCGTTCGACGTGCTCGAGCGCGTCGATCTCGAGGCACCCGACGTCCTCGTCAGGCACGGCTTCGTCTTCGGCCTCGTCCTCCAGAACGAGCTGCAGTCGCAGGAGTCGATGCTCGAGACGCTGCAGTGCCGGACGGCCTCCGAGTACCGCTACGTCGAGGCGGCGGCGCCCGACCGCGCACCGGGCGGGCCGGACGAGATCGAGGTTCCGGGCGGCTCGTTCACCCTCGGAGCCATGTACGAGCCGTGGGCCTACGACAACGAGCTCGAGCCGCACGAGACGGAGCTGTCGGCGTTTCGCATCGACCGGGTCCCGGTGACGAACGGCGAGTTCGCCGAGTTCGTGGAGGACAAGGGCTACCGGTCGCACAAGGTCTGGAGCGACGAGGGCTGGGCCTGGAGGGAGCGCGAGGACGTCGTTGCGCCGGCCTACTGGGAGCAGTCGAGCTTCGGCTGGGAGCGCATCCGCTTCGGCCGTCGCGAGCCGATCACGCCGTGGGAGCCCGTGCAGCACGTGTCGTTCCACGAAGCCGAGGCGTTCGCGCGCTGGGCGGGCAAGCGCCTCCCCACCGAAGTCGAGTGGGAGCGAGCCGCCGCGTGGCACGACCACGAAGGCAAGTTCCGGTATCCGTGGGGCCAGGCATGGATGGGCTTCGAGGCGAGCCTCGACCGCCGACGCTACTCCCCCGCCCCTGCGGGCTCGTATGCGGGAGGAGTGAGCCCGGTCGGCTGCGTGCAGATGGCCGGCGACGTGTGGGAGTGGACGTCCTCCACCTTCGAGCCGTACCCCGGCTTCCTGCCGTTCCCGTATCCGGAGTGCTCCGAGGTGAATTTCGGGGAGGACGTGCGCGTCCTGCGCGGTGGCTCATGGGCGACGGACGCACTCGTCGCGCGCGCATCGTTCCGCCGCTGGGAAGGACCGGAGCGCCGCGAGCTCTTCGCAGGCTTCCGCTGCGCGCGAGACGCCTAGGACGTCACGTCGGCGTCGTGCGCGAGGCGCTCGGCCAGGCTCTTCATCACCTTCAGCTGCACCGAGGGGCTGCCGGCGAGCACCTGACGGAACGCGGACTGCGTCAGGACGAAGCAGCGCAGCGGCGTCGTCACCGTCACGGTCGCCGTTCGCTTCGCCGAGGTCAGGAGCGCGATCTCGCCGACGAAGTCGCCGGCCGACAGGGTCGAGATCCGCTTCCCTCCCTGCGTGACCTCGGCGTCGCCGTCGACGATCACGAAGAACTCGCTGCCGATGCGCCCCTCGCGACAGAGCACCGTGCCGCGCTCGACCTGGAGGTCGTCGGTCGCCGAGGCGAGCGCGCTCAGCTCCTTCTTCGTCAACCCCTCGAAGAGCGGAGCCCGCTTGAGCGCCTCGACCTTCACGTCCTGGCTGAACAGCCGCATGCCTACGCGCGCATGAGCGCCGATGCCTCCGTCAGGACGTCTCCGAGGATCGACGTGATCTCGTCGAACTCGGCCTGACCGGCCACGAGCGGAGGCGAGATCTGGATGACCGGGTCGCCGCGGTCGTCGGCGCGGCAGATCATCCCGGCGTCCCACAGCGCCGTCGAGAGGTAGCCGCGCAGGAGCCGCTCGCACTCATCGTCGGAGAACGTCTCGCGTGTATCCCTGTCCTTGACGAGCTCGATCGCCCAGAAGTAGCCCGTTCCGCGGAGATCGCCCACGATTGGGATCTCGAGCAGCTGCGCAAGCGTCGACCGGAACGCGTCCTCGTTCGTCCGGACGTGCTCGAGAATCCCCTCCCGCTTCATGATCTCGATGTTCTTGAGCGCGATCGCGCACATGACCGGGTGTCCGCCGAACGTGATGCCGTGCGAGAACATCGAGGTCTCGCCCATGAACGCATCCATCACCCTGTCCGTCGCGACAACCGCGCCGATGGCGGCGTATGAGGACGAGAGACCCTTCGCGCTCGTCACGATGTCGGGCCGGATGTCGTAGCGCTCGGAGCCGAACCAGTAGCCGAGGCGGCCGAAGGCCGTGATGACCTCGTCAGCCGAGAGCAGGATGTCGTAGCGGTCGCAGATCTCGCGCACGCCGCGCCAGTAGCCCTCGGGTGGCGTGAAGCAGCCGCCGGCGTTCTGCACCGGCTCCATATGGACGAGGCAGACGGTCTCTGGCCCCATCGCGACGATCGCCTGCTCGAGCTCGGCGAGCAGGAACTCCGTGAACTCGGCCTCGGTCTCCTCCGGCGGGCGGTGGTAGCGATTCGTGTTCGATACGTGGCGCACCTCGGCGAGCAACGGCTCGAATGGCGCGCGAATCGCCGGAATGCCGTTGATCGAAAGTGCACCCATCGTCGTGCCGTGGTAGGCGATGTGGCGCGCGATCGCCTTGTAGCGGCGCTGTGGCCCGAGGGCCGAGGCGACGATCGCGTCGTGGTCGACCTCGGGCTCCTGCGCACCGGCACGCGCGCCCGGCGTCACCAGACCGCGGACGTGCTTCTCGCCACGCGCCGTGTAGTACTGGCGCGCGAGCTTCCAGGCCGACTCGACGGCCTCGGAGCCGCCTGAGCAGAAGAACACACGGTTCAGGTCGCCGGGGGCGAGCGACGCGACCTCGGCCGCCAGCTCGATCGCGCGCGGGTGTGCGTACGACCAGTTCGTGTAGAAGGGCAGCTCGCGCATCTGCTCGTGCGCGGCCTGGCCGATCTCGTCCCCGAACGAGTAGCCGATGTTGACCGAGAAGAGGCCCGCCAGCGCGTCGATGTAGCGTCGGCCCTTCGAGTCCTCGAGGTGGCAGCCGTCGCCGCGGACGATGATCGGGACGTCGTCGACCCCGTATCCGCCCATGCGGGTGAAGTGCATCCAGAGATGCTCCTTGGCGGCGAGCTGCAGGTCGATGGACCCAACGGCGGTCATGTGGCTCCTCGGGTTCGTTTGGCGCTTCGGTACTCCCAGAAGACGTTCGTGAGCGCGATCGCGATCGCCACGAGGAAGATTGCACTCGCGACCACGTTCACCTGCGGCGGAACCGCCACGCGCGCGATTCCCCAGACGAAGATGGGGAACGTCTGCGTCCCGCCCGCATTGAAGTACGTGATGACGAAGTCGTCGATGGAGAGCGCGAATCCGAGCAGCGCCGCTGCGATCATCGCCGGCGCGATCAGGGGCAGCGTCACCTTGCGAAACGTCGTGACCTCGTTCGCCCCGAGGTCCATCGCTGCCTCCTCGAGGTGCCGGTCGAAGCCGATCAGGCGCGCCTTCACGGTGACCACGACGAAGCTCACGATGAACATCACGTGCGCGATGAAGATCGTGATGAACCCGAGCTGGAAGACCGCGGTCGTGTTCAGGAACAGCGTGAGGAGCGAGGCGCCGAGGACGATCTCCGGCGTCGCCATCGGGAGGAACACGAGGACGTTGGTCGCTCCGCGCCCGACGAAGTGATGGCGGACGATCGCCATCGCGATCAGCGTCCCGAGCGCCGTGGCCACGATCGTCGCGAGCAACCCGACCTCGAGCGACGTGATGATCGCATCCTGGATGCCGAGGACGGCGTTCCAGTGGACCCAGTTGTCGATCGTGAACTCCTCCCAGAGGTAGTTGAAGCGGCCCGCCGGCTTGTTGAACGAGAAGAGGATCACGACCGCGATCGGGAGCATCAGGTAGGCGACCACCAGAAGCGCGTAGACGGTCAGCGCGTGATGCTTCACGAACGCCCATCCACGGCTCGCAGCGGAGCGTCGGGCGCGTGGTGTCGATTGGGCGACGGTCGTCATCCCGTGAGTCTCTCCGACCCGACGATGCGGGCATAGACGAGGAGCGAGACGAGGATCAGGCCCATGAGGAGGAACGAGAGCGCGGCGGCGCTCGGGTAGTCGAGCGATTCGAGGAACTTCGACTGGATGACGTTGCCGATCATCGCCTGGTTCGGAGTGCCGAGAAGTGCCGCGTTGATGAAGTCTCCCGCGGCCGGGATGAAGGTGAGGAGGGTCCCGGCGACGATCCCGGGCGCCGAGAGCGGGAGCGTCACTCGCAGGAACGCCTGCGTCGACGACGCGTAGAGATCCTTCGCGGCCTCGAGGAGCCGCGGGTCGATCTGCTCGAGCGAGACGTAGATCGGGAGCGCCATGAAGGGGAAGAAGTTGTAGGTGATGCCCGATACGACCGCGAACGTCGTCGCCAGGAGCCTCCCGTCCGGGCCGAGGATGTGCAGGTCTCGGAGGAGCCCGACAACCGGACCCTGGTCGGCCAGGATGTTCAGCCAGGCAAGCGTCCGCACGAGATACGTGACGAAGAACGGGGCGACGATGAAGAGGAGAAAGAGATTCCGCCAGGGGCCCGCCCTGAACGCGATCCAGTAGACGAGTGGATATGCGAGCAGGAGGCACGCGACGGTCGCGATCCCGGCGTAGACGAACGACCGCACGAACTGCTCGTGGTAGTCGCGGATCCCGTCGGAGAAATTCGAGAACTGCCACGTGAACTCGAAGCTCGGAAAGAGTCCGGACTGGAGGGACTGGTACGCAAGGAATCCCAGGGGGATCAGGAAGAAGATCGCGAGCCAGAGCACCCCCGGCGCGAGTAGCAGGTACGGCGTCGCGCCCCGGTGTCGGTGGAAGAACGTGCCCATGCCTGTCGGTCGACTCGCCCTACTTGCCCTGCACGGCGAGCCACTTCTTCTCGTAGTCGGGGTTCGAGAACATCGTGGGGTCGTTCTGGTGGAGCTGGCCGAGCATGTCCTCCGTCGGAAAGACGAGCGTGTTGTCGGCCGCGTCGGGATTCAGCTTCGCGGCTTCGTCCTTGACGCCCGCGACGGACGAGATGTACCCGGCGCCGAGGGCGAGCTGGGCGGCGATCTTCGGGTCGTACACGAAGTTCATGAAGGTCGACGCCGTCGGCACGCTCCCGCCCAGCGGGATCAGCATGTTGTCGGTCCAGATGATTCCTCCGGCCTTCGCCATCCCCCACTTCACGTTCGGGTCCGCGAGCAGGAAGATGTCGCCGGACCACGCCATGCTCGCGGCGAGGTCGCCCTTCGCGAGCGGCTGTGTGTAGTCGTTGCCGTAGAAGCGGCGGATCTGTCCGGCGTCCTGCGCCTTCTGCACCACGGCGATTGCGCGGTCGAACGTCTCGTCCGTGACCTTCGAGGGGTCGTCGCCGTTCTCGAGCATGATCAGCCCGAGCGTGTCGCCCATCGAGTTCCACACGCCGACCCTGCCCTTGAGCTTCGGATCGGTGAGGAGCTGCGTGACGGTCGTGATCGGTTCGGTGACCTTCTCGTTCCACGCGATGCCGTCCATGCCCGAGAACCACGGCAGCGTGTACTCGCGGTTCGGGTCGAAGGGCGGGCTCGCCTGCGCGGGAATGAGGTTCGAGACGTTCGGGATGAGGTCCTTGTCGAGCTTGAGCGCCCAGTCGTTGTTCAGGTACTCGCCGAGGTAGCGGTCGTTGTCGGTCGAGACGATGATGTCCCGCCCGATGCCGTCGCCGTTGCGGAGACGCCCCTGAATGGTCGCGAAGTACTCCGAGTTCGAGTTGATGTCCTCGTAGTAGTTGACCTTGATGCCGGTCTTCGTCGTGAACTGCTTGAGCGTCGTCGGAGCATCGACGCCGGCAGCCTTGAGCGACGCAGGCGTATCGATGTAGAACGGCCAGTTGGAGAAGTTGAGGACGTCGTTGACCTCCCCGCTGCCGCCACCGTCGCCTCCGCCGCCGCCGCAGGCGGCAAGCAGCGACGGGAATGCCAGCAGGGCGCTTCCGGCCGCGCCGCGCCGCAGGAGCTCGTTTCGAGTGAGCCTTGGGTTCATACGATGTCCTCCTCCTCGCTCGCAATGGGATCCCGATCGACGACGAAGGTCGACTCCGGGGCCCAGCTCAATACGACATTGGTACCGGGCGAGGGAACCCGCCCTCCCGCATCCATGTTCTGCGCGAACACCTGGACGGTGCCCGCGGACGTGCGCACCACTACCTGCGTCGCGACGCCGATGTACGCGGTCTCCGCGACGGTTCCCGCGAGCTCGTTCGCGCCTCCGCCGGCGCCGATCGTGATCTTCTCCGGCCGCACACCGGCGGCGACCTCGCCGGCGCGTCCGTTCACGGTCGCGCGCACGATGGTCCCGTCCCCCAGGCGGATCGTGCCGGAGTCCTGCACCGTTCCGGGCAAGAGGTTCGAGACGCCGAGAAATCCGGCGACGAACGCCGTCCTCGGACGCTCGTAGAGATCCGCAGGCGGCCCGAGCTGCTCGATCTTCCCTGCGTTCATGACCGCGATGGTGTCCGCCATCGTCATCGCCTCCTCCTGGTCGTGCGTGACGTGGACGAACGTGATGCCGACCTCGCTCTGGATCCGCTTCAGCTCCATCTGCATGTTCTTGCGGAGCTTCAGGTCGAGAGCGCCGAGCGGCTCGTCCAGGAGCAGGACACGAGGTTGGTTGACGAGTGCACGGCCGAGCGCGACCCGCTGCTGCTGACCTCCGGACAGCTGCTTCGGCTTGCGCTTGGCGAAACCACCGAGGCCGACGAGCTCGAGCATCTCGGCGACCCGCCCCTTGAGCTGATTCTTCGGAACCCGCTTGCGCTCGAGCCCGAAGGCAACGTTTTCCTCGATCGTCATGTGCGGGAAGAGCGCGTAGCTCTGGAACACCGTGTTGACGTCCCGCTTGTAGGGCGGCAGCCCGACGACGTCCTGGTCGCCGAGGAAGATCCGCCCCTCGGTCGGCTCCTCGAAGCCGCCGATCATCCGCAACGTCGTCGTCTTGCCGCACCCGGACGGGCCGAGCATCGCGAAGAACGAGCCCCGCGGGATCTCGACCGAGATCCCGTCGACGGCGACCGCGTCGTCGAACCGCTTGACGACGTCCTCGAGGCGGACGTCGGCGGCCGGCTGTCCCTCGGCGGTCGTCATTCGGCGAGCTTCACGCAGACGTGCTTGATCCGCGTGTACTCCTCCATCGAGTAGATGGACATGTCCTTTCCGTAGCCGGACTCCTTGAAGCCGCCGTGCGGCATCTCGGAGGCGAGCGGGAAGAGGTGCTCGTTGACCCAGACGGTCCCGAACTCCAGCTTCGCGGCGACCTTCATCGCCCGCCCGACGTTCTCGGAGAACACCGAGGCCGCCAGGCCGTAGCGCACGTCGTTCGCCATCTCGATGGCAGCGTCGTCGGACGCCGCAGACTGGATCGTGACGACCGGGCCGAAGACCTCGTTCTGCACGATCTCCGCCTTCTGGTCGACGTCCGTGACGATCGTGGGCTTCACGAAGAACCCGTGGTCGCCGATCGACTCCCCGCCGGTCACGATGGTGGCCTTCGCGTCCGTCGCGCGCTCGAGGAAGCCGAGCACGCGCTCCTGTTGCTCCGCGGAGATGACCGGCCCCATGCCGATCTCGTCGTCCGTGCCGGGATCGCCGACGGTGAGCGACTCGACGGCCTCGACGGTCGCCGAGAGCACGTCGTCGTAGATCCGCTCGCTGACCAGGATCCGCGATGACGCCGTGCAGTCCTGGCCGGAATTGAAGTAGCCGCCGATCTTGATCGCCTCGGCGACGGTCGCCGGGTCCGCGTCGTCGAGCACGACCATCGGCGCCTTGCCCCCGAGCTCGAGATGCACGCGCTTCACGGTCTGGGCGGCGTTCGCGGCAATGAGCTTCCCCGTCGCCGTGTCGCCGGTGAGCGAGACGAGGCGGATGTCGGGATGACGGACGAGCGCGTCGCCCACCGGGATCCCGTCGCCTGTGACGACCTGGAGCACCCCGGCCGGGATGACCTCCTGGGCGAGTTCGGCGAAGCGGAGCATCGTCAGCGGCGTCTGCTCGGCCGGCTTGATGATCTGCACGTTGCCGGCCGCGAGCGCCGGCCCGATCTTCCACATCGCCATGAACAGCGGGTAGTTCCATGGGCAGATGCCGGCGACGACGCCGAGCGGCTCGCGACGGATCATCGAGGTGTAGCCCTCGACGTACTCGGTCGCGGCCTTGCCCTCGAGATTCCGCGCCGCCCCGGCGAAGAAGCGGAGGTTGTCCGACATGACGCCGGGCTCGTCGACAGCCACCCACCACGGCTTCCCGACGTTCAAGGACTCGAGACGCGCGAGCTCTTCGGCGTTCTCGTCGATCACGTCCGCGAGCTTCAGGAGGAGCGCCATGCGGTCCTTCGGCGTCTTCGACTGCCATTCCGCCCATGCGGTCCGTGCGGCAGCGACCGCGCGCTCGACGTCCTCGGCGGTGCCCCGCGGGACCTCGGCGATCACCTCGCCGGTCGCCGGGTTCAGGACCTCCATGGTCTCGCCCGACGCCGAGTCCACGAACTCGCCGCCGATGAACTGCTTCTGCTGGGTAACCGCAACGCTCACGTCGGACCTCCGTTCGCCGAAATCGCACGGAGCGTATCCCGGTCCCCGTGCGCGCTACAACCCGGGTCGTTCGTGTAGAACCCTTGCGCCGTGCGGATTCTCGTCGTCGGAACGGGGGGTGTGGGTTCCGCCTTCGCGCGGATCGCGACGCGCCGCTCGTTCTTCGATCACTGCGCGCTCGCGGACTACGACCCGGCACGGCCGGCAGAGGTCGTGGAGGGACTGGACGACGGCCGCTTCTCGGCCCACGGGATCGACGCCTCGAGCAAGGACTCGGTCGTCGCGCTCATCCGGGAGACGAGTGCCGACGCCGTCCTCAACTCGGTCGACCCACTGTTCAACGTGCCGATCTTCGATGCGTGCTTCGAGGCCGGAGTGACGTACCTCGACATGGCGATGACGCTCTCCGAGCCCCACCCGACGAATCCCTTCGAAGAGGCCGGCGTGAAGCTCGGCGACTATCAGTTCGCGCGGGCCGAGGCGTGGGAGGAGAAGCGACTGCTCGCGCTGGTCGGCATCGGCGTCGAGCCGGGCGCCGCCGACGTCTTCGCGCGGTACGCAGCCGACGAGCTCTTCTCCGAGATCGACGAGGTCGGCATTCGCGACGGCGCGAACCTCGTCGTCGAGGGCTACGACTTCGCCCCCACCTTCTCGATCTGGACGACGATCGAGGAGTGCCTGAACCCGCCGGTCGTCTGGGAGCGGGACCGCGGCTGGTTCACGACGCCGCCTTTCTCCGAGCCCGAGGTGTTCGACTTCCCGGAGGGCATCGGTCCGGTCGAGTGCGTCAACGTCGAGCACGAGGAGGTCCTGCTCGTCCCGCGTTGGATCGACTGTCGTCGGGTCACGTTCAAGTACGGGCTCGGCGACGAGTTCATCGAGGTGCTCAGGACCCTGCACAAGCTCGGGCTGGACTCGAAGGAGCAGATCCCGGTGAAGGGCGTCGAGGTAGCGCCACGGGACGTCGTGGCGGCCGCACTCCCGAACCCCGCGACGCTCGGCGACCGCATGACGGGGAAGACCTGCGCCGGCGCGCTCGTCACCGGCGTCGGCAAGGACGGCGCTCCCCGGAAGGCGTACCTGTACCACGTCGCCGACAACGAGACGACGATGCGCGAGTACGGGGCGCAGGCAGTCGTGTGGCAGACGGCGATCAACCCGGTGGTCGCGCTCGAGCTCCTGGCGAACGGGACGTGGAAAGGCGCCGGCGTCCTCGGCCCGGAGGCCTTCACGCCGACGCCCTTCCTCGAGAAGCTCGCCGAGTACGGCGCGCCGCACGGCCTGCTCGAGCTCGAGCCGTAGCGCCTACCCGGTTCGGTACACCTCGCACGCGTAGAGCGCGTTCACGAGCTCCTGATACTGGTTGCCCTCGATCGGATTCTCGTAGCGCGCCTTCCCGATGCAGCCCGGATAGTCGGGACCCGCCCCTTCCTGCCGACCGAGCAGCAGGGCCGCGCCGACCACCATGACGAGGCCGAGCAGCACCGTCGCGGTGAGCCGCTCGAAGCGAGCTTTCGACGAGGTCGCCCGACGCGAAACGGTCCTAGCGTCCCGCCAGAGCGACGACTCGGCGCGTCGGCGCCAGGCGTCCCGCTCGGCTCGCAGCGCGTTGATCTCGGAGCTGCGTGTGAGCTGCGGCTTCATATGAGATCCAGACTCACAGCGATGGCGACGGCCTGTGCGTTCGTGCGCGCCCTGAGGCGCGCGCGCGCCAGCTTCGTCTGCTTCCGCACCGTCTCGAGCGACTTGCCGAGACGGCGGGCGGCTTCGACCTGGCTGTCTCCGAGTGCGATCCGCCGCAGGACCGCGGTCTCCGCGTTCGTCAGGTCGGTGCCCTCCTTGTGCACCCGCAGCAGGGGCATGGGGATGCTGCCCTCGCTCATGCCATCCCCCTCACGCCGTGCTGGTCTGCGAGGAACTGCAGCATGACCGCGTCGCACCACGGCTCGTTCAGGCCGCACGACGCCGCGTAGCGCCTGATCCGCCTGTGTGCCAAGCGCAGGGCGTCTCGTCGCGGCGTCGACGAGCGCGTCGAGAGCAGCCGGGCGAGTTCGCTCATGAGCTCCACCAGTTCCATCCGATCACCCCTCTCACGGCCGCAGCCGTTGTTCGTCGGAACAACCCGGGGAGCGACGTGCGATGCCGTGATCGACTGTGTCCGGACCTGAGCCGCTGGGCTCGGAGACGAGCGGGTACGCGGCGGCCCGTCGTGAGCCGACCCTCGCCCCGGCAGCGCCCCCTGCGCTTCCACCGGCTTCTCCGGACCACATCGAGCACGAAACCTCGTGCCGCGGCCCCTGATGAAGTCGCCCATCATGTCAGGCTCGTGCGAGCCGTGTGACCGCACTTACAGATTGCACACATCCGTCGCCGAATTGACGACGACGCGTCGTGGAGACGCGACCTTTCCGAGTGTCGATGAGTTCCGCCCCCGTTCGTCGTCTGAACAGTGATGCGATGCGCGACTAGGATCGACGCGTGCCCGTGGTGAGGCTCAGGGCTCCGCTCTCGGAGCTCGCGGGAGGCAGCAAGGAGCTCGAGCTCGAGGGCTCGACCGTGGCCGAAGTGCTGAAGGCGCTCGAGCGCGAGCACCCCGACGTCAGGGGCTGGATCCTCGACGAGCACGGGTCGATCCGAGAGCACATCAACGTCTTCGTGAACCGCGAATACGGACGGGAGGACACGGTGGTCGGCGCGAATGACCGGCTGCACGTGCTGCCCGCGATCTCCGGAGGATGAGATGACACAGCTCCTGGTCGGGACGAAGAAGGGCCTGTTCGTGCTCGAGGGCACGGCGGGCGAGCCGTTCGAGATCACTGCTCGCGCGTTTGCCGGCGAGCCGGTCGAGTTCGCGACGCGCGATCCGCGCAGCGGCCGGATGCTCGCGGCCGTGACGTCCGCGTTCTACGGGCCGAAGATCTTCTACGCCGACGATCCGGCGGGCGAATGGGAGCAGGCGTCCGGGGTCGAACTCCCCGAGGACGCCGAGAACCCGCTCGAACGGCTCTGGACGATCGTGCCTGCGGAGGACGACGGGCACCTGTACGCCGGCGGCGCCCCAGGCGTGCTCTTCGAGAGCCACGACGGCGGCGCGAGCTGGGAGCTGAACCAGGCCTTCTGGGAGCAACCGACCCGCCCCGAGTGGAGCCCTGGCGCGGGTGGGATGTGCATGCACTCGATCGCCACCTGGCCCGGCGACCCGTCGCGCGTCGCACTCGCAATCTCCGCCGTGGGCGTCTGGCTCACCGACGACGCGGGCAAGACGTGGCGCAACGGAAACAAGAACCTCTTTCCGCGCTACATGCCGGAGGAGGCGCGCGAGGACACGCTCACGCTGTGCGTCCACAACATGCACCGGGCCCCGACGCGCCCCGAGCGGCTCTTCATGCAGTTTCACGGCGGCGTCTACCGCTCCGACGATGCGGGCGAGAGCTGGATCTCGATCGCGGAGGGCCTCCCGTCCGACTTCGGCTTCCCGATGGTCGTCGACCCGGACGACCCGGACAGCGCCTATGTCATCCCGCTCGTCGCCGATATGGACCGCACGACGCCGGAGGGCAAGGTGCGCGTCTACGAGACACGTGACGCGGGTGAGAACTGGGTGCCGCGCGGCGACGGACTCCCCCAGGACGACGCGTATCTCACGATCCTCCGGCAGGCGTTCTGTGGCGAAGGCTCGGGCGCGACCATGGGCCTGTACTTCGGCGCGACGTCGGGCGACGTGTTCGGCTCGGGCGATGCAGGGAGGACGTGGTTCACGGCAGCTACGAAGCTGCCGCCGGTCCACTCCGTGCGCGCCGGCTAGTCGTCGAGCCCGCGGCTCAGGGTTCGCATCGGGTCGATGCGTACCGTGACCCGCACCTCGCCCGGCTGCCTGCTCGCGTAGACGTCCCTGCCGGTGTACTTCTTCGACAAGCGGTCGATCTGCGCGTCTGCGCCCTCGTCGACGAGCCTCCCGGTGCCCAGCACCTTGAACCAGCGATAGGCGTCGTTCGGATCGACGACGACGAGCGAGAGCCGAGGGTCGTGCTCGAGATTCCGCGGCTTCACGCGCCCGTAGGCGGTGTTGATCGAGACGCCGTCGTCGTCCACGTCGACCCAGACGACCGTTGACTGCGGCGAGCCGTCGCGCTGGAGCGTCGTCACCACGCCGACGAACGGATTCTCGAGGAACTCCCGCTCCGCCTCGCTCAACGTCGTCACGAGATCGCGACCATCCGGTCGATCGCGCCCCGGGCGCGCTCGGCGATCTCCCGCGGAACCGTCACCTCGTACTTCCAGTCGCGCAGCGAGTCACGGAGCTTCGGCAGCGTGATCATCTTCATGTAGCGGCAGATCGCCTTCTCGGACACCGCCTCGAAGCGCTTCTCGGGCGCCTCCTTGTTCAGGCGATGGATGATCCCCGTCTCCGTCGCGACGAGGAAGCGGTCTTTCGGCGAGGACTTCGCGAACTTGATCATCCCCTCGGTCGAGAGGATGTGCGTCTTCTCGTTCCCGAAGGCCATGCACTGGCTCGCGCAGCCGCACTCGGGGTGGACGAGGAACTCGGCGTCGGGGGCTTCTGCCTGCCAGCGCGTGATGTCCTGCGGGCGGATGCCGGCGTGCACGTGGCACTCACCCATCCAGATCCGCAGCTTGCGACCCGTCACCTTCTCGAGCCAGAGTCCGAGGAACATGTCCGGGAGGAAGAGGATCTCGGTGTCCTCGGGGATCGACTCGATGACGCCCTTCGCGTTGCCGGACGTACAGCAGTAGTCGCTCTCGGCCTTCACCTCGGCTGTCGTATTCACGTACGAGACGACGACGGCGCCGGGGTTCTCCGCCTTCCACGCGCGTAGCTGCTCGGCGCTGATCGACGCAGCGAGGGAGCAGCCGGCGTCGAGGTCGGGGATGAGCACGGTCTTCTGCGGGCTGAGGATCGCGGCCGTCTCGGCCATGAAGTGGACGCCGCAGAAGACGATCGCGTCGGAGTCCGTTGCGGCCGCCTCGCGGGAGAGGCCCAACGAGTCCCCGACGAAGTCGGCGACGTCCTGCACTTCGGGCACCTGGTAGTTGTGAGCGAGGATCACCGCACCGCGCTCGGTGGCGAGCGCGCGGATCTCCTCCTGCATGGTGGTGATCTCGGTGGGGGTCAGTGTCAGCGTCATGTCAGCTCCAGTGAGACGTCGAGTGAGCGGGCGGAGTGCGTGAGCGCGCCGACGGAGATTTCGTCGACTCCGGTCTCTGCGATTGCACGGATCGTGTCGATGTTCACGCCGCCCGAGGCTTCGAGCCGGGCTCGTCCCGCCGTGAGCGAGACGGCCTCCCGCAGCTCGTCGAGAGTCATGTTGTCGAGGAGGATCGCGTCGACGCCGGCCTCGATCGCTTCGCCGACCTGTGCGAGCGTCTCGCACTCGACCTCGATCGGCAGGTCGGTCGTCACCCGGACGAGCCGAACTGCGTCCGGAACCGAGCCAACGGCGCGAAGGTGGTTGTCCTTGATCAGCACCGCGTCGTCGAGCCCGAAACGGTGGTTGCGACCGCCCCCGCACGCGACTGCGTGCTTCTCGAGCGCGCGCAGGCCGGGGCTCGTCTTGCGCGTGTCCAGCACTGCCGCGCCCGTTCCGTCGATCGCGTCGACGTAGCGGCGCGTCAGCGTCGCGATCCCGGACAGGCGCCCCAGGAAGTTCAGCGCCACGCGCTCGCCGGTCAGAATGGCGCGCTCCGAGCCGGTGACGCGGGCGACGATCGCGGGAGCCTCGGCGACGTCCTCCCCGTCGCTCGCGAGCGCCTCGAACCGGATCTCCGGATCGAGGGCACGGAACGTCGACTCGGCGGCGCGGAGGCCGCACACGACGCCGGGCTCCTTGAGCAGGAGCTCGCCCGTGCCCACCGCGTCCTGGGCCACGGTCGCCTCGGTCGTGACGTCGCCGGCGCCGATGTCCTCCGCAAGCGCGGCGAGGACCGCCCGCTCGAGCGTGTCCGTCGCTACTGCCATGGCTCGAGCGTGGGCTCCTGGCCCGATCGCAGGACGACGTGCTGCACGAACACCTCGCTATCCGACGGGAAGTCCGCCCGGAAGTGCGACCCGCGGCTCTCCTCGCGCGTCAGCGCGCTCTCCGCGATGAGCCTCGTCAGAAGGTGCGGCGCGTCGAGGAGGTGCGACAGTCCCGCCGCGTCGCGGATCAGGCCGCAGTCGCGCCACAGCGCGTGCCGCAGTTCGGGCGTCACGGGCTCGGTGGCGGGCGGTTCGGGGACGTCCGGAAGTCGTGGCGGCAGAGCCGGCTCGGCGAGCGCCGCGAGCGCGGCCCGGCGTCCGAAGACGAGACATTCGAGAAGCGAGTTCGAGGCCAGCCGGTTCGCGCCGTGCACGCCGGTCGCCGCGCACTCGCCCGCCGCATAGAGGCCAGCGAGCTCGCTGCGTCCGTCGAGGTCGGTGAGGACGCCGCCGACCGTGTAGTGGGCGGCCGGAGCGACGGGAATCAGTGTCTGCGAAGGGTCGTACCCCTCCTCCAGGAGACTGCCCATGAGCGACGGGAAGCGCCCGCGGTCGATTGCGCGCAGATCGAGCAGCACCGTTCCGCGCGCCGCGATCTCGCGCGCCACGACGTCGCGGGGAGCGAGCTCGTCCGTGAAACGGTTGCCCTGCTCATCGAGCAGGAGTGCTCCTTCTCCGCGCAGTGCCTCCGAGAGAAGGAGCGACGAATCGACGAGAGTCGTCGGGTGGAACTGGACGAACTCGAGGTCCGCGAGTGCCGCGCCGGCGCGGTACGCCGCAGCCATTCCTTCGCCGACGGCGCCTGCGGGATTCGTCGTCCGCTCCCACAGTGCCGCGGCACCGCCGGTCGACAGCAGTGTGGCGCGTGCCGGGACCGTGCGGCGGTCGGTGACGACGCCCACGCAGCGCTCGTCGTCGCGCCAGATCGCGAGCATCCGCTCGTCCTCGGCCACCTCGATCCGCGGATGGTCGAGCACGCGCTCCGCGAGCTTGCGCGCCACGCGGTCGCCCGTGGCGGCGCCCCCCGCGTGCACGACACGACGTCGGCTGTGCCCGCCCTCGAGACCGAGGCCGTCGTCGAACTCGACCCCGAGCTCGACCAGGTCGCGAATACGGGCAGGAGCCTCAGTCGTGAGGACCTCGACCGCGCTAGGGCGGCACAGGCCACGCCCGGTGCGAAGCGTGTCGTCGGCATGCAGCGACGGGTCGTCGTCCTCCCCGACAGCGGCAGCAATGCCTCCCTGGGCGAGGAGGCTCGTGGACGAGAGCAGCGGCCCCTTCGTCAGGACGAGCACGTCGCCCTCGGCCGCGGCACAGAGCGCGGCGAAGAGCCCTGCCACGCCTCCTCCGACGACGACGAGCGCGAGCGCGCGATCGTGACGTGTCTCTCCGGTATCCCCCATGGTAGTTTTAGCCTCTGAGTCGATAACCTCGTGGCTGAGTTTACCACCCCACCCCTCGCTCCCGCGCACGTCGCCCTCGCACCGGTATTCCAGGTGCGCGAGGACGCCTTGACCGTGCTCCTCTGGGAACGTGCGCGCGACCCGTTCACGGGGGCGTGGGCCCTTCCCGGCGGGACGCTCGTCGCCGGCGAGACGCTCGAGGCCTCGATTCTCCGCCACCTCGCCACGAAGGTCGACGTGCGGGAGGTCTCACACCTGGAGCAGCTCGGGACGTGGAGCGCCCCCGCTCGCCATCCGGAGCGCTGGGAGCTGGCGACGGCGTACCTGGGGCTCGTCCCGCTCGGCATGGATCCGAGCGTGCCCGAGGACACACGCTGGCACCGGGTCGACGCGCTGCCCGACACCGCTTTCGACCACGGCGAGATCGTGCTCGCCGGGCGCGACCGACTGCGCGGGAAGCTCTCGTATTCGAACATCGGATTCGCGCTCGCGCCCGAGACGTTCACACTGGCCGAGCTGCGCGACGTGTACGAGGCCGCGCTCGGCTACGAGGTGTCGGCGACGAATCTGAAGCGCGTGCTGCTGCGGCGGGGAGCGATCGAGGCGGTCGGGATGCGCCGCGCGCATGGCCCGGCCGGCGGGCGTCCCGCGGAGCTCTACCGCTTCCGCGCCCGGGAGCTCGAGGTCACGGACCCGTTCGCAGTGTTCAGGCCTCCGGAGTAAGGCTCAAGGCAGGCGCCGCCGAGGTCGATCACTGGCGCATGCGGCACTTTCGACTGTGGCTACTCGTGATCGGGCTCGTGAGCCTCATCGCCGAGGCGATCGCGGCGGCCGCCGTGTTCTGGCACGGCGGAGCGCCGCGCCGTTCCTAGGCGGCGAGGCGCACGAGAGCAGTGACCAGCGCGGCGACGGCCATCGCCACGATGACGGGCGCCCGCAGGGCGATCGCGATGAGCGCGGCACCGACGCCGAGGACGCGTGCATCGACCTGAATCTCCTCGTCG
This sequence comes from uncultured Gaiellaceae bacterium, assembly GCA_963736935.1. Taxonomy (GTDB): domain Bacteria; phylum Actinomycetota; class Thermoleophilia; order Gaiellales; family Gaiellaceae; genus GMQP-bins7. Next base: position 67,640 of record CAVTQX010000006.1, on the reverse strand, counting down.
CTCGCGAACGTCTGGGTCACGACGAGCGCCAGGAGCATGACCGGCGCCAGCAGGTCGACACAGGCCTGCAGCCTCGGTGGCAGCTGACGCCGCCCGACGAGAACCGGCCCCGCCGCCTTGGAGGCGACGGTCGCCGCACCGACGACCGCGACCACGATCCACGCGCCACTCATCGTCTGAGACCGAGGAGGCAGGCTGAGGCAGCCGCGATGATCGGCACCCCGGCGGGAGCGAACGGCGTGAGCACGAGGACGATGCCGGCCGCGAGCGCAGCCGCTTCGCGCGCGCGGCGCCCGCGCAGGTACGGAAGAGCGAGCGCGAGGAACAGGGCCGCGAATGCAGCGTCGAGACCGAGCGCATTCGGATTGTCGAGCACGCCGCCCACGAAGGTCCCGGCGGCCGTGCTCAGGACCCAGAGGACGTAGAAGAGGAGCCCGGAGCCGACGAGGATGGGCCACTCGAAGCTCCCGCGCCGTCCCGAGAGCGCCCACGACTCGTCCACGATCGCCTGCGACTCGACGAGTCGCCGGAGCTTGCCGCCGGGGAAGATCGACGACACCGTCATGCTGATCGCGACGTAGCGGGCGTTGAGGAAGACGGCGGCGAGAATCGCGGCAGCGACGGTTCCTCCCGAGAGCACGGAGGCCGACGCGAACTGCGCGGCGCCCGACGAAGGTCGTCGCCGACATGACGATCGCCGGCCGCATCCTGCCGAACCCCGTCGCGTCTGCCAGCACGCCGTACGAGAGCCCGAAGAGGATGGGGCTCGGTGCGAGCGCGAAGGCCGGCGCGCACGCCGTCTCGAACGCGTGGACCGGCGCATCCTCGGTCATCGGCGAACCTTAGTCAGCCGCCGCACGACGGCCTGCTGCCAGAATCGCTGCATGCGGGTCGTTGTCAGCGGCGCCTCGGGTCTCATCGGCCCGGCCCTCGTTCCCGCGCTGCGTGCCGACGGACACGAGGTCATCAAGCTCGTCCGGCGCGACCCGACGTCGGACGACGAACGCCGTTGGGATCCAGCCTCGGGCACACTCGACCCCGCGCACATCGCGGGTGCCGACGCGATCGTCAACCTGAGTGGAGCCAACCTCGATCAGCGCTGGACCGACCGCGCCAAGCGGGAAATCCTCGAGTCCCGCACGAAGACGACAGGACTCCTGGCTGCCGTCGCCGCCGAGCTGGATTCGAAGCCGTCCGCGTTCGTGTGCGCGGGCGGAACCGGCATCTATGGGAACCGCGGAGACGAGATCCTCACCGAGGAGTCCGAGGCGGGAGGCGGGTTTCTCGCCGGCGTGATGCGGGAGACCGAGGCGGCGGCGGGGCCGGCGCGCGCAGCCGGTATCCGCGTCGTCAACTTCCGACAGGGAATCGTGCTGTCACAAGACGGCGGTGCGCTCAAGCGCATGCTTCCGTTCTTCCGCTTCGGTCTGGGCGGCCCGGTTGGAAGCGGTCGTCAATGGTGGAGTTGGGTCTCGCTCGTCGACGTCGTCTCCGCGTATCGGGTCGCTGTCGCTGGCGACGTAGCCGGCCCCGTCAACCTGGCGGCTCCGAATCCCGTGACGAGCCGTCAGTTCGCAAAGGCGCTCGGACGCGCGCTCCGACGCCCGGCCGCCCTGCCCGCTCCGAGCTTCGCGGTGAGGCTTCTGTTCGGAGAAAAGGGGGACGAAGTCCTCCTGTTCGGGCAGCGCGCGCTTCCCGCGCGGCTCCTCGACGCTGGCTTCGAGTTTTCGGCGCCGACGATCGAGGCGGGCATCGCCCAAGCACTCGCCGACTGACGTCGGGGACAATCGCCACGTGGTGCATCTCGTAACGCTCGGCTGGGACGACGCGTGGGACGCGGCGTTCGAACCGTTCCGGCGCGACGGTCTGAGCCCCGGGCGCGCCGCAGTCCAGCACCGTGGCGCCTACGACGTGCTGACGGAGAAGGGCGAGGTGCGGGCGCGCGTCGCACCGCGTCTGCGACGAGCGTCTGCACCGGCGGACTTCCCGGTCGTCGGCGACTGGGTCGGACTCGATCGAAACGGCGTCGTCCAGGCCGTGCTCCCACGCAGGACGGCCTTCGTGCGGCGCGCGGCGGCGGACACGGGATCGGGAACGGTGCGCGAGCAGGTCGTTGCCGCAAACGTCGACGTCGTCCTCATCGCCGCGGCGCTCGGACAGGATCTCGATCCGCTCGTCCTCGAGCGGTACGTGACGCTCGCGCTGCAGAGCGGGGCCCAGCCGGCGATCATCCTCACGAAGGCCGACCTCGAGCCCGAGCCCGAGTCGGTGGCCGACGAGCTCGAGGGCGTCGGCGGCGCGATCCCGATTCACTTCGTCTCGGCCAGGAGCGGCATCGGCGTCGAGCGGATTCGCTCGCTCATCGGACCCGGCGTGACCGGCGCGCTCCTCGGGCCCTCCGGCGTGGGCAAGTCGACGCTCGTGAACCGGCTCGCCGGGGACGCGAGCCTGCTCGAGACCGGAGACGTCCGGTCCGACGGCTCCGGCAGGCACACGACCACTCGAAGACAGCTCGTCCTCCTCCCCGGAGGTGGTCTCCTGATCGACAACCCCGGCATGCGCGAAGTGCATCTGTGGCTCGCGGACGAGGGCCTCGATGCCGCCTTCGACGACATCGCCGAGCTGGCTGCGACCTGCCGGTTCTCGGACTGCCGGCACGAGACCGAGCCGGGCTGCGCCATCCAGGCCGCACTCGCGGACGGCACGCTCGCGCGCGACCGCTGGGAGCGCTACCGGGCGCTCGAAGGTGAGCTCGCGGCACTCGCCCGGCGGCTCGACGCACGCGAGTCTCGAGGCCGCAAGCGCCGCGAGGGGTGAAGCGACGCAGCGAGAATCCCGATAGCGATGCCCATGGAGCCCGTCAGCCCCGAGCTCGCGCTCGTCGATCCCGAGCTCGACGCCCGTGCGCGCGCCGTCCTGCCGGACCCTGTTCCGATGCCGCGTGTTCCGCGCGCCGCGCCGTCGCCGCTGTCCGCAGCACCGACACAGGCGCACCGCTCCTACCCGTTCTGGGCGCGCGCGACAGCTGCCATGTGGCTCGTCGTGCTCGGGATCCTCGTCGGCGGGGCCGCGATACCGCACGCGCAGGACAAGCCGCGCGTCGTCCCGCAGAGCGAGGACGCCCGCTTCTGTAAGGCGCCGGCCAAGCAGGCGACGCCGCGCTGACCGCGGCTACAATCGAGCGTCCCGGGGCTATAGCTCAGTTGGGAGAGCGCCTGGATCGCACCCAGGAGGTCGCCAGTTCGAGCCTGGCTAGCTCCACCTCAGAACCCGCTGGAAACGGCGGGTTTCTTCCTGGGCAGATCCTTCGCGCGACTCGCTCCACGGGCTGTGCGCAGGCATCGCCGTTCTGAGATTCGTGTTAGCCGATCTTGTGGGACGATCGTCTTCGCAGCGCGGAGACCGGGCGCTGCTGTCCGGAAGGGAGTGCGCCACGCCGTCAGATCGCCCCGAGCTCTCGAGCATGGCAGACGACTACGCGCGGTACGCGCTCTCGCAGCGCGCCGCGTTCGCGGCGACCCACCCGGCCGTGCTGGCCGCGGCGCGGCTGTTTGCGGACGAGCCGGTGCTCCGCGTCGTCGATCTCGGCGCCGCCGACGGGGTGAACTCCCACGGCCTGATCCGCGAGCTCGCGCGGGAGCGCGCCGGCCGGCCGCTGATCTACGCGCTCGTCGACCTGCCGACGAACGCATGGGGTGTCGCCGCCGACCACCTGCGACACGCGTTCGGTGGAGCGGCGGACGGGCCCGAGGCCGTCGTTATCCCTGCGCCGGGCGACGCCGGTCCGGGAGTTGCCGATGCCGGCACCGGGGCCCACTACGCCTCGCCGGAGGCCCACGGCGAGGCGTGCCGCCGAGCAGTCGAGCACAGCCCCGCCCCCCGCCTTGGTGATCAGCATGGCGGGCATCCCCCTTCAGCAGGCGCCTTGCCTGCCGTCGGGCAGCGTGCACGTCGCGGTCACGGGGACGGCGATGCACTGGGTCGCCGACGCGGCGGGCCTGGCCTCGACTGGGTCCGTCTTTCCGGGCTACCCGGACCACATTGACGAAGGCGAGCGGCGGGCCTGGGGTGTGGCCGCGGCACGGCAATGGGAGCGGCTGCTCGAGATGCGTGCGATGGAGCTCGCGCCGGGTGGCCGGTTCATCGCCGCGCTCCCGGCCTCCCCCGCTCCGGGCCGCGAGAGGACGGGGCTGTACGTGGAGATCATCGGGGACATGAACCGGGTGCTTGCCGACTGGTGCCGCGCGGGGCGCATCGGCGCCGCGACCGTCGCCGCGATCGTCGTTCCGGTGTGGATGCGCACGCTCGACGAGATCCGGGCCCCTTTCGAGGCGAGCGGCGGGCGCGTGGCCGGCCTCGAGCTCGAGAGCGCCGAGCTCTTCCGTCTCGACAATCCTTATTGGCACGACGATCCCGCCGTGTTCGCGCGCGAGCTACGTGCGCAGCGTGACTGCATGGGGCGGGCCGATGTTTCTCCGCGCCTTCGCGCGCGAGGGCGAGGACCGCGCCCCCGGTCTCCTTGCCGCTTTCCTCGGAGAGCTCGAGGAACGCGTCGCGGATGCCCCCGACCGCTACCGCTGGGACTACGTCGAGGCGCTTCTCGTCTGCCGCAAGGCGGACGGCACCGAGCGCGACCGCTAACGTTGCTCTCGCCGAGCACCGGCGTCGTCGGGCCGAACCCCGACACGATGCACAGGCTGTCCGGGTAGAGATTGACGGGGGTGCAGACGCCGCCGTCGCTCATCCCGCCTCACCTCGCCCAGCGGGCTTCATGCAGAGCATGGACAGCCCGCGCGGCGAGGGTAGTACGGACGTTCCACGTCGAAACTTTCGAGGCCGCCTGGGCGATGATGTCTACGAGCTGGTCCACGAAAGCGTCGCGTTAGCGCGCACGCCGGCGTCGCCGCGCTCGGGATGACGGATTCGAGAAGGCGACTGCCGAGCGCGGAGGCCCGAGAGCGAGGTGCAGATCGTCGAGGGGAGCCCGTCGGCCACGGCGGGTCGACGCTTGGCCTAGCGCAATTCCGGCGCAGGCCCTTGCTCGGGCTTGGAGAACTTCGCGTATGCCTCGGCTGGAGGAAGATCGTCTCGGTCGACGCCCGCGCCGTGCCGCATCGCCGTCGCGTCGACCGGGTACGACGCGACGCCCTTGCGCGCGCCGACGGCGAGCACGAGCGCCGGCTCGCGACCCGCACCGATGATCACGTGCTTCGTGTGCGGGGGGCAATGGAAGAAATCCCACGCTCGTAGTGGACGCTCCTCACCCTCGACGACCAGCAGGCACTCTCCGCGGAGCACGAGAAAGCCCTCCTGACCCGGCTCCTCGTGATACATCGCCATGGGCTTTCCCGGCAGGACCACGTTGAGATTGACACCGAGGTCGTCGAACGCCGCGTCGTCTCGTCCTTCGAACCCGCAATAGCCACCGAGCTCGTTGTGGAACCAAGGCGAGTCGCGGGCATTGACGACGAACCAGCCTGCGGCCTGGGGGACTCCGTTGACGACATCCGCCTCGGGGATCACACGCGCCTCCTTCGATGTGTCGCATGGGAGCGGAACGTTGACCGTAGCCGTTAGAGGCGAAGCGGCTGCGAGCGACGCTAATACAGGGCGTGCGCCAAGGTCGTCGGGGTGGTTGGAGCGGGCACCCGCCCCACCTACCCCGTCAGGGCCCTGGAAGCCGAGGGCTCGCCGCCGAAGGGGGTCAGGGGTTGAGCGAGCGCAGCCGGGGCCAGAGGGTTGACCAATTGTCGACCGTCGAGGCGCACGTCCAGATCGCAGCGCCCTGCTCTTCGTTGTCGAGGTCGACGCCGTTGTCGATGCGCGCGGATAGGACGCAGCCGCTGAAGTCGCCACGAAGCGCCTCTGCACGGCGATAGCCGACGACGATGACCGGACGGGCCCCATCCGGCGGGCGCCCAAAGCGCCAGAAGGCGTTGTGGCCCGAGTACGCGCGCGGGATGCCCAACGCGGGGCCGTAGCGTGCGATCGCACCCGCCTCGCCGTAGTTGCTCGCATAGACGACCGCAGTAGAGCGCTCGGATTCCGGCAGCTGGCTCCAGACGCGAGCGACGGTCGCCGCGAAGGCTGGCCAGCCGATTGTCTCTATCGCGTCCTCGTTGATGTCGGGTATGGGCGTCGCATGAACGTCCTTGACCGGCACCAGCGGCAGCGTGATGAGTGCTGCGACGACGGCAGATACGCCGATCACGACCCCGAGCGCGAGCTTCCGACCTCGTCGATTCCGTAACCAGCGTTCGGCCACCACGCCGCCGGCGCCGAGCAATGCGAGGAGGAGACCCATCGTGTAGTAGGGCTTCGCTCCCATGAGCAGGGCGATCGCGAGCAGCACGACATAGGCGAGTCCGAGCGGACGGTACGGCCGAGCCTCGGCTCGGCGCAGGAGCCACCAGAGTCCTCCGAGCCACAGCGGTGCGAGGAGAGGGCCGATCAAAAGAAACTGAAGAGGCAGAAGCTCGATGCGGTTCGCGGCCGCCTCCTCCTCCGCGATCTTGGAGGCCAGCTCGAGCTGGGGCCAGCCGTGACGAGCCTGCCACAAGAGGTTCGGCAGCCAAAGTGCAACCGCGAGTGCGGCTCCCGCCCAAAGCCAGGGACTGCGGGCGAGCTCCCAGCGCCGCGCGAGGAGGCAGCCGCACGCGAGGGCGAAGACGAGGAGAAGAATGAGGTGCTTGTTCTCGAGCCCGACGCCGGCCGCCAGGCCGACGAGCAGCCATTGGCGCTCATCCCCGCCGCCGAGGATTCGAGCGACGATGTACACGAGCGTCACCCAGAACAGGACGTCGAAGGTCGTGGTGGAGAGCAAGTGCCCGACTGCCATCGCCGCCCCCGACGCGGCCGTGGCCAGCGCCGCCACCATCTGTCCGGCACGTCCTGCTCCGAGCTCTCGGGCGATCAGGGCCACCAGCACGACGACGAGGCCGATCGCAACGGCCGACAACATCCGCAGTCCGCGCGGGTCTCCACCGAATGCCCACTCCGAGAAGCGGCCAAGCAGCGGTGTGAGTGCCGGCTGATCGTCATAGCCCCAAGCTGGATGGCGAGCTGCGACGCGGAAGTACAACTCGTCGCGGTGATAGCCATACCGGTCGGCCGTCGCAGCGAGCAGCAGTACCTCCGCGACTGCGACTGGAAGGACGAGCGACCAAGCGACTCGCGGATGCTGGCGACCCATGATCAGCCGACAGCATCTCGCACTTTCGGGCTCGGCGGATCGAGGACGCGACCCGCCAGGGAGGCCGGAGTAGGGGCAGGCGGCGGCGCGTCACAGTTGGCGAGTGAAGCGCATCGCCGGCCGCCACTGTGCGGATCGCGGCGATCAGCTGCTCGAGGCGACTCGTCCCTGAGGACGAGGCCGCTCGACCAGATCTGCGCATCCAAGCTTGCGGCGCGGCATACCCCAGCGGGCGGGATGTCGCTTGAGCCCACGCATGAACGACCACCAATCCATCGACGGCTATCGATGCGTAGTACGGGATACCAACAACCACCTCCGAGGAGGTCCAAATGACTCGGACGGCAACCATTGCCAAACTGATGGTTCCTGTGGTCTTTGCCGCCGCACTGGTTGCGGTGTTCGCCGCGCACTCCGGCACTGCGAGCAGCATGTCGAAGCAGCTGGTAGTCAAGACCGCCAACAACCCGACGCTGCACCAGAAGGTGCTCGTGAACCGCAACGGCTTGACGCTCTACTCACTGAGCGTCGAGCAACGAGGAAGGTTCATCTGCACCGGGTCCTGCCTCTCCTTGTGGACTCCGCTCGTCGTCCCGAAGGGCACGACCCCGACCGGAGCGCTTCACCTGGGGACTGTCAGGCGTCCTGACGGCCGCGCCCAGGTGTCGTACCGTGGACGTCCCGTCTACACGTTCACCCAGGACCGCAAGCCGGGTGACGTCAAGGGCAACGGATTCAAGGACGTCGGCGTTTGGCGGCCGGCATCTCCTGCTTCCAGCGGGAGCGCCGCACCGCCTACGTCCAGCCCGTATCCCGGGTATCCCGGCTACGGGGGATAGCGAACGAACCTAGACCGCTGCGATGCGCGTCCGTCATGGGGCGGGCGCGCGTTGCTGCTTCATCCTTACTCCCGCCTGGGCGAGCGTGCGGAATGTCGCCTGCCCGAGCAGTAGTCTCAGCGGATGCTCGCCAACCGCGTCCGACACACCGTCGCTTTCACACTGGTCCATCCGGAAGGATCACCGGAAGAGCGTGACTTCCTCCAGGCGGCTGAGAGACTCGAAGACATCCCGGGCGTTGGGGCGTTCGAGTTGCTGGCGGAGGTCAGCCCGAAGAATGGCTATCGGTTCGGAATCTCGATGGAGTTCGCAGATCGAGCCGCCTACGATCGCTACAACGAGCACCCTGATCACATTCGCTTCGTTCAGCAGCGCTGGCTCCCCGAAGTGAGCGAGTTCCTCGAGCTCGACTACGCGGCACGGTAATCGGCGCGGAAGCGACGAACTGCGTCTGACGTCAGCTCAGTCGCCTGCGCGAGCGTGCGGGAATGTCCCCTGAGCTCCGAGCGCCGAACCAGGGGGCGCGAGCGCCGCGCTATGGCCGGATCGCCGAGTGTCCGGGCCGGGTTTGCGCAGCGGAGAGCTCTCTAGCCGGGACATTCGGAGCGATCCGAATCAGACACTTGCCGAGATTCTCGCCGCGGTACAGCCCCGCGATCCCGCCATCGGCGCAGTCCCGTCGAAGAGCTAGCTGGTCGAGAGACCTCGGCATCGATTGACGCGAAGCGATGACTTCGCCTCGCGGCGGGAGTCGTACCCTTCGGTAAGAGGTTGATTGGTGACAACGCCGCCCACGATCACGCCAGTCTTCGTTGCCGACCTTTCCGTCGAGGGCGAGCGGATGCCGGTCTACGTGCACGTCATCGACCATCCCGATGCGCGCGTGCTGGTCGACACCGGCATGACGGAGCTGCACCCGGCGATGGCCGACATGGATCCCCGCCTCCAGCCGCTGAGCGAGCAGGATTTCGACCTCGCGGGCATCGACATCGTCGTCAACACACACCTGCACGCCGACCACTGCGGCGGCAACCACCTCTTCGCCGGCAGGCCGGTCTACGTCCAGCGTCGGGAGCTCGAGGACGCGCGCAGCGAGGACGACTACACCATCCGCGAGTGGGTTGAGGCGCCCGGCGTGCGGTACGTGCCGGTCGACGGCGAGCACGAGCTGCTTCCGGGGCTCCGACTCGTCCCGGCGCCGGGCCACACACGCGGCATGCAGATGGTCGTCGTCGAGACTGGCGGGCGCCCGGTCATCGTCGGCGGCGACGTGGCGGTGTGGTTCGGCGAGTTCGACGAGCCGCCCACCGAAGGCCGGCAGCGGGTCCTTGCGCTCGACCCCGAGCTCGTCTGGCTCACGCACGAGCACGAGCCCTGGCGGCCGCGCACCATGTAAGGCGCCGCAGTGCTATGGCCCGCGGTGGCCCACACGTGAGTCGTCCTCTCGAACACAACGATCGGGGCGGCGGATCGCTGGCAGAAGCGGACGGGCAACGAAATCGAGCGTCCGTCGCACCAGGTTCGCCCGGGGAGTGTGCGTTGCGGTGCGCCAGTGTCCTCTCTCTTGACGTGTTCCGTCAGCGCTTTGGGCTGGATGACTCGTCGTGCTGCGCTGCGCCCTCGACCGGCGGTATCCAGCTCTCGCGCCGCTTCACCCAGATCTCGGTTTCGGGCTTCAGCTCGAAGGGCGCCTCATCCAGACTTCCGATCCGAATCTCGATGAGCTTGTCGCCGGGGTCGGCTGTGTCAAGGAGCCGAGACCCACAGCGGGGGCAGAAGCAGCGACCGTCATAGCTTGACATCTCGCCGCTCATCTCAAACGCCTCGACGGGCCACTGCGCGTAGACACTGAACGCACTGCCAGACTCCTTTCTGCAATCCGCGCAGTGGCAACGCCGGACATGCACAGGGTCACCGCGAACGCTGTAGCGGACCGCCCCGCAGAGACATCCGCCGGTGCGTACTCCTGCCTCCACGCGCGCCGATGCTACGCAACACGGTGCGCGAGTGTGCTCTGGCCGGGCCAGTCGCGCTCGGTGCCCGGCCAGAAGCGTGTTGGGCCTGCGATGAGTTTCGGCGCACCCCCAGGTAGTACCGGTGACACGCAATCCACGCCGTCGCAGCGGATGGCCTCGGGGTCGACGAGGTTGCCGTAGACGTGCTCTTCGGACTCAAACCGTGGATCGCCGCCGCCCTCCGGAGTGAACTCGCTCATGAAGTTGACGTACACCGACCGATGCAGCGGACCGGGGATGGCAGCTCAAGGTTCGGCCTCGTATCCCCGTGAGGCAGCGTACTCCGCGGCGACGCGCTTCGGCACGCACATCGCCCAGGCATTCTCGACGAGGTCACGCATCTCGTCTGCGTCGATGGCGGCCAGGCGGACGTGCACCCAGTTGAAGCGCATATCCGACTGGCTCGGCCATGAGAACTTGTGCGGCTCGGACTGGATGAGCGCGTCGCGCAGCTCCTTCGGAGAGGCGAAGCCCATCGTCTCCTCGTCCTTGGAAATGGCGAGGTAGACGATCTGGCCGACCCTGAACTTCACGCGCCCGCGCACAAGCGCCTCGTAGCTGCGCGGAAGACTCAGCGCGAGTTCGCGCACATCGTCGAGCGTCACTGGCACGATCGACGCCAGGTTACGGGCGATACCGGGCGCTAGCGACGGACCCGCGCGATGCTCCAGTGTTCTGGAACGTTCCTTGAGGCCAAAGGGCATTTGCTTCTACTCGAGATCGCCCACATGATCACGTGATCCGGCGGAAGGAGTCAGATGCGAACGAACGGTGCGCGCATACTCGGCCCGAGCGACGGACGCGCGGGACTGCTCGGGTCGATGGGAGTCCGGTTCATGCTCCTTGGGGACGACACGGGCGGTGGCTTCTCGCTGGTGGAACATCCGATTCCGCCGCGAGCGCTAGCAGCGCCTCTGCACCGGCACAGCCGTGAGGACGAGTACAGCTTCGTTCTGGAGGGTCGGCTCGGCGCGCTCCTCGGCGACGAGGTCGTCTACGGGCACCCGGGCGACTTGATCTTCAAGCCGAGGGGTCAGTGGCATACGTTCTGGAACGCGGGCGACGAGCCGGCTCGCATCCTCGAGATGATCTCGCCCGCGGGATTTGAGCGGTACTTCGAGCAGATGGTCGACCTCCTCGAACAGTCCGTCGGCGCTCCTGATCCGAGCGAGCTCGGCGCGATCGCCGCACAGCATGGGCTCGAGGTGGATCGGGATAGCATTCCTCGCCTTACCGAGCAGTACGGCCTGCGCTGGGGGCCTTCGCCGGACTAGCGCCGTAAGCGCCACATCGCATGGCGAGGGGCACCGCGAGCGAGGCCGACCGCGAGCGACTGCACGACCTCAGGGTCTCGCTCGATCAGAGCTGGGACCTGCTCAGGCAGCGACGCGCGTTGCGCGAGGCTGGCCTCGACCCGGAGACCGCAACCGCTCGTGACTCAAGCGTCGTCGAGAGTTACGAGCAGTAAGCCCAGGCAACCGGCCAGCTTCGCGAGGGATAGTCTCGTGTCCCCACAAGGCACAGCGCCAGGGGTCGCCCCATGACGATCGCGTTCAATTGCGGCGGGGCGGGACGCCACGACCGGCCTCCTGTACAAACGCGCTCGCGACCGGAGGCGCTCCCAGCGCCGCCGCCGCGCGGAGTTAGACGGCGGCGACGCCTTTCGGTCCGCGGTCGTGCGGTACGAGCTCGTCGCCGAGCGCGATCGTGCCGCCGACCAGGATGTCCGCGCGAAGCCCGCCGCGATGCACGAGGGGGCGCAGGAGCCCCGAGCCGGAGACGCGCTCGAGGTGGGCGCACGGCTCGGCGAGGCGGCGCCCGACGCACTCGACCGCGCCGACCCGGAAGCGGCGCCCGACGAGCGGGTTGAGGCCGACGTGCCCCGCGTGACGACGTTCCGTCGCGCCCGCTCCCACGGCAGGCCCAGCTCCTCGAGCGTCTCCGCCTCGATCAGGGTGAGCTCGTACCCACGACCAGGGCCCGTGAACGTGCCGCGTCCGAACGCGTAGCGGTCCCCCTCCAGCCCACGCCCTGGGATCGCGACTGCCGACTCGACGGCGACGAGGGGCGCTTCGGCGTCGGGCGCGAGAAGCAACCCCACGACGACGCCCGCGCTGGTCTCGGTGCCGTACGGCCGCTGGGCGTCGAGCCACGGGTCGAGTGGCGCCACGAGCCAGCCCTCCTCGATCGTGCCGCCGACGGCCACGACCCCGGCCGGATCGAACAGTGCGCCGGAGGGTGACCCGAACATCACGACCGCATGATCGCCGTCCGCCCCGCGGACGCGCGCGAGCCAGCGTCCGGGCCAGCTGAACGCAGTCCGCGCTCGCGATCGGGACGAGCCCGAGGTTACGCTCGGCGAGCCACTGGCGCGAAGAACAGGACGCAGCGTCCGTCGTCGGGTTCGGGCGGACGCTCGCCGAGGAGCTCGGCGAGCACAGTGCGGGAGCTCGCGAGTCGAACGTGGTCACGCCGCGATGCTAGGCGGCGCGACGAACTCGAGGTCACGCAGCGAGCCGGTGTCCGACCGAGCGCCGCCGCGAGGCGATCGATCGTGTCGCGGAACCCGTTCTCGACCATCGGCCACCACGCTGGCACCCCGTCGTCCGGAAGCTCGGCCGGCAACTCGCACGTGGACGACCATCTCGGTCCCGAGCGGCGTTCCCGGTCAGGACGATCAGTCACCTGCGGGCTCTCGTCGAGGTTGTCCGGGTCCAACCGGGGCCACCCGCCGGTTGCGCCCCACGCATAGACGAGTCGCTCGTTCGGGACGATCTCGCGGTAGATCCCGCCGGTGAAGTACGACGTGTCCTCGTCGATCACCATCAGCTGCCGCCAGACCCCGCCGACGCGCAGGTCGAGCTCGATCGCCTCCGTCGGGGTCGGCTGCCCGTCGTTGTAGTACCAGCCGAGCCGATCCGGATCGGTCCAGGACAGGAAGACCGTCTCGGGCGACGCGTCGATCGTCCAGGTCAGCGTGAACTCGCGTGGCGTGTGCTGGGTTGTGGTCATGCATCCTCCTGTCGTCGTTCGGTTGCGAGCTGCTTCGCGAGCCGGGCGAACCGCGACTCGAAGAACGTCCTGTATGGCGCCATCCAGGCGTCGGCCTCGGCCAGCGGCGTGGGATCGAGGCGGCACGGGCGCCACTGTGCCGAGCGCCCCTTCACGACGAGCCCGGCGCGTTCGAGCACTTTCAGGTGGCGCGAGATCGACGGGAGGCTCATCGCGTGCGGCTCGGCCAGCTCGCCGACCGTGGCCTCACCCTCGGCAAGACGCGCGAGGATCGCCCTCCGCGTGGGATCGGCGAGGGCGGAGAAGGTCGAGCTCAGTTGATCGGCGGTCGCACTCTTCACTTAGCCGACATGCTAATTAGCGATCGGCTAACAAAGCACCAGCCGAAGGCGTTGCGAGGACTCGAGAGCACACCGTAGGGCACGCGACGACGTCACTTCTGAGCGCGCACTGCGCCGAGGGGCCGGCGCACGGCCCTCTCTCATCGCGGGAGCGAGAACCTAGGAGCCGGTCTGCTCGGCGTACTCCTCGTCGCGCTCGCCGTGCTCGTCGATGCGGTCCTCCGCCTCGTCGCCGACGTCCTCCGCCTTGTCCTTCACGTCCTCCCACGTGTCGCGGGCCGTGTCCTTGGCCTCACCCCACTTCTGCTGGATCTCACCTTCGGTCTCCTTCGCCTTGCCCTTTACCCGATCACTGTCCACCGCCGACTCCTCTCGTTGGTTGCCGGTGAGTGCCCTTGGAGCAAGCGCCGAAACACGCCGAGGGCGGCGTCGTCGACGCCGCCCTCGGCCAGGCGCTTCCCCTAGCCGCTTGCGAGACGCACCTGCACGAGGCGGTAGCCTGCGATCCCACCGAGGCTGGGGTCACCCGAGCGGTACGCCTTGACGAAGAACTGCACGTTGAAGCCGTTCCGCGGCGTCGGGAACTGCGCGTTGGGCACGAGCGTGAGCGTCGCCCAGCCGTCGCCCTGGGACACCTGCGTCTGGCCCTGCACGACGCGGGGCGTGCCGCGCATGAACACGCGGGCGCCGCTGACTGCCCGGCCGCCACGCGCGGTGACCTTCACGCGTGCCGTGATCGGAGCCGTGCTGCTCGTTACGGGATTCGGACTGAACTGCACCTGCGCGACCACGAGCCGGTCGCCGGCCGCCTGCAGCTGGCCGACGTCGAGGCCGCCGCCCGGGCTCGGGTTCGACCCGCCGCCGACGGTGGCCGTCGGATTCGAGATAGCGCTCGTCGAGCCACGATCGTTGCGAGCGATGACGCGGACGCGAATCGTGTGCCCGGTGTCGGCGTCGCGGACCTCGTAGTCCGTGTCGGTCGCTCCCTGGATCTCGCTGCAGTTGTCGCCGCTCGTGTTGCAGCGCAGCCAGACGTACGAGTAGGTGATGGGCTGCTCGCCCGCCCACTCGCCGCGGTTCGCTTGCAGCCGGCTACCGACCGTGGGCGACCCGGAGATGCTCGGCTCGCGCGTGTTGGTCGGCCGCGCCGAGATCACGATGCCCGTCGGGTTGGACGTCGCCCGCGAGGACCCGTCGACGTTCGTCGCGATGACCTGCGAACGAATGCGGAAGCCCGCATCGCCCTCGCGCAGGACGTAGGTGTTGTCCCCAGCGTTGGAGATACGCCGACAGTCCGATGCATCGGGTGCACCCGGCCCGGTGCACCGGAACCAGCGGAATGCGTACGTGATCGGCGTGGTGCCAGTCCACGTGCCGCGCGTAGTGCGCAGTACCTGACCAACCCGCGTCGTCCCGGATACGGCCGGTTCGCCGACGTTCTCCGGCGCGACCAACGATGCTGCCGTCGACGTCCCCGCCCAGGCGGCGAAGACGCCTCCCGCTACCGCGACTGCTGCCGCGGCTCCGACGATTGCCAGATACGCGCGTTGCATTCTGGTCCTGCTCATGTTCAGCTCCCTTCGGGTCGCTTCGCATGGCTGATACCCGTGCTTTCCGCCTGCAATCGGGCCCAGCAGACTCCTTACGGAGTGCTTACCTGCGCCGTTCACGCGCGTTTCTCGCGCCCTCGGAACGGGAATCGATAACGGTGACAACGAGGGAGGAGACGTCTCATGGAGATGTGGGAATGGATCGTCCTCGCCGTGGCAATCGTCGCCGTGCTCGCCCTTGCGGCTGCCTTTATCCGGATCCGCCAGCGACGCACCCATCTGAAGGAGCGCTTCGGCCCCGAGTACCAGCGCGCCGTCGCCGATCACGGTGTCGGCGGAGCCGAGTCGCATCTCAGTGACGTCGAGAGCGAGCAGAGAACCTCAGTCTGCGCGACCTGCCGACTGCGACCCGCGATCGCTACCTCGACGAGTGGAGACAGGCCGAGATTCGCTTCGTCAGCGATCCTCGCGATGCGACACGTGCCGCGGAGCGGCTCGTCGTTCGCGTACTGCAGGAGCGCGGATATCCCGAGAGCGACGACGACGGACGGCTCGTGTCGCTCGTCTCGGCGGACCATCCGGACATCGCCGACCGCTACCGCCACGGACACGCGATGCTCGAGGGTGTCGACGGAGCCGAGAGCACCGAGAACCTGCGGAAGGCGATGCTCGACTTCCGCGCCGTTCTCGAAGACGTCCTGCAGAGCACGCGCACGGCCGCGTAGCCATCTCTCAGCGGACACCGCGAGGAGCAACGGGCGCCCACTGGGCGCCCGTTGCGGTCGACGTTCGGTGCGCTCGCTACCGGTGATCGTTACCCGGCGACGCTCAGCGGACAAACTTCCGACGATGCGGCCTGAGCTCCACAACGCGGAGATCGCTGATCGGCTCTCGCAGTTCGCGGCGCTGCTGGAGCTCGCCGAGCGGAGCCCGTTCGCCGTGCGCGCATACGCGCGAGCGTCCGAGCTCGTGCGTTCGACTCCGCTGCCTGTGGCTGACCTGGTCCGCGACGGGCGTGTCCGCGAGCTACGTGGCATCGGCCCCGGTATCGAGTCCAAGCTCCGCGAGCTGGTCGAGACCGGCGAGATCGGCGAGCTGGACGCGCTTCAGGACGAATATCCGCTCGAGCTTGTGAGCTACGGCCGCCTTCACGGCGTGAGCGCGAAGCGCATGTCGAGCATCGCCCTCGGAATCGGTGTCAAGACGGTGCCCGAGCTCCAGGCGGCCGTCACTGCCGGCCGGCTACGCGAGGTGCCCGGCATCGGCGAGAAGACCGAGGCGACGATCACAGCAGCGCTCGCCGGCGACGCGAAGACGGCGCGGGGCCTCACGGTCGACAGGGGCCGTGCGCTCGGGACGGCGATCGCGTCGGCGCTCGACGGCGAGCTGGCCGGTCCCCCCCGACGCTATTGCGAGCTCTCGCCAGAGCTATCGGTGGTCGTGCCGTCGGAGCGGCCGGACGAGGCGATCGCGAGCTTCAGTGCCCTTCCGTCGATCGTCGCGGTGCTCGAACGGGAGGAGCGCAGAGTCGTCGGGCTGACCTTGGAGGGCATCCGCGTCGTCCTTGTCGTGGCGTCGCCGGACACCTTCGGCACCGAACTCGTCCGCGCCACCGGCTCGACCGAGTACGTGGAGGCACTCGGCCCGCTGCCCACCGAGTCGGACGAGGCACGCGTCTTCGCTGCGCTCGGCCTGCAGTACTGCCCGCCCGAGCTGCGGGAGCTACCGGGAGCGCGACCGCCCGAGAAGCTCGTCGAGCTCTCCGACGTGCGCGGGGACCTCCATTGCCACACGACGTGGTCCGACGGACGGGCATCCGTGCGCGAGATGGCGTCGGCCGCACGCGACCGGAGCTACGCGTACCTCGCGATCTGCGACCACACACCGAACGTCGGTGTCGTTCCCGGGCTCGGGAGCGACGAGCTCCGACGCCAGGGAGAGGAGATCGCGACGGTGAATGCCGAGCTCGCACCGTTCCGCGTCCTGCGGGGTGTCGAGTGCGACATCCGGCGGGACGGCACGCTCGACGTCGCCGCCGACGTGCTCGCCGAGCTCGAATGGGTGCAGCTCAGCCTGCATGCAGGACAACGACGACCACGCGACGAGCTGACGAGGATCGTGACCGAGGCGATGCGCGATCCGGCGGTCAGTGCGCTCAGCCATCCAACGGGCCGCATCCTCAACCACCGACCCGAGAACGCACTCGATCTGGACGAGGTCTTTAGCGTCGCGAAGACGACCGGCGTCGCCGTTGAGGTGAACGGTCTCCCGGACCGGCTGGACCTGTCCGCGGTCCACACGCGCGAGGCGCTCGCGGCCGGTGTCCGGATCGTCCTCAACTCGGACGCCCACTCCACCCGCGGCCTGGCAAGCGTCGAGCTCGCACTGGCGACGGCGCGAAAGGCGGGCGCAACGGCGGAGGCCATCGTGAACGCGAGACCGCTGGACGAGATCGTCAACGGGTCGTAACGAAGGATGGTTTCAGGGCGGCGGCACAGGGGCATTCGTTCGCCATGAGGATCACGATGGCCACCCCGCATGTGCGAGTCGAGCCCGGGCCTCCGACGCCCATCCCGCCCGACCCGGCCGAGCCGAGGCCAGGCGAGCCGATCCCTCCGTTTCCGGTTCCGGACCCTGAGCCGGAGCCAGAGCGCGATCGAGCCTCCGTCCTCCTCCGGCTCGCCGAGCTTCCACGGCTCGCCCGAGAGCGGGCGCTCGCCCAGTCTCGCCGCGGCGCAACGATCCGCGGCGGCATCGTGCGGCTCCCGCGACCCGATCGCCGGAGGATCACGTTGGGTTGAGTGTTGGCCGCGGCCGGAAGCGGTGACGACTCCGGCGACGCTCAGCGCGAAGCGCCGAGGATCGCCTCGGCCTCGAGCGTCGTCCGGGCGGCCGCGAACCGGATGAGAAGTCCGTCGCAGAACTCGAGCGCCCACACGACCGGGTCGTCGCGGATCACGCGCTCCTCGTCGATCCAACGAAGGCGACCCTCGACGACCACGCGAGTCTCGTCGAGCGGCGTGTACAGCTCGACGGCCGCGTCGTGCAGACTGGGTGCGACCGTCTCCTGGATGAACTGCACGACGTCGGCGCGGCCGCGCACGACCGATCCGGTGCGGATCTTGGAAACGAGCTCGACGTCCTCGTGCACGAACTCGGGAAGCTCGTCGAACGCGCCTCGGCCGACGGCGGCGAACCAGCGACGGGCGAGGAGCTCGCTCGAAGACCGGTCCGGGGAGTCGGCGAGGCCGGAGATGCCGAGCAGTATGCGCAACCGCCGGAGGCGGCGGCGTGCCGACGGTCAAACCCTGAGACGACGAAGCCTGACCCGTCACGTGCACGGGAACGGTGCCGATCGCCCCTCCGCGGCGCCGTGATGTGCGTTTCTTCACGCTCGGCGAGGGCCTCGGCATCGTCGAGCGCCCAAGCGTTCTACGGCCCGTGCACACCTCCTGAGGCGTACGTCGGAGGCCGGGTTGCGGTGGCGATTCCCGGCCTCCGAGCGTCTCCGGCGCGATCGGGTACGCCGCAGCTAGAGGACGTGGTCGTCCCAGTCGCGGTACCCGGACCCGCCAGGCCCGTAGTACGTTCCGAGATCGCTTCGGTACGAGTCGTCGGCGCCGAGCGACTCGTCCCACTCGGGCGCGTTCTTGATCTGCTCCTTCGTCCTGTTGACGAAGACGCGCTCCTCCGTCTCGTCGATGCCTCGCACCACACCGGCCGGAATCATCACCTTCTTGCCGAAGATCCACGGTCCGGTGTCGACAACGATGTAGCTCCGCCCGACGTCGTACGTCGTCTCGTCGACCTTGCCGATCGAGCCGTCGACCGCCTCGACGCCGAAGCCGGTGATGTCGGCATGAGTGTCGACCACGTTCGAGCCGAGGTCCGAGCGATCGCGGTAGGTCCAGAGGTCCAGAATCGTGACGTTCTGCATGCTCTCTCCTTCCGAGGAGTTGGCGTTCCTCCGACCCGTACCCAAGGAGCAAGCGTCCAAACCGGTTACGGACGTGGGCCGGCGGGTACCACGTGGCCATGGGTGTTGAAGACGAGGGTGTCGAAGAGAATTCGCGAACCGTCGAGCAGGAGCTCGCCTCGGGGGAGAGCGAGGCGACACCGTTCATCGCCCTGAGCTCGGTCGTCGTCGTGATCGCCGCCCTCGTCGCGGTCGCCGTCGCACTCGCCGCGCTCGCGTATTTCCTCGCGTAGCGGCCTTGCCGCGCCGACGAGCACTGCACTCCTCTTCGAGCACCGAGCGGTCGCCGAGGTCGCCGCGGCCGCACTCATGCGAGACTGGATCTGACGGCAACACGACGACGTAGCCCGTGACCGCGCGAGACGAGCACACGAAGCGCCAGCCCGCGCCCATCCGCGCACCGAAGCCGGCCCTCGTCCGCTACCTCGTGGCGGTGGCCGCTTCCGCCGCCGGCGTGCTCGTGACGGAGGCCATCTTCGAGTCCGGCGTCAGCGAGCAGCCGATCTACGCGCCCCTTATCGCGGTCGTCGCGCTGACGTCCTGGTACGGGGGCTTCGGTCCGGCGGCGTTGTCCATCGCGCTGTGCTGGGCGTCGGCGCTGCTTCTCCTGGACGAGCCGCGCGGTGAGCTCGGATTCGGAGGCACCGAGGACATGGTGCGGTGGTGGATCAACCTCGCGGTCGTCCTCGTGATCGCCGGGATCGGCGGCCTCCTCCGCATCCGTGAGGAGCGGACGGCACTCGAACGGGATACGGCTCGATCAGACGTCCGCGATATCGAGTCGCTTCAGGAGCTCACGCTCGCGCTCGCAGGCGCTGTGTCGTCGACGGACGTCGTCGAGGCGGTCTCGTCGCACTCGGGCGGAATCCTCTCGGCGAGCGGGGTCGCCCTCGGGCTGGTCGACGGCGAGGAGCTGGCGATCGTCGCCGCAGACCTCGCCCCCGACGCGCCGGACGTGAGCCGTCTCACGCTGACGGACGAAACGCTGATGACGGAGGCGGCACGGACCGAGATCCGTCGCCGTCGCCGAGGATCGCGCGTCGCTCCTCCGCTCGTATCCCGACAGCGCTGCGAGGTGGCCCGAGAGCGTCGAGCGTGCGCTCGCGCTTCCGTTGCGCGCCGAGGGGGCCGTCATCGGCTCGATCGGGTTCCTCTTCGAGCGGCAGACGCCGCTCGATGGCGACACGCTTGCACTCGCACGCATCGTCGCCGACCTCGCGGGACAGGCGCTCGAGCGTTCCCGCCTGTACGAGTCCGAGCGTGAGATCCGGCGCGCGCTCGACCGGATCCTCCTCGTAGCTCCGCGGTTCCTCCGAGAGGACGCAGACGACGTGGTGGGGGTCATCTGCCGTGAGGCCCGATCGACCTTCGGCGCGGACTACGGCGTCCTCTGGCGGGTTCGGGACGAGGGGCTCGACCTGCTCGCGATCGATCCGCCGCGTCCCGACATCGTCGAGACGCACCTCCGCCTCGACGACTTCCCTCGCTTGCGAGAGGCGATCGAGGGACTCGGCGCGTCGTTCGTGCCGGATGTCCTGGAGACGACGTACGGCGAAGGGTTCGACTTCGTCCGCGAGCTCGGGATCCGCTCGTCGCTGCGGACGCCGGTCGTCATCGCCGGATCGAGCGAGCTCGTCCTCGCGATCTCGTGGCAGGTCGTCGTGTCCGAGCCCGACCAGGCGACACTCGCGGTCGTCCGCAGATTCGCCGACCAGGCGGGCCTGGCCCTCGAGCAGGTAGAGCGACGTCGCGCCGAGGCCGACGCCGAGCGACGCGCGGACGCGACGCGCCGGCTCCAGGAGGTGACGGCGGCGTTGTCGGTCGCAACGACCGTCCTCGACGTGAGCAACGCCTGCCTCGAGAAGGCGCTCGAGTCGGTCGGCGCGGAGGCGGGCTTCGTCGTCCTCAAGGGCCCGGCGGGCACGCGCACGGTCGAGATCATCACCAGCTCGGGCTACGACGGCCAAGGGCTCGAGGCCTGGCAGGCGCTCGATCTCGACTCGGACGTCCCTTTCGCACGAGCGATCGCCTCGGGCGAGCCCGTCTGGGCGCTGTCGGACGAGGAGATGTCGGCGTTCACCGGTCTGCGGGAAGCGCGCATCGCGGGGTGGGTATCCCTCCCGCTGATGACGCGTGGGGGCGCCCGCGGTGCGCTTCACCTCTCGTTCCGTTCCCCGCGATCGTTCACCGAGGAAGACCGCGCCTGGCTCCAGTCGATGGTCTCGCAGTGCGGTCTCGCGCTCGAGCGCGCGAGTCAGTACGAAGCCGAGCAGACGATCGCGGAGACACTCCAGCGGAGCGTTCTCCCGAGCTCCCTGCCTCGGGTCGAAGGCGTCGAGCTGGCGGCCCGCTACCTGCCCGGCAGCGCCGAGCTCGATGTCGGAGGCGACTGGTTCGACGTGCTGCAGCTCCCTGACGGGAAGCTCGGTCTGGTCGTCGGCGACGTGGTCGGCAAGGGCGTCCAGGCAGCAGCGAGCATGGCGCAGCTGCGGAACGCGATCCGGGCGTTCTCCGTCGACCGCCTCAAGCCGTCGTCCGTGCTCGTCCGCCTCAACCGCCTCGCCGACGAGGTGCTCGACACCTCCTTCGCGACGCTGGCATACCTGACCCTGGAGCCGGATACTGGCGTGTGCCGCCTGTCGTCCGCCGGACATCCGCCTCCGGTGGTCGCGTATCCGGACGGACGGGTGGAGCTGATCGAGTCGGCGCGCGGCCTGCCGCTGGGAACCGGCATTCGCACGACGTACCGGCAACAGTTACTCGAGCTCCCCGCGGGAAGCGTCGTCGTCCTGTACACGGACGGATTGATCGAGCGTCGGGGCCGATCGATCGACGAAGGGTTGCAGCGGCTCCAGCGACGCCGTCGCGACGGCGCCGAAGGACCCGGACCGACTGCTCGAGCACATCCTCGAGCACGTCATCGGGAACGACGAGCGCGAGGACGACATCGCGCTCCTCGCCGCACGTGTCCTGCCGGTCGCGCCGCGGCCGCTCGACCTACGGCTTCCGGCGGACCTTCGGCTCGATGGAGCTCGTGCGCGATGCGATGCGCACGTGGCTGCGCGGCGTGGAGCTCGAGCGCTCGCGAGGTCGAGGACGTCGTCCTCGCGACCTGGGAGGCGTGCGCGAACGCCATCGAGCACGCCGCTCGATCCGGCGGAGCATGTCGTCAGCGTCCATGCGTCGCTCGACGACTCCCTGTGCGGGTCGCGATCAGGCGACTCGGGCAGTGGGCGCCGCACGTCGATTCGCGAGGACCGCGGGCTCGGGCTCCGACTCATCGAGGCGCTCGTCTCCTCCGTTCGACGTCGCGGACAGCCCGACCGGGCACGACGGTGACGCTCGAGAAGCACCTCGCCTGACGCGGTTTGCGCAACGCCTGGCGCGGGTACCCGATTCCCGCAATCGAGCGAGGCGAAGGAGGATCGACGATGCCGCCACGTGGCGTGAAGAAGGGAACGAAGAGAGCGCGCCAGTACGAGCACATCAAGGAGTCGGAGCGCGAGCGAGGCGCATCCGAGGACACGGCCGAGGAGATCGCCGCGCGAACCGTGAACAAGGAGCGCGCGAGGAACGGCGAGGCGCAGCAGGCCTCGACGTTCTCGCGCGAGGACATCTCGTCGGGGCGCCGCGGTGGCATCCGCAGCCACCGGAAGAGCCCGCGCGGGAGCAACCCGCGACCAGCTGTACGAGGAAGCGAAGCGGCGCAACGTCCGCGGGCCGCTCGAAGATGACGAAGGCCGAGCTCGAGCGCGCGCTCGGCGGCCGTCGGTGACCGTCGGGGTTTCACCGCTCTCCCGAGCGGGTACGGAAGTTCGGTGATCGAGGTCAGCCATCACGTGGGAACGCCCGCGTTGTCGGTGGTGGTTGTCGACATGGAGCGCTCGTCGACGACCGATCTGGCCCTCCTTCTCGACACCGCGATCGGTGTCGGCGACGTCGGCGTGATCGTCGATCTCGGCGAACGCGCCGACGCGAGCTCGGATCTCCTGACGGTGCTGCATCGCTGTGCGCGCCGCGTCAGGGCGTTGGGAGGAACACTCGCGGTGGTGTGCTCGCGTCCCGAGCTGCGCCGGCTCTTCGACGTCACGCTCCTGAGCCAGGGATTCGACGTCTACGCCTCACGCGACGAAGCGTTGCGCACCTGGGCGTGAGGCTCAGCGCCGGGAGCGCGTACCCTCAGGCCGTCTGAGCACGGAGATGAGCCTCCTCATGGACACGACGTCGACGCACTGCTCGTCGCCTATCCACCGCGAAGGCGACCTCGAAGCTCGCGAGCGCGCGCTCGTCGAGCTGATGCCCCTCGTCCGCGCGCTCGCCTCGCGGTACGCAGGTCGCGGCGAGCCGCTCGAGGATCTCGTCCAGGTCGGGCTCGATCGGCCTCATCAAGGCGGTCGACCGGTTCGACGTCGACCGCGGCGTCGACTTCGCGAGCTACGCGGTGCCGACGATCGTCGGCGAGATTCGCCGTCACTTCCGCGACAAGGCGTGGGCGATGCACGTGCCACGACGGCTCAAGGAGCTCAGCCTTCGCCTCTCGCGCATGCTCGACCAGCTGACCAACGAGCTCGGTCGCTCGCCGACGATCGCCGAGCTCGCCGCGGCGGCCGGCGTCGAAGAGGAAGAGGTCATCGACGCGCTCGATTCGATGAACGCGTACTCGACCCGCTCGCTGGACGCCCCGTTCGACGACAGCCTCCGACGACAGCCTCTCGGAGAAGCTCGGTGCGGACGAGCTCGGCTACGCCGAGGTCGAGGACGGGACGCTCGTCGCGGCAGGCCTCGACGCGCTCGACGAGCGCGAGCGACAGATCGTCGAGCTCCGGTTCTTCCACGAGCTGACGCAGTCGCAGATCGCATCCGAGATCGGCATCTCGCAGATGCACGTCTCACGCCTCCTTCGGCGCGCGCTCGCGACGATGCGGGGACGCATCGAGGAGGAGTCGCTCGATGAGTGAGCATGTCGTGCGCCTGTCGTTTCCCGGCGAAGCCCGACTACCTGCTGCTGGCCCGCCTCGCACTCTCGGGCATCGGGCGCACGACACCGGTGTCGGACGAGCTCCTCGCCGATCTCAAGCTCGCGATCACGGAGGCGTGCGGGAACTCGGTCCGCCACGCCTACCCGGAAGGGCAGGGAGACGTCTCCGTCTCGTACGTGTTCGACAGCGACGGGATCGCCTTGGTCGTGGAGGACCAGGGCATCGGGCTCGCTGCCGACGACGCGACTCCCAGCCCGCCGGCCGGAGACAGCGGCATGGGCATGTCGATCATCCGTACGGTCGTCGACGAGCTCGAGATACGGCGCGGCGCGGACGGGCGCGGGACCGTCGTCCGCATGACGAAGCGGCTCTCGGAACCGAGCGAGTAGTCCGGGCGCGCAGTCAGGCGTCGAGCGCCGCTAGCGCGTCCTGCCGCGACGCGGCGACAGGGAGCACGCGGTCGAGCGCCGTGATCTCGAAGATCCGCCGCGCCGACCCCGTCGGCAGAACCACCTGCACCCGCGCGCCCTCCTCGTCGAGCGCGCGGACACCGCGCACGATCACGCCGAGCGCCGTCGAGTCGATGAAGGAGACGAGCGTCAGATCGGCCACCACGAAACGCTCTCCGCGGAGCGCGTCGAATGCGGAAATCAGATCCGGCGCCGCGAAGGCATCGAGCTCGCCCGAACCGCGAACGACCCGCGCATCAGCGTTCCGCTCGATGTCGACGGAGTGCATGCCCTAGAAGGTAGGTGATCAGTCCACCAGGGCCGGACGACGCCGGCCCCGGAGGGAATGTCAGGCGAGCCGCCGCTCGCGAATCGTGTTCCAGAGGAACAGGATGATCAACGCGCCGACGATCGCAGCGACCCACGTGCTGAGATCGAAGACCTCGTCGATCGGATCGCCGAAGCCGAACGCCGTGGCGAGGAAGCCTCCAAGCAGCGCGCCGGTGTTCATACCCGGACCCGCCGCCGCCCGAAACGCGCCGCTCTAGCCGGCGCGAGTGCGGCTCAACGCCGCAACCGCTTCGTGACGGGTTGCAACGAGCGGCGCCGTGCGTCCGAGCTCGACGATCGCAAGCGTTGCGGCGACAGGCGCCGTCGGCTCGATGACGAAGGCGACGCCCCCCACACCCCGCTCTCGGACGATCCAGAACAAACGGTGCAGCGCGGCGCTGTCCACGAAGACGAGACGACTGAGGTCGAGGACGAGCGGCAGCCCGTTGGCGAGCGCGGCTAGCTGCGCATCGAGGTCGTCCACATTCGTGACGTCGAGGTCCCCTGTCAGCGCGACGAGGGTCACCTCCGCGTCGCCCACCGCGACGTGCTCGAGCCCGTAGGTCGCCACCTGCACCCACGATAGCCATCCAGGCCCGGTCGGTTTGGCCTCACCCGATTCGGGAATCCTGTACCCGAGGCCGGAGGAGTTCGCGCATCCCGTCGAGCGGACGCTGCGGAAGCGCCGCGGAGCACACGTCGGGATCCTCCTCCGACGCGACTTCGACCGGCTCGCGCCGCGCTGGGGCCTCACCGAGCTGGCCGCTGCCAGGCCGGTCGGCAGTTGCGTTTCAAGTGCCGTCGGGACGGGTACAGGACGTCGTGACATGACCGAGAGCGCGCGGATGCTGGACACCCGCGAAGACTTCCGCGTTGACGTCGCGCAGGAAGGCGAGGTGTCGGTGGTCAGCGTCGGCGGCGACGTCGACCTGCATTCGGCACCCGTTCTTCGCGTTCGCCTCGCCGCGCTCGCGGACGCGCACGTCGGTCACATCGTCCTCGACCTCTCCGGCGCCACGTTCCTCGACTCGATGGCTCTCGGCGTGATCCTGGCGGCGAAGAAGCGGCAGACGGCCACGCAGGGCCGGCTCGACCTGGTGATCGGGACGCGCGACATTCGCAGGATCTTCGAGATCACGATGCTCGACGAGGTCTTCGACATCCACGAAACCCGCGCACAGGCGATCGGCAGCGCCGACGGGCTCGCGGGCTAGAGCGCGTCGTCGAGCGACGGATGAACGCCGATCAGCGTGTCGACCGCCGTGATCTCGAGCAGACGGATGATGCCGGGATCGACGGAGACGATCCGAAGGGTCCGACCTGCGTCCGAGAGCCGGCGCGCCGCGGCCACAAGCGTGCGTATTCCGGCCGAGTCGAGAAAAGTGCAGCGCGAGAGGTCGAGCACGACGACCTCGGACACCACGTCGACGAGCGCCTCTTCGAGGCGAGGAGCAGTCGCGAGGTCGACCTCTCCCGCGATGTGCACGACCGTCGCACCCCCGGGCACCGACTCGCTGCGAACGTCAAACTCACCCGACGTGGCCACCGCGGACGAGTCTAGATGGTCGCGCCGGCGGATCTCACGGCGCCAGCGGAGACCCTGATGGGTGACCGCATCGTGCTCACCATCCCGTCGGACCCGCGTTTCCGGAACGTGGCGACGCTCGTTCTCGGAGGCATCGGAAGCCGCGCCGAGCTCCCGTACGAGCGTACGGACGATCTTCAGCTCGCGGTTCTGAGTGCCCTCGACGCGAGTAGCTCCGACGACGTGACCGTCGAGGTCGACACGGCCGACGGACGCCTCGAGGTCGCACTCGGCCCTGTCCGCGACGGAAGCGGAGGCGATCCGGCTCTCGCTCGTGTCCTCTCGCGCCTCGTCGACGAGGTCTCCGTCCAGCACCGCGACGGCGCCGAGTGGCTCACGCTCGTCCTGCAGCGCGTGCCGGCGAACAGTTGAACCCCTAGGCCGAGATCTCCTCGAGAAGGCGGCCTGTCGACTCGGGACGCGCGCTTCGGGCGATGTCGGCCTGCGCGAGGATCCCGACCAACTTGCCGCCGGTGACGACCGGAAGGCGACGGACCTGCTCGGACGCCATTCGCTGGAGCGCGTCGTCGAGCGAGTCCTCGGGCTCCGCGATCACCGGATCCTCGGAGCACACGTCTGCGACCGGAACCTTGTGCGGATCGAGATCCTTCGCTATCACCTGGAGCACGAGGTCGCGGTCGGTGACCATCCCCACGAGCGTCTCGCCCTCTACTACCGGAAGCGAGCCGACGTCCTCGGACAGCATCCTGCGCGCCGCCTCGACGACCATCGCATCGCTCGCGATCGCGATCGGCCCGGGTGTCATCACGTCCTTCACGGCGGTTGTCGGCATGTCAGCCTCCTCTTCGCGGTGGGAACGGGTTGGTTTCCCGCTCACGAACGACCCGAAACCCGCCGTTTCGAGACCCGCCCCCACGGGCACCCCTAGGACCATGGAGCCTCGCCAGCCTCCGACCCTCGTCTTCGTCGGCAGTCGGCGCTGCGGGGCGTCGCGTCGCATGGAGAGCCTCGTCGCGTGGGTGAAGGTCACGCAGAAGAAGCGTCTGCGCGTCGTCGATCTCGACGCCGACCGCAGCCCGGAACTCGCACGACGGCTCGGCATCAAGACGACTCCGACGTTGCTCGTACTGTGCGGGGGGTCGATCGTGAAGCGCCTCGAGGGGCGCGCCACGGGGCGTCAGATCGACGCACTCATCCGGCCGTACGTCGACGTGCGCTGAACCGGCTCACGTGCAACACTGGGGCCGACTCTTGGGGAAGGGGCGGATGTGAGACGAAAGAAGCACGTGGACGAGTTCCGGGTGAATGGCGTCGCGGACCGCCTCGCGCCGTACGACGCGGGCACGGTCGACATGCCACCCGAGGACGTGGAGGCCGATCCCGAGCTCGTCGAGCGCGCGGCCACGCTTCTCGCCGTGATGCCGCGCAACCAGCTCAGGGACACGTTCGAGCATCTTCTGGCCCCGTACGATCGCGAAAAGGGGCGCCGTGCGGTCGACGCGCTCATCGAGGCCGCCTTCGCGATCGAGGACGAGACGGGCCACATCCGCCGCGTCGCCTAGGTACAGGCAGACGGTTCAGCCTCGCCGCGTGACCGACGCGGTCGCGCAGGCGCGCGACGTCGGCGTGGCGCGTCGGGATGTCGTCGCGCTGCACCGCGAGTCGCAGGTCGCGCAGCACCTCGAGCGATGCGAGGAGGGCAGGCAGCGGCGGGCCGCTTGCGGTGATCTGCTCGAGGTGGCTCTCGTCGAGCGCGATCGACGGCTGCTCGATGAATCGCGCGACGAGCTGGTCGTGGTGCTGTGCGGCGACGCGGCCGTGCTCCTCGCAGACGCGCAGGAACGCCGCGGCGTTGCGCCGGAACCACTCTGCGTCGCCGCTCTCGCCGAGCGCGTCGAGGAGCTGATCGAGGAAGCTCCGCCGTCGCAGGCAGTCCCTCAGGCTCTCCTGGTCCTCGGGGCGCATGAACAGCATCTTCTCGACGAGGAGCTGCGAGTAGTACGGGTCGTTGCCGCGGCACAGTCCGAGCAGGAGGTCGATCTCGTTGATGCCCGAGAAGTCGCCGGCATTCGCCCCCCGGTACTCCTGGCGCCCGACGCGGTACGGCTTGTAGTACGGCCGCACGCTGAAGAAGAAGCGGTCGACGTCGAGCTCCGCGAAGAGCACGGCGTTCGACCTCCCGACGGCCGCGAGCGCGTCGTGCGCGTCGTCGAACAGCGTCTCCGCGACCGTGTGGGAGATGCCGAGCGGCGAGATCCGCATGAGCGCATCCGCTGCGCGCTGGTACCCGAGGATCCCGCGCGTGTTGTAGTCGAGGAAGAGGAGCTCGTCGGGCAGTGACGTGAAGCTCTTCTGACGGCCGTCGCGAGCGAGGTTGTGCGTCGTCAGGTGACTCGTCGCGAACCGCGGCACCACGCCGACGGATGCCCCGATGTGCAGCCCCAGCGCCGTCGCCTCCTCGTGGGGCGACCGTTGCTCCCGTGCGGGGTTCGTGAGCTCGTGTCGGCGGAGCGCGGCCATGTACAGGCCGAGGTCGCCCAGGACGTCGAACGCCTGGTCGAACCCCTCGTCGGTGTTGCCCTCCTCGGCGAGCGCGCGGACGTACGTTCTGCCCTCGTCCAGGATTCGCTGCTTGAGCTCGTCGCCCACGCCTTCGACGTTCGAGCGATCGCTCTGGGCGAAGTAGAGATCCTCGAGAGCGGTGTTGAGCTCGACGAACGTCGAGCGGACCCATGCATCGAAGGCTTCGACGTTCGCGCTCATCGAGGCGATGCTAGTGCCCGCCGGATCCGTTGCGGCCGACGACGGTCCACGTCTCGACCTCGCCCTTCCCCTTTACCTCGACGAGGCCGCGCGGCTCCGTCACGAAGTCGTCCGCGAGAAGCTCCCAGGTCGAGCGCGTGATCTGGATCGTGTCCGGCGTTCCGTGCGACTCCATGCGGCTCGCCATGTTGACGGTGTCGCCCCAGAGGTCGTAGAGGAAGCGCCTCCGCCCGATGACGCCCGCGACGACCGGGCCGGAGCTGATTCCGATACGCAGCCTGAGGTCCTCGTCGACGAGGCACGCATGCGCGCAGTCGCGCATCTCGAGCGCGAGACTCGCGAGAGCGTGCGCATGGTCGGGGCGGTGCCGCGGCACGCCGGCGGCGACCATGTAGCAGTCGCCGATCGTCTTGATCTTCTCCACCTCGTAGCGGTCGACGAGCTCGTCGAAGCTCGTGAACAGGCGATCGAGAAGGCCGACGACCTCGCGCGCGTCGAGGCGACCCGAGAGCGGCGTGAAGTCGACGACGTCGGCGAACAGGATGCTCGCGTCCTCGAAGTGGTCGGCGATGGTGCTCGGGTCGTCCTGCAGCCGCTGCGCGACCTCTTCCGGAAGGATGTTGAGGAGAAGGGCCTCGACGCGCTCCTGAGCCGCATCCCGCCCGCGCGCGAAGGTCACGAGCAGCAGCATGGCGACGAAGGAGACGGCGACGATGTTCAGGACGTCGAACGTCCGGACGAACGCGCTCGGGAGATCGGCGCCCTCCGGGCCGAACCAGCTCGGCAAGGACCATCGACAGCGCGATCGTGGCGACGAATGCGCCGAACCACGGCCATGCGCGCTCCGGGCGGCCGAATGCGACCGCTCCGAGGGGCGCCAGGAGCGACCACAGGATGACCGAGCTCGACTCCTCGAGGCCGCCGATCATGATCAGCCCGAGCGCGGGCGCGATCAGGATGAGGAGGAGCTGCGCGGTCCGCAGGAAGGCGAAGTTGCGCGTTCGGGCGAAGACGACGAGGCTGACGATCGAGCCGACGACGTAGCCCCATGGGGTGAGCGCGACCGCCGTCTCGCCGACGAGCCAGTACAGAAGCCCCCACGTGAAGCCGGCCGGGAGGATGAGGAGCGCGACGCCGACCAGGAGCCGCTTGCGAAAGCGCAGGTCCGCCGAGTCGGCAGGATCCGCGCCGATCGACAGCGCACGGTCGACGAGCTCGCGCGGCCGCCCCGACGTCACGACGCTCGAGGGTAGACGATCGCGGTCAGTCCGCCCGCTCGCCGCCCGAGCTCCTCCTCGACTGCGGCAGGATCGAGCCCGCGCGCGGCCAGCAGGACGTACGTGTGGAACCAGAGGTCGGCGACCTCGGAGACGAGCCGCTCGTCGCTCTCGGAGGCGCCGGCGAGCGCGGCCTCGACGCCTTCCTCGCCCACCTTGCGCGCGGCCGCAGCCGGCCCCTCGGCCACGAGCGCGCCCACGTACGAGCCCTCGGGCCGCTTCGTCGCGCGTTCCACGACCCGCCGCCAGAGCCAGGGCGCGAAGCACGAGACCGAGCCCGTGTGGCACGTCGGCCCAGCGGGGCGCACGCGGACGAGCAGGGCGTCGCCGTCGCAATCGTCGCGGAGCTCCTCGACGGCGAGCGTGTTCCCCGACGTCTCGCCCTTGCGCCACATGCGTTCGCGCGAGCGGCTGTAGAAGTGAGCCTCACCGGTCTCGCGCGTGAGCCTCAACGCCTCGTCGTCCATCCATGCGAGCATGAGCACGCGGTTCGTCTCCGCGTCCTGGACGATCGCGGGCGTCAGCTCAGGCCGCATCGCGAACCGGGATGCCGAGCTCCCGCAGCTCGACGCGGAGGGATTCGAGCCGGGTCGGGTCCTCGTGGAGGATCGAGGCGAGGAGCGCCGCCTGGGCGACCCCTAGCGCGTCGGCGACATGGACGGCCGAGCCCGCCCCGCCCGATGCGATCACGGGAAGGGACACCGCGTCGGCGACGGCCTGCGTCAGCTCGAGGTCGTAGCCGTCCCGCGTCCCGTCGGTGTCGATCGACGTGAGCAGGATCTCACCTGCTCCCGCGCTCCTCGGCCTCGCACGCCCAGTCGACTGCGCGTCGACCCGTCGAAGCCGAACCGGCCCGCGACCTCACTTCGCCGTTCGTCGCGTCGACGGCGACGACGACCGCCTGCGAGCCGAGGCGCGCCGCGAGCTCGCTCACCAGCTCCGGACGCTCGAGCGCCGCGCTGTTCACCGAGACCTTGTCGGCGCCCGCCTCGAGGAGCGCCTCCGCATCGGCGACCGAGCGAACCCCTCCCCCGACCGTGAACGGGATCGCGAGCTGGTCGGCGATGCGGGAGACGAGGGCGAGCAAGGTGGACCGACCATCGATCGTCGCCTTCACGTCGAGGTAGACGAGCTCGTCGGCGCCCGCATCGGAGTACGACGAGCCGAGGTCGACCGGGTCGCCGACGTCGCGGAGCCCCTGGAAGCGCACGCCCTTCACGACCCGCCCGTCGGCGACGTCGAGACACGGGATCAGACGCGGGAGAGGCATCCTGCGAGGAAGCGCGCGCCGGCAGCGCCGCTCTTCTCCGGGTGGAACTGGACGCCGAGGAAGCTCCCGGCCTCGGCTATAGCGACGACACCCTCCGAGTTCGCGGTCGCGGCCGGTGTCTCCGCGGCGTACGAGTGGGCGAAATAGAACACCTGTCCGCCCGGCTCGACCGCGGCCCAGCCGATCCGCGGGATGCGGCCGTCGGCGAGCCGACGCGCGCGGCCGGGCAGGATTCCCAGCCCGGCGACGCCGCCGTCCTCCTCGGACTCGTCGAGTGCGAGTTGGAGCCCGAGGCAGATGCCGAGCGTCGCCCGACCCTCATCCACTCGCTCGCGCAGCGCATCGTCGAGACCGCGCTCGCGGAGACCCGCCATCGCGCTCGCTGCCGAGCCGACGCCCGGGAGCACCGCAACGTCGGCGCCGACGACCTCGGTCGCGCTCGACGTCACGAACGTGCTCGCGCCAAGCCGTCGGAACGCGGCGACCACCGAGCGGACGTTGCCCGCGCCGTATGCGCACACGGCGACGTTCACACGACGCCCTTCGTGGACGGAACGCCGGAGCTCTCGACGCGCACGGCCGCGCGCAGCGCGCGGCCGACGGCCTTGAACGCCGCCTCGGCGACGTGGTGGTCGTCGCGCCCGTCCGCTTCGACGTTGATCGCCAACCTTCCCGCCTGCGACAGGCTCCGGAGCATGTGCCCCGCGAGTCCGGGATCGCGCTCGAGACGAAGCTCGGCCGCCGGCCGGCCGCCGAGGTCCACGGCGGCCCGCGCAAGGGCGTCGTCCATCGGGACGACTGCGTCGCCGTAGCGCGCGATTCCGCGACGGTCGCCGAGCGCACCGTCGAGTGCCTCCCCGAGGGCGAGCGCCGCATCCTCGGCCGTGTGGTGCTCACCGGTCTCGAGGTCGCCGACGCCGTCGAGCACGAGGTCGAACCCGGCATGGAACGCGAGCTGCTCGAGCAAGTGGTCGTAGAGCCCCGCGCCGGTCCGGACGACGACGCGGCTGGCGCCGTCGAGGCCGAGGCGTACGCGCATCCGGGTCTCCGCCGTGGTGCGGAGATGTCTGACGGTGCGTCCGGTCGCCTCCGGGACGGGCGCGGGTCGGTCGAGCACCCGTGCGAGCGCAGCGAGCAGCAAGTCGTCGTCCTCGCGGTCCCGCACGCTGAAGCGGATCCCGTCCGGGTAGACGCGCACCACGATCCCGACGGCGCAGCAGCGAGCCCGCGATCGACTCCGGGTCTTCGAGCGGCACGAAGAGGAAGTTCGTCGCCGACGGGAACGGCGCGAGGCCGAGCGCCCGCAGCGCACGGGCGCAGCGCTCGCGCTCCTCGACCTGCCAGCGGACGTCCGGCGGGTCGCTCAGCCCCAGCAGGGCGAGCGCAGCCGAGATGCCCGAGATCGGCTGCGGCGCCTGGCGACGGTTCAGCTCGGCCGCCGTGTCCGCGTCCGCCAGCGCGTACCCCACCCGCGCTCCGGCGAGGGCGAACGACTTCGAAAACGTCCGGATCACGACGACGCCGTCGCGGATGAGGCCGGCGGCCGTCTCGCCCGAGTACTCGTAGTACGCCTCGTCGACGACGAGCGGGCGCACCGCCGGGAGCTCGCCCAGCTCGCCCGTCGGATTGTTCGGCCGACAGCAGAAGGTGACCGCAGGATCCTCGACGCCGATCTCGGCGCCGGCGAGCTGCGACCCGATGCGGTAGAGCGGATACGTCGGCTCCTCCGCGATCGCGACGATGTCTCCGGGCCCGGCGAACGTCCGCGCGCAGAGCAGGATGAGATCGTCGGCGCCCGCGCCGAGGACGACATTCTCGGGGTCGACCGCCGCGTAGCGCGCGATAGCGTCGACGAGCTCGGGAAACCCACCGTGTGCGTAGACGTTCACGTCGGCGAGCGCACCCGCGATCGCTCCCGGGCGCGCGAACGGCGCCGGCTGTGCGGGGACGTTGCCGTCGAAGCGGACGACCTGCAGCGGGTCGAGCTCGAACGTCCGGGCGATCTCCTCCGTCGACGGCGCCCACCGGTACTCGGCGAAGCTCTGCGGAAGCGCCCTCATCGCCGCACCGCCGCCGCGTGCGCAGGCATCCCCTCAGTCGCCGCGAGCGCCTCGACCGTCGGGCGCACGGACGCGAGCCCGGCCGCCGGTGAGGCGCTGGATCGTCACCGGCTTGAGGAACGTCTCGAGGCCGATCCCTCCGACGGCACGCGCCCAGCCCCCGGTCGGGAGCACGTGATTGCCACCCGTCGCGTAGTCGCCCGCGGCGACCGACGAGAACGGCCCGACGAAGATCGCGCCCGCATTGCTGACCCGCGCCGCGAGCTCGTCTGCATCCTCCCCCAGGACGACGAGGTGCTCCGGCGCGATCGCATCGACCTCCGCAATCGCTGCCGCCGCATCGCCGTCGACCGCCACGAGGCGGCAGCGCGAGTCCGGGCCGTGCTCGCCCTGGGCGGCGAGCTCGAGCTCCGCGACGAGCGGATCCGCACCCTGCCCGACGAGGACGACGACCTCGGACGGCCCCGCGGGGAGGTCGATGGCGACCTCGCGCGACACGAGAAGCTTCGCCTCGTTCACGTACGTGCCGCCCGGGCCGCAGATCTTGTCCACCCTCGGGATCGTCTCCGTGCCGTACGCGAACGCCGCGATCGCGGGCGGGCCGCCGAGCGCCCACACCTCGTCGATCCCGAGGAGCCGCGCGGCGGCCGCGACGAGGCCTGCGCCATCGGGCGGCGTTGCAACGGCGATACGGTCGACGCCGGCAACCAGCGCGGGGACGACGCACATGACCAGAGTCGAGACGAGGCCGCGCGGGACGTAGACGCCGACCGAGGCGAGCGGCGTCCAGCGCCGCTCGAGCTCGACGCCAGGTCGGACCTCCAGCGTGACGTCGGACGGACGCTGCGCCTCGTGCCAGCGACGAACGGCGTCGGCGAGCTCGAGAAGGGCGTCCACGGGCAGTCCGGGAACCGGCTCCGCGCGGCCGGGCTCGACGCCGTCGAGCCGGATCGCCCACTCGCGGACCGCAGCGTCCCCTCCCAGACGAACCTCCTCGAGGATCGCACCGACGCTACTCATGTCAGGGCACCATCCGTTCGACGGGGACGAGCAGGATCGAGGAACCTCCTGCGGCTTCGAGCTTCGGCAGGAGCCGCCACACGTCGGCCGCGGGAACGAGGACGTGTACCGCGACCATGCCCGGCTCCGCGAGCGGTATGACACTCGGCGATCCCGATCCCGGGACGAGCCGCGCGATCTCGGCAACCGCCGCCTGCGGCGCGTTGAGCATGAGGTAGCGCGTCTCGCGAGCGTCGACCACGCTGCGCAGGACCGCAGCGAGCTCGCGGGCACGGTCGTCTCCATCCACCGTTCGGGTGACGAGTACCGCCTCGGAGGAGAAGAGCGAGCCGAGCGAGCGGAGTCCGTTCGTGCGCAACGTGCTTCCGCTCGACACGAGATCGACGATCGCGTCGGCGAGTCCGAGCCGTGGCGCCACCTCCACGGAGCCGGTCACTCGCACGAGCTCGACTTCGACCCCGCGCTCGCGGAGCAGCTCCGCGGCGAGTCGCGGGTACACGGTCGCAACCCGCAGCCCGTCGAGATCGTCGAGGCCGCTCGCCGGAGACTCGGTCGGGACGGCAGCCTCCAGGGTGCACGAGCCGAAGCCGAGCTCGACGAGCTCGTCCACCTCCGCTCCGCTCTCGCGAACGAGATCGGCGCCCGTGATCCCGCAATCGACGACGCCGTCCTGCACGTACTCGGGGACGTCCGCGGCACGCACGAGCATGACGTCGACCGGAGCGTTGCGGCACGGAAAAGCGAGCGCGCGCTCGCCCGGCTGCTCGGGGCCGAGCCCTGCGTCTGCGAGGAGTGCAACGGCCGGCTCGCGGAGGCGGCCCTTCGCGGGGACCGCAATCGTCAGGCGGTCCGGCCGGATGCGCGCTTGCGACGATCGAGTACCAGGCGATACCCGTCCGCGCCCCGCTTCAGCCACTGTGCGACGCGCGTCACCGTCGTCGTCGAGGCGCCCGTTCTCGTCGCCACTTCGTGGTACGGCAGCCCCTGATCCAGCAGCCGCGCCGCCTGCCAACGGTGCGTCAGCGCCTCCAGTTCCGCGAGCGTGCAGAGGTCGCGGAAGAACCGCTCCGCCTCGTCGAGCGTTCGCAGGCTCAGGATCGCCTCGAACAGGTCCGTCGTCTCGTTCGTTCGCCATTCGTGTGGAAGCTCGCTCATTCGTCGGAAGCTCGTGCCGCTGCTTGTGCGGGCATAGTAGCATGGTAGCGTGCTAATACGCCAGTCAGCACCGTTCCTCGTCGTGCCCGCGGTCGATCTCCTGGGATCGGATGCCGTGCGGCTACGGCAGGGCGACTACGAGCGGGTCACGAACCGCCGCGCCGACCCGCTCGCACTCGTCGAGAGCTATCGCGACGCGGGCGCCGACCTGATCCACCTCGTCGACCTCGACGGCGCGCGCGACGGCACGATCCGCCCTGACGTCGTCCGCCGTACGGCGCTCGTGACGGCACCGGCGCGAGTACAGGCTTCGGGCGGCATCCGCTCGGTCGCAGACGCCGAGCAGCTCCTGGATGCGGGCGCTGCGCGCGTCGTGGTGGGGACCGCCGTATTTGCCGACGACGACGCGCTCGGACGCTTCGTGCGGAGGCTCGGTGAACGCCTCGTGGTCGCGGTCGACGTTCGCGACGGCCGCATCGCCGTCGGCGGCTGGACGGAGACGACCACGATCACGCCCGACGAGGCTGCCGAGCGCTGCCGTTCCGCCGGCGTCGCCCGGATCCTGTGTACAGCGATCGACCGTGACGGGACCCTTGCAGGGCCCGATGTCGAGCTTTTCGCCCGGGTCTCCCG
This sequence comes from uncultured Gaiellaceae bacterium, assembly GCA_963736935.1. Taxonomy (GTDB): domain Bacteria; phylum Actinomycetota; class Thermoleophilia; order Gaiellales; family Gaiellaceae; genus GMQP-bins7. The sequence continues at coordinate 31,233 of CAVTQX010000006.1, read as the reverse complement.
GATCGCCGGAGTTCCGGTCCTCGCGGCAGGCGGCGTGCGCTCGCTCGACGATCTCGCGGCGATCGAGGCCGCAGGGTGCGAGGGCGCGATCGTGGGGCGTGCGCTGCTCGAGGGGCAACTGCCGCTCTCGGTCCTGGCCGGCACGTGGACACCGGCGGCGCGGTAGGGCATCCTCGACGGAGGTCGTGTGGCGCCGCGTCGCGTTCCCACTGTCCCTCGCGGCTGCGATTGCGGTCGCTGGCCTCGTACGCGTCGCGCGGGTTGTGCCCGGCGTCGCACCCGGTCGCCCTGCCGACGATCGTCCTCATCGTGCTCTACCCACCCGTGCCACGCGGCTCGCAGGTCGCGTCGGGCAGGCTCGCGGCCCCACGCCGACTTCATGAACGGCTGGGACCAGGCGGAGCTCGAGCGGCTGATCAGGGAGCGGAGCCTCCGTAGATAACGTCCTGCGGGACGTGCCCGCGGACTCGCTGCACCATCTCACCCGACCCGCTGCCGGGAATCCGGACGGGATGCTCGTGCTCTTCCACGGCCGCGGCGCCGACGAGCGCGACCTGTTCCCGCTTCTCGATCATCTCGACCCTGCTCGTCGGCTGCTGGGTGTGACTCCGCGCGGCCCGCTCCACCTGCCGCCCGGCGGCGCCCACTGGTACGCGGTTCACGAGATCGGCTACCCGGATCCGGAGACCTTTACCGAGACCCTGGCGCTCGCCTCCGAGTGGCTCGACGCGCTCGCAACCGACTCGGGCATCACCTCGGAGCGGACGGTCCTCGGAGGTTTCTCGCAGGGAGCCGTCATGACGTACGCGCTCGGGCTCGGCGCGGGGCGGCCACGGCCGGCCGGGCTGATCACGTTGAGCGGGTTCGTTCCGGCGGCTCCCGGGTTCGAGCTCGACCTCACTCAGCCTCTCCCCCGCGTGGTCGTCGGTCACGGCGCGCTCGACCCGGTGATCTCCGTGGAATGGGGCCGTCGTGCGCGGGAGCTTCTGTCCGAGGCGGGCGCCGATGTCGGCTATCACGAGTCGCCCCACATGGCGCATTCGATCGACCCGGCGCTACTCCGCGAGCTGCCGGCCTGGGTCGAGACCACGCTCGGTCTCGCTGCGTGAAGCTCGCCACGGGGGCCGAGATGCGTGTCACGGGCTCGGTCGGCGAGTGCGCCGTCGTATGCGTGAACGGTGGTCAGCACCGCGAGGTGGAGGGAACGTGGAGCCCGTCCGTCGAGTGGCTCGTCGACCAGCTCGCGCCGAGACTGCGCGAACTCGCGTTCGCCGAGGTGCGCTACCGCGTGAAGTCGTGGCGGCGTCTGGAGTCATGCGTGGAAGACGCACGCGCCGCCGTGTTCGAGGTGGGCGCACCGCGCGTCGCGCTTCTCGGCTTCTCGATGGGTGGTGCCGTTTCGATCTCGGTCGCTGCGGAGCCGAGGGTGCAGGAGGTCGTCGGCCTCGCGCCGTGGATCCCCGACCAGCTCGACGTCTCGTCGCTTCGCGGCAAGCGCCTGGCGGTGATCCACGGATCGCTCGACCGGGGGTTCCCGGGTGTCCCGGGTGTCTCGCCATCCCACTCGCGCAAGGGTTTCGATCGAGCGCGCGAGCGAGGCGCGGATGGCAGCTACGTCCTCGTCCCAGGCGGGGTGCACGGCATCGCGCTGCGCTCGCCGTGGGGGAAACTCGTCACCCTGCCGAAGGCTCGCCGGTGGGCGGAGCTCGTGGAGGAGGAGCTGCGCCGCTTCGCCGCACTGTGAGCGAGGACGACTAGGCCGCGAGGACGAGCGCGTCGACCATCTCGTCCCTCCCGCGAAGCGTGAGCGTCCGGGACTCGAGCCCGGATGCGTCCAGCATGGACGACCCGGCCGCCGCCTTGCTGACGAGAATCTCTCCGGCGCCGGCCGACGACGCGAGTCGCGCGGTCGTATTCACGGCGTCGCCGACCGCGGTGAAGTCGCAGGCGTCGCCCTCGCCAACGCGACCGACGTACGCGACCCCCGTGTGGACGCCGATGCCGATCGGCACCCACGGCTCCGAGCCGTCGTTTCCCGTCTCCCGCAGCAGCGAGCGGGCGGCCTCCACTGCGCGGGATGAGTGCTCCGCACCTGCGAACCCGGGGACGAAGAGCGCGACCGCCTCGTCGCCGACGAACTTGTCGACGATCCCGTCCCACTCGTCGACGACGCGTGCCGCCGTCCCGTAGAAGCGGGAGATCAGTCGCGAGAACTCCTGCGGCTGCATGTGCTCTGCGAGCGACGTCGATCCGCGGACGTCGGCGAACAACAGCGAGAGCTCGATCTCCGCGCCCCCCGGCTTCTTGCCGACCGACCGGAAGCACGCCCGGCAGAGTCGCCGGTTCAACTTCGACGGGCCGAAACCGAACGGCTTCAGGATCACACTTCCAGGCGCCTTGAGCGGTGCCGCGCAGAGCTTGCAGCGTGGCCCGGCCGGGATCTTCCCCAGGACCGCGCGGAAGTACTTCAGCTGGCTGAGATCGCCCATGAGCACGGCGCGCCACTCCTCCGAGTGCTCGTCGCGCTCGTCGTCGTGATCGTGCTCGTGCGCCGGCGTGACGGGCTCGGTCACGCGGCCATTGTGTTGTCAGGCGTGGAGGAGCGCAAGCCGCTCGGCCTCGTCCTCGACCTCGCGCCGGATGCCGGCGTCGAGGCGCCGGAACGACTCCCAGCGGATGCGGCCGTCGTCGAACCTCCAGGTGCCGGCAACGGCGCCGTCGACGAGGAAGGTGGCGACCGACTGCGGCGTCTTCGTGGAGAAGATCCGCGGCCGATGCTCTTCGGGGAGGACACCCGTCCGCCGCGCGTGGACGAGGAGCACGGCGTCCCACGTGGGCAGGAAGCGGACCGGCGCCGGCGTCTCGGGGTCCGGGAGCGCCGCCCGCGGGACGTCCAGGAGCTCGCCGCCCGACTCGTCGCGGAAACGGCGCAGCGCCAGTCGCTGGAGCGCCGGAGCGATGTCACGTGGCTTCACGCCGGCCCACTGGGCGATGTCGGCCGGCGGCGCCGGCCCGAATGCGCCGAGGTAGCGACGTACGAGATGGTCGAGCGCCGGAGCTACCTCGACGTCCTCCGGTCCGACCCAGTGCTCGGCAGTCTGGAAGAGATGCGCGCGGCGCTTCTCCCACGTCCCCGAGGGCGGGACACGGACGAGCTCGACCCAGGGGCCTGCCAGCCCCCTCCGGCCGACGACGTCCACGAGCTCGTCCTGCCGTCGGGGCCCGTCAGCCATCAGGGCCCGCAGCTCCTCCGCCCGGCGTTCGAGCTCGGCCTCCTGCGGGCGCGGCTTCTGGACGCGGAGCCACCAGTCGCGTTGCGGCGCGCGGATCGCAACCGCGAACGGCCAGTAGTCGCGTCTCGAGACGACGTGGATCGTGCCGCGCATGAGCGTCGCCTGAACGACGGTTCGGCGCTCCAGGGCCTGGGTGAGATCGTCCCGTCGGAAGCCGTCGAGGCACGACCACAGCCTGATGTAGGCGTTCGGCGCGTACTGGTCCTGGATACCGCCGATTCTCTCGAGCGCGCGCGGGATCGGCAGGCGGGCGCGCTCGAGGAGGAGCTGTCGTGCGAGCAGCGCTCGGTTCAGCTCACGCTGCGTGAGGGTTCGCTCGGCGTTCGGCGCCACGGAGCGAACCTAGCTGCGACCGACCCGGCCGGCCGCTGGGCGAGGGCTATGCCACCGACGACGAGCGCGCCCCCGACGGCAAGCCAGATCGTGACCGGCTCATCGAGGAAGATCGCACCGAACGTCACGGCGAGAGGCGGTATCGCGTAGGCGTACGTCACCGCGCGGGTCGGGCCCAGGCCCTTGAGGCCGGTGTTCCAGAAGATGTACCCGAGGAGAGTGGCGAGCACGCCGAGATAGAGAAGCAGCGCCGCCTCGGCCGCGGTCGCGTCGACGACGGTGTCGACCGTGGAGCCGCGGACGAACGGCGTGAGCCCGACCGTGCCGACGAGGCTCGTCGCCGCCGTCAGCGCGAGCAGGTCGTACCGCCCGAGCAGCGGCTTCAGGATGACGTTGTACAGCGCGAACGCGATGGGCGCGCCGAGGACGATGAGCGGCCCCTTCGCGCTCGCGAACGACAGGTCACTTCCCGAGCCGAGCGCGACGACGATCACGACGCCGGTGAAGGCGACCACCAGACCGACGACGCGGCGCGTGCTGATCCGGTCGAGACCGAGGGCGAACGCCATGGCCATCGTCAGTCCCGGGGCGAGCGCGACGACGAGCGCGGCGACGCCGGACGTCGTGTAGCGCTCTCCGACGTTCAGGAACATGTGGTAGCCGACCACGACGAGCAGTCCGGCGGCGGTGACTCGGGTCGCGTCGGCGCGGGTCAGACCCGGCAGCCCGTGAGCTCTCCAGAGGATGTAAGCGAACCCTGGCGCCGCGATCGCGTAGCGAAGGATCGCGATGTCGCCCGCGGCCACAGCGTCGTCGAGCAACTGCTTGATGACCGAGAACGAACCCGCCCAGACGACGATCACGAGAAGGAGCGAGATGTGCGCGCGCGCGTTCACTCCTTCGGTCAACGCGCGTGGGTCTCCCACCGTGAGGTGGTCAACGAGACTCGCGTGGCGATACTTCCGCCGTGCTCCACAGCCTGCTCGCCTTCGTCGCCGTCTCGGCCGTCGTCATCTGCACGCCCGGCCAGGACACCGCACTCACGATCCGCAACACGCTCGTCGGCGGCACGAGGACGGGCGTCGCGACGGCGGGCGGTGTGGCGTTCGGACAGGCGGTGTGGACGGTCGCGGCGAGCGCCGGGGTGGTCGCGCTCCTCACGGCGTCGGAGCCGGTGTTCCGCGCGCTCAAACTCGTCGGTGCCGTGTACCTCGTGTACCTCGGCGCACAGTCGCTCTGGGCTGCCGTCACGACGCGCACGCATGACGACGAGGTCCGTACGAGCACGCCGCTCTCGTCCGCCCGCGCTCTCCGCCAGGGAATCCTTTCCAACCTCGGCAACCCGAAGATGGCGGTGTTCTTCGCGAGCCTGCTTCCCCAGTTCGCTCCCGCCGGCGACGCGACGTTCCTCGTACTGCTCGCACTCGGTCTTCTGTTCTGCGTGCTGACGTTCGCATGGCTCTGCTGCTACGCCGTGGCCGTCGCCCGGATCGGTCGGCTCCTGACCGGAGCCGTCCGTCGCGCACTCGACGCCGTCACCGGCCTCGTGCTCGTCGCGCTCGGGCTGCGCCTGGCGACCGAGAACCGCTAGCGCACGCGCGCGAACCGGTGCACCGCGTCGAGCAGCTCCTTGCTCTTCGTCTCGACCTCGACCGGATCGCCCGAGGCGAGCGCACCGGCCACGCAGTGGTTCACGTGGTCATCGAGGATCTTGAACGCGAGGCTCTCGAGCGCGGTGTTCACTGCCGCGATCTGCGTGAGGACGTCGATGCAGTAGCGGTCGTCCTCGACCATGCGCTCGATTCCGCGGACCTGGCCCTCGATTCGGTGCAGCCTGCGAACGAGCCCCTCCTTGTCGGCCGCGTACCCGTGCTCGTGATCGCTCATGTGACCTCCCGCGGCGAGTGGAAGCGTCGGAGCCGGAGTGAGTTCGTGACGACAAAGACGCTCGAGAAGGCCATCGCGGCCGCCGCGACGATCGGGTTGAGAAGCCCCGCCATGGCGAGCGGGATCGCGGCGACGTTGTAGGCGAAGGCCCAGAACAGGTTGCCTTTGATCGTGCGCAACGTTCGCCGCGCAAGACGGATCGCATCTCCGGACGCGCGCAGGTCGCCGGAGACGAGCGTGATGTCCGACGCCTCGATCGCGATGTCGGTGCCGGTGCCGATCGCGAGCCCGAGATCAGCCTGTGCGAGCGCAGGAGCGTCGTTCACTCCGTCGCCGACCATCGCGACCACCTCACCGGCGTCCTGCAGCCGCGCGACCTCTGCGACCTTGTCCTCGGGATAGACCTCGGCCAGGACACGATCGATGCCGACCTCGCGAGCGACGCGTTCCGCGGTCTCGCGCGCATCGCCCGTGAGCAGCACGGTCGTCAGCCCGAGCCGCTTCAGGTCGGCGACCGCCTCGGCACTCGTCGGCTTCACGGTGTCGCGAACGACGAGGATCCCGCGCTCGGCTCCGTCCCACGCGACGGCGATGCCGCCGTCAGCACGGCCGACCTCGACGGCATGCCCGTCGACGGTCCCCGTGACGCCGACGCCGGCGACGCTGCGAAACCCCTCGACCCTGGGAAGGTCGCCGACCTCGAGCCTCGCGGCCGTGGCGATTGCCTGGGCGATCGGATGCTCGGAAGCCGCCTCGACCGCGCCCGCCAGACGCAGGATCTCGGGCCGGGTCGCGCCGTTCAGCGGGCGGACCTCGGCGAGCTCCATCCTGCCCTCGGTGATCGTCCCGGTCTTGTCGAGCACGATCGTGCCGACCTTCCGCGTCTGCTCGAGAATCTCGGGGCCTTTGATGAGGATGCCGAGCTGCGCGCCACGACCGGTTCCGACCATGAGCGCGGTGGGAGTCGCGAGGCCGAGTGCGCAAGGGCACGCGATGATGAGCACGGCGACCGCTGCCGTGAACGAAGTCGCCGCCGTGGCTCCGGCCGCGAGCCAGCCGACCAGCGTCGCGAGCGAGATGACGATCACGACGGGAACGAAGACGGCCGAAACCCGGTCGGCGAGCCGCTGTACCGGCGCCTTTCCGGATTGCGCGGCCTCGACGAGGCGGGCGATCTGCGCGAGCGCAGTGTCGGCGCCGACCTTCGTCGCGCGCACGACGAGGCGACCGTAGGTGTTGATCGTGGCCCCGGCGACCTCTGCCCCCGCCGCGACCTCGACCGGCACGGACTCGCCCGTCAGCAGCGCCTGGTCGACAGCCGACTCGCCTTCCTCGACGACGCCGTCGGTCGCGATCTTCTCCCCGGGCCGGACCACGAACCGGTCGCCGACCTGGACCTCGTCCAGGGGCACGAGCACCTCGTGGCCGTCGCGCAGGATCCGGGCCTCCTTCGCGCCGAGCTCGAGCAGCATCCGGATCGCCTGCGACGAGCGGCTCTTGGCGCGGGCCTCCAGGTAGCGCCCGAGCAGGATCAGCGTTGTGATCACAGCTGCGACCTCGAAGTACGTATCGGTGTCGAGCCCACCGATCAGGACCACGGCCGACCACAGCCAGGCTGCGAGCGTCCCGATCGAGATCAGGGTGTCCATCGTCGCCGCGAGATGCCGCGCGCTCTGCAGCGCGGCGCGGTGGAACCCGCTCCCGCTCCAGAAGACGACGGGGGTCGCGAGCACGAGCGCGACCCACTCCCAGCCGGTGAACCGCAGCGCGGGCACCATGGCGATGAGCGCCAGCGGCGCCGTGAGCGCGACGGCCACGGCGAGCCGCCGACGGAGACCGGAGATCGGCTCGTCGTGGTGATGGTGAATGCCCGCTTCCTGGACCGGGCGCGCGTGATACCCGGCCGCCTCGACTGCAGAGACCAGATCGTCGACCGCGACGGACGGGTCGCAGCGCACGGTCGCCTGCTCGGTCGCGAAGTTCACCGATGCCTCGACGCCGTCGAGTTTGTTCAGCTTGCGCTCGATGCGTGCGACACACGACGCGCACGTCATTCCTTCGAGGTCCAGGCGGACCTCGTCCCGCGGTGCCTCAGCGACCGTCATGCCGCTGCGTACCCCGCTTCCTCGATCGCCGCGCGCAGCGCTGCATCGTCGAGCGCATGCCCGCTCACCGTGACGAGCTTCCTCTCGAGATCGACGGCGACGTCCTCGACGCCCGCGACCTCGGAAACCTCCTCGCGGATCGACATCGCGCAATGCGCGCAGTGGATCGCGGGGACGCTGTAGGTGACGGTGTCGCTCACTGCTCTCCTCTCGGACGAATCTCGAGAGGAGTATACCCCCTGAGGGTATCTAGGAGAGCTCGAGCCGAGACGCGCCGACGATCGCCTCGGAGCCGTCGGCGAGGCGCACGAGCGCCTTGCCCTTGCCGTCGTAGTCCGGCGACCAGACGACGATGGTGGCGGGATCGCCCTGCACGGTGCACGCACGGCCGTCCTCGGCGTCCACGCCGCGCCAGAAGCGGACGAACGGGTTCTGCTCCCACTCCCGACCGATCGTCGTCTCGTCCGTGTGCCCCGGAAGCACGCGCGTGTCGTGCGGAAGTGTCATGAGCACGTCCATGACCGACCGACGCATCTCGTCCGCAGGCCCGCCGCCGACGGCGTCGCGGAAGAGCGTGTCGCCCGAGAAGCACAGGTCGCCGACGACGAACGAGATGCCGTCGTCGGAGTGACCCGGCGTCGCGAGCGCGTCGATGCGAAGCCCGCCCGTCTCGACGGGGCCGGTGACGATCTCGAGCCCGAAGCGCTCGACGAGCTCGTCGTTGCCGGCGACGTGATCGGCGTGGCCGTGGGTCACGAGAAGATGCGTCGGCGTCACCCGCTCGCGCTCGACAGCCTCCAGGAGCGGTTCGAGCGGTGCTCCGCTGTCGACGAACACGGCCGTCCCGCCCGGCACGTCCGCGAGCAGGAAGGCGTTCGAGAGCCAGCCCGGATGCATGCTCCGCTCGACGATCATCGCGCGCAGATCCTACGGGAGGAGTCCGGCCCGCCTGGAAGAATCGCGGCGCGACTGCACAACCATCGAGGGAGGAACGATGAACGAGATGTTCGGGCCGCGCGAGATCCTCGAGGACGCCGCCGACCGCTGGTGGATCTTCCTCGTGACCGGTATCGCCTGGCTCGTCTTCGCACTGCTGGTGTTCCAGTGGGACTACACGACCGTATACGCGATCTCGATCCTGTTCGGAGTCGTCGTGCTGTTCGCCGCCATGAACGAGTTCATCGCGATCTCCTACTCGACGACCGGCTGGAAATGGGTGCACGGGCTGCTCGGCGTGCTGTTCGTGCTCGTCGGGATCTACGCGCTCTGGAACCCGTACGACACGTTCGCAACGCTCGCAGCGCTGGTCGGATTCTTCCTGCTGATCAAGGGCATCTTCGACATCAGCGCCGCTTTCATCACGAAGGACGAGTTCGAGCTCTGGTGGATGCAGCTCGTGATCGGCCTGATCGAGATCCTGCTCGCGTTCTGGGTCGCCGGTGACTTCAAGGAGAAGGCGATCCTGCTCGTGATCTACGTCGGCATCATCGCCCTCGCCCGCGGGATCACCGAGATCTTCGTGGCGTTCAAGCTGAAGGGCCTCCGTCGTCGACTCGCGGCGGCCTGACACCGTTTCCGCTGCTTTCGGTCGTGCGGCGCATATAGGATCGCCCTGATGCGCCGCACGATTCTGTTCCTCTGCATCCTCGTCGCTGCGCTCGGTCTCGTCGCTGCCGGCTGCGGCCAGGAGCAGGAGCAGACCGCGACTCCCGAGACGGTCCAGGGCGAGGTCACGACCACCACGGAGTCGACCGAGACGGAGACGACGGAGACCGAGTCGACCGGGAGCGAGTCGACCGAGACGGAGACGGAGACGACCGAGACCGGCGGCGAAACGCCGGCCGGGGACCCGGTCGCCGGCAAGGAGATCTTCCTCGGCGCATCGGGCTGCACCGGCTGCCACACGCTCGCGGACGCCGGCTCGTCGGGCACCGTCGGACCGAATCTCGACGATGCGATGCCGAGCTTCGACCTCGCCTACGACCGCGTGACGAATGGCCAGGGCGCGATGCCCTCGTTCGGGACGAGCCTCACGGACCAACAGCGTGCGGACGTCGCGGCGTACGTCTCCTCGGTCGCCGGCAAGTAGCGGCTTTCTAGACTCCATCTTTGTGATCGACCTCAAGGCTGGCCGCAGCGATCCCGACACCTGGCGCCAGGCGCTGGCACGGAAGGGCGCGGCCGACGAGTTCGACACGCTTCTCGAGGCGGATGAGCGCTGGCGCGAGCTCATTCCGCGCGTGGACGAGCTTCGTGGCCGAACGAAGCTCAAGGGCAAGCCGACACCGGAGCAACTCGAGGAGCTTCAGGCCCTGAAGGCCGAGCTCAAGGAGGTCGAGGAAGGGCTCGCAGCCGCGGAAGCCGCGCGCGACGCGGCGCTGGCGCTCGTTCCCAATCCACCCCATCCATCGGCACCCGACGGCGACTCGGAGGAGGACGCCGAGGAGCTCAGGCGCGTCGGCGAGCCGACCGTCCTCGCGGAGGCACGTGAGCACACGGAGATCGGCCGCTTCGACATGGAGCGCGCCGCCCGCATCTCGGGCGCGCGCTTCGGCTATGTCATGGGCGATGCGGCGCGGGTGGCGATGGCGCTCTACCAGTTCGCCCTCGAGCATCTCGCCGAGGCGGGCTTCACGCCGGTGATCCCGCCCGTGCTGGTGCGCGAGGAGGCGATGTACGGCACGGGGTTCTTCCCCACCGAGCGCTCCAACATCTACGCGCTCGAGGAGGACGGGCTCTACCTCACGGGAACGTCCGAGGTCGCCCTCGCTGCGCTCCATGCGGGCGAGATCCTCGAGGACTTGCCGCTGAGGTACACCGGCTTCTCGACCTGCTTCCGCCGCGAGGCGGGCGCGGCGGGCAAGGACACGCGCGGCATGTTCCGCGTCCACCAGTTCAACAAGGTCGAGATGTTCGTGTTCGTCGAGCCGGAGACGTCCTGGAACGAGCACGAGCTGATGCTCGAGCTCGAGGAGCGCTTCATGCAGGCGCTCGGCCTCCCCTATCGCGTCATGAACGTCGCCGCTGGCGACCTCGGCGCGCCGGCGGCGAAGAAGTACGACATCGAGGCATGGTTCCCGTTCCAGCAGCGATACCGCGAGGTCACATCGTGCTCGAACACGACGGACTACCAGGCACGCCGACTCGGCATCCGGTACCGCAGTGAGGGCGGCTCCCTCGAGCCCCCGCACACCCTCAACGGGACGATGGTGACGGACCGCGCGCTGCTCGCGATCCTCGAGAACTTCCAGGGCAGCGTCCCCGACGTGCTCGCGCGGTACGGCGCTCCAGCCGAAGTCCGCCCCGGGTAGCCCTCCCACAAATCGTGCCGTTCGTTAGGTTTTGGGAGACCAGCTCGGCGCGCGAGTCCGCGCGACGACAGGACGCGAGAGGGGCAGGCGGATGAACCCAGTATCGAAGATCCTCGGTGAGAAGACGGGTGAGTTGCTGAAGATCGATGGCGGCGCGTCCGTGATCGACGCCGTGAAGACCATGGTCGGGGCAAACGTCGGCTCCCTCCTCGTCACCGAGGACGACGAGATCGTCGGAATCGTCACGGAGCGCGACTACCTGCGCCGCGTGGCTCTAGAAGGCCGGGACGAGAACGAGGCGGCCGTCAGGGAGATCATGTCGGGCCCCCTCGTCGTCGTCGGCCTGGATACGAGCATCGAGGAGTGCATGGCGCTCATGACCGAGCGCCGGATCCGCCACCTTCCGGTCGTCGACGAGGAGAAGGTGGTCGGCCTCGTCTCGATCGGCGATCTCGTGAAGTTCCAGTCGAAGCAGCAGAGCTTCGAGATCCAGTACCTGACCAACTACATCACCACGGCAGGCTGAACTCGACGGACGCCCGTGTTCGCCGGCGTACCCGTCGTTCACAATGCGCGTTCGGCGGGGTGCCGGAGCGGTCGAACGGGGCGGTCTTGAAAACCGTTAGGGGGCAACCCCTCGTGGGTTCGAATCCCACCCCCGCCGTGGCTCAAATGCTCGCAATCCCTGGATTGGCCGGGGATAGCGAGCATGGTCACGATTAGCCGCCTTGTCCGTAGTCGTCCGCATTAGTCCGCGTTTGCATGGGCTTACTGGCGAACAACTGGCGAACGCGCCTAGGTCCGTCAGCGCAGAGCAGCGAACTCAGCCGGGGCAGGCCGAAACTCCGAGCTGCTCGACGAGCGCGGCGACTCCCCTGACACCGCGAGAAGGGTAAACGGTGAGCAGCGCCCGGACCCCGCCGGTCATCAGGTGCGCCGCTGGACTGGATACAGCGGGTTCCTTCGCGGCGAGATCCGGGCAGCGCGAGGCTCATTCCCACGCGCGATCGGCGTGAAGCGGAGCTGGCTACTCGCGAGGTGGTCCGAGGGCGATTGCGCCCTTCTCCGAGCGAACCGAGGTCTCCGATTCATCCGCACGCAGTTCACCGTCGTCGCCTCTTATGCACGTCAGGCGACACGACGCTCGCGCCTGCGTGCGGGAACTCCTTACTCAGGGCCAGCGTGCGGTGCGGCGTCGTCGCGCCGGTGGAACTCCCACTCGGCTCCCTCTAGCGCGACGCCGATCTTGCCGGTCTCTGGATACTCGGCCACATCCGGGCGAGTGTTCGATGACACGATCAGCACTCGGGCCACCTCATCGGTCTCATTTCTGATCTGGTGGCCGCCGTCGGGGCCTCGTGGCAGCGGCACCACGTCTCCCTCGCGGAGTTGGCGTTCACCGTCGTGCAGCCGGACGATGGGCTCGCCTTGAAGGACGAGGATGAGCTCTTCACTTCCGTGGTGGAAGTGGTAGACGAACTGAGATCCACCCGGCTGGAACTCCCAAATCGAGCCGCCCAGCGCTCCGCCGTCTGCTCGCACTAAACGTCTCGCTCCAACCCCGCCCCAGTCAGGAACGTCCGCCCACAGGTTCTCGGCGTCACTCGACAATGCGGTGCCACCTTAGGTCACCGAGCCCGAGAACCTCAAGCGACACTCCCGCACAGCCGAGATCGCGCTCGCCCGAGGCGAAACGGCGGCGCAGCGGCACAATTCTCGTGCGCAATTCGGACTCGTCATGTCTGATCCGCTCGCACTCCACAACTTTGTTGCGACTCTGCTCGTGTTCGGCGCTCCTGTCGGATCGCTCGTGGTGGAAAATCGGCGGTTTCGCGGCGATAGGAAGCGTCGGTGGTCTGATCCGACGTATTGGCAGCTGGAGGTGTGGCAGATCGCCGGGCTCGTTCTCGGCGTGCTCCTCGCGAAGCAAGTTCCAGCTGCAGCTCTGCCCGGAAACGAGTGGCTCTGGCCCGTATTGGGGTGTGCCGTAGGGCTTACCGGCGTAGCGCTGCGCTGGTGGGCGATTCGAACACTGGGCGCACACTTCACGCGCAACCTCCAGGTGGTGGCCGACCAGCAGCTGGTTGTCGATGGACCGTATCGGTATCTCCGGCACCCGTCGTACACGGGCGCGGTCCTCATGTACGCCGGGGTCGGCCTCGGACTCGGGAACGTCCTTGGCCTCGCGACCTGCGTTGTCTTCCCCGCGATCGGCTTCGTCCGGCGGATCCCAGTCGAGGAGGCCCTACTGAGGCGACAGCTGGGCGGGCCGTACGCCGACTACGCGAGCCACACTCCGGCCCCTTGTCCGTCACCGTTCTCTACACGTCCGTGTCGCTCGATGGGTTCATCGCCGGGGCGAACGAGCGGCCCGATGAGGGATTCGTCGGGTCTGCGGAAGGCGCAACTGGCCGGGCCGACCACCCAATCGTCCCCAGGAGGGGAAGGGATCCTTGGAGACGCCAAAGACCGACCCGGCCATCGAGTCCCTACGCCGATCGGCCGTAGCCTCCTTCATGTGTGGGTGGTTTCGGCGTTGCTCGAAGGCGGGCATTGAGCTGAGTGCTGTGGGAAACGTCCTCGTCGTTAGTACCGTCGATCATCCAGAAGACGTGCTGCGGCGATACGTCAGTGAAGGCGACAAGCTGAAGGTCGTGGTCCCGGTCGTGCGCCAAGGCGTCCTCGACTGGCTCGCCAATGACCAGAAGGCCTTCACTCACGCGGAGCACGTCGCAGAAGACGTGGCCGCCCACCTACCCGGCGAGACGGTCGAGGCCAAGGCAGGCGAAGCAGATGTTGATCTCGCAATCCGGGACGCACTCGCGACCTTTCCAGCCGACGAGATCGTCGTCGCGGTGCGGCCAACGGATCAGGAAGGCAAGGTGGAATCGGTCGCGACGGCCAGCGCGCCTACGCAGAGTCTGCACGGCATTCCCGTCCGGTTTGTCGTCATCCGGGAATAGCTGCGGCCTCCTGCGATCAGCACGGTGATCACAGCAGTCCATCTCCTCATCTACTCGGACGATCCTGAAGCCACACGGTCGTTTCTACGCGGCGTTCTCGGGTGGGCCTTCCTCGAGGAGCCGGACGTGCCGGGCTGGCTCATCTTCAAGAGCGGCCCAAGCGAACTGGGCGTACATCCCACGCACCAGACGCATGAAGGCGTCGCCTATGAAAATCCTCGGCAGCACACCATCTCGCTCGTGTGCGACGACCTGGTTGCAACCATGGCGGATCTCGAGGCCAAGGGGGCTCAGTTCACGGGGCCTGTCAAAAAAGAGGACTACGGTTTCACCGTGATGCTGAACGTTCCGGCGGACGACATCATGCTCTACGAGCCACGGCACCCAATCGCTCACAGCCTCTGAGCATCTAGCCAGAACCCGCGCTCGGCGAGGCGCCAGCGATTTCAGCGGAGTGCCGAAGACGTGGCGAGCCTTCCGTCAGATACCGCTCGAGCCATCGCAGCGCCGCCCACTCGTACTTCGGCGACGCCGAGCTACCTGCGGATCGAGGAGCGGGAGCTCCAGACGGGCGGAAGGAAGTAGCTCGGTTGGTTTCTAATGCGGCGCTGGTAGGTTCGGACTGCAGGTTCTGCGGAAATCATCAAAGGGGGAAGGGGAATTGATGAAGGGGAAGCTCTTCGTGCTCGCAGCGCTCGTAGTAACGGCGCTCGGGATCGGCGGTGGCATCGCTAGCGCGACACCGTCCGGAAAGCTCGATTCACAGGTCATCGGAAACGTAAGCATCGACTCATCCGATCCGACGGTCGGCTACGTCACCGCTCGCTACATCTGTGAGGGAGGTCCAGGCGCTCACGTCTGGGTGTCGGTCAAGCAGGCTGCGAGCCGCCTGCCCGAGCACTGGCTGACGGAGGAAGGAAGCGGCGCAGCGGCCGCTGCCTGGTCGAGCAGTCACCGCAACTCAGCCGTCTGCGACGGCACATGGCAGGTCGGCATATTCACTGTCGATCGAGTCGAGTTCGGCCAGGGGCAACTCGAGCCAGGACAGGGCTGGGTCCAGTTCTGTGTTATTCCGGCCGACGCCCCGGACGAAAGCGTCATCACCTGGAGCATGCGTTTCGCTGCAGTGAAGTAGCAGCGCAAACTGAGGGCAGGCGGGCGAGCAAGCCGCCTGCCCTCAAACTCGCACGCTGCCTGCGGATCGAAGGGCGCGAGCTCGAGGCGGGCCGGCTGAATTAGCTGCTCAGAGAGACAGAGGGCGCTGGCTGCCGACGTTCAGGGGGCGTGACCTTCGGGCGACGGGATGACCCCGAGTTGCTGGAGAAAGCCAAGCTCGTCCTTGTTCGACCACTTCTCGGCGAGCCTTCCGTCTTCGATCCTGTGCGTCACCGTCGCCGTCGTCTCCAGCTTGTTCCCGGTTTTTGGGATTCCGGGGAGATCCTCTGCGTGCGTTCCAGTTACGCGAATCCTTGTAACGACCTTGTCCCCCTCGGCAATCTGATCCTCGATGTGGTGCTCACCTGGCGTCGCGACCCAGAAGATCTCGAACGCCTGCTTGAGACCGGCGCGACCTGAGGTGAGCCCTGGGAACGGTGGTGGAGAGTGGTCGATGTAGTCGTCCGCGACCAGGTCATCCATCGCCGCCAGATTGCCCTTGTCGATCTCTTCGTAGAAGCGGCGGACGAGGGCTTTGTTGGCCTCATTCGACATGACGACCTCCTAGCGGGTAGTTCGTAGAGGGGGAGGGTCCCCGCCGAGCCACCTCGGCCAGCCCGGACACTTGCGGGGTGTGAAGGGGTAGCGGCAGGCAGCCCCAGACGACGACAGAGTACGCCCGCAAGCGCCCGATGACGACCTGAGTCCGCGGATCGAGGAGCCCCCGAGCTCGAGGCGGGCGACCGTCCTCGTTCCCTCCTTGGCTGGTTTCTCGAACCGACGACGGTCCATCTCGGCGACTCGAGGGGCGTGGCGGACACCACTCCCGCTACTACTCCGAATCATCCCTCCCGGATTCCACAGCCCGAAGGCTGAGCCGCCGGCGAGGCGGTTCTCGCTTCGCAGGTTTCGAACTTGCGCAGAACGTTGATAGCCCTGAAGTGACCATTCCGTACGTGGGTCGGTGTCTTGGCTCTGGCAAGCCGCCGCGTGAAGGCACCGAGGAGTCGCAGGGTGCCGACATGTCGGGAGTTTGCGTGGCCTGTTCCGGCCGGTTCGAGGTCGAGCACGGCACGGTCGTCGAACACGAGACCGCTCAGGTAGACGAGCGCGAGTCTGTGAACGATGCGAATGGATGACGCGAGTACGACGGGTCCCGGACCAGGCATTCCGGTGCCTGTTCCTGAGCCGCCAAGTCCAGATCTGTTTCCGGAACCGAGTCCGTTACCGGACCCACAGCCGCCAGACGTAGGGCCATCACCGGATCCGCAAGTCCCACCCGACCCGCGACCGCCTGAACTTCCGCCTCAAGATCCGCCTCGCAACGCCTAGGTCCAGGGCCCCGCACGGAGAACCGAAGCTAGAGTCGCCGCGTGATCGACGCGATCCGCGTGGCGCCCGGCACGATGCCGCGACTCGCAGAGCGTGATCCGCGCGCCGATCTCGGTCTCGGAAGCAAGGACGCGGCGAAGCAGATCCGCGACGATCTCGGCAAGCGCCTGTCCACGCTTCAGGGGCGGCTCTTCGCCGAGGGCGAGCGCAGCGTGCTGCTCGTGCTGCAGGGGCTCGACGCATCCGGGAAAGACGGGGTCATTCGCCAGGTTTTCGAGGGCGTCAACCCGATGGGCGTCCACGTGACCTCGTTCCGCGCGCCGACCGAGAAGGAGCGCGCGCACGACTACCTCTGGCGCGTCCACGCCGAGCTCCCGCCGCGCGGCCACATCGGCGTCTTCAACCGCTCTCACTACGAGGACGTCGTCGCGGTACGGATGCACGCGCTCGCGCCCGAGGAGGTCTGGAGAAGGCGCCCGGGGCACATCTGCGACTGGGAGCACATGCTGGTCGACGAGGGCACCACTATCGTCAAGGTGTTCCTACACGTATCGAAGGAGGAACAGCGGAAGCGCTTCCAGGAGCGGGTCGACGACCCGGAGAAGCGCTGGAAGTTCCGGATGGCCGATCTCGACGTCCGGGAGCGCTACGACGAGTACGTCGTCGCATGGGACGAAGTGCTGCATGAGACGTCGACCGAATGGGCGCCATGGAACGTCGTCCCCGCCGACCGGAACTGGGTCAAGAGCACGGCCGTCGCGACGCTGCTCGTCGACACCCTCGAGCGGCTCGACCCGAGGCTTCCCGATGCGGAGCCCGGCATCGAGGGCCTGGTGATCCAGTGACGAACAACGAGCGGTGCACGCGCAGGGAGTGGTTCCTCGTCAAGCGAGCGGACGACTAGTCGTCGCACGACGAGGGAGGCGCGACGCCTCGGGGGAAGAAGAGCCCACTCACTCCATAGGGCGGCGGACTCGAAGACGCCGCGTCGCCCTCTCGGGTGGGAACGTACCCACTGCGCACGCGATGTCACGCGTTGTTCGAGCGGGAGTGGTTGTAACCGCGACCGTGACGCAGGATCCGGATGCCGTCGCTCTCCGTTCTCGCGCTCATCCCGCGAACGCTCATTCATCCACTTCCCCAACGGCGACTACGAGTACGTGCTGCGTCTTCGGAGGCTGCCTTCTGTGGACGAAGTGATCCGGAACGGAGGGTCGCTGTGGTCCGTCGCCCGCGACCTCCCTGCTGGCCTTCTGCGAGCACGTCAAGCAGTGGCCGGCCGACCTTCGAGCTTCGAACTCCAAAGAAACTGTTTCGACCCTCGCCCTCCGGGTACGGCTCTTATGACCCCCCAATGTCTCCAAGGAGGAGTGATGGAGAACACAACGAGCACCACCCCGCGCACCACGACAGACCTGTGGACATACGACGAGACAGCGCTCGGCGTAGGCATCGATAGGGGAGAGGTCGTCGGGTACGAGGTCGAGGCGGTTGACGGCTCGATCGGCAAGGTTGACGAGGCGACCTACGATGCCGGCGCGGCGTACATCATTGTCGACACCGGTCCCTGGATCTTCGGCAAGAAGGTCATGCTTCCGGCCGGAACGATCCAACGTGCGGACCACAGCGAGGAGAAGGTGTTTGTGAACCGCACGAAGGACCGAGATCAAGAACGCGCCTGAGTTCGACGAGGGCATCGGATACGACTCGACCTACCGCGGTCGTCTCAGCTCCTACTACGACCAGAGTGGGCCTGGCTGGCGCGACCCGGACTGAGCATCTGAGCTCGTTGAAGACCCTGAGACGGCTCCGCATTATGGGCCGTCTCTGGGTTGTTTCCAAACGTCCGTCGCTGGAAGCCGACGGGGCGGCGCAGTAATCCGCCAAGAACACGCGCCGCCCACATCGGGGGTCGTCGATTCTTGTTTCCGATGAGCTAGACAGGCCGGAGAGCGCAAATCTTGCGCTTGACCGTTGAAACGGCCGAGCCACAGCCACCCGCCGGAGCCACGACAGAGATGCGAGTGCGAGTCCGGTGAACGCGGCGTCGTCGCCGGCAGGCGCTCGACAGGTGGAGGGAGCGGCGGTTGTTCAGAGCTGAAGCGGCTCGAAGCCCCAGCGGCACAACGGTAGAGACGCAGCGTGCCGTGGGATGTCACGTGCTCGATCCGCGTATCGCGCTTCGGCGTAGTGGTAAGCGGTAGCACCACGCTGCGCCCTCGTACCGGAGCGAGTGACTGAGTAGCCGGTCGTGGAACTCCCAGAAGTCGTCGAGGAGGCAAGAACATGACGGAGTCGAGCTTGTACGAACGGCTCGGTGGCGCATTTGCCATCGCTGCCGTAGTCGATCACTTCAGCGACGCGATCGTGGAGAACCCGGTCGTCGGCCAGCAGTCGAAACCCCCAACTGCGGGAGTGGCACACGAACAATCTGGACCGACTTCCCCGGCCTCAAATTCATGCGCACGTTGTGGGTCTGCACCGTGGCCGGCGGCCCTCAGCAATACGCAGCAACGGAGCCAGGTAGCACGCCTTTGGGCTTGGAAGAAGCGCATCGCGAACTCAAGATCTCCCCCGCCGAGTTCGACGAGGTAGCGGCTGAACTCGGGCGAACGCTTGACTTCTTCAAGGTGCCAGAGCAGGAGAAAGGGGAGGTTCTCGCGGCATTCGCCGCACACAAGGGCGAGGTGACTGAGGGTTACTCTCAGTAGCTGCTGGGACAGGCGTACGAGACGGAGTCCATGCCGGCCGGTGTTGGCGCGATAAACTGGGGAACAAATGCTCGCCGGGTCGGTTTCGTGCGTCCCTTCCCTCCCCCTAGAGGGGGCGCTGCTTTACGAGCCGACCCGGCCTTTGTCGGTAGCTAACGCATGAGGGGGAAACCCCGACAGCCCCCACGACGCCGGGGTTCCTCTGGGGGAGTCGGGTGTCTTGAGACAGGCAGTCCCGACACGACGACCATAGGCTGTTTGGAGACTGCGGCGAGGCGGTACCACTGCGATGCGCCTGGATCCGGGGATCCAAGCGGCTCGGCGCTCGCGGGAGGGTCGGCACGACCCCTCGTTTGTCGCCTTCCCGCTGAGCGCGACTACTGGCCGTCTAGTGGAAGAAGGTCGTCGGGGGTGTCCTATTCCTTATGACCGTGCTCGGCTGTCACGTTGCTCGGCTGTCACGTCGCAATGGCCGCGCGTCGTCCTGGGGCTGTCGGAAACGACCGACCGCAGGTACCGTCGCTTACGTCGATACATAGCCCGCGCCTCTCGCCCTGACTGCCCTAACCCGAGCCACTGCGCCGGCAGGGCGGAGAGGTAGGGCAATGAGCACGATCATCATCCGGTTCCCCGACGGGACACGCGAGCATCGCTATACGGGACGCGACGTCGTGGAGGGCGATCGCATCTGGCACGATGGCCAGCACTGGCGAGTGCTCGCGGTGGTCTCGAACTACGGAGGGCCGCAAACGGCGACCGTCGAGCCTGACTCCGACGAGCTGACCGACCTGCTTCAGTCGGAGAAAGGCGCAATCGAGCTCGGGCCGGTCCACGCGTAGCCGAGTCCCGTTTGGCACTGCATCTGGCGTGGGAACGACAGCCACACGGCCCGGATCTCGCCGCGAGAGGACCCACCGCCCCTCGTGCTGGTGGCGAGCTTGATGACCGGCGAGGTTCGGGCCACGGGTGTCGGTCGGCGTTTCGCGACTCGAAGGCACGGGCACTTAGGAGATTGCTCATGCCCGGACGAGCTTTCGTAATCCATTTTCCGAACGGCGACTTCGAATACGACATTCGACCGACGGCCGCACCCGACGTGGGTGAGACCATGCGACGGCGTGGGGTGCTTTGGAGGGTGAAATCGCGTTCTGTCCGAGGCGATGTTGCGAGCCTCCAGGTTGAGCCGGTGTACGACGCCCCTAGGAACACGCCACGGGCCTCTGGCGCGGACGCCTGACTCGCTCACGACCGCTTTTGCAGCTCGTCGATGAACCTGGGCACTTGACGCACTTGCGGTGTGCGCCAGCCATGATTGATCGGGGCTCGACCGGGGTAGCGTTGCGGCACGGAGAGAGTGAACGGGCGCGGCCGTACCCTGGGCGTTTCTGCCGCTTCCGACCAGGGTGCGGAGAAGAGCGGCCACCCGCGGCCGTTCTCTCTTTCTCCGGTCGGGGTGAGGACTCATCGCTCGCGGGGTACCGCCTCCTCCGTGTATCTCGCCGGCCTGCGGATCCCCGACGAGGACGTGCGCGAGCTCGCCAAGCTCGTGGATGAGCCGACGCGCTCGTTTCTTGAGAAGTCGCTCGCGCTCGAGACGGTAGTCGTTGCTCTCACAATCGAGGACCGCGAGCGCATCCTGTGGGCGCTCGACGATGCCCGCACAGACGCCCTTGCAGAGCTTCGCGGCGTTCTTTTCTCAGAACACGAATGGCGCGTCCGCGACGGACTCGTATAACTCTGATGGGAGTGGGGCCAGCCGCCGTGACGGGCCAGGTCGCCAGCGACGGCCGCTCCCCTTCCCGGCGTCCGAGGGGGTCCGCCGGGACTGGCGAAGTACCTCAACCTGAGCTCCAGCAAACGCGAATCCCTCGGACGAAGCAGGCGATACAGTCGCATTGGCACGGGGAGGCTGCGGACGACTAACCCCCTCCCGGTCTGCCTGCGCTGAGAGCCCCGGCCAGATCGTCGCGGTCGAGCCGCGGGCTCTTACTTACCCGAGCTTGCTCGACAGCGAGGAGTGACCTAGCGTCAGAAGTGCGCCGAGCTCGTACCGTCGGTAGGTCGAAGCACTCCTGATGGGACTCACGCGCAAGCGAACGGTTCGTCGGGAAAGTGGACGAAAGCGGAGTCGACTCGGCGCACATCTTGGTCGGCGCAAGTTCAATCGTGCTACGCATCTCTCTGTCCAGGGGGTGGCAGTCCCGACGTGCCGCCGCTTCGTGCAATGCTCCGAACGTGCCTGGACGCGAAGAGCGACTTGCGACGAACGAGGCGTACTTCCGCGAGATCAACCAGCGGGTAGAAGAGCGGGTGAAGACGATCGCGGGGGATGCGGCAACGTTCAACATCCTCTGTGAATGCGCCCGGCTTGAGTGCGCGGAGCGGATCCCGGTGACCCCAGCCGAGTACGAGGCAGCGCACGCGAACCCGCGTCAGTTCATGGTGGTCGTAGGCCACGCGGACGACTCCCTCGAAGACACCGTCGCCCGTACACGCAGCTACGACCTGGTCGTCAAGCGCGGCGAAGCAGGCGTAGTAGCCGAAGAGGCTGCGAAGGACTCAACGCCCTCCTGAGCGTGCTTCCTCGCAGCGCGAGCCGCTCGCAGATGGCCGATATAGCGAGCGATCCTGAGCCGCTCGCCGTGCATCTCGCGAAGCTGGCGTAGCTCCAAGCGGTAAGAGCCGGCCAGCGTTGAAAGAGCGTTGCGAGCTTGTCATCGCGGATCGCACGTTGCTCGGAAAGCTCGGCAGTTCCCATCACAGCAAGGTCCTCGGGAAACTCTTTCATCATTCACTGCTCTGTCGGTGGACGTCGATTGGCGTTCGATCGGATTTGGCTTGGCAGCAGCCTTCGCACTGGTCGCGCTCTTCGCATAGGCGTATGGGCCGTGTTGTCCTTGCGGAGGCGCTGTTCTAGAACCGGAATCCCGCCGATAACTTGAGCCCGTCACTAACGGTGACCGGGCTGTTCGTCCAATTAGCGGCGGCCTAGCGTCAGGTGCCCTGGTCCTGTCACTCCGTCGCCGTGTGCTGCTTCGGGATCGGGTCCTCGATAGTCCTGCTCGCCAGGACGCCTCCCGGCAGGCGAGTTCGGCCTAGGTCGCCGTATCCGATGGAGAGTTCTCGTTCCTGGAACGCGCCTTGTCGGCCATCTTGTCCAAGTACTCAGCGACATCCTTGGCCTTTGCGGCAAGAGCACTCAGCACCTCTGGCGAGCGTTGCTCAGCCTCGTCCTTCAGCGAGGTGAGCCACTCCTCGACTCGCTGGTCGTAGCGCTTGAGGCGCGAAACCTGCTCGCTTTCGGTCGTCTCACTGTGGATCGGTTCTAGGTCTGTCTGTGACGCCATACCGGTCTCCCTTCGCTTAGGGAGTAGCCCCGCACACAGCGGAGCTCTACTCGATGAGCCATGCGCTCTGCGTCCGCTCAGGCTCGGACGACGGAGTGACCGTCACGCCGATTCACGATGACGCGGTACAGGGCGAGGAGGATGATCGAACCGACGATGGCCGTCAGCCAGGTCGAGATGTCGAAGAACTCGTCCATGGGGTCGGCGTTAAACAAGGCTCCGGCGAGGAATCCGCCGAGCAGCGCACCGACCATTCCGATGATCGCAGTGATGATGAAGCCGCCGGGGTCGTTGCCGGGCATGATCGCCTTCGCGATCAGGCCAGCGAGCAGACCGAGAATGATGAAAGCGATGATGCCCATGACCGTCCTTTCCGTTCGAATGGCGGCCTGAAAATTCCCGCCGTCGGGGCATCCGAAACTTGCCTGTCTCATCCGATACCCATCGTCGGGACCCGAGCCTCTTGACCTCTGACAGGAGGCCAGGCGCGCCAAGCTCGCGCTCATCGATCGCCGGTCGTCGAAACCGAAGAGTGGCCCCTGTGAACGGCCACTGGTAGCGCCTCGGGTTCCGCCGGTCTTCGACTCGCCGCCGCGGAAGGCGGGTACGTCTCGCGACGGAACCCGAAGTCTCAGATGCTCAGCTAGTCGAGGCCAGCTCCGCGAACGACTCGTTGCTGATCCGCGTGGCGATCTTCTCGACCTCGCGCAATGCTCTTTCTCCTGTGCGAGATTCTCGTCGAGGAGCTCGACCGCGTCGTTCTCGCCGAGCGCCTTCGCCATGCGCCGCAGTCCCTCGTAGGCCGCGATCTCGTAGTTCTCCGTACGCGCAGCCGCACCGAGATCCACGAGGTCGATGAGCGACGACGATGACTCCTTGGTCATCTCCTCGTGCTCCTTCTTGAGGCCCTCGAAGGCGATGCACTCCTCCTCATGCGGTGTCTCGCCGAGGATCTCGAACACCTTCTCGACGTTGGTAACGTGCTTCTTCGTCTGCGCGAGATGGTTCTCGAGGCCGGACTTGAGTTCCGCGTCTTGTCACCTCGTCGATCAGCTTCGGCAGCGCCTCGTCGGCGAGCGAACGCTCGACGTAGAGGATGTCTCCGAGCTCGTGCAGGAACAGGTCGCGCGGGGTGGCGATTTCACTCACCGTGACTCCTTTTTCGATTCCCGACGCAGTACCCGGTACGCATTCGATGAAACTCGGTGCGGACACGAAACTCGAGACGGCTTTAGTGCACGACGAGAGTCGGTGACGACCTGGATGACTGCCGTTACGAACCGACGTCCCGACGCAGCAGAGGACGTATCGGTCGTCCGTCAGACGCCGGTCGGAGGCTCGACGGCAGCGCCCGGCAGCGTCGGCCCACTCCTCGCGCGTCGGGCCGTTTAGCCAGCAGCCTCCGAGTCCGAATTGTCATCGAGGCGCAAGACATCCACGAGTTCGCCGATCTCGTGGTCGACCTGAGATGGGTGCCGCATCGGCACGCTCAAGTTGAGTACGTAGTGGTTCCGCCTTCCCTCGCGCTGCCGGGAGACGTAACCGGCCTCGACGAGGTCGGAGACGACCCGCTGCGCCGCACGCTCGGTGATGCCCACAGTCTCGGCGATATCCCGTAGACGCACACGCGGGTTGCGATGCAGGCACAGGAGCACCTGGGTGTGGCTTGTGACGAAGCGCCAATGTCGTGATTCAGGACTTGACATACAGGATATTCATGTCGTACTTTACGAGTCGTCTCTTATTGTACCGCAGTTCTGGAAGGAGGAATGCCGTGTCTGTGCTCGAGATTTCGCCCCTCACCGGCGTCGCCGGCCTGCGCCTAGACGGAGAGCTTGATCTCGCTACAGCGCCGCTTCTCAAGGAAGCCCTGGTCGACTTGGGATCAGAGCGCGACGTGCATCTCGATCTCGCTCTGCTTACCTTCCTCGACAGCGCCGGGCTGCACGCCATTGTGGCGCTGGCACAGTCTCTCGACGGCAATCGTTCGGTCGTGCTCGTCAATCCGTCCACTGCGGTCAGGAGATGCCTGGAGATCACCGGCATCGACAAGCATCCGGCGGTCAAGATACGGGAGCCAGACGTGGAGCCGGTTGCTGCCTAGCGCAGCGGCCGCTTCGCCAGAGTCGCGGCCGAGCTCTGACGGCGCGTGATGAGGCTCTTGGAACCCGGCCGCAAGAGACGCGGAAAGCCGACAGCATTCTGGCTCTGGCTTTTGGTTAGTGCGGTCGCGATTCTCGTCGTGCTCATGTGGGTGCTTCGTTAGCCGCGAGCGATCGGTGCTCGTGCTTCCCGGTCATGCCGGGGTACGGGTGGCTCCTCGATGGAGGGAGGCGGACGGACGAAGGGCCGGGTCCATCTGGCGGGAGCCGAAACTGCGGCGTTCGGGCAGCCGCCCAGCTCCTGCGGATCGTGGAGCGCGAGGGCGAGATGGGCGGGCAGACCACCGCCAGCGGCGACGTAGGCTCGACGAAGGTATGCGGGTCGTCGCTGCTGGGATCAGGGCACTTCGCCCGTTCAGTCGCGGCTGGTTCGTGCTGTGTGCCGTGGCGCTGCTCCTGACGTTCGGCCTCGGTGGAGGAACCCCGAACAGCCCGATCTGGCTGGCGATCAAGTTCCTCCTTCTCGGAGTGCTTCTGGCCAGTCTCCTGGTCACGCTCGCATTGCAGCTTTGGGGCGGGGTGACGCGTTCGTCGCCGAACCGCAAGTGAGACAATCATCCGGTGACCGCGAGTGGCTACCCGTCGAGCAACTTCAGATACCGCGCACTCGGGAGAAGCGTGAACCCGAGCGCCTCGTAGGCTGCCCGTGCGGGCGCGTGGCCCGGATCACCGCCCGTTCCCACCGCCGCAATGTCCATTCCGCACTGGCGCATGTGGTCGAGTGCGTGTCTCGTCAGCCGTGACGCGATGCCTCGCCGCTGGTAGTCGGGATCAACGCCAATGATCTCGATGACTCCCATTCCCTCGTTGAAGGCGTTGAGGGCGACGGTCACGAAGCCGACCGGACGCCCGTCCGCGACAGCGACGAACGCATCGCGCTCGTCGCTCGTGCAGCTCGTCCTGACCTCCTCGGCCTGAGCTTCCTTCCAGTCTGGTTTCAGCCGAAGGAAGATGGGGTCGCCAAGAACCTCGCGCAACGAGGCAAAGACGGGATCCCATGCACGAATCGAGAACTCAACGACCGCGTCGAGATCGCTCTCTTGGAACGCTCGGATCTCGATTGCACCACCCATCGGAACAGACACGCTAGGGCGTCCGAGGGTGTCCCGCTCCGGGCTGCCCGAATAGACCCAAACGTGTCCTATCGGGCGAGGCGAGGGCAGGACACCCTTTCTTGCGATGGAGGGGGAACGCGCCTGCCTCCCCCTCCGTCTTCTACTTGTCGCATGCGAACGGCCGCAGCTTTGGCGTTGTTGCCTATGGCGACGTTGTCAGCTCCAAATCGAGTTGCCGCTGCATCGCTGCCCAATCGATGTACGTGTCCTTCCGCGCAATAAATCCGTCGGACACTGCGATCACATCAACGCCCTCGCACGCGAAGGGCTTGCCCTCCGACGTTCCACTCATCCGATACTCGCTGACGAAGTGATCATCGCCGATGTAGACCCTGCTCTTATCGAAGCGCAGGTCGGGCGATTGGGCGAACGTGGCAGCAATTACCTCGCGTGCTGCAGCGAGTCCTGTCGCAGGCTCGCTGAACCCATGAAGATGAAACACCGTGTCGTCGGTATGCATGGAGAGGATCGCGTCCAGATCGTGCTTGGCCCAGGCGGCGCCATACCGAGCGGCCAACTCTTGGGTTACTTCGATGCTCATCGGATCCCTTCTGCTCGGGGTCGACATACGAACGTGACAGGCTCGAGAGGTGCGGTGTTAGTCGCTTGTGAGCGTCGGGTTCGTCCTTCTCGCTAGTACTCGCCCCAGCGACGCGAAGCTCTCGGCTATGGCGTCGCCCTGCGGCGCTTGAGGAAGTAGACGACCGCGAGAACGATGACGATGGCGATGGCGCCGTAGAGCAGCAGCCAGGGCCACCAGCCGTGGGATGCGAGCAACACATCAACCTCCCGCTTGGGTTCGGGCCCATCACGGAGCGGCCATCTGTCCACCCTACGCCTCCCGGAGCTACGGGGGGAGCGCCGCCGCCGCCGGAAGCCACCCGGCCGTTGGCCTCGGTTGACCCGATTGTGTCCTGTACGGCCCGGACGCCCGCACCTACCGTCGTGCCATGACTCACGAGCAGCGCGAAATCATCCGCAAGCAGATCGACGCCCTCATATGCGAGCGCCTGGGCGTCGCCGAGCCGTCTGCGCGGACAGGCGCTCGACTGACGAAGACGCCACGAAGGGTGAAGGTCAAGTCGTGATGGCCTGTCGCGTCGGAGCCCGTCCGTCGCACGACAAGTCCGGGCCTCGCATCAAGCCCGAGTTCGCCTGCCCGATCGCGTAGCACGGGGGCCTTCAGTAGATAACGGGGATCGCCTGGCCAAAGCCGGACGCTCGGCAGCCTGCTCCGGCGCAAGTTTCGCCCGACCCCCGCATCTATCTCACTGGCGGTACGAAACCCGATGTAGAGCGGCGCTAACGCTTGGCGGCGGCAGCGTCGCTCCATCGGGGTCACCAGGTCCGCGACGTTGGGCAGCCACTCGGCCCGGCAGCGAGGGCCAAGAAGAGTGGCCGCTGCGGACGGCCACTCAAGGGGAAGTACTGGTAGGACTGGGTACCACGCACTTTCTCGGCAGCCGGTGCTCGTCTCGCCCCCTTTTCGGGTACGAGTCCGGAGCCGGACCCGCGGCGTTCCGACAGCCAACCCGCCCGGCCATTGATTGCAACAGCGTGCCAGTGGGTAAACAAGTGGTGACGATGCCCGAGGCGTCCACCATCGTCTATGCGTGTCCTGGCTGCGGCAAGTCCATTGAACCCGGCGAGGACTACGTCGTCGCGCGGGAACACCGGCTAGCGCCTGACTTTGACCTGCACATGACGGGGCAACAGGACACGGTCATGGCAGTACGGAGATTTCACGTCGAACACTTCCGTGGTCGTATGGGCGACTACGTATACGAGCTGGTCCACGAAGCGTCGTCGCGGTAGGCGTCATGTGTTCGGGCAGCCACCCCGGCTCCGTCTGACGAGCGGGAGCCCAGGCGGGCGGGGCGGCCTAACTTAAGGCCGCGAGTGAGGCTGGTAGCGAGGAGGCGGCAACCTCCGAGCCCACAGAGAGCCGAAAGCCGGGAACGCGATGATCCCGCAAGATCGCAAATTCAAGGTACGCGATGAGCGAGTAGGGCAGAAAGACCAGTCGGTCATCGCGTGTGGAAATGCTTGTCCCCGTCTCGTCGGCGCGTAGCTGCAGGGCATCGAGCCGCTCTCCATTCGCAGTCACAACTTCGAGCCGGACATGCGCGTTGTCGTGCTCCTGGCTGAACTCTTGAACTCTGTCGGCGAATGTCGCGCCGAAATACGCCATGTCGAACACGCAACAGCTATCGGCGGACTCGGACTAGGAGTTAAGCGACCCGTCCTTTTGCGGATCGAGGCGACGGGCCAACGGGAACTACCACTCGCGCGAGGTCACACAGCGATGCGGGGCGGAGCGGTTGCAGTACGCATGCTCGGGGCCGTTGTAGCCCAGTCCGTCGTCGGCATGCCCAAGTCCCAGGGCGTCCCCGGCTCGATGAGGTCACCGCAGCGAGCGCAGTTGACAAGACCGGCAGCGACGAGCGGGGAGAACTCCTTGCGTATGCGCCGGTGACTCGCCAGGTCGTACTTCCGATGCCGCAGCCGCTTGCGAGCCTTCGCGTTCATCGCCCGCTATCGCCTTCGACCGAATGCCATTCGCAAGTGCCCCGCAAAGCCAGGGGGGATACACAACAAAGGCGGGGCGGGCAAAGGTTCCCGCGTCTAAAATCGAGGGTCTGGCATTGTCCGCCACGTCGAAACACAATGAGGTTTGCCGCCCGGTTCTGCGGTGACGGGTTGAGAGGCTCCGGGTCATCCGGAGCCTCTCGTTCTATGTAAGGGTTGTCTCCACTGCAGTGGGCGGGCCTCCTTCGCTCTACAGGGCTCCAAAGTGCCCGTCCGCTGCAGCTTCTCGCGTCGGTCTAGAGATCGCATGGTTGGGGTAGGTGTGGCCTGGCCCCGGTCGCGTTCCCATGAGAGGGCCCGCCTGTGTGGCCCCCTCATTCCCATAACGAGATCGGGGCCGATGAACCAGGCGCGACATGCCGCCCGCCGTGGCCGCCTCGCGGATCGAGTGCGTAAGGCTGGCGGGGTGGGTAAAGGCGCGAGCGTCTAAAAACCGCATACCTAAGCCGTTTTCACCGACGTTGTGGATTTGCGGCACGCTGTGGACGTGACGAAGCCGAGCGACAGGATCACGGCCAAGCACCACGTGACGGTCACCTTCTCTCCGAAAGACGACGGATGGGTCTTGACCTGTTCGTCGTGCGGACGACTCGAAGTCGTGAAGGGGTCTTGGAGCAAGGCCGGCCAGCGCCGAGCCGCGCATATCGAACACGTGAATCAGGACAGTAAGTCGGCGTAGACGGCCCCTGCGCGGGAGTGTCGGAGCGCCACGGTAAAGCCAAATCCGCTTAGCCATGCGACCCTCGAAGGCCCATACGGGATTCGAACCCGTGCCGCCGCTGTAAGAGGGCGGTGTCTGGAGCTCAAGACCTGACTGAGGCCAGCGCTCCGCGGCGGGTTGAGGGGTAGGCAGTCTGAAAGGGTGCTCTACCCGCTGCCCAAGTCGTGAAGGTCGCGGCGATCGGTGTCTTCGTCATCGCCGCAGTGGCGGCTGTGATCGCTGCGGCGGTGCTCTTCACGCGCAGTGACAAGGCACCGGACCCTGAAATAGCGCTCGAGCTGCCGGCCCAGATCGCCCGGCCGGACCCGCTCGATTACGAGCCGGGCAGAACCGAGGAGTACGAGCGGGCTGCCGCCTTCGGCCTGAGCCACGTGCTGTTCGAGAAGAGTCCGGGCGGGGTGCTGCGCGCGGCACAGCGGACGGCAGGTTTTCGCGACCTCGTCGACACGGCGGTCTCAGGAAGTGGCATCGACGCCGACACGGTCGAGGCGATCGTGCTCCTCGAAAGCGCGGGGCGTCCGGACGTGATCGCCGGAGACGATCCCGAGAATGCGTCCGGTCTCACTCAGATCCTCGCTGAGACGGCGACGAGCTTTCTCGGCATGCCAGTCGATCTCGAGGCGAGCCGCCGGCTCACTGACCTAGTGAACGAAGCGGTCCGTCGCGGCGACGAGGCAGAGGCTGATCGGCTTCGCTCTGAGCGTCGACGCGTGGATGCACGCTTCGATCCGGCGCAGGCGCTCGCCGGCACCGTGCGCTACTTGACCGAAGCGAAGAAAGTCTTCGGGCGCGATGACCTCGCGATCGTCTCCTACCACATGGGAATCGGCAATCTCGCGAGCGTCGTCCGCGCGTACACAGGCCGCGCAGGACGAGGACATCGACGCGGTCGTCGATGACGGCGGCATCGACTACGCGCGCCTCTACTTCGATTCCTCGCCGAGCGTGCATCGAGCGGCCTGGGAGCGGCTCGCCTCGTTCGGAGACGACTCGCAGACGTACTACTGGCGCGTCCTCGCCGCGCTCGGGGTCATGCATCTCTTCCGGAGCGACCCCGCGCGGCTCGAACGGCTCGCCAAGCTCCACGACGACCTGCCGAGCGCCGAGCTCGTGCTGCACCCACCATCAGCGCGTGGCCGCTTCGTCGACACGCCGCAGCTCGAGGCCGCCGTCGCGCGTGGCGTGCTCGTGCCGTTACGGGCTGGTAGCGGCGCTCACTTCGCTGTCGACCCGCAGCTCGAGCGAATCGCTGCCGGCCTTGATGAGGACCCGAGTACATATGTTGCTCTCCGTCCGCGCGCGGCGAACCTACTGGTGTATCTCGCCGCGAAGGTGCACGAGCTGAGCGGCGAACAGCGCCCGCTCGCGGTCACACGAGCGACCTACGACGAGGAGAGTGCGGCGACGCTCACTCCGCGCGACCCAGGCGCTGCGGCAGATGCTGGCGTCCACTCGACGGGCTTTGCATTCGACATACGCAGGCGGTACGGATCAGGAGCGCAGGCGGCGGCGTTTCAATGGACGCTCGAACGGCTCGAGGCACTCGGGCTGATCGCGTGGACGCGAGGGCGGTCCGTGATCCATCTCGTCGTCTCTCCCCGCGCCGATGTGAGTTGACCAGAGCCTGTCAGCAGGTTCTGCTCGGTTCCGGGCGCGAATTGGCTGCCTGTAGGGCAGATCGGGAACCTGCTCGGCGCGAAACGCTTCGCGAGTCGCACCATAGTTCTCCTTGATCCTGAGCTTCGCGGCGAGCTCCGGCTCATCGCCGCAGCTTCGGTCGTGTCGCGCTCGGCGCTAGAATTGTCCGATGTGCAGGGTTTTTTAGACATCGAGCCGACGCCCACCCCGCCTTATTCCGTACCCCCCGATGCTGTCGCAGAGAAAGCTGATTCGTCGTGCTGAAGACGTGTAGCCGCTGTTCTCTCGGATTCTTTGCGAGTCACGGAAAATGCGCGCGCGCCTCTCCGGCTCCTCTATCCCGCAGGAGAAGCTCGGAGCTCGAGCACTACGCTCAGCCCGATGGTGAGGCTCGCGTGTCTGGTCGTTTCGGTGGTCGCCGTTGCGCTGGTGCTCGCCGCGTCCGCGAACGCGACCGTCAGGAAGGTTGCCTTCACCGCCGTCGTCAGCCCGACCGACTACGCCTCGCTGACGGTCGCCGTCTCGCCGCGTGCGCGCTGCACGATCACCGTCATCTACGACACGACCGTCT
>CAVTQX010000005.1:0-71862 GCA_963736935.1 uncultured Gaiellaceae bacterium | reverse complement strand
GCTGACTCCCGGATCCTCGACGCCGGCGCCGGCACGGGGCTGCTCGGCGTTGCGCTCCGCGAGCGCAGGTTCACGTCGCTCGACGGCCTCGACCTCTCCCCGGCGATGCTCGCGGAGGCCGAGCGGAAGGGCGTCTACCGCTCGCTCGTGGAGGCGCGCCTCGGTGCGCGTCTCCCGTACGAGGACGCGGCGTACGACGCCGTCGTCTCCTTGGGCGTGCTGACGACCGGCCATGCGCCGGCGTCATCCCTGGACGAGCTCGTCCGCGTGACGCGACCCGGTGGTCATGTCGTCTTCACGCTCCGCTCAGACCGGACGCCGCCCGGCTACGACGAGAAGCTCGCCGGGCTCAGGGAGGAAGGCCGGTGGGAGCTCGTCGAGCGGGAGACGAGTTCCAGGCGATGCCGACGAGTGAGCCCGGGTCCTCGTGCGCGTCTGGGTGTTCCGCGTCAGCTAGCGACGCGGTCGAGCCACCGCTCGAACAATGATCGTCCCGCGGTGCGCATCTCGTCGGCGCCTGCTTCGATGGCGGTGAGGAAGTCCGGAGCGCCTTCGGAGCCGAGCGTTCGCTCGAGCGACGCGACGTACTCCGGGACCTCGGCCCACTCGCGCGCCATCTCGGCGGAGACCTCGAGGTGGAACTGCACGCCGTATGCGCGCTCGAAGCGGAACGCCTGGTTCGGGTAGGCACGTGAGCCGGCGAGCCGCACCGCACCCTCCGGCAGGTCGAACGTGTCTCCGTGCCACTGCAACGTCAGCAGCTCGTGCGGCGCATCCGCGAACACCGGATCGGACCGAGCCTCTCCCGTCATGCTCACGGGCAGGAGTCCGACCTCGGGCTCCGGGCCGGGGTAGACCCGAGCTCCGAGAGACGCCGCGAGCAGCTGCACGCCGAGGCAGACGCCCCAGTACGGCGTGCCCGCACGGACGGCATCGCCGATCGCACGCTTCTCCTCCGTCAGCCAGGGGAACGTCGCGTCGTCGTTTACCGACATCGGTCCGCCCATCGCCACGATGGCGTCGAACTCGCGCCAGTCGGGGAGCGCATCACCCTCGTCGAGCTCGACTCGGTGCAGCTGGACGGCACGCTCATCCAGAACATCCTCGAAGACGCCGGGCGGCTCGCACGCGATGTGCTGGAGGACGAGTGCACGCACGCATCGACACTAGCCGCGGGCACACGAGCGTGACTAGACGATGGTGATCGGCGTCCCGAGCGGCATTAGGCGGGCGAGCCTGCGGATGTCGGCATTTCGCACGCGGATGCACCGTGCGAGATGTGGCCGTGGTTCTTCCGGATTCGGAGCTCTGCTCCTGCTCTCGCAGGCGACGGCCGTCACCCTCGCGAGGCGCTCGGGCGCGCGAGGGGCACGCCTGCGCTGCCGCTCGAGGTTGCGTCCGCCGACAGCACGGCCGGACACCCGCGCACGCCGGCAGGGTGATGTGGGTCGTCGGGGTGTCGACCTACGCTGGTCCCAACATGATCAAGGCGGACACTCGACGAACCAACGTGCTCGTCCTCTTCGGGACTCGACCGGAGGCGATCAAGATGTTCCCGGTCGTCCACGCGCTGGAGCGCAGCCACCGGTTCGAACCCGTCGTCGTGACGACTGGACAGCATCGCGATCTGGTCCAGCCGATTCTCGATCTGGCCGGAATCACGCCGGACCTCGACCTCGGAGTTGCCCCCGGCCTCACGCTCAACGATCTCGTGGCGTCGGTGATAACCGGGCTCGACGCCTACTGCCGCGAGCGCTTCCATGCAAGTGGGGCGGCGGTCGCAACCCGCGACCAGATCCGCGAGAGGGGTTTCCCGGCCGGCGCGCTCGTCCACGGCGATACGTCGTCGGCGGTGGCTGCGGCAATCGCCGCCTTCAATCTGCGCATCCCGGTGGGACATGTGGAGGCGGGTCTCCGGACCGGAACGACGCTCACGCCGTATCCCGAGGAGCTGAACCGACAGCTCATCGGGCGGGCCGTGGCGCGATCGGCTCACGGAGGACCAGGACCTCGGGCTCCGACTGATCGAGGCCGGCTGGCGTATCTCGGCAGAGGCACGGGCAACCGTCGACCAGCAAGGGCTGACCGGCTTTCGGCGACTGCTCCGACAACGGACGCGCTGGGCGCAGGGAAACATGCAGGCGATGGGTCACCTCGGCGCGATGTCCAGGCTGGAGCGGCCGTGGCTCGTGCGACTCGACCTGATCGGCTACCTGCTGATGCCCCTGTTCCAAGCGTACGTGGGCGTCGTCTTCGCGACGAGCATCATCCTCGCGATCTTCGACATCGCCGGCTTCTGGGGCAACGGTGGAGGGTGGCAACTGCTCTTCTTCTTCGTGCTCGGATACGGCGGCGTTACGCTCGGCTGTATCGCAAGAGGAGCGCGGAACGGGCTGGGCGGTATCGCGGCCGGTCTCCTCGTGGTACCGGTCTACGCGGCGTATACGTGGCTGATCTGGCCCGTCCTCGCTCTGGCTGGCGTTCGTCAGCTCATGGGTCGCAGCGACTGGGCGAAGACGGGACGCGAACCGATCGACGATCCCGTTCCGCGGTCGTAGCCGCAGCGGAATCGAAGAACTGCGCCGACGCTGCTCTCTTCGGTCGCTGGGGGAGACGGTCAGCAGCTGGGGCGACGCGTAACCCGCGAACGAGCAACGGTCGCCGCGCCGCTGTCGTCAGTGGCCGGCGGGCTTCTCCCAGCCCTCGAGAACGGGCGGCGTGTAGTTCGTGCCGACCGTCTTCGAGCTCTCGACCCACGGGCCGAGCTCGGGCTGCGGGAACTTCGAGTGGTCGGCCTTGAGTTGGATCCCGTACGAGTTGCCGCTCGTGAGGTGCTTCACGAGCACCTTCCGGGCGATCTCGTCCTCCCGGCCCTCCGGGATGTCGAAGTAGATCTTCAGGAACGCATTGCTGTAGCGGTCGAACACCGCCGGCATGCCGTCCTCTTCGAGGAGCGCGATGTCCTCGAGCCAGTTGATGTCCTCGCCCGGAGTCGCGGCCATGAGGTCGATGTCCTCGACGAGGGAGATGTCCTCCTGGTACGGGAAGCGATGGCCCGCGAGGAACTCCGCGTCGATCGACTTGATCTTCTCGGGCTCGGTGTAGGCCAGGTCGTGCGAGCTCATGAGCTTGTCTCCCGCTCATGAGCGGGGAAGGCTGCGGGGAACCGGCAGGTTCCCCGCGAACTCGAGAAGAAGGGGGCACGCGGGGGGAACATGGTTTCCCCCGCCATCGCGAGCCAGAGGCGAGCGGTGCTCATGCGTCCACGGAGTGCAGGTCGGTGACGTGGGCCGTCGGGTTCGCCGCGAGCTCCTCCTCGGCCTTGATCGCGAGAAGCCGCTGCACCTCGGCGAGGATCTCGCGCTCGGTCTGCCCGACCGTGTAGGTCGTGCCCGCGAGCGGCACGCGCGCCATCGCGGAGGCCTCGACGGTCAGTGCGGCGAGATCCTCCGGCTCGAGGGAGTGCACGTTCGTCTTGCCGCACGCCCGCGCGAGCATCTGCAGCTCCATGGTCATCGCGGTCAGGAAGTTGTAGACCCGCTCCGACGCCTCCTCGACGACGAGCCGCTTGCGCAGCTCCGGATCCTGCGTCGTGATTCCGACAGGGCAGCGGCCCGTGTGGCAGTGGTAGCACTGGCCGGCCGGGACGCCGACCGTGCCCTCGTAGTCCGTGACGCCGGGGATCTCCTTGTTGCAGTTCAGCGCCATGAGCGCGGAGTGGCCGATCGCGACGGCCTTCGCGCCGAGCGCGAGGCACTTCGCGACGTCAGCGCCGTTGCGGATGCCACCGGCGACGACGAGGTCGATCTCGTCCGCGAGCCCGACGTCTTCGAGCGCACGGCGCGCCTCCGGGATCGCCGCCATCAGCGGAATGCCGGTCTCCTCGGTCGCGATGTGCGGTCCTGCGCCGGTGCCGCCCTCGGCGCCGTCCAGGTAGATGATGTCCGGGCCGCACTTCGCCGCCATGCGCACGTCGTCGTAGACGCGTGAGGCGCCGAGCTTGAGCTGGATCGGGATGCGGTAGTCCGTCGCCTCGCGGATCTCCTGCACCTTCAGCGAGAGGTCGTCCGGGCCGAGCCAGTCGGGGTGGCGTGCGGGGGAGCGCTGGTCGATCCCGGCGGGAAGCGAGCGCATCTCGGCGACCTGCTCGGTGACCTTCTGCCCCATGAGGTGGCCGCCGAGCCCGACCTTGCAGCCCTGCCCGATGAAGAACTCACACGCGTCCGCGAGCATCAGGTGGTGCGGGTTGAACCCGTACCGCGACTGGATGCACTGGTAGTACCACTTCGTCGAGTAGTCGCGCTCGGGCGGAATCATCCCGCCCTCTCCCGAGCACGTCGCCGTGCCGGCCATGGACGCGCCCTTGGCGAGCGCCATCTTCGCCTCGAGCGAGAGAGCGCCGAACGACATGCCCGTGATGTAAATCGGGATCTCGAGCTCGAGCGGGTTCTTCGCGAAGCGCGCGCCGAGCACCGTCGTCGTGTCGCACTTCTCGCGGTAGCCCTCGATGACGAAGCGCGTGAGCGTCCCGGGGAGGAAGACGAGCTCGTCCCAGTGCGGGATCGGCTTGAAGATCGAGAAGCCGCGCATCCGGTAGCGGCCGAGCTCGGCCTTGATGTGGATGTCGTTGACGACCTCGGGCGTGAAGATGCGGCTGCGGCCGAGGACGTCCTTCTGGGACGGGCCGTTCTGCTCGGTCACCTAGATCACCAGTTTCTTCTCGGAGGGCTCGAGCGAGTCGTAGTTGTAGAGGACCTTCCCGCAGACGAACTTCTGGAACTCGGGCGGCGAGCCGAGCCCGTAGATCCGGAACTTGCGCTCGATGAGCTCGGTGTCGGCGTCTGTCCACTCGCCCGGCACACAGTCGATGCCCAGTGACTTGACCTTGCCGGCGACGTAGATCGTCCCGTCGTACATCGAGTCGCCGAGGCCCGGCCCTGCGTCGCCGCAGATGATCTGGCGGCCACGCTGCATCATGAACGCGGTCATCGACCCCACCGAGCCCTGCACGATGATCGTACCGCCCTTCTGGTCGATTCCGGTGCGCGCGCCTACCCGGC
The DNA here is from genome assembly GCA_963736935.1 of uncultured Gaiellaceae bacterium. Lineage (GTDB taxonomy): Bacteria > Actinomycetota > Thermoleophilia > Gaiellales > Gaiellaceae > GMQP-bins7. The sequence continues at coordinate 66,802 of CAVTQX010000005.1, read as the reverse complement.
CCTTCACGACGAGGTCGCCGCCGCGCATCGCGGCACCCGTGAGCGAGCCGCCGTTTCCGTCGACGACGACGACGCCGGACATCATGTTCTCGCACGCCGACCAGCCGACTCGGCCCGTGATGTGGATCTCGGGCCCGTCGATGAGACCGCACGCGAAGTAACCGAGCGAGCCTTCGAAGCGGATCTTGCAGCGGCGCAGGATCCCGACGCCGAGCGAGTGCCGACCGTCCGGATTCTGGATGACGACCTCGTCGACGCCCTCCTCGTACAGCAGACGCCTGAGCTCGAGGTTGATCGTCCGTGTCGTGAGGTCGTGCGCGTCGAACGTCGCGACGCCGTCCTCGACGACCGCGGTCCGCGGCGCGTCGGCGACCGGCTCGGCGAGGCCGCGCGCGTCGTACGAGATCTGCCGCTCGCCTACCGCTGCCACACCAGCACCTCGCGCTCGTACGGGTCGTAGGTGTCGATCTCGTGGTCGACGATCTGGCGGATGGCGATCTCCTCGGAGGCGAGCGCGACGAGGTCGTCCGATTCGTAGAGCACGAGCGGCTTCGCGGCGAGCTCGTCCTTCGCGACGCCGAGCTCGTCCTTCGTCACCGCGATGTACGTGAAGACGCCGTCGAGCTCGTCGAGCGACTGGTGCATCGCCTCCTCGAAGGTCGAGCCTTTCGACATCTCCTCGGCGAGGTACACGGCGATGATCTCCGAGTCGCACTCGGACATGAAGCGGCGGCCGGCGCGCTCGAGGCGGCGGCGCCACATGAAGTAGTTCGTGAGCTGGCCGTTGTGGACGACGGCGACATCGGAGTACGGATATGCCCAGTACGGGTGCGCGCCCGCGATGTCGACCTCGGACTCGGTCGCCATGCGCACGTGCCCGATCGCGTGCGTGCCGGTGAAATCGGCGAGCCCGTAGGTCTCGTGCACGCTCTCGGCGTCCCCGAGGTCCTTGACGATCTCGAGCGAGTGGCCCAGCGACAGCACCTCGGCCTCCGGGATGTCCTCGACGAAGTCGGCGAGGAGCTTCAGGTCGCCGTCGTAGTGGAACGCGACCCGGAAGGCGTAGGGCGTCTCCTCGTCGACCTCGGTGATCCGGGCGCCGAGCGACGAGAGCCGCGCTTCCACCTCGGTGCGGTGGCGGCGCAGGCGCTCCTTGAAGTCGAAGTCGCGCGGCGTGTTCGCGTCCGCGAGCTTGTAGCGCATCACGAGGTTCCCGTTCTCAGGCGTGCCGTACAGCGCGTAGCCCGTGGAATCGGGGCCGCGATGCTTCATCGCCTGGAGCATCCGGGTCATCTCGTTCCCGATGGCGTGCTCCGACCCGTCCCGGTAGATGATCCCCGCGATCCCGCACATTGCGACTTCGGCCCTCCGCTACGGCAGAACGTCCAGGTACTCCGTCACGTCCCAATCCGTGACGGTCGCACAGTACCTCTCCCACTCGTCCCGCTTGTAGTGCATGAACACGGTGTACATCTCGTCCGGGAGCGCCCTCTTCACGACCTCGTCGGCATCGAGGGCGTCGAGAGCGTCGCCGAAGGTCATCGGGATGCGCTTGACCTCCTTGCCGGCCTCCATCGCCTCGTAGATGTTCCGCTCCTCCGGCTCGCCCGGGTCGAGCTTGCGGTCGATGCCGTCGCGCATCGCGGCGATCAGGGCCGCCATCGAGAGGTACGGGTTGACGGCGGAGTCGACCGAGCGGTACTCGAAGCGACCGGGCGCGGAGACGCGGAGCGCCGTCGTCCGGTTCTGGAAGCCCCAGTCGGCGAACACGGGTGCCCAGAAGCCGGTGTCCCAGAGCCGGCGATACGAGTTCACAGTCGACGCCGTGACCGCGGTTAGTGCGCCGAGGTGCTCGAGGATGCCGCCGATCGCGTAGAGCCCGATCTGGCTCGGCTTCTGCTGGTCGTCCGTCTCCGGCATGAATGCGTTCTCGTCGCCCTTCCACAGCGAGATGTTGTGGTGGCACCCGTTCGCGGAGACGCCCATGAACGGCTTCGGCATGAAGCACGGGAAGGCGCCGAGCTCGCGGCCGACGGCCTTGCAGATCTGGCGGAAGGTCGACAGGTTGTCGGCGGTCCGCTCGGCGCGATCGAAGCCGAAGTTCAGCTCGATCTGGCCGGGTGCGTCCTCGTGATCGCCCTGGATCATGTCGAGGCCCATCGCCTGGCCGTACTCGATCACCTTGTGGATGATCGGCTGGAGCTCGGAGAACTGGTCGATGTGGTAGCAGTACGGCTTGGTCTTGCCGGTGACGGCGGGCGTACCGTCGTCGTTCAGCTCGAGCCACATCATCTCGGGCTCGGTGCCTGCGCGAAGGTGGAGGCCGGTCGCCTCCTCGAACTCCGCCTGCATGCGCTGCAGGTTCCCGCGACAGTCCGATGTGAGGAACGCGGCCGGATCCTTGCGCTCCTCGCGGTTGCGGAAGCAGATGCACCAGACGCGCGCAACCTTGGGATCCCAGGGGAGCGGCTGGAACGTCTCGGGCTCGGGGACGCCGACGAGCTCCGCGGCCTCGGGGCCGTACCCGATGTAGTTCCCGTGTCGGTCCGTGAAGAGGTTCGCCGTGGCGCCGTAGACGAGCTGGAATCCCTTTTCCGCGATCGTCTCCCAGTGCTGCGCCGGAACGCCCTTCCCCATGATGCGGCCGGTGACGGAGGGGAACTGGTAGTAGATGTAGGTGATCCCCTCGGCGTCGATGCGCCGGCGGACCTCCTTCACGAGATCCGCACGTCCCTCAGCCCCGACGAAGCGCTCCAGGTCGGTCGCCACCTGACTCCTCCTTTGCTCCCGCGTTGACGTGTGCGGGAGCGTAATGAAGTCGCGGAGGCGGGGTCATGTCGACGACCTGACCCCGCGTCAGCAGCTCGACCGGCGCAGGGCAGCGGCTTTGCATGGGCACGTCTAGGCTCTCGTCGATGAGCGAGCCGAGGTCAGAGCAACTGACCGCCGAGCAGCGAGCCGCCCTCGAGGCGGAGCTGGCCGAGATGGAGGGGCCGAAGCGCAAGGAGGCCGTGCAGGCGATCAAGACGGCGCGCGAGTTCGGCGACCTCTCCGAGAACTTCGAGTACCACGCTGCGAAGAACGAGCAGGGACTCCTCGAGGCGCGGATCCGCGCGCTTCGCCAGCGGTTGAACCACGCGGTCACGGTCGAGCACGACACGGACGAGCACGTCGGGGTCGGGTCGCTCGTTGAGATCGCGGACGAGGACGACGAGTCGATGGAGGTCGAGATCTCGGCCGTCGGCGGCGTGTCGCCGGACTCGCCGCTCGGGTCGGCGCTCATGGGCGCCGTGGTGGGCGACGTCGTCGAGGTTGCCGCGCCGAGCGGCTCCTGGAAGGCCCGCGTGCTGGCGATCCGGCGCTCGTAGTCCCGGGTCGATCCGCCCCCGAGCCGGGCGGGATCAGGGCGCCGCGACGGTGATCGACTTCGGCCCGCCGAAGCTCGAACTGCCTCCGACGGTGTTGACGGTGAGTCTGACGGAGGCCGTTCGGTCCTTGATCCCGGTCTTCGTCACCGTGCAGGGTGACGACGAACACGTCCCGGATCCGGTCGCCCCGTTGCTCCATGTCCAGGAGACGTTCGTCGAGACCGGCGCTCCGTTCAGGGTGACCGTGATCACGACGCTCGCGTTCCAGCGAGCTCCGGCGTTGACAGCGGTCCCCTGGAGCGACACGACTGGTATCGGCGCGGTGACGGTGACGCTCTGGGTGGCGCTGCCCGTCGCGCTGTCGTCGTCCGTTGCGGTCAGCGTGACACCGTATGTGCCCGCGGAGGTGTAGGTGTGTGACGCGGCTGCCCCGGCTCCGGTTCCACCGTCGCCGAAGCTCCACGCCAGCGACGCAATCGTCCCGTCCGTGTCCGAGCCGGACCCGGTGAACGAGCATGCGAGCCCGCTGCACGAGAACGTGAACGCCGCCGTCGGCGGCTGATTCGGGACCGGCGCGGTGACCGTGACGTTCTGGCTGGCGCTGCCCGTCGCGCCGCCGTCGTCCGTTGCGGTCAGCGTCACGCCGTACGTGCCCGCGGACGAATACGTGTGTGACACCGCTGCTCCCGCTCCGGTCCCGCCATCGCCGAAAGCCCATGTCAGCGACTCAATCGTCCCGTCCGTATCCGATCCGGACCCCGTGAACGAGCACGCGAGTCCACTGCACGAAAGCGTGAACGCCGCCGTCGGCGGCTGATTCGGTGGCGGACTCTCCGATCCACTGATCCTCGGGTTGAACACGGCCGGGTCGTGGACATCGAGGAGGGGCTCCTTGATCCCGTCACCAGAGTCATCGGTCCATGCGCTGTTGCCGGCCCCGACCACTGCCGTGTAGAGGCTCGCGACACCCGTCCAGGTACGGGGAAATCCGTTCGAGGCGAGCAGCGCCAGTGCGCCTGCGACGTGCGGTGAGGCCATCGAAGTCCCGTTGATCCACGCGTAGCCGCTCGTCGGATACGTCGAGAGGATGCGGCAACCGGGCGCAGTGATCTCGATGGTGGATCCCCAGTTCGAGAAGTCCGCGAGCGTGTCGTCCTGGTCGAGGCAGAAGCTGCTGGGCGGACTCGACAAGGCTCCGGGCAGACCGTCGTAGTCCGCCATCGCCGAGACCGTGAGCACTTTCGCGGCCCGGGCCGGACTGTAGTTCGCCGCATCCGCGTCGTTGTTCCCGGCAGCAACTGCGACGGCAATACCCGCATCAGCCATGCGATTCACCGCCGCGTCGATCGATGCGGAGACTCCACCGGTCAAGCTCAGGTTCGCCACTTCGATCGTCCCGGCGCGGGCCGTCACCCAGTCCATCCCGGCGATGATCTGCGACGTCGTTCCGGTCCCGTTGTTGCCGAGGACGCGAACCGACCACAAGCGCGCGCCAGGCGCGACTCCGACGACGCCGATCCCGTTGTCGAGTGCCCCGATCGTCCCTGCGACGTGCGTCCCGTGTCCGTTCCCATCGCCCCCTCCGGAGCCGCAGGTCGCGAAGAATCCGGCGCAGTTCGTGCTCCCTGCGACGTTGAGGTCGGGGTGGTCGAGCTGAACGCCTGTGTCGATCACCGCAACGTCGACGTCGACCCTGCGGTCGTCCGCGCCGTCGATGTCGAGAGCCTGGTTGTCGGGAGCGAAGACACGTTGGATGCCCGTGGGCAGCGACTGAGCCGAGACGGTGAACTCTTGATCGGCCTCGACCGAGGCGACGGCCGGAGAGTGTGCGATGCCCGCGGCGCCGGCCGCCAGGACCCGAACCGAGAAGCCGCGGAGGGCGTGCGTGTAGACGAAGCCAACCGTTCCCCCGTGCGCACGAGCGAGCCCGTTGGCTACGCCCGGGACGTCGCTCGCGCCGGGCTCCAGTACGACGACGTACGTCCCAGTGACAGCGGTCTGTGCCGCCGCCGATCCGACCGAGCCAACGCCGGCAAGCAGAGCAGCCGCCGTCAGAGCCTTTGCAGTCCGCCGCATCGATCCCGCCTCTCGCACCCCAGGTGACGGAGCACGATAGTGACCTTTGTCGCGAATTACCAGCCCAGGGGGACATTTCGCGCAGCCATAGACTCGCTTCCATGGCGATCGTCCGCCTTGCCGAGCTGCAGGCGCGCGAGGAGGCGCGCTTCGTCGATACGCATCCGCGTTCGCGCGAGCTGGCCGAGCGTGCGCGGTCGTCGCTCTTCGAGGGCGTCCCCATGCACTGGATGCGGAAGTGGCCGGGAGGCTTTCCCGTGTTCGTGCGCGAGGCGAAGGGGGCACGATTCGTCGACGTCGACGGCCACGAGTACGTCGACTTCTGCCTCGGCGACACGGGGGCGATGACGGGGCATGCACCGGAGCCGACGCTGGAGGCGGTGACCGAGCAGTCGGCCAAGGGCATCACGCTCATGCTGCCGAGCGAGGACGTGCTTTGGGTGGCGGACGAGCTGACGCGCCGATTCGGTGTCTCCGCCTGGCAATTCGCACTGACCGCGACCGATGCCAACCGCTTCGTCATTCGGCTCGCACGTCACCTGACGGGCCGATCGACCATCCTCGTTTTCAACTGGTGCTACCACGGCACCGTCGACGAGACGTTCGCGACGCTCGGCGCGGACGGCGTCGTGCAAGCGCGGAGCGGGAACCTCGGCCCGCCTGTCGATCCGGCCGTGACGACACGGGTCGTCGAGTTCAACGACCTGGATGCGCTCGAGAGCGAGCTCGCGACGGGCGACGTCGCGCTCGTCCTCGCGGAGCCGGCTCTCACGAACATCGGAATCGTCCATCCCGAGTCTGGCTTCCACGGCGCGCTCCGCGAGCTCACTCGACGACACGGCACGCTCCTCGCGATCGACGAGACGCACACGATCTGCTGCGGACCCGGGCGGCTACACGCAGGCGAACGGGCTCGAACCGGACGTCGTGACGATCGGCAAGCCGATCGGCGGCGGCATTCCGGCTGCGGCGTACGGCTTCTCGGAGGAGGTCGCCGCCCGCCTGTCGGGGACGATCGAGCTCGAGGACGTCGACGTCGGCGGCGTCGGCGGAACGCTGGCTGCCAACGCGCTCTCGCTCGCGGCCATGCGAGCGACTCTCGGCCAGGTGCTGACCGAGGACGCGTTCGATCGCATGATCCCGCTCGCAGAGCGTTGGACTGCCGGCGTCGAGACCGCGATCGCCGAGTCCGGCCTACCGTGGCACGTGACGCAGCTCGGCTGCCGTGCCGAGTACCTCTTCGGCCCCGACCGCCCGCGGAACGGCGCGGAGGCCCATGCCGCGTCGAACTACGAGCTCGAGCGCTACATGCACCTCTTCGCACTGAACCGCCGGATTCTCCTGACGCCGTTCCACAACATGGCGCTCATGTGCCCGGCGACGACGGAGGCGGACGTCGACCTCCACACGGAGGTCTTTCGGGAAGCGGTCAGCGAGCTCGCCGCGCGTACGTGACGAAGGCGAATCGCGTCCCGTCCTCGGTCGCGCCCTCGCGACGTTCCGTCTCGTAGAACTCCGATCGATCCCAGTCCGGGAAGGTCGTGTCGCCCTCGACGTCGGCGTCGATCTCGGTGAGCACGAGCTCGTCAGCGAACGGCAGGGCCGCCGCGTAGATCTCGCCCCCGCCGATCACGAACACGTGCGACTCGGACTCGAGGAGGTCGAGCGCCTCCTCGACCGATCCGGCGCGGTCGGCGCCCTGTGCGCTCCAGTCGGGATTGCGGGTCACGACGATGTTTCCTCGGCCGGGAAGCGGCCTGAACTGGCCGGGCAGCGACTCCCAGGTGCGCCGCCCCATCACGACCGGATGACCCATCGTGAGCTCACGGAACCGCGCCATGTCCTCGGGGATGCGCCACGGGATGCCGCCGTCCCTGCCGATGACGCCGCCACGTGCGACCGCGGCGACGAGCGAGACCGTCACACGGCGACCGGCGCGCGGATCGCCGGATGGTGCTCATAGCCCACGACCTCGAAGTCCTCGTACGCGTAGTCGAAGATCGTGGGCGGCCGCCGCACGAGCTTTAACGACGGATACGGGAAGGGGTCGCGGGAGAGGAGCGTCTCGACCTGCTCCCGATGGTTGTCGTAGATGTGACAGTCGCCGCCCGTCCACACGAGGTCGCCGACCTCGAGAGCGCACTGCTGCGCGAGCATGTGCGTGAGCAGCGCGTAGCTCGCGATGTTGAAGGGAACGCCGAGAAACACGTCCGCGGAGCGCTGGTAGAGCTGGCACGAGAGTCGCCGGCCCTCGGCCACGTGGAACTGGAAGAACGCGTGGCACGGTGCGAGCGCCATTCGCGGAATGTCCGCGACGTTCCACGCGCTGACGACGATTCGACGTGAGTCGGGGTCCTCGCGGAGCAGTCGGACGACCTCGGCGATCTGATCGACGTGTCCGCCGTCCGGTGCCGGCCAGCTGCGCCACTGGACGCCATAGACGGGGCCGAGCTCGCCGTCCATGTCCGCCCACTCGTCCCAGATCGTCACGCCGTGCTCCTGCAGCCAGCGCACGTTCGAGTCGCCGCGGAGGAACCAGAGGAGCTCGACGGCCACGGACTTGAAGTGCACCTTCTTGGTCGTCACGAGCGGGAATCCTTCTGACAGGTCGAAGCGCATCTGGTGGCCGAAGACACTCACCGTGCCCGTGCCCGTGCGATCGCCTTTGGGCAAGCCGTTCGCGAGAACGTGACGGACGAGGTCTTCGTACTGCGCCATCGACCCGACGATAGCGCGGCGCCCGGCGGTGGAACCGGTGGCTGCCGGATGGTGTATCGAGCGCGTGAAATTGCTCATCGCGCTGGTCCTGCTCGCGCTGACGAGTGCCGCTCCGGCGCCTTCGGCTCGCGTCGCGTTCGAACTGCCCTACGACCTCGTGGTCGCACGGAACGGGACGATCTTCGTCACGGACCGGTCGCGCGTTCTCAGCGTGCAACCGGGGAGCGGACGCGTGCGCGTCCACCGCCGCGTTCCGGGCGCATCCGAGCTCGCCGGACTCGCGCGGCTCGTAGACGGCACACTCGTCGCAGCGGATCTCCCCAGCGGTCGCATCCTGCGGATCCCGCCTCGGGGATCCGTCGCAACTGTCGCGACCGTCCCGATGCCGGTCGATCTGCTGGCGGATCCGGCCGGTAACGCGCTCTGGGTCGCCTCGATCGCGGACGGAGTCGGGCTGGTTCGCGTCGACCTCGGGACTGGGACCGTGGAGCCATTCGCGCGCGTCGACAAGCCTCATGGGCTCGACCGTCTCCCGGACGGCGATCTCGTCGTGCACGACGGACACGCGGTCAGTCGGGTTGACTCCGCGACCGGTGCCGTGTCGCGTCTGGCGAGGGTGGACGCGTTCAAGCTCGCGGCCGGACCGGACGGGATCGTGTACGGCGCCACGGGCGGGCCACGAGGAGGTCGCATCGTTCGAATCTCGCGCGGCGGTGGAGTCAGAGCCGTCGCGGGAACGGGTCGTCTCGGAGCGCATCGGGATGGTCGTGCGCTCCGTGCGCCCATGTTGCCGAGCGCGCTCGTGCTCGCCCCGGACGGGGCGCTGCTGGTCGCGCAGATCGAGCCCGTCCCCGCCCTTCGCCGTGTGGATGTCCGGCGCGGCACGATCGCGACGATCGCGCTCGGCCGCTAGGGGCCGGCCCCGGCGGTCACCTGTCGGCTCAGGTGGTGAGGAGCGGCGTCGTCGTCCCCTCTGCGACGACGACCCAGCCGTCGAAGTCGTCCAGGTGGTACGGCGCGTTCATCGGCACCGCGGCCGACCCGTTGCCGGAGGTGACGAACGATCCGCAGAGGGCGTCGAGCTTCCCACCGCTGGTGAGCCACAGCTCGAATGGCCGTCCGCCCTTTGCCGGCTCGAGCCCTGTAACTCGAACCTCCATCGGCCAGTTCCCGGCGTCGTCGAGCTCGTAGACGACGAGCGATCCGGAAGCGCTCGGCGCGGCAGGCGTCCCCTTCATCACCAGCTCGAAGTCGACGCTCCGCCCTGACGGGCCTTCGACGACGGCTGCGCCGAGCGCGAAGGCGGTAACGGCGATCGCCGCCGCGAGCGCGAGCAGGACGCCACGCCGTCGGCGCGGGGCGATTCGGACGACCTTGGCCTCGCCGAGCTCGGGCGGGGGGCCGGCTGCGAGGAGGAGCTCGTGCACCCGCTCGAGGCGCTCGCGCTCGTCCGGTTCGAGGTCGGTCCCGACGAGCTCGTCGAAGCTCGGGCTCATCGCAGCTCCTCGTCGAGCGTGTCGGCGAGGCGTGCCAGGGCGCTCCGCGTGCGTGTCTTCACCGTGCCGAGAGGGATACCAAGGCGGTCGGCGATCTCACTCTGCGACAGCCCGCTCCAGTATGCGAGCTCGATGACCGGTCGCTCGTGCTCGGGCAGGACCTCGAGCGCGCGGTGCACACGCCAGGCGGTCCAGGACGCCTCCGCCTCGTCGGCGGGATCCGGCTCGCGCCCCGGGCCGTCCTCGAGCTCGCCGACGGGCTCGGGGGTGCGACGGAGCCCGTCCGTGATTGCGTTACGCGCGACCGCGTAGAGCCACGGGGCGCCGCGCCCGCGCGCAGGGTCGTACGTCCTGGCCGAGCGCCAGATCGCGACGAAGGCGTCCTGCGTCGCATCCTCGGCGCGACCGCGATCCCCGAGGCGTCGAAGGGCGAGGCCGAGGACCGCGCGCCCGTAGCGTCCGTGCAGCTCGTCGAACGCATCGTGATCGCCGCCGGCGATCCGCACGATGAGCTGGGCATCGGTCGGCTGTGGGAGTTCCACGCGGTCCATGGTCGTGGGTCGTGCCCAGGAAGACCCGACGCGGATCGCGAGTGACGCAGCCATGTGTGGGGTGCTACGCGCCCGCGAGTCCGGCGGATTTCGGCTAGCCGCGCGCGGCGGCGAACTTCGCCGCGACCGCGTCCCAGTTCACCACGTTCCACCACGCCTCGAGGTAGTCGGGGCGCCGGTTCTGGTAGTTGAGGTAGTAGGCGTGCTCCCAGACGTCGATGCCGAGGAGCGGCGCGTCGCCGTCCATCACCGGCGTGTCCTGGTTGGGCGTGGACTTCACCGCCAGACCGGTGCCGTCCCAGATGAGCCACGTCCAGCCGGAGCCGAACCGCTTGACGCCGGCGTCGTTGACGGCCGCCTTGAGCTCCGCCACACCGCCGAACGCGCCCGCGATCGCGTCGCCGAGATCGCCCGAGGGATCACCTCCGCCGTCGGGCCCCATGATCTCCCAGAAGAGCGTGTGGTTCGCATGGCCGCCGCCGTTGTTGCGCACCGCCATGCGTTTGTCCTCGGGGATCGAGTCGAGGCTGGTCAGGATCGTCTCGAGCGACTGCTCGGCAGCCGGAGTGCCCTCGAGTGCGGCGTTGAGGTTCGTCACATAGGCCGCGTGGTGCTTGTCGTGGTGGATCTCCATCGTCCGCGCGTCGATGTGTGGTTCGAGCGCGTCGAACGCGTAGCTGAGGTCGGGGACGCTGAACGGCATGCCTGCTCTCCTCTCGATACGGATCTGGTCGGGCCAAGGATATGCTCCGCGCGTTCCCGCCCTGCGCTTGGAGGAAACGATGTCCAACTTCGTCGAGATCAGGCCCCGCGAGCTGAAGCCGGCGCTCCTCGAGCTCGACGGCATCTCCCGCACGACGATCGAGGCGCACTATCGGCTGTACCAGGGCTACGTCGCGAAGCGAAACGAGATCCTCGGGCGGCTCGCGACCGTCGACCTCGGCTCAGCCAACCAGGTGTACTCGGAGGTCAGGTCGCTGAAGGTGGATCTGACGTTCGCAGTCGGCGGGATCAAGAACCACGAGCTCTACTTCGAGCACCTCGGTGGCGCGGGCGGCGATCCGGACGGCGCGATCGGAGCGCTCATCGAGCGCGACTTCGGCTCGGCGGACTCGTGGCGCGCCGACCTGCGTGCGACCGGGATGGCCGGGCGCGGGTGGGCTTGGACGGCCTTCGACTGGGACGAGGGTCGGCTCTTCAACTACGTCGGTGACGCCCAGAACACGTTCCCCGTGTGGAACGCCACACCGCTCGTCGCACTCGACGTCTACGAGCACGCGTACTTCCTCGACTACCAGACCGATCGCGCGGCGTACATCGAGGCCTTCCTGCAGAACCTCGACTGGGGCGTCGTGAACGGCTGGGTCGAGGGCTACCGGATTCCTGCCGCATAGATCGTGGGCGACGCGCTCGCCATTCTCGGCGGGTATCTGCTCGGGTCGCTGCCGTTCGGCTACTGGGTGCCGCGGCTCGTGCGCGGCGAGGACATAAGGTCGAAGGGCAGCGGAAACGTCGGCGCGTCGAACGTCTTTCGCGTCTACGGTCGCTCGCTCGGGGTCCCGGTCGCGCTGCTCGACCTGGCGAAGGGGTTCGTCGCGGCCTCCCTCGGACTCTGGATCGGGGGAGCGCTGATCGGCGTTCTCGCGGCCGCGGCGGCGATGCTCGGTCATGCCCGCCCTGTGTTCCTGGGCTTCCAGAAGGGCGGCAAGATGGCCGCGACCGCCGGCGGCGCCACGTTCGCGCTCGCCCCGCTCGCTGCGGTGCTCGGCGTCGCGCTCTGGCTCGTCGTCTTCGCGCTCACGCGCTTTGCGTCGGTGGCGACGATGGCGACCGCGGTCGCGCTCGGCGTGCTCGTGATCGTGCTCGACTATCCGTGGCCGATCGTCCTGTTCGGCGTCGCCGGCGCGATCGCCGTGATCGCGATGCACCACCAGAACATCCGGCGGCTCGCCGCCGGAACCGAGCACCGGTTCGAGCTTCGGCGCCCGCGACGCGCTAGCGGCTGAGCCAGGCTGCGAGCGTCGTCTGCTGCGGGCTCGGCATGCCCGTGGCGAGCTCGCTCCGGAGCTCACCCACGGTGCCGAATCGCTCCGCGACGACGTCGTGCACGTGGATGGTCTCGAAGTTGACCTGCTTCGAGAGGAGAAAGTCGTCGTCGTCGAGCTGCGGGAGCGTGGCGAGCGCATCGCGTACTGCGTGGCGCACCGAGTCCTCGACGAATCTCGGCTGGAGGTGCGCATGCTCCACGACGAACAGCTCGTCGGGCCGCTTCAGAAGGTCGTAGATCGGCGCGCTCATCGAGCGCTCGGCGACGTCGACGAGCACCTCGGCATCGAGATCCTGCTCCGTTCCGACGAAGAGGGTCTGACGGCCGCGCTGGTTGTGGGTCGCGATCGGGACGAGCTCGAGGATGCGCTCGATGTCGTCCGAGTCGAAGCCTGCGTCGAGGAGGCGCTCGGACGCATGGCTGCGCACGAGGCCCTGCGCGCAGGGGCACGCGTTGATGCCCGTCGCCTCGACGCCGACCGCTCGGCGAGTCCCGGATTCCGATGCGGCGGCGATCCCGCACAGCGTCACCATCTCCTGGGTCGCGAGGCCCGTCACCGGCGTGCGCCGGTGGATCGGCCACTGGGCGCGGATCCACACCTCGGCTTTGAGCGCGCCCTGTCGCTCGACGACGTTGCTCGCGATGTGCTCTGCGAGCACCTCGACGAGCATCGCCTCCCGGTCGACGACGATCTCGATCGCCTCCTCGAAGAGCTCGGGGAACCGGGACATGTGCACGCCCTTCTGGTCCGCGGCCAGGTCGACGGTGCAGTCGATCACCGCGGCCATGACCGTCGAGGCGTTCCCGCGTCGGATGCGCACGGCTTTCTGGACGCCCGTGACGCCCGCACGGGAGAGTGCGAGCGCAATCTCCGGAGCCGAAGCCTGAAGGTCTTCGTCGAGCCTGACGTCGGTCAAGGCCGCCACCGTAGCAACGCGCTGCCCTATCTCAGCAGCCTCGAGAGCCGTCGGTCCTTGAGCAGACGGCCGCCCGTCTGGCAGCTGGGGCAGTAGTAGATCGTGTGCTCCTCGAAGTCGACGCGCGCAATTGGCGTTCCGCACTGCGGGCACGGCTCCCCGAGGCGGTTGTGGACGAGGTAGACGACGGAGTCGCCCTTCCCCTGCTCGCGGAGCTCGAGGGCGCGCGCGAGGTCGTCGTGCATGGCGACCGCGAGCAGCTCGACCTCCTCGTCCGAGAGGTCCGTCGAGGCCTTGAAGGGCGAGAGGCGCGCGCGGAGGAGGATCTCGTTCGCGTGCGCGCGTCCGATCCCCGCGATCGCGCGCTGGTCGCGGAGGAGGGGATGCAGCTGCCGGCGCTCGGCGCGCAGGATCGCGCCGAGGGTCGCCGCCCCGAGCGTGAGGGCGTCAGGGCCGAGGTGCGCCAGATCCTGCTCGAGTTGCTCCTCGGTGACGAGCCATACGCCCGCCCGCTTCTTCTTCCCTGCCTCCGTGAGGACGAGCTCACCGCCGTCGACGAAGCGGACGCGGAACATGGGGGTCTTCGGTCCCTTCGCCCCGGGCTCGAGGTGGCGAAGCCGACCCGCGCTCATCAGGTGGACGCGGACGACCAGCTCGTCCTCGCCCTCGACGGGGAAGAGGAGGTTCTTGCCCCACCGGCGCGATCCTTCGAGGCGTCGCCCGTCGAGCGCCGCCAGCGGCGGCGCGAACGTCTTCAGGGTCGCGACGTGTGCCGGCCCCGCCTTCTCGATCGGCGAGCGCGACACGAGCGGGTCGAGCTCCCGCACCCAGGCCTCGACCTCCGGTAGCTCAGGCACTCAGTGACGGTACCGCTTCCTCCAGCCCTGTCTCGGTCGTGATCTCGTCGTCCACCGGCTCGGGCATGTCCCGGAGGTGGCGCTGCGGCGAGAAGACGATCCAGAGAACGGCCAGCCCGCCGCCGATCGCTCCGATGACGATCGTCTCGCGTAACCCGATCCACGAGGCGAGTGCACCACCCGCCAACGTGCCGAGCGGGATCGTCCCCCAGACGATGAATCGCATCACCGAGTTCATGCGGCCCTGCATCCGGGGAGGGCAGATCGCCTGCCGGTAGCTCACCTGCACGATGTTGTAGACGACCATCGTGAACCCGAAGATGAGCTGCGCGGTCACGAGCAGCGGCACGGCAGCGTTTCCGGCTGGCGCCACCGCGTAGAGCAGCATGGTCGGCCCGAAGAGCGCCGCCATCACGATCGTCGTCGGCCCGATGCCGAAGCGCGAGGAGATGCGCGTCGCAGAGACCGCGGCGAGCAGGCCGCCGAGTGCACCGAGGGAGAAGATGAACCCGATGAGCCCTGCGGAGAGGTCGAGCTCCCGGACCGCGTACACGAGGATGATCGAGAAGCCGAGGCTCGAGAAGAAGTTCGACGTCGACGTGCACCCTGCCTGGGCTCGCAGGTTCGGGTTCGACAGCACGAAGTGGAGACCCTCCTTGAGCTCGGTCCACATGCTCGGCTTCGTGCCGTCTGCGCGTTCGACCTGCTGCGGGGCCTCCTCGACGACGCGGATCCGGAAGATGAAGAGGCCGGATGCAACGAAGCTGACCGCGTCGATGAGTACCGCATAGGGCGCCGTGAAGACCTGGATCAGGATGCCCGCGAAGCCCGGTCCGCCGATCTGCGCTGCGCTGCGCGTGATCTCGAGCTTCGAGTTGCCCTCGATGATCTGATTCCGCTCGACGAGCGACGGCAGGTACGACTGGTAGGCGACGTCGAAGAAGACGGTGCAGATGCCCACGAGGAAGCCGACGACGTAGAGCTGCCCGAGCGTGAGCGCGTCGAAGACGTACGCGATCGGGATCGAGCCGAGGAGCACCGCGCGGCCGACGTCCCCGGCGACGAGGATTCGCTTCCGACGCATGCGGTCGACCCACACGCCTGCCGGGAGCGTGAAGATGATGAACGGGAGGAACTCGACGGTCGTCAGCGCCGCGACTTCGAACGCGGATGCGTCGAGCACGAGGATCGCCGTGAACGGGATCGCCAGCTGAGAGATCTGCGAGCCGAACTGGCTGATGGTCTCGCCGGTCCACAGGCGCAGGAAGTCGCCGTGACGCCAGAGGCCACCCTGCGGCCAGAGGCTACGCATGGTCGACGGGGGGTGGGGGGAGCGGGGTGGGGGCTCGGAACAACGCGTAGCCGAGCGCGTGGCTCGCGCCTTCCGGGTCGTCCGCGCGCTGGAGGTCGGCCACGAGGCGGTTCATCCGCCGCTCGAACCGGCGCCGCTGCTCGGGCGTAAGTCGGACGTGGATCAGCGCCGACGTGTCGTTCCCGTCGCGATCGCCGCCGGCGATGAGCTCGTCGGCCGCCTGCCGCAGCATCGTTGCCGCGAGCACGCCGCCGCGCAGCTCGTCGGGCATCGATTCGTCGCCCTTGAGGACGAAGAGCCGGGCGACGCGGCCGTAGTACTTCTCCGTCAGGGCACGCACCTTGCGCGTGCGGACGACACGGATGAGGCCCGCGGTCTCGAGGACCTTGATGTGGTGCCCGACGGTCCCCTTCGGGGATTCGAGGACCGCGGCGAGCTCGCTCGTGCTCGCTGCCCGCTCGCGCAGCATCATCACGATGCGTGCGCGGGATGCGTCACCAAGCGCGCGGAGCTGCTTCGGGTCCTCGACGACGAGCACGTCGTCGAGGTCGTAGTCGGGGTAACGGTCGATGATCGCGGAACATACGGGAATTCCCGTATGTTCGCAAGGAAGATGGTGGGGTCAGGCTCGAGCCTGACCCCACCGTTTGCGCGCGCGTTACGGAGCCGACGAGCCGGGGACCGGCTTGCCAGGCACGCCGTTCACGGTCTCGGTCGAGAACGCGAACGTGAGCTGTGCGTATGCGATGAGGTCGCTGTTGACTTCCAGCGCGATGGGCCCTCTTCCAGGTGCGGTACTGCCCGGGCCGCTGCCCGTGCCGACGAATGTGTCGCAGGCGGCGTGGTAGCACGGGTCGTACGGCGCACCCGCAGTGCCTCCCCACAGGGACGCCTCCTGCGCCGTCTTGAGGCCCTCGGCCCCGGTGAACAGACCACCCGACGGGATGTCGACGCCCGTGGCGATGAACGGACCGTAGTCGGACCGACCGTCGAAGTCGGTGCCCTTGTACGGGATGCCGCGGGCCGTGTAGTACGCCTCGTACACGTCCTCGATGGCGGCCGAGCCGGTCGGACCGGCGGGCGCTCCGACACCGTCGGAGTTGTCGCCGTCGTAGACGAAGTAGACGTAGTTCGGCGAGCCGACCATGTCGTAGTTCAGGTACAGGGCGATGCGGTCCTGCTCCTCCTGAGAGAGGCCCTCGACGTAGGCCTCGGAGCCGAGCAGGCCACCCTCCTCAGCGCCCCACCACGCGAAGCGAATCGTGTTCTGAGGCTGCACCTTGGCCATCATCAAGGCCGTCTCGAGGAGTGCCGCGGAGCCCGACCCGTTGTCGTTGATCCCCGGGCCCTGCAGCACGGAGTCGAGATGCGCTCCGGCCATCACGACGTTGTCGTCGTTCACGCCAGTCTTCTCGGCGATGACGTTGACCTGCGGTCGCGACTCCTGGACGACGATCACGGTCGCATTGGAGCCGGCCTGCGCAAGCGCTACGCCGTCCGCGAAGCTCGCGCCAACCACCGGGATCGAAGCGACGAACGGCGCGAGCGTGCCGATGATCAGCGGTTCCCGCTCGGGCGTGTTCCCCTGGTTGAAGATGATGAGCGCCGAGGCGCCTGCAGCCTGGGCATTGGTTGCCTTGAGAGCAAAGCTGCAACCTCCGCGCTGGATCAGCGCGATGCTGTCGGCGGCGAAGGCGGCGAAGTCATCCGGGCCGCCCGGGTCAGGAACGATGGGAGCGCCCACGGCCGCCTCCGTGAAGGCTCCGTCGCAGCCGCTGGTGTTCGCTCGTGGTGGTACGAGGTTGATGTCGACTGGGATGACCGGTCCTGTGACGTTGCCGGCACCGCTGCCGGTGAATGCGCCGGTCGCGTACGCAGCGACGACGGGTGCGTTCTGCCTCAGCGTTGCCCCGACGAACGTGTACGGGAACTCGTCGAGCGTGACGTCGTAACCGGCATCCTCGAGCAGCTCCTGGACGTACTCGACGCTGCCGGTGTACCCGGACGTGCCTGCGGCACGGGTGCCCGCACCGACGAGGTCGTCGTTGTCGTTTGCGATCTCCTGGAAGGCCGCCTGATGGGCACGCACGCCCTCGAGCGTCACGCACTGCAACAGGGTCTGGTACGTCGTGTTCGTACGGTTCGCACAGCCGGGTGGAGCCGATGTTGCGGCCGCCGGAAGTGCGAGCGCGATGGCTGCTGCGGCCAACGCAACGAGCGCGAGCGGCAATGATCGTGTCCTTCGTCGGGACATGAAGTAACCCCCTCCTTCGATTCGGACGGCGATGGTCATGTACCCCTCCGCCCCCGACTCAAACTCACCCTTTCGTAGGCTGCTCGGGTGGAGCCGATCGCGGTCGACGTGCTGCGGGGCGACGTCGTCGAGGCGCGCCATCGCGTGCACGCCGTCGCGGTCTCGGACGGGGAGGTGGTCGCGTCGGCGGGGGATCCGTCGTTCTTCACGCTCTTCCGCAGCTCCGCGAAACCGCTCCAGGCGCTGCCGATCGTCCGGGCACGACCGGATCTCGACGACGCGGAGATCGCGATCGCATCCGCCTCGCACCTCCATCGCCCGGATCAGCTCGAGCCCGTGCGAAGCTTGCTCCGGAGGGCGAACGCGACCGAGGACGACCTCGAATGCGGCCCGGAGCCGACGCGGATCGAGCACAACTGCTCGGGGAAGCACGCGGCGATGCTGCTCCTGTGCCGCGAGCGCGGCTGGCCGAGCGAGGGCTACCGGCTCGCGTCGCACCCGTGTCAGCAGGAGCTGATGGCCGAGGTCGCAGCGGCAGCGGAGGTCGAGGTTGCGTCCGTTCCGACGGCCGTCGACGGCTGCGGCGTCGTCACCTACGGCTTCACTCTCGAGCGCATGGCCAGTGCGTTCGCACGGCTCGACCGACTCGACGGCGGATCGCGCGTGGCGGGCGCGATGCGCGCGCGGCCGGAGCTCGTGCGCGGCGACGGCGCGCCCGACACGGAGCTCATGCGCCTCGGCGGCGGCTGGGTGTCGAAAGGTGGGGCGGAAGGGCTGCTGTGCGCTGCCCGCGACGGGCTCGGCATCGCGCTCAAGGTCGAGGACGGGGCGCAGCGCCCGCTCGGGCCGGCGCTCGCGGCGTTTCTCCTTCAGCTCGGGCTCGAGTCCGGCGGGTTGGCAGACGCTCCGCTGCCGAACTCGCGGGGCGAGGTGGTCGGGGCGCTCAGGGTCACCGCCTAGTCACCGCGCGTTAACACAGTGGTCCTCTTCCACAATCGTCTTTTCCGGACTAGTATCCGCGCGCTTTGGTGGTGGAGCCGGGGCGGCAGGCGGGCCGGCTCAGTGCAGTGCGGAAAGGCCAGTACCCGTTCGAGCGCGAGAGGAGAAAGCCAGCCGATGCTGTCCGTGGATATCGCCCTCCCCGAGGTCGAGGAGCTTCAGCGCCTGGTCGAGCAGGGGCTCGAGAAGGGGTTCCTCACCTACGACGAGATCGTCGCCGGGCTCGACGAAGTCGAGCTCACGAAGGAGCAGGTCGAGGACTTCTACGCGTACCTGATCGACCACTCGATCGAGCTCCACGAGGGGACCGAGCACAAGGACTTCCCGCACGTGGAGCCGGTGGTCCCCGTCGAGGAGGAGAAGGCCGAGCCGAAGCTCGATCTGTCCGTCGAGCCGTCGCTCGACTCGCTGCGGCTGTACCTGCGCGAGATCGGGAAGGTGCCGCTCCTGACCGCCGACCAGGAGGTCTCGCTCGCGAAGCTGATCGAGCGCGGCGACATGTCGGCGAAGCAGCACATGATCGAGGCGAACCTGCGCCTCGTGGTCTCGATCGCAAAGGGATACCTCGGTCGCGGCCTGTCGTTCCTCGACCTCATCCAGGAAGGGTCGCTGGGGCTCATCCGCGCGGTCGAGAAGTTCGACTACCGTCGCGGCTTCAAGTTCTCGACGTACGCGACCTGGTGGATCAGACAGGCGGTGACGCGCGCGATTGCCGACAAGGCACGCACGATCCGGATCCCGGTGCACATGGTCGAGAAGCTGAACAAGGTCGTCCATATCGAGCGCCAGCTCGTCCAGCGCCTCGGCCGCGAGCCGCTGCCGGAGGAGATCGCCGAGGAGCTCGAGATCGACGTCGACGAGGTCCGCGAGATCCTCAGGATGTCGCAGCTCCCGATCTCGCTCGAGAAGCCGATCGGCGAGGAGGAGGACTCCTCGCTCGGCGACTTCGTCCCGGACGACGCGGCCGAGTCGCCCTTCGACACGACGTCCCTCTCCTTGCGGCGGGAGGACGTCGAGCTCGCGCTGGCCGCGCTTCCCGACCGCGAGCGGCGTGTGATCGAGCTTCGGTACGGGCTCGACGGCTCGCAGCCGTGCACGCTCGAGGAGGTCGGGCAGGCATTCGGCGTCACGCGCGAGCGCATTCGCCAGATCGAGAACAACACGCTGAAAAAGCTCGAATCGCTTCCCGGAGGCGCAGGGGCTCAGAGACTGCGTCTAGCGTTTCGCGCTTGGCGCGAATCGAATACGTAGGGCACGCGACGGTCGTCGTCGATCTCGACGGCGTCCGGCTGCTGACCGATCCACTGCTTCGCAACCGCGTCGCCCACCTCCGGCGGGCGAGCGGTGTCTCGGCGCGGGCGCTGCGGGGCGTGGATGCGATCCTCATCTCGCACGGCCACTACGACCACCTCGACCTGCCGTCGCTCGACCGGCTCGGGAAGAAGCTCCCCGTCGTCGTCCCACGCGGTCTCGGGGGGCTCTTGCGCAAGCGGCGATTCGAGTCGGTGATCGAGGTCGAGCAGGGCGAGACGCTCGCGATCGGCGACCTGCAGATCCGCGCGGTCCCAGCGGAGCACGACCGCAGCCGAGCGCCGTTCGGCGCGTCCGCCGATCCGGTCGGGTATGTCGTTTCGGGCTCGAAGTCGATCTACTTCGCCGGCGACACCGATCTCTTCGACGGCATGTCCGAGATCGGCCCCGTCGACATCGGGTTGATCCCGATCTGGGGGTGGGGGCCGGGTCTCGGGGGCGGCCACCTCGATCCCGAGCGCGCGGCCCAGGCAGTCGCGCTCATCCGACCGCACACGGTCGTCCCGATCCACTGGGGCACGTACTTCCCCATCCACCTGGGACTGGCCGGAAAGCCCGCGTTCGTCGATCTCCCGCCTGCCCAGTTCGCGGCGGCGATGGCCGAGCACGCGCCCGACGTCGAGCTGCGCGTGCTCCGCGTCGGCGACGGAACGGACTTCTAGGTCGGAAGCAGCTCCGCCGCGCCGAGCGCGGACACGGCCTTCTCGCGGATCTCGCTCGCCACCTGCGACACGTCGGCGCCGAACGGCGCGTACGCGACGACGTTGAGCCACGCCGTCGTCTCGGTCAGGGTGCCGACCTGGACGTAGATCGCGAGGCTCTCGCCCTGCGGCGCGTCGGCTGCCGCCTCCATGACCACGCGGCGCGCGTCTTCGAGGCGCGCGGTGATCCGGACGGGCAGCTCGACGGTCACGAGGCGCCGCGGGTCGTCGACGGAGCGGTTGACGATCGTCGTCGAGACCATGCGCGAGTTCGGGACGAAGATCCGCCGCCCCTCGTCGGTCGTCAGCGCCGTGTAGCTCAGCGAGATGTCGTCCACGATGCCGGTGTAGTCGTCGACGGTGACCCGGTCGCCGAGTCGAACCGGCTGCGTGAAGGCGAGCATGACCCCCGAGCCGAGGTTGCCGAGGGGCGTCGTGAGAGCGAGACCGGCGATGACCGCGAGGACGGCGCTCGAGGCGAGGAACGCGCTCGCGATCTGCTGGGTCGCGTCAAACGCCGAGAGCACGCTCCACGCGCCGACGAGCCCGACGAGCGCGATCGCGACACGGAGGAGAAAGCTGAACGTCGTCCGCCTGCGGGCTGCGACGGCCGGGTCGCGTTCCGCGAGCCGCCGCTCGTAGCGATCGAAGACATGCCGCAGCGACGTGCGAACCGCGACGAGTACGACGACCCAGATCGCCGCTGCGACGAGTGCCTGCGCGAGGTCCGAGTTCACCCCGGGATGTTCGGCGCGTAGGGCGGCGAGCCTGCCTCAGTTGCCGGCGAGGACCTGCGCCTTGGCGGCGGCGAACTCGTCGTCGGTGAGGGCTCCCTTCGCATGGAGATCGGCGAGCGAGGCGAGCCGGGAGGTCACGTCGACCGCGGCTGCCGGCGCGGCCACGGCCGCCGGCGCGCCCCCCCACCTCGGGTGCAGCGCGCCACGACTCCCACCAGCTCGTCATCCGCGCGCGCGTGTCCGCGACGAGCGTCGAGCCCGCCGCGTCCGGGAACTCCGCGAGCGTCTGTCGTCGCGCGAGCTCGATCCAGGACGCGCCGAGCGCGGCGAGGAGGAGCACGACGAGGAATCGCGTGAAGTCCACGACCTGGGCGCTGAAGAGCAGGAACAGCACGACGACCACGAGCACGATGTACGCCCAGACGCGGTTCTGCAGTCCGGGCGCGACCCAGCGACGAGCTGTGACCGCTCGTCGGCCCGGGCCTGCGAGCCAGGCAGCGACGACGAAGAGGAGCCCGACGACGATCATCAGTCGGAACGAGCCGCGCATGAGCTCCGTGAGGATGTTCCAGGCGTTGTTCGCTGCCTGCCGGTCGTCGTCGCGCGCCACCAGCGAGTCGACGACGTAGTTCCGCGTGAGTTTTGCGGCCAGCAATCCGAGGATGCCGACGACCACGAGGACCCAGCCCGTGCCGCGTATCGCGCGGCGGCGGTCGCTGGCGAGCCACACGGCCATCCCGAACGCAGCGAGCGCCAGCAGCGGAAGGAACCAGGCGAGCGTCTTCAGGAGCTCGAACGCGTTCTGTGCGGTGTCGAGCTCGTCCGCCCGCAGGATGACGATCCGACCGGCGTCGGCCGGGATCTTGTCGGCGACCTGGCTGCCGATCCCGATTCGGTCGGCGGCCTCCTCGATGATCGCGCGCAGGTCGAGCGTCACCTCGCCGTTCGACGTCGAGACGCGATTGCCGCCGCCAGCGAGTACCTCCACGAGCGTCTTGTGCGTCTCCTCGAGCGTCACCCTGAAGAGTTGCTGGAAGGTCGGTTGCTCGAGCGCGCGGTTGACGATCTGGTACGACGCCTGGCGCAGCCCGGCGGTCGCGGCGCCTGCGAGGCCCTGGTAGTCGGCGGGCAGCTGCTTCTCCACCTCGGCTTGGACGTCGACGTTCGCGAAGAGCTCGTCGACGGCGCGGTTCGCCACGGCGGTGCGTATCGCGGGGTCGTCGAGGAGCGAGCTCGACGTGTCCGTGAAGACGCCCGTGTTCAGGGCGACCCGGTTGATCCAGATCGCGAACGACGAGAGGAGCAGCAGGAGGCCGGCGACCGCGAGCAGGATCCAGACGCTGGCGGTGCGACCGCGACCCTGCTTGCGAGCCGGCGCGGAGGCCTCGGTGGGGTCGCTCTGGACGCTCATCTGACGCGTCCGGAACCTACTCCTCGCCGAGTGAGAACGCCTCGTGCAGCGTGCGAACCGCACGCTCGACGTCGGCCCGGGGGATGAGGCACGACACCTTGATCGGCGAGGTCGAGATGAGCCTGAGGTTTACGCCTTCGTCCGCGAGCGTTCGGAACATCCTCGACGCGACGCCGGGGTGCGACCGCATCCCTGCACCGACGAGCGACACCTTTCCGAGGTCGGTGATCTCGGTCGCCTGGAGCGTGCCGACCGCCTCCTCGGCGCGCGCCAGCGCCCGTCGCGTCGCGGGCACGTCGTCCCTCGGGACCGAGAACGAGAGCGCTGCGAGGCCGTGCGCGACGTTCTGGAGGATGGTGTCGACGTTGACGTGCTCCGTCGCGACCGCGTCGAAGATCGCTGCGGCGACGCCGGGCTCGTCGGGCAGGCCGGTGACGTCGAAGACGACCTCGTCCTCCGAATGCGTCACCGCAGACACGATCGGCTGCTCGAGTGCCGCACCGTCCTCGATCCACGTCCCCGCCTCGGTCGAGAACGTCGAGCGGGTGTGGATCCGCACACCCTGCCCGCGAGCCAGCTCGACCGCGCGAAGCATGAGCACCTTGGCGCCCGACGAGGCCATCTCGAGCATCTCCTCGTACGAGACGCGGTCGAGCTTGCGTGCGTTCGGGACGATGCGCGGGTCGGCCGTGAACACACCGAGGACGTCCGAGTAGATCTCGCACGATGCTCCCAACGCGGCGGCGAGCGCCACCGCGGTGGCGTCCGTTCCGCCGCGGCCCAGGGTCGTGACGTCCATCGTGTCGCGCGAGAACCCCTGGTAACCGGCGACGAGGACGATCCGCCCGCGGTCGAGCGCCTCCACGACGCGGACCGGCGTGATCTCGCGGATCTTCGCCTTCGTGTGAACCGGGTCGGTGATGATCCCGGCCTGCGAGCCGGTGAACGACACGGCCTCGTAGCCGAGATCGTGTACCGCCATCGCGACGAGCGCGCAGGCGATGCGCTCGCCGGTCGAGAGCAGCATGTCGAGCTCGCGTGGGTGCGGTTCCGGGGAGACGTCGTGCGCCAGGGCGAGCAAGCCGTCGGTCGTGTCGCCCATCGCCGAGACCGTCGCGACCACGCGGACGCCGCGCTCGCGCGCCTCCACGAGCCTCGCCGCGACGTCCTTGATCTTCTGCGGGTCGGCGACCGACGAGCCTCCGAACTTCATCACGACGGTCTCGGCGGCCGTCTCGGCGCTCGCGCTCATCCTCGGAATTGAAGCTTGCCCGGCACCCGGCGGCTCCGGATGGTCCTCGCGGGCGCCGCGGCTATCGTTGCCGCGTGCCGCGGAAGGTCATGATCGTCGGGCTCGACTGCGCGGAGCCTTCGCTCGTCCTCGAGCGTTGGCGTGACGAGCTACCGACGATCTCGGGGCTCATGGAGCGGGGGACGTTCGGTCGGCTGACCTCCGTCATCCCGCCGATCACCGTGCCCGCGTGGTCCTGCATGATGTCGTCGAAGACGCCGGGAGACCTCGGCGTCTACGGGTTTCGCAACCGCTCCGACCACACGTACGACGGCGGGTTCATCGCGATGTCGACGGCCATCAAGGAGCCCCGGCTGTGGGACTACGTGACGCGTGCCGGCGGTTCCTCGATCGTTCTCTCGGTGCCCGGGTGCTACCCGCCGAAGCCGCTGAACGGCGTGATGGTCGGGTGCTTCCTGACACCCTCGGTCGACTCGAAGTACACGTATCCGGCGGCGCTGAAGGACGAGATCGAGGAGGTCGTCGGCGAGTACCTCTTCGACACGAAGGACTTCCGGACGGACGACAAGGAGTACCTCCTCCGCCAGGTGTACGAGATGACGGACCGGCGGTTCGCACTCGCGGAGCACCTGCTCTCGACGAAGCCGTGGTCCCTGTTCGCGATGGTCGAGATGGGCCCCGACCGCATGCATCACGGGTTCTGGAAGTACATGGACCCCGAGCACCGCAAGCACGAGCCCGGAAACGCCTACGAGACCGCGATCCTCGACTACCACCGCCACGTCGACGGCCTGCTCGGAAAGCTCCTCGAGCATGCGGACGAGGAGACGGTCGTCTTCGTCCTCTCGGATCACGGCGCCAAGAGGCTCGACGGCGGGATCCGGATCAACGAATGGCTCCGCCGCGAGGGGTTGCTCGCGACGCTCGCCGAGCCGAACGGCGTCTCCTCACTCAGGGACGTCGGCGTCGACTGGTCGAAGACGACGGCGTGGGGAGAAGGCGGCTACTACGCGCGGGTGTTCCTGAACGTCGCCGGTCGCGAGCCGGAGGGGACGATCGCGCCGGAGGACTACGAGGCAGTCCGCGACGACCTCGCCCGACGGATCGCGGAGATCCCGGACGACGCGGGCAATCCGATCCCGACTGCGGTCTACAAGCCCGAGCAGCTCTACGGCGAGCCGAAGGGGGTCGCCCCGGACCTCATCGTCGTCTTCGGTGACCTCTACTGGCGCTCGGTCGGGACGATCGGCGGAGACGAGGGCGTGCAAACGCTCGAGAACGACACCGGGCCCGACGACGCGAACCATGCGCAGGACGGGCTCTACGTCGTGGCCGGGCCGGGCATCGACGCAAGCGGGCGCGCCGATGCGCACCTCCTCGACATCGCGCCGACGGTGCTCGAGATCCTCGGGATCGACGAGCCGGCCGGCCTACGCGGACGGAGCTTGCTCCCCGCCGTCGCTCCTCGCTGAAGACTGCGAGTCCATCTCGTGGAACGTCGGGTTGAGGAATCCGTACCCGACGACCGCGGCCAATAGGACGCCCATCGCGAGGAACGTCGCGGGCGCGCCGATCGCGGCGACCGCGACTCCGCCGAGGAGGATCCCGAGTGGGATCGAGGCCCAGGCGCCGGCTCGAATCGCGCCGAAGACGCGTCCGCGGAGATCGGCCGGGACGATCTCGGTCTGGACGGTGAAGAGGAGCGGGTTGATCGGGCCGGCGGCGAGCCCGGACAGCGCCAACGCCAGGAGCGCGACGGGGAGCGAGGGCTGGGCGGCGAGGACGAGGTAGGCGATCGGCACGAGGGAGAAGCACACGAGGAACGTCTTCCGGCGTGGCAGCCGGTGCCCGACCGCGCTGTATCCGAGAGCGCCGGCCAGGGCTGCGCCGCCGAGGACGCCGACGAGGAGGCCGAAGTCCGCTGCGCTGCCGTACTCCTCGCGCGCGAAGACGGCGAGCACGACCGACAGCGGCGCCTCGATGAGATTGGTCAGCAGGACCATGGCGACGACGGCACGGACAAGCGGCCTGCGCCAGATGAATCGGAGTCCGTCGGCGAGCTCTGCGAGAAAGCGACCGTGCGCCTCGCCTGAGCTGTCGCGGTGCGGGCGCGGCACGAGGAGGAGGACGAGACCGGCCGAGACGAGGAAGCTCGCGGCGTCGATCCAGAGCGCCGCCGTCGCGCCGAACCCGGCTACGAGGACGCCGCCGAGTGGCGCGCCCAGGAGCTGCGCGCCTTGCTGGATGCCGGCGCGAATGCCGGAGGCGCGCTCCATTCGGACGCCGGCGAGCTCGACGACGTCCGGAAAGAGGGCTGCCCGCGCGGTCGCGCCCGGGGCGTCGAGCAACGCGCCGAGGAACACGAGCAGCATGAGCTGCCAGATCTCGATCCCCACGGTTGCATCGAGCAGCGGGATGGCTGCGACGGCCGCCGAGCTCGCAAGGTCGGCGACGATGCTCGACGCACGGAACCCGAGCCGGTCGACGACGACGCCGCCGAAGAAGGCTGCGAGCACGATCGGGAGGAAGTTGAAGAAGACGACGAGCGCGGTCAGGGTCGCGCTCCCCGTCGTCGTCAGGACGAACCAGGGGATCGCAATCTGCGCGACGGCATTGCCTGAGAGCGAGATCGTGTCCGCGGCGTAGAGCCCGTACAGAGGTGCCCGCCTGCGCACGGGCGCAACCGTAGACCGTCACTACAATCCGCCGCGCTGTGAACGTCGTCGTCTACGTCTCCGACGCATTGCGGACCGACCATGTCGGCTGCTACGGCGCCCGCTACGTGAACACGCGGACGATCGACGAGCTGGCCGCGGGCGGTGTGCGCTACGCGCAGGCGATCTCGTCGGCGCCGTGGACGGCGCCGTCGACGACCTCGATCGTGACCGGTATCCATGCCCACCACCACGGGTACCTGCACTGGGACGCGACCCTCGATCCGGCGGTCGAGACGATCTTCCGCGCGTTCTCCGCTCACGGCTACGAGGTCGGCAGCTTCGTCTTCGACACGAACTACCTCTTCAAGGATTTGCCCGAGGCGAACGTCCTCGGCACGTCGGAGACTCTCGACGGCGCGTTCGAGTTCCTGCGCGCGAACCGGGAGAAGCCCTTCCTTCTGTACGTCCACAACTGGGCGACGCACATGCCGTACGACATCGTCCACGCAGACCGCAAGAACTGGCTGGCCGCGAAGCAGGAGGTGATCGCCGGTATCCAGTCCGACTCGGCCGCGGCGCTCGAGGCGATGCGCGAGGGCTACCGGACGGCGGTCGAGCGCCAGTCGGAGGTGCTCGTCGCCTCGTTCCTCGACGAGCTGTACTCGCTCGGCCTGCGCGAGTCGACGACGTTCGCCTTCCTCTCCGACCACGGCGAGTCGTGGGGCGAGCGGTTCGCCGACAAGTCCGAGGTACAGGGCGTGTACCACATGCACGGGGCTGCGCTCTTCGACGAGATCGTCCAGGTGCCGCTCATCCTTTCGGCGCCCGGACGGCTCGAGCCGGCCGTCGTCGAGTCGCAGGTGCGCTCGGTCGACCTCATGCCGACGCTCCTCGAGCTCGCCGGACTGCCCGCCCGGGAGACGGACGGCGAGTCGCTCCTCGCCGTCGACGGCGACAGGCCGGCCGTCATCGCCGGGACCGACATGGGGGCGCTGACGAAGCTCGCGGTGAGGGTGCCGCCGTGGAAGCTGGTCCTCGACGTCGAGAGCGGCGAGGAGGAGGCGTACCGGCTCGACACCGACCCCCGCGAGCTCCACAGCCGGCCAGCGGACGTGCCGCACGAGCTTCGCGACCTCGTCTTTCGCGAGCTCGAGAGTGCCGAGCGGCACGAGCTGACGGAGGAGGAAGAGGCAACCGTCGCGAAGCGGCTCTCGGATCTCGGATATCTCTAGTGACCCAGCTCGCGACTTTCTACGAGCGGATGTTCTTCATCCGCCGCTTCGAGGAGACGCTCCTCGACCTCTTCTCGCTCGGGAAGCTCGTCGGGACGACGCACACGTACATCGGGCAGGAGGCGAACGCCGTCGGCCTGATCCACCACCTCGATCCCGACGTCGACACGATCTTCTCGAACCATCGCTGTCACGGGCACTACCTCGCCTTCACCGACGACGCGTTCGGGCTCCTCTGCGAGGTGATGGGGAAGGCGCCGGGGGTCTGCGGCGGCAAGGGCGGTAGCCAGCACCTGTGCAAGGGCAACTTCTACTCCAACGGCGTGCTCGGGAGCATCGTCCCGGTCGCGACCGGGATCGGCCTCGCGGAGAAGCGGAAGGGAACGGGCGCCGTGTCGACGGTCTTCCTCGGCGACGGCACGCTCGGCGAGGGCGTCACCTACGAGTCGCTCAACATCGCCTCTCTCTGGCAGCTGCCCGTGCTGTTCGTCGTCGAGAACAACCACTACGCGCAGTCGACTCCGATCGGGCTCGAGCTCGCGGGCTCGATCGCGGCGCGGGGCGCCGCTTTCGGCGTCGAGGTCGACGAGCTCGACACGACGGACGTCGAGCTGATCGACGAGGCCGCAGCTCGTGCTGTCGCCCGGATCCGCGAGACGGGAGCGCCGTACTTCCTCGTGCTCAACACCTATCGCTTCAGCCCGCACTCGAAATCCGACGACCAGCGCGACCCGGCCGAGATCGACGAGCGCCGTACGCGTGACCCGCTGCTCGTCGCCGGCGCCCGCCTTACCGACGACGAGCGGGCAGCCATCGAGGAACGCTGCGAGGAGCGGCTGGCCGAGACGGTCGAGGCGGCCGACGCGGCACCCGCTGCAACTCCAGGCGTGGCGGCATGAGCAGCGTCGCGTCGGGGAAGCGCGGCGCCCAGGTCCTCAACGAGGCGCTGCACGGGATCTTCCGAGAGCGCGACGACGTGGTCCTCTTCGGCGAGGACGTCCTCGACCCGTACGGCGGGGCGTTCAAGGTCACCGCGGGGCTCTCCGACGCCTACCCGGACCGCGTGCTCACCACGCCGATCAGCGAGGCCTCGCTCTTCGGTGTGGCAGCCGGGATGGCGCTCCGGGGTCAGCGGCCGATCCTCGAGATCATGTTCGGCGACTTCGTCGCGCTGGGTCTGGACCAGGTCGTGAACGGGATCTCGAAGTTCCGCGAGATGTACGACGAGCAGGTGACGGTGCCGCTGGTCGTGCGCGCGCCCATGGGTGCGCGCCGTGGATACGGTCCGACCCACTCGCAGTCGCTCGAGAAGCTCCTCCTCGGGATCCCGAACATCGTCGTCGTCGCGGCCAGCGAGTGCCACGACGTCGGCGCGCTGCTCACGGCGGCGGTCGACGACGAGCGGCCGGTGTTCTTCATCGAGAACAAGCTGCTCTACGGGCGCACGATCCGGCGGCCCGAGGACGGGCACGTCGGCGAGCTCGCGGTACGCGAGTCGGACGGCCCCTATCCGGCGCTCACGTTCTCCGCGACCGACTTCACGGAGGGCTCGGCCACGGTCGTCACGTACGGCGGGATGCTCCCGATCGTGCTGGACGCCGTCACGGAGCTCGTCCTCGAGCACGAGGTCTTCTGCGAGGTGGTCGCGCTCTCCCAGCTCGTCCCGATGGAGCTCGACGCCGTCCTCGATTCGGTCGCACGCACGGGCGCGCTCGTGACGGCGGAGGAGGGGACGCTGACAGGCGGCTTCGGCGCCGAGATCGCCGCCGCGCGTCCAGGAGGCGGCGTGGAGCGATCTGCGTGCGCCCGTCCGACGGATCGCTGCGCGCGACGGGATCATCCCCTCCGCGCGCCCACTCGAGGACGAGATGCTCCCGAGCGTCGAGGACGTCGTCGAGACGGTCATGTCGCTCGAAGGCGCCGGCTAGTGCTCGAGATCGTCCTCACCCGCGAGGACGCGAACACGGAGTACGCCCTCCTCGCCGAGTGGCTCGTCGAGGATCGCTCCGAGGTGTCGGCGGGTCAGCCCGTCTGCGTCGTCGAGACGACGAAGGCGACCGTGGAGGTCGAGGCGCCCGGCGCGGGAACGATCGTCCAGCTCTACGGCGAGGAAGTCGAGGTCGAGCTCGGCAAGACCATCGCCTACGTCGCCGAGAACGCGGACGAGCTCGCGGCCATCGACACGGAGGCCGAGGAGAAGCCCGCACCGAAGCCTGCAGGCGACCGCAAGGCGACGCGGAAGGCAGTCGAGCTCGCGGAGCTCCACGGCGTCGACCTCGGACAGATCGACAAGCGCGGGTTCATCACCGAGAAGGACGTCGAGCAGCTGATCGCCGCACGGAAGGCCTCGGCATCTCCTGCGGCCGGCTCCGTCCTCGCAGGCGTCTCGACCGACGGCGTGTCGCTCCCCGCCACATTCGGGCTCGACGAGTCCGACGGCGCGCTCGACCCGGCGTTCCTCGAAGCCTTCGACCCCGAGGCGTTCCGGCTGCTCTCGCCGGGCGAGAAGGTCGCCGCGCTGCGCGAGGCGGGTGCCCGGATCGGAGAGGGCGTCGACCTCGGCGAGGCGTCGCTGGTCGTCGCTCCGCGTGTCGTCGTCGAGGACGGCGTGAAACTCGGGCCGCGCGCGACGGTCGTCGGCGAGGAGGTCGTGGCGATCGGCGCGCTCTCGCAGTTCGGCTCCGGATCTGGAGCTGCGCTGCCGGCGTGCGTTCCTCGGGGCGGGAATCTGGGGCGGGCGCTCCGTGCGCTTCGGCGGCGGCGGACACCGCGACCCGTGGGCGACGCTCGTCGTCGGCGACCTGGCGTTCGTCGGCGACGAGGTGTTCGTCAACGTCTGCCGGCCGGTCCTCATCGGCCGCGAGGTCTTCCTGACCATGCGCTCGCTGATCGTCACGCACAACATCGGCCACTCGATCCTCGAAGGGTTCGAGAACCGCTTCGCTCCGGTCGTCCTCGAGGACCGCTCGCAGGTCGGTCTCGGCGCCGTCCTGTACGCCGGTGCCCGTGTGGGCGCGGAGTCGATCGTCGCCTCGAACTCGTACGTCGTGGGCGAGATCCCCGCTGGCTCGTTCGCGATCGGCGTTCCCGCGAAGGCGACGGGCAGCTCGAGCCACAAGCTCTCCGAGGCCCGCCAGCGCGACCTCGCCCGACGCTTCGTCGACGACCTGCACGAGCTCCTCGCCTTGCGCGGCCATGTCGTGTCCGCGATCGCGGACGACGGCTTCGAGGTCGAGGGGACGCGCATCTCCTTCACGCCGAGCTACCGCGGAGGCGTCGACGGCCCCGCTGTCGTCCTCGCGCTCGACGTTCGCGGCGACGTCCCGGACGGGGTCGCGGTGATCGACCTCCTCGGCCGCAGGGTCCACGGGAGCGGGGGCGTCGTCCTCGACTCCGTGCGGGAGTTCTGCCGCAAGCGCGGGATCAGGCTCGAGCCCGGGCCGTGGAGCTATCCGGGAGGGCTCATCTAGAAGGGGCATTCGGCTCACCCTGGTAAATCGTGCTGCTCGGTACTAGAGTGCGCGCGCCGAGGGGATGCGTCTCGAAGGAGAGGCCGGGGTGATCAGGAGGGCCCAGATCGTTTTCTGGCTGACCGCGCTCGTCGCCGGCGCGTTCGTGGCTGCGTCCGCGGGCCAGGGGCCACCGGGTGGATCCCCACCCGGCCTCGACAAGGCGATCGCGGCCAAGGAGAAGCACGCCCAGGAGATGCTCGACAAGCCCGGAGTTGCCGGGATCGGTGTCGCCCTGAACAAGCAGGGGAAGCCCGTCATCGAGATCTTCAAGGAAAAGAACGATGTTCCAGATCTCCCGGCCACGCTCGACGACGTCCCGGTCGAGTCGATCACGACAGGCCTCATCCAGCCACGTTCCCTCCCGACGGACCGCTTCCCGAGGCCGGTTCCGATCGGAGTCTCGGGCGGTCTCAGCGGTGTAGCCACGGGAACGATGGGAGCGCGCGTCACGGATGGGACGAACGTCTACGTGCTCTCGAACAATCACGTCCTCGCGGGCGTGAACACCGCGAGCATCGGCGACCCGATCATCCAGCCAGGCGACGTCGACGGCGGGCAGCGATCCCGGCCGATCGCATCGCGACGCTCGCCGCCTACCAGACCATCGACTTCAACGGCGGCACGAACACGATGGACGCGGCAATCGCCCTCACGTCGACCGCGAACATGGGTGTCGCGACGCCGGCCGACGGCTACGGCGCTCCGAGCGCGCTGACGACGCCCGCGTTCATCGGGCAGGCCGTCCTGAAGTACGGACGCACAACGGGTCTTCAACTCGGGAACGTGACCACCACGGATGTGTCGGTCGACGTGTGCTACATCGCCTTCGGCGACTTCTGCTTGCAGCAGGCCCGCTTTGCGGGCCAGTTCTCGATCTCGCCCGGACCCTTCAGTGCTCCCGGCGACTCTGGCTCGCTCATCGTGAGCCAGAGCGGCAACCAGCCGGTCGGGTTGCTCTTCGCAGGCGGTGACGGACTCACCATCGCGACGCCGATCGACGTCGTGCTGAATCGCTTCGGCGTTACGGTCGACGGTTCGCCTCCGACCGATGGCCCGCCTTCCGCTCCTCCGGGCCTCTCCGCTCTGTCCGGCGCAGGGAACGTGACGCTGTCCTGGTCGGCGTCCGCCGTTCAACGGCGGTTCGCCGATCACCAACTACAAGGTGTATCGCGGGACGAGCGCGGGAACAGAGACGTTCTTCGCGAACGCCGGCACCTCGACGACGTTCGTCGACTCGGGACTGACGAACGGGGTGACCTACTACTACAAGGTGTCCGCCGAGAACGTCTACGGCGAGAGCCCGCTCTCGAGCGAGGTCTCCGCGACGCCGGCCGGCCTCGTTCCTCCCGACATGCCGCTGCCGACGATCGACAACTTCGACCGCCTGAACGAGAACCCGCTCTCGGATGCCGGCCGCTGGACGAACGGCGTCATCGGCTCGGCCGAGACCGGTCTCTACATCCCGAACAACTGGTTGGCCTGCTCGAGGTCGACGACGTGCACGGCATGGCGTAACAGTGCTCAGTACGGTCCCGACTCCGAGTCGTGGGCACGCATTGCAACGCTTCCCGGCACGGCGAACTCGGTTCGTCTGTACGTGCGTATCCAACAGCCCGGCTCGACGGCCGCTGACGGGTACGAGCTGCGAACCATCCAGCAGGCGGCGACCGACCAGGTCCTGCTCGAGCGGGTGGACAACGGCACTCTCGTCACACGTCTCACGATCAACCAGGAGCTCGCCGCCGGCGACACCCTGCTCCTGCGTGCCAAGGGCACGACGATCGAGGCGTGGCGCAACGACGGCTCGAGTTGGTCACGTCTCGGCTTCGTCACCGATTCGACCTACGGCGCCGGTGGGTACACCGGTATCGGTCTGCGCGGGACGACCGGCCGCCTCGAAGACTTCGGAGCGCGCGAGCCTCGGCCTGAACCCTCCCGGGTCGCCCAGCGCGTTGGCTGCGACAGTCGGCGACGGTAACGCAGCTCTCTCCTGGACTACGCCGTCGTTCGACGGCGGTTCGCCGATCACCAACTACAAGGTGTATCGCGGGACGAGCGCGGGAACAGAGACGTTCTTCGCGAACGCCGGCACCTCGACGACGTTCGTCGACTCGGGACTGACGAACGGGGTGACCTACTACTACAAGGTGTCCGCCGAGAACGTCTACGGGGAGAGCCCGCTCTCGAGCGAGGTCTCCGCGACGCCGGCCGGCCTCGTTCCTCCCGACATGCCGCTGCCGACGATCGACAACTTCGACCGCCTGAACGAGAACCCGCTCTCGGATGCCGGCCGCTGGACGAACGGCGTCATCGGCTCGGCCGAGACCGGTCTCTACATCCCGAGCAACTGGTTGGCCTGCTCGAGGTCGACGACGTGCACGGCATGGCGTAACAGTGCTCAGTACGGTCCCGACTCCGAGTCGTGGGCACGCATTGCAACGCTTCCCGGCACGGCGAACTCGGTTCGTCTGTACGTGCGTATCCAACAGCCCGGCTCGACGGCCGCTGACGGGTACGAGCTGCGAACCATCCAGCAGGCGGGGACCGACCAGGTCCTGCTCGAGCGGGTGGACAACGGCACTCTCGTCACACGTCTCACGATCAACCAGGAGCTCGCCGCCGGCGACACCCTGCTCCTGCGTGCCAAGGGCACGACGATCGAGGCGTGGCGCAACGACGGCTCGAGTTGGTCACGTCTCGGCTTCGTCACCGATTCGACCTACGGCGCCGGTGGGTACACCGGTATCGGTCTGCGCGGGACGACCGGCCGCCTCGAAGACTTCGGGGCGCGGACGATGGGCACGCCGCGCCAACCGCCCCCTCGGCTCCGCAGTCGCTCGCGGCGAGCGCCGGCAACAACCAGGTCGCACTCTCGTGGAGCGCTCCCAGCTCGAACGGCGGCTCCGCGCTCACGACCTACACCGTGTACCGCTCCACGACCTCGGGCGTCCTCGGAAGCGCGCTCTCGCCCGGCCCCGGCCTGTCCACGAGTTACACGGACACGACGGCCGCGAACGGCACCACCTACTACTACGTGGTGAAGGCGAGCAACGCGGTCGGCGAGTCGCTCTCCTCGAACGAGGCCCCGCGACGCCGAGCGCGCCTGCAACCGCCCCCTCGGCTCCGCAGTCGCTCGCGGCGAGCGCCGGCAACAACCAGGTCTCACTCTCGTGGAGCGCTCCCAGCTCGAACGGCGGCTCCGCGCTCACGACCTACACCGTGTACCGCTCCACGACCTCGGGTGTCCTCGGAAGCGCGCTCTCGCCCGGCCCCGGCCTGTCCACGAGCTACACGGACACGACGGCCGCGAACGGCACCACCTACTACTACCTGGTGAAGGCGAGCAACGCGGTCGGCGAGTCGCTCTCCTCGAACGAGGCCTCCGGCGACGCCGAGCGCGCCTGCAACCGCCCCCTCGGCTCCGCAGTCGCTCGCGGCGAGCGCCGGCAACAACCAGGTCGCACTCTCGTGGAGCGCTCCCAGCTCGAACGGCGGCTCCGCGCTCACGACCTACACCGTGTACCGCTCCACGACCTCGGGCGTCCTCGGAAGCGCGCTCTCGCCCGGCCCCGGCCTGTCCACGAGTTACACGGACACGACGGCCGCGAACGGCACCACCTACTACTACCTGGTGAAGGCGAGCAACGCGGTCGGCGAGTCGCTCTCCTCGAACGAGGCCTCCGGCGACGCCGAGCGCGCCTGCAACCGCCCCCTCGGCTCCGCAGTCGCTCGCGGCGAGCGCCGGCAACAACCAGGTCTCACTCTCGTGGAGCGCTCCCAGCTCGAACGGCGGCTCCGCGCTCACGACCTACACCGTGTATCGCTCCACGACCTCGGGCGTCCTCGGAAGCGCGCTCTCGCCCGGCCCCGGCCTGTCCACGAGTTACACGGACACGACGGCCGCGAACGGCACCACCTACTACTACCTGGTGAAGGCGAGCAACGCGTCGGCGAGTCGCTCTCCTCGAACGAGGCCCCGGCGACGCCGACGCGGAACGTGCTCCCGCCGTCGAACCGTTGCCGGTTGTCGATTGCTTCGACCGGCGGAACGAGAACCCACTGTCGGATGTCGGCCGCTGGTCGAACGGCATCGGGTCGGCCGAGACCGGTCTTCGTGTCGCGTCGAACCAGCTGGAGGGCACTCGCACGACGACGTGCACCGCGTGGCGCGACGACGCGATGTACGGGCCGAATGTCGAGGCGTCGGCGCTCGTCACCACGCTGCCGGGCAACGGGAACTCCTTCCTGCTGTCCGGTCGGCTGAACCAGGCCGGGACAGGGGGTTCCGGGTATATGCTCCGCACCGTGCACCAGACCGGTGACGACCAGGTGTTCCTCGAGCGGATCGACAACGGCGTCCGTTTCGCGCTGCTCGCCATGAATCAGGAGCTCGCGGTCGGCGACGCCTTGGTGCTCCGCGTGATCGGCCCGACCTTCGAGGCGTGGCACCGGCGCGGCACGGCGTGGACGAGACTCGGCGCCGCCAGCGACTCGACGTACCGTCGGCCGGCCGGGTCGGCGTCGGGATCCGCGGAAAAACCGGGCGCCTGGACAACTTCGGCGCGCGCTAGCCGCGGGTTAGCCGCCGCGCGCCCGCTCGACGGGCGCCGGAAGTGCGGCGAGCAGCGCGCGGACGACCTCGACGTCGCCCTCGATCGAGACGCCGTCGAGCTCGCGTTCGACCAGGAGCCGGTAGAAGCCCGGCGCATCGCCGACGATCACCGCGTCGGGATCCTCGATCCCGCCCTCGACGACCTCGTCGCCCGCGAGCGACGCGTGCTCTTCACCGATGCGGAACTCGAGGCGCGCACCACCGCAGTTGGACGGGAGCGCGATGCGCAACGCTCCGTGGAGCCAGCCGGCTTCCAGGTCGTCGCGCGACACCGGTGGCCCGAGCGAGCGCGCACCCCAGTGCGCGAGCACGTGCAGGACGTCCCGGAGGCCCTCGCCGTACTCGGTCAGCTCGTAGACCCACGACGCGGCCGGTGGCTCGAGCTGTCTCCGGCGGACGACGCCGCCCTGCTCGAGCGTCTTCAGGCGCGCCGCGAGGATGTTCGTTCCGCAGCCCGTCAGCCGCGCGTTGAGGTCCGAGTAGCGAAGCGGACCCTCGTGGAGCAGCTCGCGGACGACGAGCAGCGACCAGCGCTCGCCGACGAGGTCGAGGGCGTGCGCGACCGGACAGTACTGGTCGTAACACTTGGCCACGAGCGGAGTGTAGCGGCTTAACTTGCGAAATGGAAGGTTTTACTTGCGAAACGCAAGTCGATTTCTGTAGTGTCCCGTTCGTCTACGAGACGAAACTCGAAACGGGGGGTACCCCAGTGGTCACAGGTGACAACAAGAAGTGGTTCGCACTCGGGCTCATCCTCGCAGTGCAGTTCATGACCATCCTCGACATCGCGATCGTCAACGTCGCGCTGTCGTCCATCCAGAGCGACCTCGGGTTCTCCCAGGAGAACCTGCAGTGGGTCATCAGCGCGTACGCGCTCGTCTTCGGCGGATTCCTGTTGCTCGGCGGACGCTCCGCCGACCTGCTCGGGCGCCGGCGCGTCTTCATCTTCGGGACGCTCGTCTTCACGCTCGGCTCGCTCCTCTGCGGATTCGCCTGGAGCGAGGAGTCTCTGATCGCCTTCCGCGCGTTCCAGGGGCTCGGGGCCGCAACCATCACGCCCGCAGCGCTCTCCATCCTCGTCGCGACCTTCAAGGAAGGCCGTGAGCGCAACATCGCGCTGGGTGGCTGGGGCGCGGTCGGCGGGGTCGGCGCCGCCTTCGGCGTGCTCTTCGGAGGCATCCTCGTCGACTTCCTGTCGTGGCCGTGGATCTTCTTCGTCAACGTCCCGGTCGGAATCGCCGCGCTGATCCTGACCCCGTTCCTCCTCTCCGAGAGCCTCGACAAGCACGGCCAGGGGTTCGACATCCCCGGCGCGGTGCTCGTGACGTCGGGTCTCTCGATCTTCGTCCTCGGCATCACGCAGGGCCACGGCTGGGGCTGGGGGTCGGGGAAGACGATCGGCGCGTTCGTGCTCGCCGCGGTACTGCTCCTCGGCTTCATCGTCTGGGAGAGCCGCGTGGAGCACCCGCTCGTGCCGTTTTCGATCTTCAGGCTTCAGACGCTGACGGCGGCGAACATCGTCATGTTCATCCTGGGGACTGCGCTCTTCTCGATGTTCCTGATGCTCTCGCTCTACATGCAACAGGTCCTCGACCTCTCGCCACTGGAGACCGGCGTCGGCTACCTGGCCGTTGCGGGAACGGCGATCATCTGGGCGAACGTCGCCGCCGCCGCGGTCACGCGGGTCGGCGTCAAGCCTACGCTCGTGTTCGGCATGGCGCTGTTCACGGTCGGGCTCCTCTACTTCACGCAGGTGTCGCCGGACGGCTCGTACTGGAGCGACCTCTTTCCCGGGTTCCTGATCATCGGCCTCGGGATGCCGTTCGCCTACGTGGCGGTCACGATCGCTGCCGTCGCGGGCACGAAGCCGCACGAGGCGGGTCTCGCCTCGGGTCTCATCAACACGTCGCAGCAGATCGGCGGCGCCGTGGGAATCGCGATCCTCACGACGATCGCCGTGTCGCACACGGATCACGCGTTCGCGACGGGAGCGCAGACGCCGGTCGCCCTGACCGACGGGTTCGCGGCGGCGTTCTGGGCGGGGGCGGCCATCTCGTTCGCCGGCCTGCTCGTGTCGATCTTCCTCGTCCGCGGTCGCGACCTGCAGCACCAGGAGGCGCCTGGGGTCGAGCCGGCGCTCGAGGCGACGGCCTAGACAACTCGTGTCACGTCGCATCCGGAGCCCGCCGTCCAGGCGGGTTCCGGATGCGGCCCGCGTGGGTAGGTACCGCGCATGCGATTCCGCAAGGACGCGAAGCTCGACACCTCGCAGGTCGAGGACTACCGCGGTCAGCGGACGGGCGGCTTGCCCGGCGGGATGCCCGTCACGCTCGGTGGCGGCGGCGGGATCATCGCGATCGTCGTCCTGCTCGCGTTCATCTTCCTGGGCGGCGGAGGCGGTCTCGGCGATCTCGGCTCGCTCGCCGGCCAGACCGTCGGCCCGACCGGACAGCCGTCAGGCGAGATCGCGCAGGAGTGCCAGACGGGGGCGGACGCCAACGAGCGCGACGACTGCCGGACCGTCGCCGTGATCAACAGCGTCCAGACCTACTGGGGCCGCACGCTCCGCGGCTACGAGCCGGCGAGAACACGCTTCTTCGACGACGGAATCCAGACCGGCTGCGGTCCGGCCTCGTCGGCCACAGGTCCCTTCTACTGCCCACGGGACCGCTACGTCTACATCGACCTCGGGTTCTTCGACCAGCTCCAGTCGCAGCTCGGCGCCCGGGGCGGGCCGCTTGCGGAGGCCTACGTCCTCGCGCACGAGTACGGCCACCACGTCCAGAACCTGACCGGCGTCCTCGACAGCGCCGACCGGGACACAGGACCGCAGGGCGGGCAGGTGCGCGTGGAGCTGCAGGCCGACTGCTACGCCGGGCTCTGGGTCGGGCATGCGCTCGACACGGGCTTCGTCGAGGACATCACGCGCCAGGACGTCGCGGACGCGCTCGACGCGGCTGCGGCCGTCGGCGACGACCGCATCCAGGAGCGCACGCAGGGCCGCGTCGTCCCGGAGTCGTTCACGCACGGGACGTCGGAGCAGCGGCAGAGCTGGTTCGTCCGCGGCATCGAGGGCACCGGCCCGCAGAGCTGCGACACCTTCAGGGGCCGGGTCTAGTCCGCTGCGGGCGGCTGCTCGACGGGCGCGGCCGTTGCGTCCTCGAGCTCCTTGCGCGCACGGCGCGCATGCGAATGCGCGCGATCGCGCGAGACCATGAGCCAGCCGACGAAGACGAGCAGTAGCCCCGCGACGATCGCGCCGACGAGCGACGCGCCGCGGAACGCCGGAGCATCGACGTCCAGCGTGCGGTCTCCGGCATGCGCCGCGTTCCCGCGCCCGACGACGATGCTCAGCGTCATCAGGTTCGGGAGCGCGAGCAGGACGCCGATGAGGATCGCTGCGACGATCGTCTTCCACGTCCGGCGCCAGCGGAGCATGAGGACGATCGCGACGATCGGCAGGAACGTGAACACGAACCCGTAGACGAGCCCGAGAGTCGTCCCCTGCGTGATGCTGCCGTCCACCTGGTCGCCGACGCGATGCGCCCACCAGCGCGGCACCGTCGCCGAGGCGACGAGCACAGCGAGGACGAACACGATCAGCAGGCCGCCGGCCCAGACGAGGCGCCGACCCCAGTCGGTGCCGGATTCCGATTGCGGCGTCTCCGTCATCGCCTCCTCGCTCGAGCGGTGAGCCCACGACCCTCCACGGCGCGGCGATATGTTCCCACACGATGGGTGACGCACTCGTGACGACCGTGGTCGGGAGCTATCCGCAGCCCGAGTGGCTGATCGATCGGGAGCGGCTCGGATCGCGGCTGCCGCCGAGAGTGCGCGCCCGCGAGCTGTGGCGGATCGCGGAAGAGCACCTCGAGGAGGCTCAGGACGATGCGACCCGGATCGCCGTCGCGGACATGGAGCGGGCCGGGGTCGACATCGTCACCGACGGGGAGATGCGGCGCGAGAGCTATTCGAATCGCTTCGCGACGGCGCTCGACGGCGTCGATCTCGACACCCCGGGCGTCGCGCTCGATCGGACGGGGCACCCGAACCCGGTTCCCCGCGTCGTCGGTCCGATTCATCGGACCAAGCCGGTCGAGGTGCGGGACGTCGAGTTCCTGCGCTCGATCACGGGGCGACGGATCAAGATCACGGTGCCTGGGCCGTTCACGATGACGCAGCAGGCGCAGAACGATCACTACGCCGATGCGCGCACGCTGGCGCTCGGCTACGCCGAGGCGGTGAACGAGGAGCTCCGCGACCTCAAGGCGGCAGGGGCGGACGTCGTCCAGATCGACGAGCCGTATCTCCAGGCCCGACCGGAGCCGGCCCGCGAGTACGCGCTCGAGGCGATCAATCGGGCGCTCGACGGGGTCGACGGCGACACCGTGCTGCACACCTGTTTCGGCTATGCGCACATCGTCCACGACCGCCTCCCCGGCTATCCGTTCCTCCACGAGCTCCAGGGCTGCATCGCGACGCACCTGTCCCTCGAAGCGGCTCAGCCGGATCTCGATCCCGAGGTGCTCCGCGACGTTCCCGACAAGGTCATCGTGCTCGGTGTGCTGGATCTCGGCGACCCGGAAGCGGAGACCCCGGAGGTCGTCGCGGGGCGTATCCGCCGAGCCCTCACGGTCCTGCCTCCCGAGCGGCTCGTCGTCGCTCCGGACTGCGGGATGAAGTACCTGCCGCGCGACCTCGCCTACCGCAAGCTCGAGGCGATGGTCGCGGGCGCGCGGCTCGTCCGCGAGGAACTCGGCTTGTGACGATCGGCAGGCCGGGCCGCCCGGTGAGCGGGATCGCGCAGGCCTACGCCGACCGGGTCGAGGTTCGCGGACGTGACCTGACGGGCGACCTCATGGGGCGGCTCACGTTCACCGACTACGTCCACCTGCTGCTGACGGGCGAGGAACCGAACGACGACCAGCGCTTCTTCCTCGACCTGCTGCTCGTCTCGATCGCCGAGCACGGGATGATGCCGACGAACGTCGCCGCGCGGATGACGCTCGCCGCGGACCCGACCGCTCTGCAGGGTGCCGTCGCCGCGGGGATCCTCGGCGCAGGCCCCGTCGTGCTCGGGACGTCCGAAGACTGCGCGCTCCTGCTCGAGGACGCGAGCGGGCGCGTCGCAGCGGGCGCGCGCGCGGAGGACGTGGTCGCGGAACTCGCTCGGACCGTGCGGGAGTCGGGCGCCAAGGTCCCGGGCTTCGGTCACCCCGTGCACCGTCCCGTCGACCCGCGTGCCGAGCGGATCCTCGAGCTCGCCGACGAGCGCGGCGTCGGCGGCGAGCACGTCCGGCTCGCGCGGCTGCTCCGGGATGCCGTCGCCGCGGAGTGGGGGAAGCCGCTGCCGATGAACGTCTCGCTCCCCATCGCCGCCGTCATGCTCGACCTCGGCTACTCCGTGTCGACCGTCAAGGCCGTCCCGATCCTCGCGCGGACGGCCGGCTTGCTCGCGCACCTCGCCGAGGAACAGGAGAACCCGCTCGGGTTCTATCTCGCGGGGAAGGCCGAGGAGGCCGTCTCCTACGAGGCTCCGCCCGCCGAGTGATGCTCGACCCGCAGGTCGAGACGCGCTCCTGGGACGAGCAGCTCGTGCTCGACGACGCGGCCTACCGGTTGCAGCTCGCGTACCTGGTCGAGCGCTCGGCGTTCTACCGGGAGAAGCTCGCTCTCGGCTCGGCGGACGACGCAGGCGGGCTCGCCGACATCGCCGAGCTCCCCCTGACCGAGAAGCCCGAGCTGAAGGCGACCGCGACGGAGGAGAACCCCGTTGGCGCACACCTGTGCGTCGACCGCCCGGACATCGTGCGGATCTACTCGACGAGCGGCACCACGGGGACCCCGAGCTACATCCCCCTGACCGCCCGCGATCTCGACGACTGGGTCACCGGCTCGGCGCGCAGCTATGCGGCCTCCGGTATCTCGACCGGGCAGCGCATCGTGTCGACCTACAACGCCGGGCCGTTCGTCGCCGGCGCCGCCCTGGCCTCGTTCGACCGGATCGGCCTGTGTCACATCCCGGTCGGCACGGGGAACACCGAGCGGCTCGTCCGGGCGATCGAGCTCCTTCGGCCCGAAGCGGCCGTGCTGACGCCGTCGTACGCTGCGTACCTGCTGGAGTGGACCGCCACACGCGGCCCCGACCTGCGGGGCTCGAGCGTCGGGCGGGTTCTGGTCGCCGGCGAGCCGGGTGGAGGCGAACCCGCCCTGCGAGCGCGGCTCGAGGAGGGCTGGGGCGCGCGCGTCACCGAGGCGATGGGCATCGGCGACATCGGGGTCTCGCTCTGGGGCGAGTGCGAGGAGCAGGACGGCATGCATCTCGGCGCACGTGGGTTCGTGCATCCCCGAGCTGATCGACCCGGCGACCGGCGAGGGCATCCCGATGGAGGACGGCGCCTCGGGCGAGCTCGTGCTCACGCATCTCCGGCACCAGGCGGCGCCGCTGCTGCGGTTCCGGACCCGCGATCACGTCCACGTGCGAACCGGTCCGTGCGCATGCGGGCGGACAGGCCCGCGCGTGCGCTGTGTGGGACGGACGGACGACATGCTGATCGTGCGCGGGGTGAACGTCTTCCCGACCGCCGTCCGCGACGTCGTCGGCGCGTTCGCTCCGCAGGTCAGCGGCCACATTCGCGTCCGCCCTGCCGCGGTGGGCGTCAAGCAGGACCCACCGCTGCCCGTGGCGGTCGAGCTCGCGGAGGGTGTCGTCGCCGATCCGGACCTCGCCGAGACGATCCGTGAGAGAATCCGCGCCGTGCTCGTCGTCTCCACACGCGTCGAGCTCGTGCCCTGGGGCAGCCTGGCCCGAAGCGAGTACAAGGGCGAGCTGGTGGAGCGCGGCTGATGCGCAAGCTCCAGACGCAGGGCGTCCACCACATCACGATCAACGGCGCGAACCGTCAGACGTCGATCGACTTCTGGGAAGGCGTGCTCGGCATGCCCTTCGTCTTCGAGCAGCCGAACTTCGACAACGCAGCGGAGAGCCACCTCTACTTCGACCCCGGAGACGGCCGTCTCATCACGATCTTCACGAACGAGGAGCGCGAGCCCGAGCAGAGGTCGGCGCCGCGCGAGCCGGGGATCGTGCACCACCTCGCGTTCGCGGTCTCGCAGGCGACCTTTGCGCAGACCGTCGAGCGCCTCGACGAGCGCGGCATCCAGCACTCCGGCGTCAAGGATCGCGGTTTCATGGACTCGATCTACTTCGAGGACCCGCTCGGGCTGCTCGTGGAGCTCGCCTCGTACCGCTTCGAGCCGCCGGCCGGACACACGCACACGGACGTCCTGCTCGAGTCCCACAGGCTGCGCGTGGAGCGCGGCGATCCCAACATCGACCGGGTCCACCTCGCCGACGCCATCGAGCGCCTCGTCACGCGCTCGCAGGAGTCGCTCTCGGACGACCGTTCACCCAAGAACCCGTACTGAAGGAGGAGAGATGGCCACGCACACCCTGAGCATCCTCAAGCCGAGCGTGAACAACCTGACCGTCCGCATCTTCGTCCGCGCGGCCGATCTCGACTTCGAGGAGGTCGACGTCTGGGGGAAGAAGTCGACACCGGACTTCCTGGCGAAGGACCCGGCCGACCTCACGCCTCTGCTCGAGGAGGAGGGGCTGCCCAAGGGCTCGCTCTGGGAGAGCTGCGCGATCATGCAGTACCTCTGCAACAAGCACGGGCTCCATCGCTTCTACTCGACTGATCCCGGCGAGCGGGCGATGGTCGACAGCGCGATGTTCTACTTGATCGGCACCTTCTATCCGTTGCTTGCGCGCGCGACCTATCCGGCGCTCCGCTTCGGTCAGTACGCGGGCGAGGTCGCGACGGCCGAGGTCTCCGACGAGTTGAAAGAGCAGGCCCGCAGGGACGCGGAGACGGCGCTCGCCGGGCCGCTCGAGACCTTCAACGCGTTCTTCCTCGCCGGCAAGCCGTTCGTCGGGGGCGACGAGCCGTCCATCGCGGACATCCGCTGG
The DNA here is from genome assembly GCA_963736935.1 of uncultured Gaiellaceae bacterium. Lineage (GTDB taxonomy): Bacteria > Actinomycetota > Thermoleophilia > Gaiellales > Gaiellaceae > GMQP-bins7. The sequence goes on along the minus strand of CAVTQX010000005.1, from coordinate 22,810 downwards.
GCGGCGACCCTCGAGTTCCTCCGTGCGATCGACTACGACTTCCCGGCCTGGGCCGACGAGTTCCTCGCGCGCATGGAAGAGGCGCTCGGAGATGCCTACTCGGAGCCCGTGGCCGACGTTCGCGGCTACATCGAATACGTCAAGTCGGAGGCGGCCGCGAGCTAGGCGGAGCCGGGCGTCGAGGTAGTCGTCCGTCGCGTCGGTTGCCGCGCCGCCGACGCCGATCCGCGACTTGCCGCTGACGTCGACGGCCGAAGCCCGTACCGTGCGGCTCCGTGAGGTCGAGCCCTCCCACCGCGATCGCGGACTCCGACGTCCGTGACCACGCAGCCAGGCTCCTCGGGGAGCCCGTTGCGCGGTCGGCGCTGGCCCTCGCTTTCGAGGAGACGACCGCGACCTCCGCGAGCGTCCACGTCGAAGGGCGGAACTTCTACCCGCCCATGCTCCACGACATCGCGTCGGCGACGACGTCGATCCACGTCAACCAGTTCGGCTTCCGGCCCGGCGAGATCGGCGAGGCGTTCGCGTCGACGCTGCTCGCGAAGGCCGCCGAAGGCGTTCGCGTACGCATGGTCGTCGACCGGCAGGGGTCGGACCCCGACCGTTCCAGCCGCGCGTTCTACGACCGCCTGCTCGACGGCGGTATCGAGGTCTGCGTCGTGCGCGCGACGCAGCCGCGCGCGGCCCGCGGACCTCTCGGCGCAGAAGGCGAGAAGCGCTGGAACCTGGACCAGCTCGGGCACATCGACCACCGCAAGGTCGTCGTGGTCGACGGCCTGACCGGCTGGGTCGGCGGGGCGGGCGTCGAGGATCACTTCCAGGACGGCCGGTTCCACGACATGTTCCTGCGAGTCACGGGACCCGTCGTCTCGCAACTCCAGCTCGTCTTCCTCGCCACGGTCCGCTGGCTCGGCGGCGACGTGGACCCGTCCGAGCTCGCCGCGCTCTTCCCCGAGCACCCTCGAACGGATGCCGCGGTTCCCGCGGTCGTCCTGCACAACGCCCCCGGGAGGTACCGGCCGATCACGGATGCCATCGCGAACGCGATGGACGGCGCAGCCCGGACGCTCGACGTCGTGAACCCGTACGTCACCGACCGGTCGATGATCCGACGGATGACGGACGCAGCGCGGCGCGGCGTGCGGGTCCGGCTCTTCGTCCCTGCGAACGCGAACAACTGGGCGTGCGCGGCGGCGCAGCAGTTTCACCACCGAGGGCTCCTCGAGTCGGGGGTCGAGATCCTCGAGTACCCGACGATGCTGCACGCGAAGGCGTTCGTTCGCGACGACGAGGACGTCCTCGTCGGGACGTGCAACCTCGAGGCGTGGAGCCTCCGCCGCTTCTTCGAGATCGACGTCCTCGTCCGGTCGGCCGAGCTCGCGGCGCAGTTCGAGGAGCGCTTCACGACACCCGCGATCGCGGTGTCGTCTCCCGGGCGTGCGGTCAGCGGGGCGCGGGATCGTCTCCGAACCGGCTTCTTCGCCGCGATCTCACCGCTGCTCTAGAAAAGCGATGGCCCTCGTTCGAGGGATGGCCGGAACCCCTTTCGGGGGATACCGTGCAATGCGTGTCCGGGAAGCAGACGAATACGACCTCGCTGATCGGCGCCTGGAGCATGGACGGTGCTCACGGCGACCTCGACGGCTTCCACTCCGTGCTCGACATCCACGCCCTGGTTGCGGAGCGGAGCGCGGCCCCCGACGAGGCGCCTGCGCCTCCTCCCGAGCGTCCACCGCTGCTGATGAAGCCAGCCGGCGAGGACGACTGGCGTCCGCTCCCGGTCGCGCTGCCCGGCTAGTCGACGCGGGAAACATCGCTACGGGCGGACTCGAACCTCCCGCGGTACTAGGGTTCCGGTCGATGGAAGGCAGGTCGCAGAAGCACCTCGCCCTGATCATCGCGCGTGAGCTCGCGTCGCAGCTCTCGACCGCGACGTTCATCGCCGACGCGGCGGGAAATCTCGTCTTCTACAACGAGGCCGCCGAGGAGATCCTGGGCCGGACGTTCGTCGAGGCGGGGGCGATGTCCGCAGACGGTTGGACGTCGCAGTTTCTGCTCGAGGAGCTCGACGGTTCTCCGATGTCGCTCGAACGAATGCCCGCGGGCATCGCCCTCATGGAGCAGCGACCCGCTCACGGAAAGCTCTGGATGACCGGCCTCGACGGCGAGCGCAGGCTGCTCTCCATTACCGCGGTGCCGCTCTTCGCGTCGGCGACCGAGTTCGTGGGGATGATCGCCCTGTTCTGGCAGTCGAGCCCGGACGACGCTTGACGTGTCGTTCCGGCTGACCGTCTGGGGATGCAGAGGATCGATACCCACGCCCGGCGAGGCGACGGTGCGCTTCGGCGGGAACACCCCGTGCGTCGAAGTCCGAACCGGTGACGGGTGCCTGCTCATCCTCGACGCCGGCACGGGCGTGCGTCGACTCGGGGCGCGACTCGAGGAGGACGGACCCCCCCTGCACCTCCTCGTCACACACCTCCATCTCGACCACGTCGAGGGGCTGAGGTTCTTCGCGCCGTTCTGGCACGCGGAGCGGGAGCTGCACATCTGGGTCCGCCCTCGCCGCTGCACTCGCTCGAGGAGCGCATCACGCGGGCCTTCTCGCCCCCGCTCTTCCCCATCGAGCTCGCCGAGACGCCGGCGAACGTGACCTTCCACGACGTGCCGCACGAGCCGTGGGAGATCGGCGGCGTCCGGATCGACGCGCAGACGGTCTCCCATCCCGGACCGACGCTCGGCTATCGACTTTCGCTGAACGGCAGCTCTCTGGCCTACATCCCCGACCACGAGCCCGTTCTCGGCGTCGAGCTCGCGGACCTCGAGCCGGAGTGGATCTCCGGGCACGCGCTCGCGGAGGGCGTGGACCTCCTCTTCCACGACTGCCAGTTCAGTGAGGCGGAGTACCCGTCGAGGGTGGGCTGGGGCCATTCGAGCGTCGCTCACGCCGTGGAGTTCGCCCGGCGCTCGGATGCCCGTCAGCTGGTGCTCTTCCACCACGACCCCGACCGCTCGGACGACGGCGTCGACCAGCTCGTCGATCGTGCCCGGGAGCTGTGGCGCGATGCCCCCGGAGCGGCTCCCGTCGCCGCGTCCGAGGGCATGACGTTCGACATCTCCTAGCGCCGAGCGGGACGAGCCCGGCGCCTCCCGCTCGGCACCTGCCTCAAGCTGCGATCTTCGCCAGGACCGCGTCGATGCGCGCGAAGCCCTGCTTGGCGCCTTCCTCCACGCCGTACTGCATCGTGGTGTCGCGCTCCTCGGTCGTCTCGAAGCGCATGGTCTGCGTCAGCCGCGTCTGCTCGCCGAGATCCTCGAACTCGAGCGTCTGCAGATGGTTCTGGAACGTCTGCACGAGCCGCTCGGGCGGCTCGACCTCGCGATACTCGCCCTCGACGAGGCCATACGCGGTGCGGAAGCGGTAGCTGCCGCCGGACCGGACGTCCATCTCCTCGACGACGGTGCCGTCGCCCCACCATTCGGGGATCAGCTGCGGATCCGTCCAGACGGAGTAGACGTGCGCGCGCGGCGCATCGAAGACCCGCTCGACGCGGATCTCGAGTTCGTTCGGGGTGGTGACGGTGGTAGTGCTCATCGTGCTCCTTTCGTACGTTCGACGACGTGTGCGAAACGGTCGAGCCGCTGCAGCCAGGTGCTGATGCCCTCGAAGGCGTAGGGCACGAGCGTGCATCTGCGGACACGGCCGATCTTCTCCGTGGTGACGAGCTCGGCCTCCTCGAGCAGCCGGACGTGCTTCTTCATTCCGGTCAGCGACATGCCGAAGGGCTCGGCGAGCTCGCTGATCGTCGCGCTTCCTGCGACGAGCTGCTCGAGCACGGCGCGGCGGGTCGGGTCGGCGAGGGCTGCGAAGGCACGATCGACGGTTGGCGAAGACTGAACCATTGGGTTCAGTATTACAGTACCGGGACAACGAGGTCAAGGGACATTCGGCGAGGAGGGCTGCGCGAGAGACTCAACCGCAGCCTCTCGAGTCTCTCGCGCAGTGACGGCGAGCCCGCCAGGCCCCAACCTGTCCAGGGGTGCGCCGATTACGGAGACCGCCCAGTCTCCGAAGCGCCGGACTCACCGTGGCGTGACGGTAGGTGCGGACAGCCAGGCCGTACAGGACACAAGTGGGTCAACTTCCGACCGAGCTGGACCCGACGTGATGCGCCGTCGCTTGCGGGAACCGCCGAGGAATAGACCCAAATGCGTCCTAGCGGGCGAGGCGAGAGCCGGACATCCTGAACTCGATGGCGCGTCTGGTCGACAGGAAGAACACGCTGTCCGGCAACGAGTTCGACCTCATCAACGAGGACGGCATCGTCGGCGGCAAGTTCAGCGCCTAACAACAAGGGCCGCAGGGGTCGCAACACCAACCCCTGACAGTCCGGCAAGCCCACTGATGCACGACAAGAGGCCCGCTCCGGCGGGCCTCTCTATTTGAGAGCGCGACGATGACGCTCGGCGCGCCGATCAGCCACACTTCGGCGATGGCCACTGGCCTGGCAGTCGGCGGCGACGTCGAGAAGGCTCTGGAGAGCGTCGGCGTCCCGAGCTACGTCCTCGACGACGACGGGAGTCGTCCGGTGGATCAATCCGGCAGCCGAGCGGCTTCTCGGCGACGTCCGCGGTCGCCACTTCACCTCCGTCGTCGCGCCCGAGGACAGCCGCCGCGCCCGCGAGCTGTTCTCCCAGAAGGTGCTCGGCACCTCCCCGGCCACGGAGGCGACCGGCGTCCTGGTCTCGACCGCCGGCACGCGGGTGGCCGTGGAGCTCAGCGCGGTGCCGCTCATGAACGGTGAACGGGTGGTCGGCGTCTTCGGACTGATCGAGGAACGCCCCGACGACAGCGCCCACAGCGCCACCCCCGCATCTCACCCCCCGCCAGGTCGAGGTGCTTCGTCTCCTGGAGCAGGGCCGCTCGACGAAGCAGATCGCCGCCGAGCTCCACCTGAGCACCGAGACGGTCAGGAACCACATCCGCCGTCTCTTTCAGGCCCTCGGCGTCAACTCCCGACTCGAAGCCGTCGCCGCCGCCCGCGCTGCTATCGCCCCACTGATCGAGCGCGAACCGCTGCAAGCCCTCTGACGGACTCGAACCGTCGAACCCTCCTTACCGTGTTCGTGGAGACGCGGTCAGGGCCATAGGTCGGCGATGACTTTCGATGGCGCGCACGGTCTGTGTCACCGTGTTGACCGTCGAGAAGCCCGAGAAAGGAGCGCGTGATGAATATGCCGCCGATCGTCTCGCCGCAGGAGTGGGAGGACGCCCGCGCGACGCTACTCGGCGAAGGAGAAAGAGCTCACCCGCGCTCGGGACGCGCTCGCCGCCGAGCGCAGGCGGATGCCATGGATGGCGGTCGAGAAGGACTACCGGTTCGAGGGCCCGGACGGCCCGGCGAGCCTCGCCGACCTGTTCGGCGGCCGTCGCCAGTTGATCATCTACCGCGCCTTCTATGCGCCCGACGTGACCACCTACGCCGAGGGGGGCGCGTACCCGGAGCGAGCGTGCGTGGGGTGCTCCATGGTCGCCGACCAGGTAGCACACCCTGCGCACCTGAATGCCCGCGACACCACGCTCGCGTTCGTCTCGCGCGCGCCCCAGGCCGAGATCCGGGGCCTGAAGGAACGCATGGGATGGGAGCTCATCCCCTGGTACACCCTTATCGACGACTTCGACGCCGACTTCGGGGTCGACGACTGGCACGGCACCAATGCCTTCATCCGGGAAGGGGACCGCATCTTCCGCACCTACTTCGTCGATAGCCGCGGCGACGAGGCAATGGGGAGCACCTGGAGCTACCTCGACATCACCGCGCTCGGGCGCCAGGAGGAGTGGGAGGACTCGCCCGAGGGGTACCCGCAGACGCCGCCCTACCGGTGGTGGAACTACCACGACGCGTACGGAGAGGCCGCGTGAGCGCTCGCCAGCCGCACGTTGTCCAACGTCCGCTTCCTGCTCACCGAGTTGGACGCGCCTCTGCCAGTCAAGGCGATCTGGCCGCCTAAACGCTTCGGGCACGATCAGGAGGCGCTCCGGGCGCACACCTGGCACCTGCCCACACGCCCGCACGATCGACCGTATTGTCGAACGCCCTGCGCGGTCCCGCGTCGGTCGAACGACGTCTTCGGGCGAGCAGGTCGATCGTGTCGGGGCGCGCGCCGCTGTGGTCCTCACTCCGCGCGCTGCGACAAATCGAGACTCGTTAGACGCGACGCAGGGTCGGTGATACGGTCGCTGACGCTGTGAGAGGTTCCTCGCGTTCGACGATCGTGCGTCTCGCTGCGTCAGCGCTCGTCCTTGCAGCGCTCGCGGTCGGCTTCGCTGGCTCGGGTCCTGCCGCAACCTCCACGAGCTACGTCGCCCTCGGCGACAGCTACTCGTCAGGCGTCGGCACGGGCAGCTACACGCTCAACAACACGTGCAAGCGAAGCGTGTACGCATACCCCTACCTGTACATGCAACGGCACGCGGGTACCTCGCTGACCTTCGTTGCGTGCTCCGGAGCGAAGACGTCGAACGTGCTCGCGACTCAGATTCAGTCCGTGACGAAGTCGACGACGCTCGTGACGGTGACGGTCGGCGGCAACGACATCGGCTTTGCGAACCTGATCTACCAGTGCACGCTCGGGGACTGCTCCGCGGCGCTCGACAGCGCGCGTGTCAACCTCGAGGCGACACTCGGCGGCGCGCTCGATCAGGTCTATGGAGCGCTCAAGTCGCGCGCTGCCGACGGCGCACAGATCGTCGTCCTTGGGTACCCGCGGGTCTTCTCCGGATCGAGCTGTCTGGGAACGCTCGGGATCAGCTCGACGGAGCGGACGAAGGCAAATGCGCTGGCAGAGGCGCTCGATGCGCTTACCGCGACGCACGCACTGAACGACGGGGTCATCTACAAGAGCGCGTTGAGCGCTTTCACTGGCCACGCCGTCTGCTCGTCGAGCCCCTGGTTGAACGGGCTCAACCTCTTCAATACCGGCGAGAGCTACCACCCGAACCGCAGCGGCCACAGCTCCGGCTACCTTCCGCTCGTCCCCTAGAGCACCGGCTAGCGCCTTCGACTGCCGGAGCGCTGGCGCACCCGAACCGTCGAACCGTGCGGGATCCGTCGAGCCCTCTGACGGACTCGACAAGAAGTCGCCTAGGGCATGTCGTCATCGTCGAAGAGACGCATTGTCGGACCGCTTGCCCGGTACGAAAACCAGGTCACGGTGGGCGTGGTGACCGGCTCCTTGTGGGCGATGAGGTATGCCGCGAAGGCGCGCACGAACTCCTCCCCATAGCGTCCCTCGGCGATAAGCATCGCGCGATCGTCGACCGTTACCCGTCTCAGCTCCAGGGACGCGGCGTCAGTTCCCTCCTCTAATTGGTGGGCGAGCCGCTGCCGCGAGGCACGATCTCGACTGGCTCTCGTTCCCGTCCCGTGGTGCTCCTCCGAGCAAGCTCGACTGCAGAATGGGTCGCGCATCCGCACGGAGACCTCGGGGAGCCCTCCACCGCAGACAGAGCACCGTGTCAGTGTTGCCGCGGTCAGTGAGTTGCTCCTGCGCTACTCGGATCCATGACCCGATTATCTAGAAGTCCCCAGTAGTCACCGCCTGACGATCGTGTTTGGGCGACCAGCTCACGCGGCGATGTCGGCGGTGCTTGCCGGTAGGCGGCTACGAGTTCTCAGAGACGCTGTTGCGCAAGATGCGCCCTAGCACCATCGCTGCGAGAAGCGGCGTCGCCACGAAGATGGCGAGGACGAGCAGACCGGCGAGCAGAGGAACCGTGGGCGTGGCGCTTCCCGTACTCACCACCGGCATCGCCGGGTCTTCACGCAACGCCAGGAGCCCTGGCGTCGAGGGGGCACCGCGGCGCGCTGGCTGGTCGACCTCCGGCTGCTCGATCGGCGTGGTGGGCTGCTCGATCAAGTGTCGAGCGACGAGAAGTTCACGGAACACCTGGCGAGCTTCTCTGCGGAACCTGGGGTGCCTCGGAAGTCGTGGATGGACCGGGAACGGCGTGTGGACGGATCGCATGCGCAGCCAGCTGTTGAGATACGTCGTGGGATTGACCGCTCCGTCGTAGTTCAGCCGGAGCAGCTGATGCGGGTGAACCTCGAAATGGAGGTGCGGCGGACTGGCAAAGGCATCACCGGTGTTGCCGACGAAGCCGAGCACGTCTCCAGCCCTCACGTGCCTCGTGTGAAACACCCTCGGGGCATAGCCTGAGAGATGCGCATAGTAGAACTGGTTGGCTGCCGCGTCCCGCACCCAGAGCCGCCAGCCGCCGCGCTCGTGCCAGCCGACGCGGTTGATCGTTCCGTTCGCGACCGCCACGACCGGGGCGCCGAGTGCGGCGAAGATGTCGTCGCCGTGGTGCCATTTCCCGTGCACGTCGCCTCGGAACGCGCCGTAGGAATCGCCGTAGCCCGAGACACCGACGACGGGAAAGACGTACGCATCTAGACCTAGCGGCGGTGTGACCTCGAGCGGCCTCGAGACTCGGTGCCGGTGCTTCTTACGATGCGGACGCGTCGGCCGCACGCTCGGGGACGGGGCATCGTGCGCGCTCGTCTCATAAGGGACAGCGCTATCGCGAGTCGCCCGCCGAGGCGGTGACGAGGTGGTTGTTGTCGACGTCGGCGGCGTCGTCGTGGTCTCCGCAGGGGTAGTCGTCGTCTCCGTGCTCGTCGTGGTCGTCGTCTCCGTCGTGGTCATCGTCTCCGTCGTAGCCGTTGTCTCCGTGCTCGTCGTCGGCTCAGTCGTCGTCGGCGGAGAGTCGGCAAGAGCCGCCGCAGCAGCTCCACTACCGAAGAGGACCATCGTTGCGAGCGTCGCCATCAGCTTCCGGAGAGCCATGGGACGGGATTATCGGCGCTTATCGAACGTGCTTGTGTGCAGGCGATCGGGCTGGAGGACGATCGCATCGCCGCAGCTCGTGATCAGGCAGAGCAACCGAATCTCGCCTCGTGTCTGGTCGGGGACCGTTCACAAGCACGTGCGCGATTGCGCAATCCGACTTAGTGATCGCAGGCACGCGACCATGACATGCTCGCCGATGCGGATGGGAACGGTCGCCGCCTACAGAGATGCATCTGTCCCGATCGATCAACGTGTCGAGGATCTCCTGCGACGGATGACGGTGGAGGAGAAGGCAGGGCTGATGTTCCACCCGCCGACCGCCATCGAGGCCGACGGCTCCACTGTGAGCGGGACCGAGGAGTCGATCGTTGAGCAGCATCTGAGCCACTTCAACATCTACGCCGCGCCGCCACCGCGGCAGCATGCCGAATGGCACAACCGCCTCCAGGAGATCGCCGCGTCGACGCGGCTGGGGATTCCGGTCACCGTCTCGTCGGATCCACGGCATTCCTACGGCGAGAGCACGGGTGCATCCGGGTCGTCGGAGGGCTTCTCGCCCTGGCCCGAGCCGATCGGTTTCGCAGCCGTTGGCGACGCCGCCGCGGTCGAGGAGTTTGGCGACATCGCGCGCCGCGAGTACCGCGCCGTCGGCATCCACGTTGCGCTTCACCCGACAGCAGATCTCGCCACTGAGCCGAGGTGGGCGCGCATCGTGCACACCTTCGGGGAGGACGCGGCGCTCGTGGCGCGACTCGTCGCCGCCTACGTCCGCGGCTTGCAGGGCGAAGCGCTGGGCCCGCACTCGGTTGCGTGCATGACGAAGCACTTCCCCGGCGGCGGCCCGCAGCGCGACGGCGAGGATCCGCACTTTCCTTACGGCAAGGATCAGATCTATCCGGGCGGAATGTTCGAGCACCATCTGCGCGTCTTCGAGGCTGCGTTCGCGGCCGGGACCGCCCAGGTCATGCCGTACTACGGCCGGCCCGTGGGCACGCCGTTCGAAGCGGTGGGGTTCGGGTACAACCGCGACGTCATCACGGGGCTGTTGCGCGAGCGCTACGGCTTTGACGGCGTCGTCTGCACCGACTGGGCGCTCGTCTCCGACATGACGCTCCCCGACGGCTCGGTCTGGGAAGCGAAAGCGTGGGGCGTGGAGGAGCTTTCGCGGGAGGAGCGCGTTGCAAAGATCCTCGACGCCGGTTGCGACCAGTTCGGAGGCGAGCGGATTCCTGAGGTGGTCGTCGCGCTGGTCGAGGAGGGGCGCATTTCAAGCGATCGTGTCAACGCCTCCGCTCGGCGCCTGCTCCGCGACAAGTTCCGGCTCGGCTTGTTCGACGAGCCGCGCGTCGATCCCGGCGCGGCAGAACGCGTGTGCGGCAACGCCGCGTTCCGGGCCGCGGGCGAACGGATGCAGCGACGCTCGGCGATAGTCCTGAAGAACGACGGCGTGTTACCGCTCGCGGACGGCGACAAGGTGCAGGTCATCCGGCGCAGTGCTCCATATCAAGAGCGCACCGGCAATTTCATCGAGGCGTTGTTCCACGCCGGCGACCTGGACTTCAAGGAACCGGAGCTATCGGAGCTGCTCGCACTCGCCCGAACGAAGCCGACGGTGCTCGTTCTCCATCTCGACCGGCCGGCCGTGATCCCGGAGCTCGTCGATGCATGCGCTGGAGTCGTCGCCGTCTTCGGTTCGTCCGACGCCGCCGTCGACGACGTGCTTCGCGGCCGGGCTAAGCCAGAGGGCCGACTTCCGTTCGAGTTGCCGCGCTCGATGGAGGCTGTTCGCAACCAGCGGCCGGACGTTCCGCACGACTCAGAGGATCCACTCTTCCCGATCGGCCACGGCCTCGAGTTGTAGACATCGCACTCCTGCATCAGAGAAGAGGAGACCCATAGTAGGCCCCACCGCTTCACGGGATTCCAGGGGAGAGGGTGGCGGCCCACTGGATTCCGCCAGCGGCGGTAGGCTGACGCGGTCGGTAATGAGCGAACGGAAGGCTGCGCGAGCTCGGCGCAGAGGGATACGCGGAGGCGCTCGCCGAGCCGGCGCTCTCGCAGTGGCTGTTCGTCTCTGAGATTGCGCCCGCGTTCCTAGCGGGGGCTGACCCGCGACCAGGCCCCAACGCCCGAGCGCTTCGCGAGGGGGAGGGGTGGCCGCCCAGAGATTCGTGACTTGTGGCATGGTCAGCCCGGAGGGTGTTCGCCTGATACCTGGGGCAAGTCCCCTCGCACCCTCCCGACTCGCCGTCAACCAAGGGAGGTAGGCATGAGTCGCGCACTTCCGTACCGTTCATCAGCGGTATTCGCAGTCACGTGCCTCGCCGTGTTCCTCGTTCTGGGAGGCACTGGCGGGGCAGCCGTGAGCCAAGCGCCGCCGAACAACAGCGTCGGCACTGCGCAGCTCAAGAACAACGCAGTCACGACGCCCAAGATCAAGAACAGCGCGGTGGCCGCAGCCAAGATCGCGAACAACGCCGTCGTCGCCGCGAAGATCGCGAGCAACGCGGTGGGATCCGCGAAGATCGCGGCCAACGCGGTCACCACGGACAAGATCGCTGCCAATGCCGTTACGACCGAAAAGGTGCAGGACGGTTCCATTACAGCGGGCGATCTGGCCGCTGGAGTGCTCCCGCCAAGCTCCGCTGCTGGCCGCTTCGCCAACGGGCCGGTGAACGTCGGTTCGGCTCAGACGGCGATCACGAGCCTCGCAATCGCGGACGCGGGCAACTACGTGCTGCTGGCGAAGGCGTACGCGACCTCCACGCTGCTCGGGTTCGGCACGATCAGCTGCCGCCTGCAGGCGGGGGCCAACTTCGACGAGAGCCAGGCATACGTGGACGACGGACAGCCGGCCAGCTTGTCACTGATGGTGCTCAACACCTACAACGCGGCTGGAACCGCAGACTTCAGTTGCTCCGGCGGCCCAGGGAAACAGGTGAACAACGTCAAGATCACCGCCCTTCGCGTCGCGAACCTCAGCAACACGGGCTGACGGCACATGCGGTCGCGGGCAAATCCGCCCGCGACCGCACCCCTCACGACCAGGCCCGCTAGTTCAAACGCTCGCTGTCACCCGAAAGTGGAGGGGGTGGACGTTCAGCCTCGGCGTGACGCGGAGTCGCGGCACGGGATCGTCAGCAGACTCACGGCTCGTGGGATCGGCGTTCGGCCCGAGGTTGACCAGAGGTTGACCCATGCCTCCTGACCGGAGTCGCCTCAAGTCCCTTCCGACAGAAAAGGCCCGTACTAGCGGGCCTTTCTTTCAAGCCCTCTGACGGACTCGAACCGTCGACCCCCTCCTTACCATGGAGGTGCTCTACCGACTGAGCTAAGAGGGCGTGGGTCGCGAGTGTAGCCCGCTCGCATCGAATGCAGGGAGGAGGATTCGAACCTCCGAAGGCTGAGCCAGCGGGTTTACAGCCCGCCCCCTTTGGCCACTCGGGAATCCCTGCGCGGCGGGTGATTGTAGCCGCGGTCTAGGGGACGACCTCTGCCAGCCAACCCCGAACGGCGGCACCGAGCGCGTCGGCGTCGGAGCGCAGGCTGTGGTCGCCGCGAACGACTACGACGGTTCGGCCAGGAGCCGCCGGGGGGACTCCGAAGCGGTCCCTCTCGCCCTGGACCACGAGCGTCGGGACGCCGACGGCAGCGAGCTCCGGTAGCCGACTCGTAGGCGTCCCGGTCCGCCGAGGGGGCACGAGTGGGAACGCGAGACAGAGGACGCCGACGGCGGCGGTCGCCTTGGCGGTTCGGCACGCGACCCGGGCTCCCGCGGAGCGGCCGCCGACGAGGAGCGCGAGCCCGGAGAGATGGCTCTCGGCGAGCGCTTCCACGACTGCCGTCCATGCTGCATCGAGCTGAGCCGCGGGCGCGGGGGATCGCCGACCGGCGACGCGGTACGGCTGCTCGACGAGGGTGACGGTCAGACCTCTCTCGAGCGCAACGTCGCGCGTCCTCACCAGATCGGGCGCCTCGACTCCGCCGCCGGCGCCGTGCCCGAGCACGAGCGCCGCCCTCGGCTTCGTTGCGGCATGGAGGTGCGCACGGGCGAGGCCGTGCGGTGTCTCGATGTCGACGACGGTCTGGGCCATGTGCCTCACACTACGATCGCAGCATGGAGCGGTTCGATGTCCTCGTCGTCGGAGCCGGACCGGCCGGTTCCGCGAGCGCGATCCACCTTGCCCGGGCAGGCGCACGGGTTCTGCTCGCCGACAAGGCCCGCTTCCCGCGCGACAAGCCCTGCGGAGGAGGGCTGACCGGCCGCGCGCTCAAGCACGTGCCGTGCGCCGTCGAGCCGGTGGTCGAGCACGTCGTCGATCACCTTGTCGTGCGGGTCGCGTACGGGGGGAAGCTCGGACGCGGGAGCGGCCGGCCGCTGATCGACATGACACAGCGTCGCCGTCTCGACCACCACCTCGCCGAACAAGCGGCAGCGTCCGGCGCCGAGTTCCGCGACGGTGTGGCCGTCGAGCAGATCGAGATCGAAGGCGACGGCGTGACGGCGCAGGTGGGCGGCTCGCCCGTCCGGGCGTCGTTCCTGGTGGGCGCCGACGGCGCGAACGGTGTCGTCGCGAAGGCCGCGAGACTTGGTCAAGGCATCGTCCGGGGTGTCGCGCTCGAGGGAAACGTGCCGTGGAGCACGCTCGGCCGGGGGCCGTACGACGGCACCGCGTGGGTCGAGCTCGGGATCGTCCCGGGCGGCTACGGCTGGGTGTTCCCGAAGGGCGACCACGCGAACCTCGGCGTTGGCGGGTGGATGTCCGAGGGGCCGAATCTCCGCGGCCACCTCGACCGGCTTGCACGAGAGCACGGCGTAGATCCCTCCGCGCTCGAGAGCGTCCGCGGCCATCGCCTACCGATGCGTGAGCTCGGCGCTCCCTCAGCACGAGGCCGCGTGCTCCTGGTCGGCGACGCCGCCGGCCTCGTAGACCCGCTGTCGGGAGATGGGATGTACGAGGCGTTCGTCTCGGCGAAGCTCGCTGCCGCTGCCGTTCTCGATGGACGTCCAGAGACCTACGAGGTTGCGCTCTCGGCCGCGCTCGATCAGCACGCTGCGGCGTCCTGGAAGGCGAAGCGCGCCGCCGATCGCTACCCCCGTGCATGTCTCTGGGCCCTGCGCGCGCCCGGCGTCTTCGACGCGATCACGGGTCTCCTCCGTGGCGATCTCGCACACCCGAGCGAGGCTCGTGGGATCGCCCGTCCCCCGATCCGTGTTCTGTCGCGGCTGGCTCGGCGCGCGACGCCTGTCTCGTGACCTAAAGAGCGCTTCGGCTCGTGCCGATGCACGAGCTGTCCATGGATCTGAGCAGCAGTGCTCCGACGCGCCGTTTTGGCGGGTGCCAGCGCCGTCCACCTGAGGGTGTTCGTGCACGTCACGGCACATTGGGAGCTACGCGGGCTAGCTCGTCATGAATGCCGCAGCCGCCGCAGTCGTCCTCGCGCCCGCGCTGGCGCTTGGGAGCTTCCTCAACGTCGTTGTTGCACGCGTCCCCGCGCGACGGTCGCTACTGCGGCCGCCGTCGTCCTGTGGGAACTGCGGCACCGAGATCCTCTGGCGCGACAACGTCCCGGTCCTGTCGTACGCCCTACTCCGCGGGCGCTGCCGTCACTGCGCTGCGAACATCTCGCCGACGTATCCGCTCGTCGAGGCTGTCACCGCTCTCCTGATCGCTACGTGCTTCGCCGTCTACGGCGTCACTGCCCAGGCGGCCCTCGCGGCGGGGTTCTGCGCTGTGCTCGTCGTCCTCTCCGTCATCGACATGAACGACCGCATCGTTCCGAACCGGATCGTCGTGCCGGCAGCCGGTGTCCTGCTCGTCGCGCACACGGCGATCGATGCGTCACTCGCATGGCTCGCGTGGGCGCTGATCGCGGCGGGAGGGCTGTTCCTCGTCGGGCGCGCGTATCCGAAGGGGCTCGGCATGGGGGAGGTGAAGCTGGCGCTGCTCCTCGGCGCGATGCTCGTCGCCTCGGTGACGGTCGCGCTCATGATCGGACTGTTCGCGGCGCTCGTGGCCGCTGCAGTGCTGGTACCGCGGCGCCGCTCCTCGGCGGGCAGGATGGGCGTTCCGTTCGTCCCGTTCCTCTCGCTCGGGGCGATCGTGGCGCTGTTCTTCGGGGATGCGATCCTCGACGCGTACCCCGGGCTCTTCTGAGCCGTCGCGCGTGAGGCGCCGGGCAGCGACGAAACGCGGTCGAGGGAGCCCGCCAAAGCTGATGCGGGCACTCGGCGCCGACGACGCGACTCGGCCGTGGAGACTCCCGTAACGGAGCGTGTCCTCGATTCGTGCGGGGAACCGGTTCGCGACGCGCGGCCTCTGCTTGACGGCAGGTTTGACCGCAGCGGGCTTCTGGGCCGTCCGCGGGGGACGGGTGCTGACGTCGCCGCCGCAGCGTTCGGGGGTTCGTAGAGGCACGGGTTGGGTGGGCTGAAACGAGAAGAGGCGCGGGATTCCCGCGCCTCCTTCGATCCAGAGTCGACGGCCTGGGTTACGTGCAGTCGGCGCTGGGGTAGAAGTCCGCGCTCGACGGGTCTGGGCCTGCGACGCTCCACACCTTGCTGCTCACGGTGTCTGTGAGGCAGTAGGCGCCCTCGGCCGCCGAGGCAACGGTCAGGGTCGGCGAGACGCCGGAGTCGATCGCCGTGAGGGCCGCCGCATCCATGCCGACGTACGTGTCGTTGTCCGAGTAGTAGGCCTCTGCCGACGGAACTGCCTCGCGGAGGTTTTCCTTGGCCGCGTTGTTCGCCGCACGATCGCGGAACCCGAGGTACGAGGGGACCGCGATCGCGAGCAGGATGCCCATGATGATGATCACGACGAGAAGCTCGATCAGGGTGAAACCCTGTTCGGATTTTCCGTCGAGGCGGGTGCGAATCCGATTGAACATTGCCGCAACTCCTTCCGCAGTCCGCGGTCGATGGGTGAGGGCGGATGCGGACGGACCATCGGCGCGGCTCCGGGGGGCGCCTACCCCAATTTGGGTGATTCGTGGGTGAGACCGTTGGGGACGCGTCCCGAACATCCATCCTCCGCCGACGGCACGGCTCGAGCCCGCTTCGGGGCTCCGCACAGCAATCGCTGGATGCCTTCGCGCGGGATCTCGGCGTTTCGCGCGAATGCGCCCGCCAGCTCGAGCGGCAGGCGATCGGACGGATCGCGGTGAGCTCGAGGATCTCGTCGAGGCAACGAACGACGAGCTCGCCGAGTCCGCCTGACCGCACCGTCCCCTACACGCCGGCGAGCGCTCGGTCGACGACGAGGACCGTGCGGGCCCCCTCGCCGCGGCGGAGTCGGTCGAGCGCGTCGTTGACGGCCTCGAGCGGCTCGACCGACGTCACGACGCCTCCGAGATCGAGCTCGCCCGCTAGCGCGAGCTCCGCGAGGCGTGGGATGTCCGCGCCGGCGTCGCCCGAGCCGTAGTACGAGCCGCGGATCCCCTTGTCGGAGAGGAACTCGATTGCAGGGAGCGAGACGTCGACACCGCGCGGGGCGAGCCCCACGACGACCGCTCTGCCAGCCGGCCGGATGCAATCCCACGCGAGACGCATCGTGTCCGGGTGTCCGACGACCTCGAACGCGTGATCTGCACCACGCCCCGTCAGCTTCACGACGCGTGCGGCGGTCGTCGCCGAGCCGGACTCCACGACGTGCGTCGCTCCCCGCTCTCGCGCGAGCTCGAGCTTCGCCGGGTCGAGGTCGACGGCGATGATCGGAGCAGCGCCCGCGATGCGAAGCGCGGTGACGACTTGCAGCCCGACGCCACCGCAACCGACCACGACCGCCGACTCGTCGGGGCGGACCTGGGCGACGTTCCGGACCGCGCCGAACGCGGTCACGACGCCGCACCCGAGAAGCGACGCCTGCCAGAGCGGAAGCTCGCGAGGCAGCGGTACGGCGCCGGCTGCTGCGACGACCGTGCACTCGGCGAAGCACGCGGTCATGAGAGCGTGCTGGAGCGGGGTTCCGTCGGGCAGCGACAGCCTCGACGTCCCGTCCATGAGCGTCCCTCGCGGCCCGTTCTCGCCCGCGGGCACACACAGGTGGAACCGTCCCGCCGTGCACTCCTCGCACGTGCGGCACGCCGGGACGATGCAGAAACCGACGTGGTCGCCGGGCGCCACGTGCGACACGGCCGAGCCGACCGCTTCGACCACGCCGGCGCCCTCGTGACCCATCACCATGGGCCAGCGTCCGTCGCCCAGCTCACCGTCCGCCAGGCGCACGTCCGAGTGGCACACCCCGGCCGCCGCGACGCGGACGAGCACCTCGTCCTCGCGTGGCGGCGCGATCTCGACCTCCTCGAGTACGAGCGGACGACGGGGCTCGTGCAGGACGGCGGCGCGGATGCGCATCACCCGACCCGGTAGCGCTCGAGGGCATCGAAGTCGGGCACGACCCCGAGCCCGGGTCCTGGAGGAGACGCGATCGTGCCGTCCGCCGCGACCTGGAGGACGACGGGAAGCAGCCAGTCGCGGCGCTCGGCCGACCAGGCGGGCGGATCGAGCGGAACCTCGAGGTACCGGCAGGTCGAGAACGCGAGCGCCGCGTGCAGGTTCGCGAGGAGCCCGTAGCCGTTCGACCACGTGTGCGGGCTCCAGGTGCGCCCGAGCTCGGCGGCGCGCTGCGGCGATCCGCCCGGCGGAGACGATTCCTCCGGAGAGCACGACGTCCGGCTGCACCACGGCGACGGCGCCGCGGCTCAGGAGCGCCCACGCCTCGGCCTCGGTCCGGACCATCTCGCCCGCGGCGATGCGAATCCCCGCGCCGCTCGCCAGTGCGGCGTAGCCCTCGAGGTCGTGAGTCGGCAGCGGCTCCTCGAGCCAGTACACGCCGAGGCGCTCGAGCTCGCGTGCGAACTCGACGGCGGTGGCCAGCTCCCAGCGCGGCGTCAGGTCGCCCGGCATGCGCCAGCCCTGGTTCGCGTCCACCATGACGTCGAGCTCGGGCACCTGCTCTCGAACCGCGGCGATCACGGGGAGGTCGACGCGCCAGTCCTGCGAGTGGAGGCGGAGTTTCACGGCGCACACGCCCGCGTCCCGCAATGCGGCGCACCGGCGCACGCGCTCGTCGGCGTCGACGAGCTCGCCGCTCGACGCGTACGCGAGGATCCGGTCGCGCTCGCCGCCGAGGAGGCGCCAGACCGGCTCGTCCCGCGCGCGCCCGATGAGATCCCAGACCGCCACCTCGACGATCCAGTTGCGTCCGTGATGGAAGTCGACCGTCTCGACGATCCCGTGGACCGCCTCAGTGTCGGAGACCTCGAGGCCGAGCAGCAGCCGCTCGAGCAGCTCGCGGTCCGGCAGCGCGTCGCCGCTCGCGTAGCCCTCGATGCCGTCGTCCGAGCGGACGATCACGACCGTTGCGTCCTGCGACGTCCGCGGCTCGGGATCCCAGGCGGCGAGGAAGGGCGGCTCGAATGGGTATCGATACCGCCGCGTCTCGATCGACGCGATCTTCACTCGCCTGAGTAGAACGGGTTCCGGAGCGTGTCGCGGCGCTCGACGAGCGCCGCCGCCGCGGTCGGGTCGCGTCCCTCGACGCACACGCCGATCGCCTTGCGCGTCGCCGCGCGGTTCGCTTCCCGAACGGCAGTCTCGTCGTCGGCCGCCGCGTCGACCCAGACCGCGACGAGCACCAGAAGGTCGTCGGTCGCCTCGAGCAGCCCGTCGGCGACGGCGTCGAGAACGCCCTGCCCGATCCCGAGCTGTGCCGCGCCCCACGTCATCGTCTGGTGCCGCTCCTCGAGCGCCGTCGCCTTGTTCATCATCAGCGTCGGCGGCCACACCGGCTCGTACTCGGCCTGGGTCGGGCCGACGCACACGAGCACGGGGGTGTGGCCCGGGGTGGGGTGGGCGAGCATGGAGACGGCCGCGGCGGCGGTCGGGCTCCCCCGGTGCGCGAGGACGACATTGACGTGCGCGCCGTTCGGGGCGGTACCGCTCCAGCCCTCGCCGAGTCTCCCGTCGAGCTCCTCGGGGCTCACGGCTCGAGCACCACCCGTAGCGCCTCCCCGGACTGCATGAGCTCGAATCCGCGCGCTGCCTCCTCGAGCGGCAGGCGGTGCGAGACGAGCCGGTCGAGAGGCAGGTCGCCCCGGCGGTAGCGCTCGAGGGTGTCGGGGAAGTCACGCTCCGGGTTCGACGAGCCGTAGATCGAGCCGAGGACACGTCGCTCCATGCGCGGGATCGTCGCTGCCGGCAAAGACAGCACGGCGTCCGGGCGGGGGATCCCGATGAGCACCGCCGCCCCCCGCGCGCGCGTCGAGAGGAATGCGGTCTCCATCGCCTCCGGTCGGCCGGTCGCCTCGATCGCGTAGTCGACGCCGCCCGCCGAAGCCTCGCGGACGGATTCGGCCGTCTCCGCAGCAGAGCCCTGCCAGAGGACCGTGCCGGTCGCGCCGAAGTCGCGCGCGACGTCGAGCTTGCCCGGCGCGGCGTCCACCGCGATCACCGGCTCGGCGCCGGCGGCCACCGCCGCCATGAGAGCGGAGAGGCCTACGCCGCCGCAGCCGATCACGGCGACCCGATCCCCGCGCTGGACTCCCGCCGTGCGCCAGACGGCGCCGACACCGGTCGTCACCGCGCAGCCGACGAGGGCCGCGACGTCGAAGGGCACGTCGTCGTCGATCTTCACGCACGAGCGCTCGGGCACGACGCACGCCTCGGCGAACGTCGAGAGGAAGGAGTAGTGGAAGACGGGCTCGCCGTCGCGTGAGAGTCGAGGCGTGCCGTCCATCAGCCCGCCCGTCGCCCATCGCCGGCCACATCGTCGCGCACAGCTGCGGAAGGCCGCGCCGGCACTCCTCGCACTCGCCGCACCAGGGGGCCCAGGACAGCGCCACGTGATCGCCGACCGCGACGCGCGTCACACCTTCGCCGACCGCCTCGACGACACCTGCGCCCTCGTGCCCGAGCACGCAGGGGCAGGGATTCTCGGCGGTTCCGTCGACTGCGTTCCAGTCCGAGTGGCAGACGCCGCTCGCGCGAAGCCGGACGAGGACCTCCTCGGAGCGGGGCGGTGCGAGCTCGAGCACGCTCGGTGTGAGCGGCCCTCCTGTCTCCTCCAGCACGACGGCGCGGATCCTCACGCCGTCGCCGCCTCCTTCTGCTGCAGCCGGCGGAGCTCCTCGATCGGGATGTGGCAGCGCATGTGGTGTCCTTCCTCGACCTCGACGAGCGGCGGCTCCGTCTCCTCGCACACGGCGCCCAGCATCCGGGGGCAGCGCGTGTGGAACACGCAGCCCGACGGGGGCGAGGCCGCGCTCGGGATGTCGCCTTTGAGCCGGATGCGCTCTCGCCCTCCGCCGTCGACCGTCGGCACCGCCGAGAGCAGCGCCTCCGTGTACGGGTGGTGCGGCCCGTCGAAGACGACGTCCGCCGGACCGAGCTCCTGCAGCCGGCCGAGGTAGAGGACGGCGATCCGGTCCGAGATGTAGCGGACGACGCCGAGGTCGTGCGAGATGAAGAGGTACGCGACTCTCTTCTCCGCCTGCAGCTCGACGAGGAGATTCAGGATCGCCGCCTGCACGGAGACATCGAGCGCGGACGTCGGCTCGTCGCAGACGACGAGCTTCGGGTCGCCGGCGAACGCCCTCGCGATCGCGGCGCGCTGCTTCAGCCCGCCGGAGAGCTGGACCGGCTTCTGCGTGAGCGTGCGCTCGGTCAGGCGGACCCGATCTGCGAGCTCCTGGATGCGGGTCTCCGCCGCCGCGCCGCTGACCCCGGCGAGCTTCTTCAGCGAGCGGAGCAGGATGCGCCGGACCGAGTGGCGCCGATTGAGTGCCGAATCGGGATTCTGGAAGACGATCTGAAGTGCGCGCAGCTGCTCGCGCGATCGCTTCTGGTAGCGCGTGGGGAGCGGGTCGCCCTCGAGGAGCGCCGTTCCTGCGGTGGGCGGGACGATGCCGAGCAGCGTCCGTGCGAGTGTCGTCTTGCCGCTGCCCGACTCGCCGACGAGCCCGAGCGTCTCGCCGGTCCAGATCGCGGCGCTCACGTCCGTGAGTGCGTACACCTCATGGCCGCGCTGCTTGAAGACCTTCGACAGCTCCTCGACCTCGACGAGCGGTGCGGCGTCGCGGTCGACAGCTGCGAGCTCGATGTCCGCGGCCTCCTCGCGCGGGAGGCCGGGCGCCCGCTCGTGGTACCAGCACCGGCTCTCGTGACCGCCTTCGATCGTGATCAGCGGTGGCTCCTCGATCCGGCAGCGCTCGTCCGCCAGCGCGCAGCGATCGGCGAATACGCATCCGGTCAGCTCGGTTCCGAGCGCGGGCAGGAATCCGGGGATCGTGTCGAGCCGGCCGTGGTCCTTTTGCACCCCTCCGCGCGGGATGCAGCGCAGAAGTCCGACGGTGTACGGGTGGCGCGGGTCGCGGAGGACCGTCTCGACCGGGCCTTCCTCGACGAGCCTGCCCGCGTACAGAACGCCGACGCGCGAGCACATCTTCGAGATCACTCCGAGGTTGTGGCTGATGAACAGCACCGACGTGTGCAGCTCCCGCTGGAGCCCCGACACGAGGTCGAGCACCTCTGCCTCGACCGTTGCATCGAGTCCGGTCGTCGGCTCGTCGAGGACGAGGAGGGCGGGTTTCTTTGCGAGAGCCATCGCGATCACGACTCGCTGCTGCATTCCGCCCGAGAGCTGGTGGGGGTACCGGGACGCCACCGAGCCGGGATCGGCGATCTGGACGAGCGCGAGCGCTTCGCGGGCTCGCTCCTCGGCTGCGCTCCTGGATGCGCCAAGAACCGTGAAGGCCTCGGCGACCTGCGCTCCGATGCGGATCGACGGGTTCAGCGCGGCGCCCGGGTTCTGGTAGACCATCGACACCGTCTCGGCGCGGTAGCGCCGTAGGTTTCCGCCACGGAGCCCGAGCACCTCCCGTCCGGCCACGGAGATCGAGCCGCCGGAGACACGACCGTTCCGGGCGAGGTAGCGGACGATCGCGAGCGCCGCGGTCGACTTTCCGCATCCCGACTCGCCGACGAGCCCGTACGACTCGCCGCGGCCGACCTCGAGCGAGACACCGCGGAGCACGGGGCGGTCGATTCCGCGCACCGTGTACACGACGTCGACGTCGCGGAGTTCGAGTGCAGGCGCGTCCGTCATCGCTCGAGCACCTGCTGGATCGAGTCCGAGACGAGGTTGACCGCGACGACCAGCGAGGCGATCGCGAGTGCCGGGAAGAGCACCGACCACCACTCGAACGCGAGATCCTGGTAGTTGTCGGCGATCTGCACGGCCCAGTCCGGGGACGGTGGCTGCAGGCCGAATCCGATGAAGCTCAGCGTTGCCACTGCGAAGATCGCGTAGCCGAGCCGAATCGTCGCCTCGACGAGGATGGGCGGCATGACGTTGGGGAGGACCTCGGAGAACATCACGTACGGCGAGCGCTCCCCTCGGAGCCGCGCCGCCTCGACGTAGTCGAGGTCGGCCTCGACGAGCACTGCCGCTCGAACGGTGCGCGCCACGATGGGGGAGAAGACGGCGGCGATGACGATGATCACCGTCCACGTCGACCGGCTGCCGAGGGCGGCCACGACGGTGACGGCGAGGAGGATGAGCGGGATGGCGAGGAGCGCATCGATGACTCGGCTGATCGTGTTGTCCGCGATCCCCTTGAAGTACCCCGTGATGAGCCCGAGCGTCGTCCCGACGATCGTTGCGAGCAAGGTTGCGAGCGGCGCGATGAGAAGGATGTCCCTCGAACCCGCGAGCACTCGCGAGAAGACGTCACGACCGAGTCTGTCCGTGCCGAAGAAGTGCTGTGCCGACGGGGCGGCACCGATCTCCGGCGTCTGGTCGAACCGCGGGTCGTAGGGCGTGATGTGCTCGCCGAGAACGGCGCACACGATCCAGAAGAGGATCACCGCGGCGCCGATGATGAAGCTCGGGCTTCGCAGTAGCAGGCGCCTCCGCTCGCGCCGGGCGACGCTCGCCTCCGAACGTCTCGCGGGTAC
>CAVTQX010000004.1:0-102770 GCA_963736935.1 uncultured Gaiellaceae bacterium | reverse complement strand
CGTCGGGCGACCGGTTCCAGACGATGACGTCGGCACCCGGCGGGATCACGATCGGCCGCGCGTGGAGCGAGTGCGCCGCGACGTAGGTCAGCGCGATCGCCTCGAGGCCCCACATGAGAACCGGCCCGCCATTCGAGAGGTTGTACGCCGTCGAACCCGAGGGCGTGGCGCAGATGATCCCGTCGCAGGGCTGGCGGCCCAGCTCCTCGCCGCCGACCGCGAGCTCGAGCTCGATCATTCGGCCGAGCGAAGCACTCGAGACGACGACGTCGTTGACGGCGACCGTGCGCCCGTCCGGGTGCTCGAGCTCGAGCGTCGGCAGCTCGACGACGTCGTACTCCCCGGCGAACACGCGCCCGAGACCATGTTCGAGATCGTGTCTGCCCATCGAGCTCAGGAAACCGACCCGCCCGAAGTTGACGCCGATCACCGGCACCCCTGTCCCGAGAAAGCGCGCGAGCGCTCGCAGCACCGTGCCGTCGCCGCCGAGGACGACCGCGAGGTCGGTACCGGCAGCCTCGTCGGTCGCGTCGACGCCGTGCTTCTCTGCCTCCTCGGTCGACAGGACGAGCTCGACGCCGTGCTCCTGCGCGACCGCCTGGAGCCGCGCGAACCCCGAGCCGATCTGACCGGGCTTCCCGTGGGTCACCACGGCCGCACGGGTGACGTGCCTAGCCGACGGCATCGGCGATCCAGCGGTCGGAGTCATCAGGGTTCGGTTCGCCGGGTCCGTGTCGGAGGTGGACGAAGAACTCCCGGTTCCCCTTGGGACCGGGCAGCCCGGAGTCTACGACGCCGACCGTCACGCCACTCCACGCCGGGGACGCATCGATCACCTTCCTGAGTACGCTTCGTTGCACCTCGGGATCGCGCACGACGCCCTTCGGCACGTCGCTGCGACCCGCCTCGAACTGCGGCTTCACGAGGACCAGCGCCTCCCAGCCCGGCGCCGCGAGCGCGAGGACCGGAGGAAGGGCGGTCGTCACGCTGATGAACGACACGTCGCAGACGACGAACTGGGGCGTGAACGGGAGCTCGGTGAGCGCTCGCGCGTTCACGCGCTCGAGCACGACGACACGCGGATCGGAGCGCAGGCGCGGGTGGAGCTGTCCGTAGCCGACGTCGATCGCGACCACGCGCGCTGCACCTGCCTGCAACAGGCAGTCCGTGAACCCGCCGGTGGAAGCCCCGACGTCCGCGCAGTCACGGCCGGTGACGTCGACGTCCAGCGCCGCAAGCGCGTTCGCGAGCTTCTCGCCCCCGCGCGAGACGAAGCGCGGCGGCTGCTCGACGGCGAGCTCGACATCGTCGGCGACCTGCTCGCCCGGCTTCGTGTGGCCACGAACCAGGCCTGCGAGGACGAGTGCCTGGGCCTGCGAGCGCGACTCGGCGAGCCCGCGTTCGACGAGGACGACGTCGAGGCGCTTCTTCGTCACGAAGCGCAATGATGAACGACGAGTCAGGCGGCGACGCGGCGTGCGCCGATGAGGCGCGTGCCGTAGTTCGATCCGTCGAGCCTGACGACCTCGACGTTTCGACCGGTCTCCGGCGCGTGCACCATCCGGCCGCGGCCGATGTAGAGACCGACGTGTCCGAGCCCCTCGAAGAAGAGGATGTCTCCCGGAGCCATCCTCGAGGGAGCGACCCGCCTCCCCTCGCCGTACAGGGCGTACGAGTTGTGCGGTAACTCGACGCCGACGCGCAGGTACGCCCAGCGGACGAGGCCCGAGCAGTCGAACCCGGTCTCGGGCGACTCGCCGCCCCACCGGTACGGCACGCCGACCTCTCCGAGGGCAAGCTTCGCGGCCCGCTCTGCCCTCGTCGGCGGCGGTTCGAGGATCGAGAGCGGGCCGGGCTTGATCTCGCTGGACGACGCGGTCCCTGGCAGCCCCGCCGCAGCGACGAGCGCTGTGACGAGACAGAGCAGGGGCAGGCGGCTGCGAAGAGTCGTTGGCATGGGGTGAGGTGGAGCGGCCCGCGCACGCGCGCAACGAAGGTGCGCCAGGCGGACCTGGTCTGTTCGGGACTCGCCGGAGGATAGCCGGGAAGCCGGCTGCGTCTATCCCTCAACCGGTCCTAAAGGTCAGCGCGTCGAGGAGCTCGCGCAGCACGGTGGTGTCCGCACCGACCCTTTCGAGCTGCCCGGCAGCACGCTCGGCCACGTCGTCCGCGAGCTGCCTCGCGCCTTCGGCGCCGAGGCGCTCGGCGTAGCCGTCGCCGTCGAGGAGGTCGTCGACGACCTGGAAGAGCAGACCGACGTCTTCGCCGAAGGCGATCCACGGGGCGCGCTCGTCGGGCGCCACGCTCGCGACGTCGAGTCCGATCCGGACGGCGGCAACGAACAGCCTCCCGGTCTTCAGCCGGTGGAGCTCCTCGAGCGGGGCGTCAGCACCCGTGATGTCGCGGTACTGGCCGGCGATCATGCCGACCGTCGCGTCTGCGAGCTCCCGCGCGACCGCGCCACTCTCGTACGTGAGCGCCAGTCTGAACGCCTCGGCGAGGAGCGCGTCGCCCGAGAGCAGAGCGACGCCCTCCCCGAAGGCGACGTGCGCGCTGGGGCGACCGCGGCGCTCGTCGTCGTCGTCGAGCGCAGGAAGGTCGTCGTGCACGAGCGAGAACGTGTGCACGAGCTCGAGGGCAGCTGCGGCGGGAAGGGCATCGTCCACCGGTGCGCCGTTCGCCTCGGTCACGGCGACGCAGAGCACCGGGCGAACCCGCTTGCCGCCCGACTCGAGCGAGTAGCGGAGCGCCTCCTCGAGGCCTCCGAGCTCCGGTGCGAACGTCAGCGTGCCGAGGTGCGCCTCGACGGCGTCGCGGAGCTCGTCAGCCGTTTGCATCGGCGAGGTTCCGCGCCTGCGTGAGCTCGCCTTCGATCTGCCGCGCGAGCTCGGCGAGCTCGGCGATGAGATCGACGGCGGCGTCGCCGTCCACGTCGTCGGCCGCAGCGAGCCGCTCGAGCTCCTCGCGCCGCTCGTTCAGCCGCCCGAGCAGCTCCTCGGCGCGCGCCAGCGCGTCGTCGACCGGGGTCATGCAGCCTCCTGCTCGCGCGCGACGCGCGCGAGTACGCCGTTGACGAGCCGCGCGGCATCCTCGGTCGCGTAGCGCTTGGCGAGGACGACCGCCTCGTTGATCGCGACCTCCCGTGGGACCGTGTGCTCCTCCAGCTCGTACACGCCGATGCGCAGGATATTGCGCTCGAGCGTCCCGAGCCGGTCGGCCGGCCAGTCGGGCGACGCCTCGGTGATCCGCGTGTCGAGCGCCACGGCTCGAGCCGCCACAGCCTCGGCGAGCGCGAAGGCGAAGTCGTCGGGCTGACCCTCGAACAACGAGGCGAGCTCCTGACCCGTGAGGTCCCACTGGTAGAGGAGGAAGAGCGCCTGGCGGCGCGCCGCCTTCCGGCTCGTCGCTCGGCTCATGCGGGCACGAGCGAGGGCAGGCGACCCTGGAGATCCGCGAGCGTGGACGTCGAGTACTCGCCGCTTCGGAACGGCGCCGAGGCGAGCACGTCGAGGGCGAGCTCGCGTGTCGTGGGAATGCCCTCCACGGCGAGCTCGCGGAGCGCGCGCTCGGCGCGGGCGATCGCCGCGACCCGAGTGTCGTCGACGACGATCACCTTCGCGATCATCGAGTCGTAGTAGGGCGGGATCTCCACACCGGACGAGACGGCGGTGTCGACACGCACGCCGGGCCCGAGAGGCACGACGAAGCGCGTCACGGTGCCCGGGGCCGGGAGGAACCCGTGCGCGGGGTCCTCCGCATTGATACGGATCTCGATGGCGTGCCCCGATCTTGTCGCCCGTCCTGTCGCCCCCAGCTGCTCGCCGGCGGCGATCCGGATCTGCTCGCGGACGATGTCGATCCCGGTGACGAGCTCGGACACCGGATGCTCGACCTGGAGCCGGCAGTTGACCTCGATGAAGTAGAAGGCGCCGTCCGGTCCGACGAGGAACTCGAACGTTCCCGCGTTCCTGTAGCCGATCGTCTCGCATGCCTTCGCGACCGTCGACTCCATCGCCTCGCGCGTCGCGTCGTCGAGCGCGGCGGACGGGGACTCCTCGATGAGCTTCTGGTGGCGGCGCTGGATCGAGCACTCACGCTCGCCGAGGGTCAGTACCCCTCCCGCGGGGTCGCACAGCACCTGGATCTCGACGTGGCGTGCAGGCGAGACGAGCTTCTCGACGTAGAGGGAGCCGTCGCCGAACGCCGCCTCCGCCTCGGCGCTGGCCGCGCCGTACGCGTCCTCGAGGTCGTCCGGGCCCGAAACGAGCCGCATTCCCTTCCCGCCGCCACCTGCGGACGCCTTGAGCAGGACGGGAAAGCCCGCGTCGGTGGTCGCCCGGCGAAGGTCGGAGAGGCCAACCGCGCCGTCGGAGCCGGGTACGAGGGGGACCCCGGCCGCCCGCATCGCCTCCTTGGCGCGCACCTTGTCCCCCATCTGCTCGACGACCGCAGCGGTCGGGCCGATGAAGACGATGTCGTTGTCGTCGCACGCACGCACGAAGTCGGCGTTCTCGGCGAGGAACCCGTAGCCCGGGTGCACCGCGTCGCACCCCGTCGTCTCGGCCGCGGCCACGACATTCGAGATCCGCAGGTAGCTTTCCGCCGCCGCGGGCGGCCCGATGCACACCGCCCGGTCGGCGAGCTCGACGTGGAGCGCCTCCCGGTCGGCGGTCGAGTAGACGGCGACCGCCTCGATGCCCAGCTCGTGCAGCGCACGGATCACGCGCACGGCAATCTCGCCCCGGTTTGCGACGAGAACGCGTTCGAACACGGGACCTAGACGGCGGGTGGCGTGAGGACGGGCTCGAGCTCGAACAGGAGCTCGCCGTACTCGACCGGCTGGGCGTTCTCGACGTGGATCGCACGCACGACGCCGGAGGTCTCGGCCTTGAGCTCGTTGAAAAGCTTCATCGCCTCGAGGATGCAGAGCACCTGGCCCGGGACGACCGTGTCGCCGACGTCCACGAACGCGGGTGCTTCCGGGTCCGGCGCGCGGTAGAAGACGCCGACCATCGGCGACTCGACGCGGGTCAGGCCGTCCGTGAGCGCGGGAGCACCGGCGCGCACCGCATCGGAATCGGACGCCGCCGAGACGGGCAACGGTGTCGCCGCGACGGCCTCGTCGGCGCGCCGGACGGACACGCGCATGCCATCGTCCTCGATCTCGATCTCCCCCACGCCCGACTCCTGGACGATCTTCACGAGCTCGCGGATCCGCTCGCCGCGCTCGGCGTCCGCATCCTCGGCGACGAGCACCGAGCCCCGGTCGTGGCGCGCGCGGATTACCTTGAGCAGCTCCTCGGCGTCCGAGCCGAACATCGCGATGAGGACGAGCTCCTCCTCGCTCGCCGCGAGCCCTTCCGCCTGCTCACGGACGTCCTCGGTCGTGACCGGGTCCTCGGCGAGGTGCGTCCGGGGTGCGAGCAGCTCCACGGCGCGTTCGACGGTGGGGTCGATCGGCTCGGGGGTGACGCCGTAGCCGCCCTGGACGAGCTCGCGAAACTCGTCGATGACCGAGCCGTAGCGACGTGCCTCAAGGACGTGCAGAAGCGCCTGCGAGGCGAGGATCTGGCCGATCGGTGCGGCGAGGGGTGGCCAGCCCGCCTCCGCGCGGACCCGTCCGACCTCCTCGAGCACCTCGAGCAGGCGGTCCGCCGCCGCGTGTGCGCGCAAGTGCACGTCGAGAGCGGCGACCAGGCCGGCCGGCAGGTCGTATTCCGCAGCGCGGACCGCGATCCGCGGCGCGACAGGAGCGACCGGTTCGTCTCCGATCCACTCGTCGATGACGTCCGCGGCCTCCCAGAGCTTGTCGACCTCGATCCCGGTGGCATGTCCGAGCCCCTGCAGCGACTCGGCGACCGACTCGCCGGACACGCGGTGGAGCGTCAGCGCGAGCGGGTACACGGTGGTCGCGATCAGGTCCGCGCCCGAGTCGACCGCGGCCAGTGCGGATGCGAGACCGACACCCGCCGAGCCCTGGACGTAGAAGCCGACGGAGAGCCCACTCGCCTCCCGAATCCGCGCGACGAGCTCCTGTGCGCGATGCGGGACGAGCGCGCCGGTCGGATCGTTGACGAGGATCCGTGTCGCACCGAGGTCGGGCA
Organism: uncultured Gaiellaceae bacterium; assembly: GCA_963736935.1. GTDB lineage: Bacteria > Actinomycetota > Thermoleophilia > Gaiellales > Gaiellaceae > GMQP-bins7. The sequence continues at coordinate 96,666 of CAVTQX010000004.1, read as the reverse complement.
GCTTGCGCGCCTCCTCGATGAGCGTGTCGGTCTCACCCGTGCGTCCCGGGCTGTACACGAGCCCCGCGTGGAACGTGCCTCCCGCGCTCGTGATCGCCGAGCCCGCTTCGCGGAGATTCGAGACGTCGTTGAGCGGATCGTGGAGGCGGAAGACATCGATCCCGTTCTCGGCCGCGCACGAGACGAAGCGGCTGACGATGTCGCCGCTGACGGGCCGCGAGCCGACGAGGAAGCGGCCGCGCAGCGCGATGCCGAGCGGCGTCGAAACGCGCCCCTTGATGGCGCGAATGCGCTCCCACGGGCTCTCCACGCGGCGCCGCACGGTGGCGTCGAAGACACCCCCTCCGGAGACCTCGAGGCACGCGAAGCCCGCGCCGTCGAGGATCTCCGCCACTCGGAGCACCTCGGCCGTCGGCAGCTTCCCGGCCAGGGGCTCCTGCGAGAGCAGCCGGATCGTCGTATCGACGAGCTTGGGCACGACGCTGGACCTTAGCTCGGGGGTGCGGCCGGTGAGATCAGGCCCGCGAGATGTATCGACCCTCGCGAGGATCGACCTTGATCTTCTCCCCGGTGTCCACGAAGAGCGGCACCTGGACGACCGCGCCGGTCTCGAGTGTCGCGGGTTTCGTCACGTTCGTCACCGTGTCCCCGCGGACGGCGGGCTCGGTCCGTGCGACCGTCAGCTCCACGGACGCGGGAAGCTGGATGCCCGACGGCTTGCCGTCGACCGCGAGCATCTGGACCGAACTCGACGGGGGCAGGTACGCGAGCTCGTCCGCGACATCGGCGTGTGGAAGCCCGAACTGCTCGTACGTCTCCTCGTCCATGAAGTGAGCCTCGGAGCCGTCGTCATAGAGGAACTGGAGGTTCTTGACCTCGGTGTGGACCCGGGCGAACTTCTCGCCGGCGCGGAAGGTCCGGTCGACGACCGAGCCCGACTCGAGCGCCTTCAGCTTCGTCCGCACAAACGCGCCGCCCTTGCCGGGCTTGACGTGCTGGAACTCGACGATGCGCCAGACCGCGCCGTCGACCTCGATGTGCATCCCGTTGCGGAACTGATTCGTGGAGACCGTCTCGGCCATCGCAGCGGCCGAGTGTAGTCACTCGACCGTCAGCAGCTCCTTGGTGAACTGCGTCAGCCGCTCGCAGCCCTCGTCGGTCACGACTACGAGGTCCTCGATCCGGACGCCGCGACCCTCGTCCGGCAGGTAGATACCCGGCTCGACGGAGACGACGTTGCCCGCCTCGAGGACGTCCGTCGACTCGGGACGCAGGGTGGGCGCCTCGTGTATCTGCAGCCCGACGCCATGCCCCATCCCGTGCCCGTACGCCGCGCCGTATCCGGCGGCGTCGATGATCGTGCGCGAGGCCGCGTCCGCATCCCGCCCGTGCACGCCCGGCGCCACAGCGGCCAGTCCGGCGAGCTGCGCGTCGAGGCAGAGTGCGTGCAGCTCCTGCAGCGCCCCCATGACCTCGCCCACTGCGAACGTGCGCGTGCAGTCCGAGCAGTAGCCGTCGAGGACGCAGCCTGCGTCGATGGTGACGAGAACACCCGGCTCGATCGGGGCGTGGCCCGGCGCGGCATGCGGCGTCGCAGCCGTCCCGCCGGCGGCGACGACCGCCTCGAACGAGACGCCCTCCGCCCCTGCCTCGCGGAAGCTCCGCTCGACCCACCACGCGAGCTCCTTCTCGCTGCGGCCGCTGAAGCGCTCCCGCGCGAGCGCCGCGAAGATCTCGTCGGAGAGCGCGCTGCCGCGGCGCATGATCGCGATCTCCTCCGCGTCCTTGACGGCGCGCAACCCCTCGACGAAGCCGGCGCTCGGCACCGCGTCGACGCCGGCGTCGACGAGCGCGCGGAAGAGCGCGTGCGGGAGGTGCTGCTCCTCGAACTGGATCCGCCTTCCAGAGAGGAGCTCGCCGATCGCCGGGATGAGCCCGCGCGCGACCTCGGCCACCTTGAAGCCGTCGAGCGAGCGAGCGCGATTCGCGTAGCGGAAGTCCGTGTACAGGGTCGCGCTCCCGTCCGGCTCGACGAGCACTGCCGAGTTCGAGCTCTGCAGGCCGGTCAGATAGCGGACGTTCGCCTGCCCGCCGAGGACGTACGGTGGCCCCGCAACGAGGAGCGGCTCCTCCAGGAGCGACGCGAGTCGCCGGATGCGGCTCATGACGTACTCCCGACGATGAACTCGAGCGCCTGCCGGTAGCCGTCCGGCCCGTGTCCGATGAAGCGAGTCGTCACCACGTTCTCGAGGACCGAGAACCGGCGCCACTCCTCGCGCTCGAGGATGTTCGAGAGGTGCACCTCCACGACGGGCACGGCGAAGAGCTCGAGCGCGTCGTGGATCGCCCACGAGTAGTGAGACCACGCACCGGGATTCACGATCACGCCGTCCGCCCACTCGTACGCCTCGTGGCACCAGTCGACGAACTCACCCTCGTGGTTCGTCTGCCGGCAGCGAGCGGTGCACTGGAGCTCGACGGCCCACTGGTAGATCCGCGTCTCGAGCTCGGAGAGCCCGAGACCCCCGTAGAGCTCAGGATCACGGAGTGATAGCGCGTCGAGGTTGACCCCGTTCAGCACCGCGATGCGCACGTCGTGACCCTATGCGATGAGCGCGTCGAGAGCTTCTCGGACGCGCTCGGGCTCGATCTCGGACGTCACGAAAGGCTCGCCGGGACGCTCGAGGAGGACGAGGCGAACGCGCCCGCCGATCGCCTTCTTGTCGCGCTGGAGAGCGGCCCAGGCACGGTCGCGGTCGACCGCGACGGGCTCGGGCGCGAGGACGTCCTCGACGAGACGCACCTCGTCGTCGAGACCTGACACGCGAAGCGCCGCCGTGAGGCCGAGTGCGACCGCGCGTCCGTGCGACACGGTGTAGTCCGACGCGGCCTCGAGCGCATGCGCGAACGTGTGCCCGAGGTTCAGGTGCGCGCGCTCGCCGCGCTCGTACGGGTCACCCAGGCATATCGCCGCCTTGAAAGCGGCGCACCGGCGCACCTGCTCCTCGACCTCGAACTCCCAGAACGGCTCACCGGAAAGCAGACCCGTCTTCACGACCTCGGCGAGTCCATTCTTGAGCTCCTCCGCGGGGAGCGTCGCCAGGAGCGCCGTGTCGATCACCGTTGCCGCGGGCCAGTGGAACGCTCCGACGAGGTTCTTCCCCTGCCCGATGTCGATGCCGACCTTTCCGCCGATCGAGGCGTCCACCTGGCCGACGAGCGTCGACGGGACCGCGACCCAGTCGATCCCGCGCATGTACGTGGCCGCAACGAACCCGACGAGGTCGGTCGTCGTGCCACCGCCGAGCGCGACCAGCGTCGAGAAGCGGTCGATCCGCAGCGCTTCCCACAGCCGTTGCGCCTCGGCGAGCGTCTTGTGCTCGACCGTGTGCGCAGCGTCGATCCCGTGGGCGTCGGCCGCGCGCACGTCGGCGATGACCGCGTCGCCCCGAGCATCGGCGTGCGGCCCGAGCCGGATCCCTGCCGCGGCGATGAGCGCGCCCTCGAGCTCGCGTGCGGTCCCGTCGGCGGCGGCGGCGTACAGGGACGCTCGCTCCTCGTACAGGGCGCCGAACTCGTCGCGGTCGCGTGCGAGCGGACGCCCGCTCTCGGAGACACGCGCCCACGCCTGCTCCGAGGTCACGTCCAGATGGAGCGTGAACGCGTGCTCGGCGAGCGCCGCACGCGTGCGCGCCGATCCGACCGCTCCGCCGCCGAGCTCGACGACCGCCGGCGGCCGTCGCGAGAGGACGTCGAGTGCCGCTTCCTCCTCGAGCTCGCGGAACGCGGCCTCCCCGTGTGACTCGAAGATCTCCGCGATCGAACTGCCGACGCGCTGCTCGACGACCGCGTCGACCGCTACGAACATGCGTCCGAGCCGGTCCGCGAGGAGCGGGCCGAGCGTGGACTTCCCGGCGCCCATGAACCCGACGAGCGCGAGGTGTCGATCTAGGGCGTTCGAGGCCACGCGATCCGCTCGAGGTACGCCGTATGCGCTCCGACGAAGTCGGAGAGCGAGTCGCCCCCGAACTTCTCGCGCGCAGCGCGCGCGAGCTCCCACGCGACAGCTGCCTCGGCGACTACCGCGAGCGCCTCGACCGCCTGGACGTCGCTCCGCTCGACCAGGGCAGTCCCGGGCTCGCCGGTCTCGAGGTCGACCGAACGGAGCGGGCGCATCAGCGTCGGCAGCGGCTTCATCGCGGCCCGAACGACGACCGGGGCCCCGTTCGTCACGCCGCCTTCCAGACCGCCCGCGCGGTTCGTCGCGCGGCGGCGGTCCGGCTCGATCTCGTCGTGCGCCTCCGAGCCGCGCAGGCGCGCGAGCGCGAAGCCGGCTCCGACCTCGACGCCCTTGACGGCCTGGATACCCATGAGCGCGCCGGCGAGCCGGGTATCGAGACGCTCGACCTTCTCCGCATACGAGCCGAGGCCGGGCGGAGCGCCGTCGGCGACGACCTCGACCACGCCGCCCAGCGTGTCGCGGTCGGTGCGGGCGGCGTCGGTCGCGTCCTTCCACCCCGCTTCGCTGTCGGCGCCGCCGATCTCGACGACGTGGCCTGTCACCGTGACGCCGATCTCGGCGAGGAGCGCCTTCGCGACGGCTCCTGCGGCGACGTGGACCGCCGTCTGCCGTGCACTCGCGCGCTCGAGCGCGTTGCGCACGTCGTCGTGCCCGTACTTGAGGACACCCGCGAGATCGGCGTGCCCGGGCCGAGGCAGCGTGACGGGCTTCGCGCCCTTGCCCTCCGGCTCGCCCTCGGGCGGCCATGGGCTCATGCCCCACTCCCAGTTCGCGTGGTCGCGGTTGCGGACGACGAGCGCGAGGGGTGTCCCGAGCGTCGAGCCGTGGCGCAAGCCTGCGAGGACGTCGACCTCGTCTGCCTCGAACGACTGCCGCGGACTGCGGCCGTAGCCCTGACGCCTGCGCTCGAGATCGCGGGCGATACCGTCCCGATCGAGTCGGAGCCCGGCCGGCAGGCCGGTGACGATCGCAACCAGCGCGGGGCCGTGCGACTCGCCCGCCGTTGTCAGTTCAAGTGTCACGACGGGAAGCCTAGGGCGTCCCTCATGACGTCGACCGGCGCCTCGGCTCCGGTCCAGAGCTCGAACGCGGCGACTCCCTGGGCGAGCAGGACCTCGAGCCCGGTGACGACACGTGCACCGGCTGCCCGCGCCGCCACCCCCGTCGGCGTCTCCGGATACGGGAGGTCGACGAGCGTCTGTCCGGCGGCGACCTCGACGACGACCGCATCTCGCTCCGAGGTCGCGTTCACCACGAGATCCGCCTCGGCGACCTGGGGCGGCCAGACTCTCCGACGTGAGAACTGCCGCGCGCCCGGCAGTGCCTGCACGAAGGCGGCCGCGGTCCCCCCGTCGCCGATGACCACCGGAGCCTCCGCCGTGAGCCCGCGGAGCACGGCCGCATCGGTCGTCCTGCCCTCGACACGTCCGTCACGGATCACGAGCGTGTTGACCGACGGCGCGTCGGTGTCGCAGAGGGACCGGACGGCGAGCTTGTGCGGCGTCGTGACGTTCGCTCCCGCGAACCCGAGCGCCGCGAGACCGCGAACGGCCTCTTCCAGACGTTCGGGCGGCGTCGGCAGCGCGACGTACGCCCAGTCGAGCCCGACTGCCTCGAACGCGGCGTTGTGCATCCGCGGAGAGAGCGAGCGCTCGACCGGCCAGCCGATGATCCCGACGAGGCGTGTGGTACCCGAGATCTGCTGCACGTCAGCAGCCGCCGAACCCGTACTCGAGCGACTTCTGACAGAACTCCGACTGACTCGCGGTGAAGAAGTGATGGACGCCGTCCGGCTTCCGTACGAAGTAGAGGTAGTCGACGGCCGCGGGACGCGCGGCCGCGCGCATCGAGGCGAGCCCCGGGTTCGAGATCGGCGTCGGAGGTAGCCCGAGACGATTGCGGGTGTTGTACGGGTCGTTGCTCTGCAGGTCGGACTGCTTCAGCGGCTCCGTGCCTGGTACGTCCCGTCCGTAGCGGATCGTTGCATCGATCCCGAGCGGCATCCGGTTCCGGAGGCGGTTGTAGATCACCGCCGCGACGAGCTTCCGCTCCTCGGGCGCGACCGCCTCCTTCTCGATCATCGACGCGATGATCAGGACGTCGTACGGCGTGAGATTCTTCGAGCGCGCGTAGCGCAGGCCGACCTTGCGCCAGTTCCGCCGGAACGCCCGCAGCTGGTCCGAGACGAGGCGCGCGGACGAGGTGAGCTTCGTGAACTCGTACGTCGCGGGGAACAGGAAGCCCTCGATCGAGCTCAGCTTCCAGTCCTTCCGGAACTCGGGCGGCGGCACGGCGGCTCCGCTCGCCTGCAGGTAGCCCGTCCTCGTCAGCCGCGGCGTGACCCCGCGCTTCTCGATCGCGATCTCGCGCACCGCGGCGACACGATCCGCCATGTCTCGCCGCGTGAACCCTTCCGGGAAGATGATTCGCAGCCGCGCGAGCGGTGGCGTCGTCTCGACGGCAGGAGGCGCCTCGTCGCGCATGCAGCCCGCTGCGACGACCGCGAGCACCGCGACGGCGACGAGCGCGAGTGCGTGCTTCATTGCCGACCCGCGTGCTCGAGGTAGCTCTCGAGGAGGTGGGCCGCCGCCCGCGCATCCTCGTCGGCCTCGCCCCCCTGCCGCGCGGCCAGGGCCGTCGTGAACCGCTCGTCGTAGGTCTCCACCGGCACGGCGACCACCGCGCGGAGCGCCTCGACGAAAGCGTCCGTCTCGTCGGCCTGCTGCCCGCGCTCGCCGCGGAGCGTCAGGGGCATGCCGACGACGACGCGTTCCGCCTCCTGCTCGCGGACGATCTCCCCGAGCTCCTCGAGCCCGTCGTCGGACGCCGCGCGCGAGATGACGCCGAGCGGCCTGACGATCGTCCCGGTCGCATCCGAGACGGCCACGCCGGTCCTCGCGGCTCCGTAGTCGAGCGCGATCACCTTCACAGGGCCGTGAGGATGAGCTCCTCGGCGCGCGCGAGCGCGGCCGGGAGCTTCTCGGGATCCTTGCCCCCCGCGCGGGCCATCGTCGGCCGACCCCCGCCACCTCCGCCGACGATCGCCGCGGCTTCGCGCAGGACGTCCGACGCGCTGACACGCTCGGCCACCGACGCGTCGAAGTTGGCGACCAGGTGCACCCTGCCGTCCTCCTTCGACCCGAGGACGACCGCCGCAGGCGCGTGCTTCTGCTTGTAGCGGTCGGAGAGCTCGAGAAGCGCGTCGGCGTCGAGGCCGTCGACCGGCTGAACGATGACGTTCACGCCGCCCGCGGCGCGAACGTCCGGATCCGGGACCTCGGCGCGCTCGGTCGATGCAACCGCCTTCGGGGCTTTCCGCAGCCTGTCGACCTCGCCGCGGAGCGACTCGAGCTCCCGCGCGCGCTCGTCGAGGATCGCCCACGCCGCGCCCGAGGTGACCGCCTCGACGCGGCGTACGCCGGAGCCGACGGAGCTCTCCGAGAGCAGGACGAACGGACCGATCTCGGCGCTCGACGACACGTGCGTGCCGCCGCAGAGCTCGACCGAGTAGCCCGGAACCTCGACGACGCGGACGATGTCGCCGTACTTCTCGCCGAACAGCATCATCGCCCCTAGCTTGCGCGCCTCGCCGATCGGCGTCTCGAACACGTGCACGGGCCTGTTCTCGAAGACGATCTCGTTGACGCGGCGCTCGACCGCCTCGCGCTGCTCAGTTGTGAGCGCCTCGTCGTGCGTGAAGTCGAAGCGAAGCTTGTCCGGCCTCACGGCCGATCCCGCCTGGTGCACGTGGTCGCCGAGCACGTCCCGGAGCGCCTGATGCAGGAGGTGCGTCCCCGTGTGGTTCGTCATCGTCGGGAAGCGCAAGCTCCAGGGCACGCGCGCACGAACGCGATCTCCTGCGGCGAACCCGGCGCCGCGGAACAACAGCACCTGATCTGCCTCGAGCCTGTACGCGTCGACGAGCTCGGCGACGGTTGCCGAGTCGTCGTCGAGCTGGATCGTCCCCGCGTCGGTCACCTGGCCGCCGCCCGCTGGATAGAACGGCGACTCCCGGAGCTTGACGAGGAAGTGCGCGTCGTCGACCTCCTCGAGCGCACCGATCTGCGTGAGGACGTCGGTCTTCGCGTACCCGATGAACTCCGTCGCGAAGTCGGTCGTCCGCGCGAAGTCGATCGCCCGTTGCTGTTCGCTCGAGCCGGCCGCGCGCGACACCTCCCGGTGGCGCTCCATCTCGGTGCGGTAGCCGTCGACGTCCACCGCCTGGCCACGCTCCTCAGCGAGCTCCACGGTGAGCTCCAGCGGGAAGCCGTACGTGGCCGCGAGCGTGAAGGCCTGCTCGCCCGATATCGCCTCCTGCGAGCCGAGCTCCTCGAAGAGCCTCAGCCCGCGCTCGAGCGTCTCGAGGAACCGGTCCTCCTCGAGGCGGAGGACACGCTCTATCTCGTCCGCGCGGTCACCGAGCTCCGGGTAGGCGTCGCTCATCTGCTCCGCCACGACACCGGACAGGCGGTGGGCGTCGTGGAGCCCGATCCGCTGCCCCTGCTGGATCGCGCGGCGGACGATTCGGCGGAGCACGTAGCCTCGCCCCTCGTTCGACGGCGTCACGCCGTCTCCGACGAGAAACGTCATGCCGCGGCCGTGATCCGCAAGGATGCGATGCGCCTTCGTCGCCGCCGGCGAGTCTCCATACGCCACGCCCGACTCGGCCGCGATCCAGCCCATGATCCGCTGGTAGCCGTCGGTGTCGTAGACGGACCTGACGTCCTGCAGGATGGCGGCGCCGCGCTCGAGCCCGAGGCCGGTGTCGATGTTCTGCTTCGGCAGCGGCGTCAGCGTTCCGTCCGTGTGCTGCTCGTACTCCATGAAGACGAGGTTCCAGAACTCGAGGAAGCGGTCGCAGCGCGTGCACGCAGGCGCGCAGTCGGGCTCACCGCAGCCGTGCTCCTCACCCCAGTCCCAGTAGATCTCCGAGTCGGGCCCGCACGGTCCGGGCCCGCCCACCGACCAGAAGTTCTCGGAGGTCGGAAGCGGGACGATTCGCTCCGGCGGCATGCCGACCTTCTGCCAGAGGTCGATCGCCACCTCGTCGGGCCCGAGCTTCATCAGCGGGTCGCCTGCGTGGACCGTCACCCAGATCCGATCCCAGTCGAGCTGCATATGCTCCAGCACGAACTCGCGGGCGAACTCGATCGCGCCCTCCTTGAAGTACTGGCCGAACGAGAAGTTCCCGAGCATCTCGAAGAACGTCAGGTGGTGTGCGTCGAGGCCGACCTCGTCGATGTCGACCGTCCGGAAGCACTTCTGCGATGTCGTCGTCAGCAGCGCCGGAGGCTGCTCGAGCCCGAGGAAGAAGGGCATCTGCGGATGCATCCCCGCCGTCGTGAGGAGCGTCGAGTCGTCTCCCGCTCGTGGCACGAGCGAGTACGACGGACAGCGCAGGTGACCCCGTTCCTCGAAGAACGCGAGAAAGCCCTCCCGCAGCTCGGCGGACGTGCGCATCCCGGAATTCTACGAGCGGGGTTGGCGAGCGAGCCCCGGAGGGCTAGGCCGCCGGAGGCGGAGCGTCCGTCTCGCTCTGTGCCGCCTGTCGGAGCTCCTCGTCGACCTCGCTCTCGCGCCGCGCTGCTGCGTCCTTCGCCACTCGCACCGCCTCGCCCGCGTCCCGCCTCGAGCGAAACGCGGAGACTCCGTGCGAGACACCGGCCGCAAACCCGCTGACCTTCTTCACCGGGGTCGTGATCGCGGTCGAGACGGCTCGGACCGCCGTGTCCGCGCTGTCCGCCATCGACACGGCGCTGTCGGTGACCGTGTCGAGCTTGTCGAGCTGGTCGTTCACGCGGTCGACCGTCCCTCCCGCCTTCACGATCACCGGGAGCAGGTCGCGCTCGGAGCCCTTGATGAACGACGAGAGCCGCGCGAAGGTCCCGCCCATACGGATGAACAGGTAGAGAAGACCCAGTCCACTCGCGACGAAGAACCCCGCGAGCGCATAGTCGAGGACGTCTCCGGCGGATGTCGCGAGCAGGGTCACGGGCGGCAATGCTAGTTGCTCCGTCTAGGCAACGTCCGTGATCGCACCGACGCCGACGACCGCATCCTCGGCGTAGAGCACCGCGAACTGCCCGAGGGCGACGCCGAACGCCGGCTCGTCGAGCTCGAGCCGAAATCCCTCCTCCGTCTCGACCACGGACGCCGGGATCGGGTCGGAGCGGTACCGCAGCTTGACGTCCGCTCGGTCGACAGGGACATGGAGGCGCCCGTTCGCCTCGACCGCGCGCACTGCAAGCGCGTCACGCGGTCCCACCGTGACAGTGTTGGTGAAGGCGTCCGTGCCGAGAACGTACAGCGCTCGCCCTCCGTCGAGACGAAGCCCGCGCCGCTGACCCGGCGTGAACCTCCAGTGGCCCTGGTGCGAGCCGAGCGCCACGCCCGCCTCGTCGACGATCTCGCCGTCCTCACCCCGCACGCCCTGGCGCTCGAGGAAGGCGCGATAGTCGTCGCCGCCGAGGAAGCACGCCTCCTGGCTCTCGGCGCGACGTGCGGACTCGAGGCCGGCAGCGGCCGCCTCGCTCCGCGTCTCGATCTTCGTCTGCTCACCCAGCGGGAAGCGCACGCGCTCGAGCAGCGCCGGGTCGACGGCGGCGAGCATGTAGGACTGGTCCTTACGTGGGTCGGCGCCTCGACCGACGAGACGCACGCCATCCCGCTCGACGATACGAGCGTAGTGACCCGTCCACAGCTCGTCCGCTCCTGCACGGTCGGCGAATGCCACGAGTTCGTCGAAGCGAAACGCGCCGTTGCAGCGCATGCACGGATTCGGCGTCTCCCCGTGCTCGTACGCGCGTGTGAACGGATCGACGATCGCGCGCTTGAAGTCCTCGCGACGGTCGAGCGTGACATGGGGCACCCCGAGCCCGTGGCACGTCGCCCTTGCCGCGGCCACCGCGGCCGGTGAGCAGCACGCACGCTCGGTGTCGGGAGCGCCCGGGTCCTGCCAGAGCCGGAGCGTCACGCCGATCGCATCCTCCCCGGCTCGCAGCACGGCGACGGCGCTGTCGACGCCGCCGCTCATCGCGACCGCGACGCGGCCGGGACGCGGCTCCGCCTCGAAGACCTGGCCGATCGCGGCCGCGAGGGCCTCGACGGCCAGTGGCTCGCCCCCGACCGACGCCGCCTCGACGAGCGTCAGCCCGTCGAGAGGCCGTTCGAGCCCGGGCGCGTCCGCGTCGACGATCTTGTCGCCGTCCACGGCGAGACGCACCGCCACCCAGTCGCCGCCACGTGTCGCGTCGCCGAAGACCTCTCGAATCATCGACCCAGGCTAGCGAGGAAGGGGAGCAGCGACCCGGTCGCGAAGCGACCGGCTTCAGGGGTCTTCGCGACCGGAAACTCGGCGCTAGCCGATTTCCGGTCTTGCGCCAGGAACAAAGGTGCTCCACCCTGCCGATGAACTCCACGACCGTTGCGAACCTGGCTCAGCCAGGTGGGTGTCGTGCGGAGCGTCGGCAACGCCTAGCTCCGACTCCGACTCCCTTTACGTGTCTGTTGGTTCACGTATGAGTCGTGGCCACGCACAGGGTCGAGCGCGTCGCATCCTACTTGTTTGCACGGGCGCGGAAACCGCTAGAGCGCGGCCGCGCACGCATCTTCTTCCGAGCCTCAACTCCCGCTGGCGGTCGCGAAGCGCCACTGCAGCTCGACGGTGCCGTCGATGCCGAGTTTCTTCGCCAGCGCGTCGGTTACCTCGAGCTGGCGACCCGGCTCGACGAGTGCGTTGTCGATGACCTCCGTCAGTACCTGCTTGTCCCCGGAGCGAAGGATGACCTTCGCCCCGCAGGGCAGCACTGGGTGCGTGACGCCGAGCGACTGCGGAGCGAGCACCTGGCCGCACGTCGTGCGCTGTGCGTCGCCCGTCGCACCGCGCGACCCCGCGAAGGCGATGTTCCAGCCGGCGGGCGCCGGGGCGCTCGTCAGCGCGGCCGCGCTCTCGTTCGTCCCCCGCTGCGCGACGATCGCCATCGCCGCGACCGCCGCGAGGAGCGCAACGGCGGCGAGCATGGCGAGACGCTGAGCGAGGGCCGGCGGCACAGCGACCTAGTGTGGCTGACGCCGCGGCTACGCGCCCGGTTGCGGCTCGACGAGCCGGATGCCGAGCTCGTCGAGCTGCGCGCCGGTCACCTCGGACGGCGCCCCGCTCATCGGATCGAGACCGGCCTGATTCTTCGGGAACGCGATGACGTCGCGGAGGTTCGGCTCGCCGGCGAGAACCATCACCGTCCGGTCGATCCCGAGCGCGATGCCCCCGTGCGGCGGAGCGCCCATGGCGAGCGCGTCGAGCAGAAAGCCGAACTTCGCGCGCTGCTCCTCGGGGCTCAGCGAGAGCGTGTCGAAGACGCGCGCCTGGATGTCCGGCTCGTGGATCCGGAAGGAGCCGCCGCCGAGCTCGTTGCCGTTCACGATGAGGTCGTACGCCTCCGCGAGCGCTGCCCCGGGCTCCTCGTCGAAGCGGTCGCACCACTCGGCCGTCGGGCGGGTGAACGGGATGATGGACGGCGTTCCAGCGCTGCTCGTCCTCGTCCCACTCGAACATCGGGAACGCGTCGACCCACAGAAAGGTGAACGTCTCGTCGTCGACGAGCCCGAGCTCGCGCCCGAGGTGCAGGCGCAGATGCCCGAGCACGGTCGACGTGGCCTTCCAGTCGTCGGCGCAGAAGAGGAGCGACTCTCCCGGCGCGATCCGGAGCGCCTCGAGCTCGTCCTCCGAGAGGAACTTGGCGATCGGCGAGCGGACCTCTCCGGACTCCTCGTCGCGGACGAGGTACGCGAGCCCCTTCGCCCCGCGCTCCTTCGCGACGTCCTCGAGAGCAGCCAGCTCGGCGCGCGAGTACGCGCGCGGGATGCGCAGGAACCGGACGGCTTCGGCGTCTGCGAAGACGCCGAACTCGGACCCGCGCGTGAGCTCGGTCGCGTCCTCGAGCTCGAGTCCGAAGCGTGTATCCGGCTTGTCCGATCCGAACCGCCGGTCGGCCTCCTGGTACGACATCTGCGGGAACGGCGTCTCGATCTCGATCCCGAGGCACTCGCGCCAGATGGCCGCGAAGGTCCGCTCGATCAGCGCGAGCAGCACCTCCCGGTCAGGGAACGACATCTCGACGTCGAGCTGCGTGATCTCCTGCACGCGGTCGGCGCGGAGGTCCTCGTCCCGGAAGCAGATCGCGATCTGGTAGTAGCGGTCGAAGCCCGCGACCATCGTCAGCTGCTTGAGGATCTGTGGGCTCTGCGGCAGCGCGAAGAAGCGGCCCTTGTGCAGCCGGCTCGGCACGACGAAGTCCCGCGCTCCCTCGGGTGTCGGCTTGAAGAGGATCGGAGTCTGGATGTCGAGGAAACCGGCCTCCTGCATCTCGCGTCGGATGATCCCGACCATCTGTGCGCGCAGTCGAAGGTTGCGCTGGAGCTTGCGGCCGCCGCAGGTCGAGCCAGCGGTAGCGGAGGCGAAGCGTCTCGTCGACGCCCTCCTCGTCGAGCTGGAACGGCAGCGGCGTCGAGCGCGACACGATCTCGAGCTCGTCGACCTGGAGCTCGACCTCGCCGGTCGGCATCGCCTCGTTCACGGTCTCCGGGTCGCGCGCGACGACCTCGCCGCGCGCACGGAGCACGAACTCGTTGCGGATCTCCTTGGCACGCTCGGCGGCTTCCGGCGAGCGCTCGGGATTGATCACGAGCTGGGTCGTCCCGGTGTGATCGCGAAGGTCGACGAACACGAGGCCGCCGTGATCGCGCCTGCGCGCGGTCCAGCCCGACAACGTCAGCTCGCTGCCGACATGCGCCGACCGCGGCTCGCCGCACATGAGGTCGCGCCACGTCGTCACAGCGACAGTCTCGCGGGAAGCTCGTCGTGCGTTACGTCCTCGTCGGCGCTGCCGGGACGTCGCAACGTCGCACGCCGGTGATCGACGACGACGATCGTCGCCGCTCCGAGGCGGCCGGCCTGCGTCAGCTGCCCCTTGAGCGAGCGGCCCGCGTAGTCGGTGTCGGCGGAGACCCCGGACGACCGGAGCTGGGCGAGCCAGCCGGCGACGAGCTCCCGCGGGGCGCCCTCGTCCAGAACGAAGAAGACGTCGATCGTCGGCGGCGCATCCGTCGTGGCGCCCTCCGCCTCGAGTGCGAGAAGCAGGCGCTCGATCCCCGCGCCGAAGCCGACGCCTGGCGTCGGGGGACCACCGATCTCCTCCACGAGGTAGTCGTACCGCCCTCCGCCCGAGAGCGTCGCGTTCTCGTTCTCGAGCGGGCCGACGAACTCCCAGGTCGTCCGCGAGTAGTAGTCGAGCCCACGCACGAGAGTCGGCTCGAGCCTGTACTCGACCCCGGTGGCGTCGAGGTCGCGGCGGACGACGGCGAAGCGCTCACTGCAGGCAGCGCACAGCGATTCCCCGATCTTCGGCGCCTCGTCGAGCGCGGCCCGGACCGCGTCCGGCTTGGCCTGGTAGTTGTCGAACACGCGCAGGGGGCTCGTCGCCGCTTTCTCACGCGTGGCGTCGTCGAGCCGGTCGAGGTTCGCCTCGAGCCACGACGCGAGCTGCCGCAGATACGCCGGCCGACACTCGCGGCAGCCGATCGAGTTGAGCTCGAGGTGGTATTGCGTCACGCCGAGCCGGCGGAGCAGCGTGTCGTACAGCTGGATCAGCTCCGCGTCGACCGAGGCGTCGTCGGACCCGATCGCCTCGACCGACGCCTGCCAGTGTTCGCGGTAGCGCCCTTTCCCGGGCGCGCCGTACCGGTACATCGACGCGATCGTGAACAGCTTCAGGGGCTGCGGCTCCCGCTGGAACCCGTGCTCGACGTACGCCCGACAGATCGGCGCGGTGCCTTCGGGACGAAGTGTCAGCGAGCGGTCCGAGCGGTCGGCGAACGTGTACATCTCCTTCTGCACGACGTCGGAGCCGGCACCGGACGTCCGCTCGAAGAGGGCGGTGTCCTCGAACACCGGCGTCGTGATCGGGTGGTAGCCGTAGAGGGCGCAGAGTCGCTCGATCTCCGTCGTCACCCGTCCCCAGGAGCGCTGGTCCGCAGGGATGACGTCGTGCGTGCCGCGCGGGCGCTCGATCCGCGCCTGGCGGCTCATCCCGCGCGCTCCGCACGGAGCTCGGCGAGGAACGGATTCCGCGCGAGCTCGGCGCCGAGCGTCGTGGTCGGCCCGTGGCCGGGATAGACGACAGTGTCGGGCGGGAGTGCGTCGACCAGTCTCCGAATCGACGCGACGAGCGTCTCCCAGTCGGAGCCGGGGAAGTCCGTGCGGCCGACCGAGCCTGCGAACAGGACGTCGCCCGAGAAGAGACAGCCGTCCGCGTGGTACGCGAGGTGGGCGGGCGAATGCCCGGGAACGGCGAGCACCTCGAAGTCGATCCCGGCGAGCGTGAGCGTCTCCCCACCGGTCAGCAACACGTCCGGGACATACGGTCGGAGCACGACGCCGGGCGGTGTGAAGTCGCCCGGCTCCTCGAGGAGCATCCGCTCACCCTCGGCCATGTGCACGGGCGCGCCCGTGCCCTCCGCGAGATCGGCGACCCCGAGCAGGTGATCCCAGTGCCCGTGCGTGACGAGGATCGCGGTGCAGCGCGCTCCCAGGCGCGCGAGCGTCAGCCGGAGCTCGGTGGCGTCGCCGCTCGGGTCGACGACGACGGCCTCGTCCGCCGACGTCTCCGACCGGACGACGTAGCAGTTCGTCCCCATCGGTCCGAGCGACAGCTGGTCGACGCGGAGCGGCATCGCCCTGGGCTCAGCTCCCGCGCCGGCCGTCGGACTGATCCCGGCGCGCCGCGCGCCGCTGGGCCGAGCGGTAGAAGAAGCGGTCGAGGAAGAAGCTGAAGGGGATGAAGATCGTGACGATCAGCAGCGTCTGGGTGACCTTCGTCGCGAGTGGCAGGTCCGGCGACAGCAGGAACACCGTGCCGAACATGATCGGAGCGAAGATCGCCCCGCGTCGGAAGCTCCGTTGCCACGACGGCTCCTGCGGATTCCGGAACGATCCGCTCGCCCGTGACTCCCGCTTTTCAGGCGCCTCGTCCGGCGGGTCGATCTCGTTGCCCGAGTCGTCGACCCAGACGTACTCGTGGCGGCTCTCCTTGGCCCGCCGCCGTCGCTGCTTCTTCGTCGCCATCGCGGTCGATTATGCCGAGCGCTTCCAGGCGATCTCTCCGCCAGCGATCACGGTGTCGACGACGGGACCGCCGAGGTGGTACGCAAGGTGCCTCCAGTCCTCCGCGCTCACGAGGACGACGTCCGCGTCGTAGCCGGGCGCAAGCCGCCCCTTGCGGTCGGCGCGGCCGAGCACGTGTGCCGCGTTCACGGTGCATGCGGCGAGGGCCTCCTCGGGCGCCATGGTCATCTGCGTCGCGGCGAGCGAGCAGACGAGCGGGAGGCTCTCGCAGAACGCACTGCCCGGGTTGAAGTCCGTCGCCAGTGCGACGGCGGCCCCCGCGTCGAGGAGCGCGCGGGCGGGCGGCATCGGGCGGTCGAGGAACAGCGCGCTCGCCGGAAGCAGGACGCCGGTGACCTCGCTCGCCGCGAGCGCCGCCGCACCACCCCTTCCCGTCGCCTCGAGGTGGTCGACGGACCGGGCGCCCAGCTCGACGGC
Organism: uncultured Gaiellaceae bacterium; assembly: GCA_963736935.1. GTDB lineage: Bacteria > Actinomycetota > Thermoleophilia > Gaiellales > Gaiellaceae > GMQP-bins7. The sequence goes on along the minus strand of CAVTQX010000004.1, from coordinate 80,050 downwards.
GAGCGGGATCGCGCCCGACTCCGTGAACTGGTCGCCGTGCAGACGCAGCGCGAGCCCCGCGCCGCGGCAGGCTGTCAGATAGCGGCGTGCCTGCTCGACGTCGAAGGCTCCGCGTTCGAGGAAGACGTCCGCAGCCTCCGCGAGCTCGGCCGCTTCCGGGAGCACCTCCTCGACGAGGAACTCGACGTATGCGGCCGCGCCGGCGTCCGCGAACTCGGGCGGAACGGTGTGCGCGCCGAGCCAGGTCGCGACGCCGCCCGCGTCCACGACTGCTTGCAGCTGCGCGAGCTCGGTGTCGTGGTCGAGCCCGTAGCCGGATTTCGCCTCGAAGGTCGTCGTGCCCGCCTGGCGCATCCAGCCCACGTGCTCGGCGAGCCGGTCGGCGAGCTCGGACGTGCTCGCAGCTCGCGTCGCCCGCACCGTGGAGAGGATTCCTCCGCCGCGCGCATGCTGCTCCTCGTACGAGGCGCCGCCCGCGCGAAGCGAGAACTCCTCGACGCGGTCGCCCGCGAAGCACGCGTGGGTATGACAGTCGACGAGACCGGGGATCGCCGACAAGCCCTGTCCGTCGATCTCGACAGCGTCGCCGGACGACGAGAGGTCTCGCATGCGCCCCACCTCGACGATGCGGCCTTCGTCGCAGAGGACGTAGCCGTCCGCGGTCACCGTGACGTCCCGCAGCGCGGCACCCCGCAGCGGCGCCCCGCTTCCGGACGGCGAGGCGACCTGCGAGAGATCGCGGATCAGAAGTCGCTGCGGGCTCACGCGCGGATCGACGGCAGGTCGACCGCGTACTCCCGGGCGGCGGCGAGCGCGTCCTCGTAGCCGGCGTCGGCGTGGCGCGCCACGCCCATCCCGGGATCGGTCGTGAGCACCCGCTCGAGCCGCTCGGCCGTCGCGTCGGTCCCGTCGGCGACGACGACCATCCCGGCGTGGATCGAGTTGCCGATACCGACGCCACCCCCGTGATGGACGCTCACCCACGTGGCGCCGGCGGCGACGTTCACGAGCGCGTTGAGGATCGGCCAGTCCGCGATCGCGTCGGAGCCGTCGCGCATCGCCTCGGTCTCGCGATAGGGCGACGCCACCGATCCTGCATCGAGGTGATCGCGCCCGATCACGACCGGCGCCGACACCACGCCGGAGCGCACGAGCTCGTTGATCGCGAGACCGGCCGTCGCGCGGTCGCCGTAGCCCAGCCAGCAGATGCGCGCCGGCAGTCCCTGGAAGGCGACTCGGCCCGGCGCGAGTTCGAGCCAGCGCTGGAGGAGCACGTCGTGTGGGAAGAGCGCCGCGAGCTCGCGGTCGATTGCGTCGATGTCCGCCGGGTCGCCCGAGAGCGCGGCCCACCGGAATGGTCCGACTCCGCGGCAGAAGAGCGGCCGGATGTAAGCCGGGACGAACCCCGGGTACGAGAACGCGTCGCCCAGGCCCGCGTCGAGTGCCTCCCCCCGCAGGTTGTTCCCGTAGTCGAAGACGAAGCAGCCCGCACGGGCGAACTCGGTCATCGCCCTGACGTGGGCGACGATCGACTCGCGCGCGAGACGGACGTAGCCATCCGGATCGCGTGCGCGCAGCGCCTCGGCCTCTTCGAACGGCACCTCAGCGGGCACGTAGCCGGTGAGCGGGTCGTGCGCCGCGGTCTGGTCGGTGACGAGGTCGAAGTGCTCGCCCCGTGCGGCGAGCTCGGGGAATGCGGTGGCGGCGTTTCCGAGCAGTCCGACCGAGAGCGCGCGCCCCGCGGCGGCTGCACTGCGAACCCTCGCGACCCCGTCGTCGAGCGAGTCGGCGACCTCGTCGAGGTACCGCGTCTCGAGCCGGCGCTCGATCCGACTCGGGTCGACCTCGATGCAGAGGATCGCGGCGCCCGCCATCGTCGCGGCCAACGGTTGCGCACCGCCCATCCCGCCCAGGCCCGCGGTGAGGATCGTCCGCCCGCCGAGATCGGCCGAGCCGAAGTGCTGCTCACCCGCGGCGGCGAAGGTCTGGTACGTGCCCTGCAGGATCCCCTGCGTCCCGATGTAGATCCAGCTCCCGGCGGTCATCTGGCCGAACATCGTCAGCCCCTCGGCCTCGAGCCGCCGGAACTCGTCCCACGTCGCCCAGCGCGGGACGAGCAGTGAGTTCGCGATGAGGACGCGCGGCGCCCATTCCCCCGTCCGGAACACGGCCACCGGCTTGCCGCTCTGGACGAGCAGCGTCTCGTTCTCCCGGAGCCGGAGCAGCGTCCGGACGATCTCGCGGAGGGCGTCGTGGTTCCTGGCGGCGCGACCCGACCCGCCGTAGACGACGAGCTTCTCCGGGTGCTCGGCGACCTCGGGGTCGAGGTTGTTGAGGAGCATCCGCAGCGGCGCCTCGGTCTGCCAGGAGCGTGCATTGAGCGCGGTGCCGCGAGGCGCCCGGATCGCGCTCAGGTCGCCGCAGAGCGCCTCGACGAGAGCGTCCGTCACGCGAGCACGCCCACCTGCGACTCGGCCGCCTCGACGATCGCGCCGGACTTGATCGCCTCCGCGACGCGCTCGATGTCCGCGCTCAGCGAACGGTCCTCCGTCAGCCGCGGCGAGAGCTCGCGCACGGCGTCGTGCACCGCGCGCACACCCTCGCCGGGCGTGAGCGGCGCGAGGAACTCGATCGCCTGAGCGCCTGCAAGGAGCTCGATCGCGAGCGCGCGCTCGACGTTGTCGAGGACGCGCAGCGCTTTCAGCCCTGCGGCATTCCCCATCGAGACGTGGTCCTCCTGGCCGGCGCTCGTCGGGATCGAGTCGACACTCGCGGGATGCGCGAGCACCTTGTTCTCGGAGACGAGAGCGGCTGCGACGTACTGCGGGATCATGAAGCCGGAATTGAGGCCGCCCTCCTCGATCAGGAACGGCGGCAACCCTTCGGAGAGCGCAGGATTGACGAGGCGCTCGACCCGGCGCTCGGAGATGCTGGCGAGCTCCGCGACTGCCATCGCGAGCGCATCGAGCGCGAACGCGAGCGGCTGGCCGTGGAAGTTCCCCGCCGACACGATCAGCTCGTCGTCGACGAGCACGAGTGGGTTGTCCGTCGCAGCGTTGAGCTCGACCCCCACGGTCGCCTCGACGTAGTCGAGGAGGTCACGGCACGCACCGTGCACCTGCGGCGCGCAGCGGAGGGAATACGCGTCCTGCACCTTGTCGCACCAGCGGTGCGACTCGATGATCGCCGAGCCGTCGAGCAGCCGCCAGACGTTCGCTGCAGCATCCTGCTGACCCTTCAGAGCCCTGGCGCTGTGGACCGCCGGAAGGAAGCTCGTCCTCGACCCCTGCAGCGACTCCAGCGAGAGCGCGCACGCGAGGTCCGCCGTCGCGGCCAGGCGTCGGGCACGCAGCACGCCGAGCGAGGCCATCGACGCCATGAACTGGGTCCCGTTGACCAGCGAGAGCCCCTCCTTGCTCGCGAGCCGTACGGGCTCGAGGCCGACTGCGCGCAGCGCGTCGGCGCCGTCGAGGAGCTCGCCGTCGACCGTCGCGTGGCCCTCGCCCACGAGCGGGAGCGCGAGATGCGCGAGCGGGGCGAGATCGCCACTCGCGCCGACCGATCCCCGCGCGGGTACGTACGGCAGCACGCCGCGGTTGAGACACTCGAGCAGCAGCTCGACCGTCGAGACATGCGCGCCCGAGAACCCCTTCGCGAGCGTGTTGGCGCGCAGCAGCATCGCCGCGCGCACGACGTCGTCCGGATACGGCTCGCCGACGCCGCAGGCGTGGCTGCGCAAGAGGCGGAGCTGGAGCTCCTCCCCGAGCTCTTCCGGGATGTGAGCCGAGACGAACCGCCCGAAGCCCGTGTTCACCCCGTACGTGTGCTCGCCCTTGACCCCGTCGACGAGCGCTCGCGCCGCCCGCATGCGCTCCTGCGCGGACCCGGCCAGGGTCGCAGAGAGCCCGTCGACCGCGACCCCCCACACGTCGGAAACCGTGAGGTCCTCTCCCGTCAGGACGATGGGACCGGTCACTCCGCGAGTCTAGAGCGGAGCACCCGCTCGAGGACCTGCGACTCGTCGACCCCGGGAAGCTCGACACCGGCCGCGCGCGCGCCGTCGACGACATGTTCCGGGACGAGCCCGACGAGCTCGCCCGCGACGACAGTCGTGCCTCGTGCGCGCGCCTCGGCGCGCACGCGCTCGACGACCTCGTGCAAGGGCGCCCGATCGACGTCGATCACGTTCATGCTCACCTGGGTTCGCCGGGACCGCGGGAGGCGCAGACCGATCGCCTGGACGCCGGGCATCCCTCCACTCGATCCTCGGACGGCGACGGCGACGGCGCTGGCGACGTCGAGGTCCTCCGTCGCGAGGTCGAGGTTGTACGCGATCAGCGCGTGTCGCGCACCGACGAGGACGCCGCCGGACCTGGGATCGATCTCATGCGGGCCGGCGTCCGGGACGAGCTCCCCGACGTTCACTCGCCGCGTGAGCTCCTCGAGGCCGCCGCGGCGGAAGAAGACCGGCCGACGGCCGTCCGCCGCGTCGCCGTAGAGAAACACCGGCAGCCGAAGCTCGTCGCCGATCCGTCGTGCGAGCGCATGCGCCGCGGAGACCGCTCGCCCGAGGTCCGACGGCTCGAGCGGCACGAGCGGCACGACGTCGGCGACACCGATGCGCGGATGAACCCCCACGTGCTCGCGCAGGTCGATGCGCTCGACGGCGACGCGGATCCCGGCGAGAAGCGATTCGACCAGCGCGTGCTCGTCGCCGACGAGCGTGTAGACCGACCGCTGGTGATCTGCGTCGGAGTGGACGTCGAGCAGCGTGGCGTGTCGCTCGAACGCCTCACCGATGGCGCCGACGATGCCGGCGTCCCGGGCCTCCGAGACGTTGGGCACGGCCTCGAGCACGATCCGTACCCTACGAAGCCGTGCCCGACGACGAGCCAGGGAGCACCGCCGAGAGCGGGTGGCGCACGTTCGTGCGCCTTCTCGGCTTTCTCGGCCCCTACCGCGCCTCGCTGATCGTCTCGTCGTCGCTCGCGATCCTCTCCCAACTCGCCAGCGTCCTCGTCCCCGTGCTGACGGGCGTCGTCATCAACGAGATCGACGGCGATCCGGACACGCGGCTGCTCGTCCTCGAGATCGCGGCCATCGTGGCCCTCGGCGTCGTTCGAGGAGCGCTCATGTACGGCCGACGCATCATCTCGGGACGTCAGGCGCTCGGCGTCGAGTACGACCTACGCGACGAGCTCTACTCGCACTTCCTCCGCCTCTCGTTCGGCTTCTACGACCGCAGCCAGACGGGGCAGCTCATGTCGCGCGCGACGATCGACCTGCAGGCCGTGCGCTTCTTCCTCGGCTACGGGCTCATCTTCTTCGCGCAGCACGTGGTGACGATCGTCGTCGTCACCGCCGTGCTGTTCGTCTACAGCTGGAAGCTGGCCTTCATCGCGCTCGCGATCACGCCGATCATCGCGGGGGTCGCGTATCGCTACAGCCGGGTTTCGCAGCCCGTCCTCCGCGAAGTCCAGCAGAAGCTCGCAGAGGTTTCCGTCGTCGCCGAGGAGTCGATCACCGGCGTCCACGTCGTGAAGTCGTTCGCGCAGGAAGCGCGTCGCGAGGCGCACTTCACCGAGGCCGCCGACACGGTCTTCGAGCAGACGCTCGCCGCGAACCGGCAGCGGGCGCTGTACGTGCCGCTCCTGACGTTCATGCCGCTCGTCGCACAGGCGCTCGTGCTACTCGCCGCGGGACGCATGGTCATATCGGGCTCGCTCACGCTCGGCGCGTTCTTCACCTTCAACCTGCTCCTTGCGATGCTCGTCATGCCGCTGCGAATGCTCGGCATGTGGGTCGGGCAGGCGCAACGTGCGATCGCGGCGGGCAAGCGGATCTTCGAGATCCTCGACGAACCCGAGGAGGTGTTCGACCGTCCGGACGCCGCCCAGCTCGCGCGGGGTCCGGGTCATGTCGTGTTCGAAGGCGTGTCGTTCGGCTACGACCCGGAGCGTCCCGTACTGGAGGACGTGACGCTCGACATCCCGGCCGGGCGGACGATCGCGCTCATCGGGCCGACCGGGTCGGGCAAGACGACGCTCGCAGCCCTCGTGCCCCGGTTCTACGACGCGATGTCCGGACGTGTCGTCGTCGACGGCGTCGACGTCCGCGACGTCGCGCGACGCTCGTTGCGGCGCGAGATCGGCGTCATCGCGCAGGACCCGTTCCTCTTCTCCGCATCGATCCGCGACAACATCGCGCTCGGGATGCCCGACGCGCCGCACGAGGCGGTCGAGGCGGCGGCCCGTGCGGCAGAAGCCCACGACTTCATCCTGGAGCTCCCACATGGCTACGAGACGGTCGTCGGCGAGCGCGGGATCACGCTGTCCGGCGGCCAGCGCCAGCGGATCGCCATCGCCCGAGCGCTGCTCATCGACCCACGGATCCTGATCCTCGACGACGCGACCGCCTCGGTCGACGCGACCACCGAGGCGCGGATCCGTGCCGGGTTGCAAGAGGTGATGCGCGGACGGACGACGATCATCATCGCCCACCGCCTGTCGACGATCGCTCTGGCGGACGAGGTCGTCGTGCTGGACCACGGCCGGATCGCGGCCCGCGGCACGCAGGCCGAGCTCCTCGAGGCGAGTGAGGTATTCCGCGAGATCCACGAGCACGGGCTGCTACAGCAGGTGGTCGCCGGATGAAGGTCTGGCAGTACTCGAGCCACCTCATGGACGAGCGAGGCGCGCGCGTCGACGACTGGTCGTGGAGCCAGACGCGTCGGCGTCTGCACGTCCTGCTTCGCCTGGCGCGGCCTTACCGTGGTCGCACCGCGTTGGCGGTTGTGACACTCGTCGCGTACACCGCTGTCGCGCTGCTACCGCCGTACCTGGCGAAGCTCGCGGTCGACGAGGGCATCCAGCCGGGCGATCTCCGCCGCCTGAGTGTGATCGTCATCGCGTTTCTCGTCGCGGGCGTCGCGTCGTTCTTCCTCTCGGGCGCGCAGACGTACTTCACGGGCTGGGTCGGCGAGCGGGCGCTCGCGGACCTCCGCATCCAGCTCTTCAAGCATCTCCAGCGTCTCTCGCTCGGCTACTACGAGCGGAACCGCACAGGTGCCATCGTCAGCCGAATCACGAACGACGTCGAGGCGCTCGACCTGCTCGTCACGGACGGCATCTCGAGCCTCGTCCAGAACTCGCTCGTCCTCGCCGGGACGGTGGTCGTCCTCTTCCTCCTCGACTGGCGCCTCGCCCTCGCGACGCTCGTCGTCCTCCCGCTCATGGGGCTCGCGACCGCCTGGTTCCGCTCGCGCTCGAACAGGGCGTACAGGAACGTTCGCGAGCGGCTCGGTCTCGTGACGGCGACGCTCGCCGAGGACATCTCGGGCATGCGCGTGGTCCAGTCCTTCACCCGCGAGCCGACGAGCCAGACGACGTTCCGCGGCGTGAACGAGCGCTACCGGGAGGCGAACTACGACACGGTGATCCTGAACGGGATCTACTTCCCGGCGGTCGACATCCTCTCGTCGGTCGCGACGGCGATCGTCCTCGGCGTCGGCGGCTGGCTCGTCGTCGAGGGGAACATGACGATCGGCACGCTGCTCGCGTTCACGCTGTACCTCGGAAACTTCTTCGACCCGGTGCAGCAGCTCTCACAGCTCTACAACACGTTCCTCTCCGCGACCGCGGCGCTCGACCGCATCACGAACGTGCTGGACGAGGAGCCGGACATCGTCGACGCCCCGGGCGCCCGGCCGCTGGAGCGGGCCGGCGGGCACGTCCACTTCGACCACGTCCGCTTCGGGTACGGAGAGCTCCCGGACGTCCTCCACGACTTCGACCTCGACGTGCCCGCCGGCACCACGGTCGCCCTCGTCGGTCACACGGGAGCGGGAAAGTCGACGATCGCGAAGCTCCTCGCCCGCTTCTACGACCCGCGCGATGGCCGGATCACGATCGACGGCGTCGACCTTCGCGACGTGACGCAGGCGTCGCTTCGCCGACAGCTCGGGATCGTCCCGCAGGAGGGCTTCCTCTTCGCCGGCTCGATCGCCGACAACATCGCGTTCGGGCGCCCGGAGGCCTCGCGTGCGGAGATCGAGAGGGCCGCCGCGGCGGTCGGCGCGGACGGCTTCATCGCCGAGCTGGCGGAGGGCTACGAGACCCAGGTCGGCGAGCGCGGGTTCAGGCTCTCGCTCGGCCAGCGCCAGCTCGTGGCGTTCGCGCGCGCACTGCTCGCCGATCCGCGGATCCTGATCCTCGACGAGGCGACCTCGTCCGTCGACATCGGCACCGAGCGCAAGATCGACCGCGGACTGCGGCGGCTCCTCGCGGACCGGACGGCGTTCATCATCGCCCACCGGCTCTCGACGATCCGCCGCGCCGACCTGATCGTCGTGCTCGATCACGGGCGGATCGTCGAACACGGGACGCACGACGAGCTGATCGCACGGCCGGGGCCGTACACCCGCCTCTACGGAGACTGGGCCGCCGAGGTCGCGTAACCCGAGGACGCCCGACCTTCTAAGCTCACCCGATGGCTCACACCCCCGAGCCGGAGGAGGTCGTCGAGGTCCCGCCGACCGACGTCGTCGCCGAGGCGCGGCTCACGCCGTCCGAGGCGATCGAGCCGATGCAGCTTCGCTTGCCGGCGCGCGGGAACCGCAAGCTTCGCCGGCTGACCGAGCGGGTGAACGCGGATCCGCAGGTCAAGGCGTGGTGGCACGTCGCGAACGTCAACGCGGTCATCCGGCTCCAGATCAACGACCACTCCTGGGTGCACGTCCAGATCGTGGCCAACATCGCCCTCAGGCTCCTGCGGCTGCTCGTGAAGCACGGCGTGGAGCCCTCCGCCCAGCGCGACTACCGGCTCAGCGCGGACGACTCGGAGATCATCGTGGTGCTCGCCGCCCTCATGCACGACGTCGGGATGTCGATCCACCGCCGCGATCACGAGGACTGGAGCCTCTTCCTCGCAGAGCCGAAGATGCGCGAGCTGCTCGAAGGCATCTACGACGAGCCCGAGCTCACCGTCGTCGTCTCCGAGGCGCTGCAGGCGATCACGAGCCACCGCGCCGACGGCGAGCCGCTGTCGCTCGAGGCCGGCGTCCTTCGCGTCGCCGATGCTCTCGATCTCGCGAAGGGCCGTTCGCGCATCCCGTTCGAGCGCGGCTCGGTGTCCATCCACTCGCTGTCCGCTGCCGCGATCGACGAGGTGCGGATCTCCGACGGCGAGACCCGCCCGGTGACGGTCGAGATCGTCATGAACAACTCGTCCGGCATCTACCAGGTCGACGGCCTCCTCAAGGCGAAGCTCCGCGGGTCGGGTCTCGAGCAGTACGTCGACGTCGTCGCGCGCATCGATACGGAGGCGGAGAAGCGGCTCGTCCCCACCTACCGCCTCGAGCTCGGCGAGCCGAAGTCGTCGTAGCCCCGCCGGGTACACTCCAGCCGCCGTTGCGGGGTCGTCTAACGGCAGGACGCCTGGCTCTGGACCAGGAAGTTGGGGTTCGAATCCCTGCCCCGCAGCCTCACGAGCCCGGGTGAGGAGCGCCCGAAACTATGATCCGCGCGTGGCGATCGCTCAGCCCGAGCCCACCGTCGCCGACGTCATGCTCCGGAAGCCGAAGACGCTTCCGGCCGACGTGACGGTCGCCGACGCGCGGAGCGCTTTCGAGAACCAGAGCGTTCAGATGCTGCTTCTCGTCGACGGAGATCGGTTCCGCGGTGCCGTGACCGCGATTCCAGCGGACGCCGGGCCCGACGAGCCGGTTGTGGACTTCGTCGACCTCTCCGCGCCGGTCGTCAGCGAGGACATGTCCGTGTCCGATGCGCTCGCACGGCTCGAGCACAGGCGGAGTGGACGACTCGTCGTGCTCGACGGCGAGGAGCTCGTGGGGCTGGTCTGTCTGGCGAAGGACGGCGTGACGTTCTGCGGATTCCCCGGCTCGATGAGCTGAGCGATGGATCCGCGCATGTCGACACCGCGCGCCGCGTAGTCTCCACGCCCATGAACGACGGAATGCGATGTCGCGCCCTGTAACACTGTTCACCGGACAGTGGGCAGACCTGCCTATTGCCGACCTCGCGGCGTCGTGCGCCGACTGGGGATTCGACGGACTCGAGCTCGCCTGCTGGGGCGACCACTTCGAGGTCGACCGGGCGCTCGCCGACGATGAGTACTGCCGAGAGCACAGGGCTCTCCTCGAACAGAACGGGCTCGGCTGCTGGGCACTCGGAGCACACCTCGTCGGCCAGGCCGTCTGCGATCGCATCGACGCGCGTCACCAGGCGATCCTCCCACCGGACGTCTGGGGCGACGGCTCGGAGGACGGCGTGAGACGGCGTGCGGCAGAACGGATGAAGGACACGGCCCGCGCCGCCGCTCGGTTCGGCGTCACGCAGGTGAACGGGTTCACGGGCTCGGCGATCTGGCACCTCCTCTACTCGTTTCCGCCCAACGACTTCGAAGAGGTCGAGCGGGCGTACGAGGCGTTCGCCGAAGCGTGGTCGCCGATCCTCGACGTCTTCGACGCCGAGGGCGTCCGCTTCGGCCTCGAGGTGCACCCGACCGAGATCGCGTACGACTTCGTCACGACGGAGAAGGCTCTCGCTGCCGTCGGCCGGCGTTCGGCGTTCGGTATCAACCTCGACCCGTCGCACTTCGCGCACCAGCACCTCGACACCGCGCAGTTCGCCCGCGAGTTCGCCGACCGCATCTACCACGTGCACGTGAAGGACTCGAAGAAGCGACTCGACGGGCGCCGCTCGATCCTCGGGTCGCACCTGAACTTCGGTGAGGAGGCCCGCGGCTGGGACTTCGTCTCGCCCGGCCACGGCGACGTCGACTTCGAGGCACTCTTCCGGGCGCTCAACCGCATCGGCTACGACGGGCCGCTTTCGATCGAGTGGGAGGACTCGGGCATGGATCGCGAGTACGGCGCCCGGGACGCCCTCGCCTTCGTCCGCAACACGGACTTCCCCCCGTCGAGCCTCGCGTTCGACGCTGCGATGCAGAGAGAAGACGCGGAACCGACTCCCTAGCGCCTTCGGCGCAGTTGTCACGTCCGGTTACGCTCGTGACATGGTTTCTTAGCCATTTGTAAGGCGTCGGGGCGGGTCGTCGTGACGCTCGTGTAGGGTGTCGGGACCGAGCGACACGAGCGGTCCCGTGCGGATCGCGCCCCTGTCCCCGCCCAGGAGGTAACCGTTTGAGAGTCCTACTCGTTGGCCTGCTTGCGTTCGTTCTCGTGACGCAGGCCGCTGCGGCAGCGATGCAGGCCCCGTCGGCGCCCGTGCGGAAGGCGCAGACGACACGAACGACGTTCACCCTCGACGAGCAGCTCGAACGCAAGCTTGCGGCTCTCCGGAAGTACCGCGGCACAATTCAGTTCTTCGAGACGCACCGCTCGCTCCTGAGCTCGTCCGAGCACCACCGGAACGCGACCTCTGCGATGACGTACGCGAGACACCGCGTGTACCAGCTGACGGCGGCGGTCGCAGCGCTGCGCGCGAAGGTGCACGCACGCGACGCGCGCCGGCTTGCGTCGCTCGAGCCGAAGGCTGCGATCTGTGCGGTCTTCGGTGACCATTGCCAGGAGGCGCTCGCCGTCGCCTCGTGCGAGTCCCACCTGTCCACGACGGCACAGAACGGTCAGTACCTCGGGCTCTTCCAGATGGGCTCGTACGAGCGGCAGCTGTTCGGTCATGGCGACTCCGCGCATGCGCAGGCCGTCTCGGCACATCGGTACTTCGTTCGCTCCGGCCGCGACTGGAGCCCGTGGAGCTGTCGCTGGGCCGCCGCCTGATCGCGCTTTATTGCGCAAAGTGCGTGCTCGCACTCGAACGGTGGGTTTCGCTCCAGCCCTGCTTCTGGTAGGTGTCCCGGGTACGTGTGGGGACAGCGGAAGCGCGACCGCCTTCGGCCCCTCGATGAGGCTGCCGCCTACGCACGCTGCCACGGCGACCGCGACGACAACGTCCGCATCGTGAAGCTCCCGCCGCGCCGTGCCCGCTACGAGACCGTGCTCTCGAGCGGCGAGAGCATACGCCGCGACTTCGAGGCGCGTCTCGACACGCGCGAGCCGGAAGCCGTCTAGCGCCCGTCCCGGATCCGCTACCCTAGGCCGTCGCCACGGCCCATTCGTCTAGTGGCCTAGGACACCGCCCTCTCACGGCGGCGGCACGGGTTCGAATCCCGTATGGGCCTTTTCTACTGGTTTGGCACCTAGCGATTGGCTTAGTTGAGCCAAATCAGAGGACATGAGAGAGTGCGCTCGGGTGCAGATGGTGATGCACGGGGCGTTGCAGATGATGATGCACGGGGCCAGCCGGTCCGGGCTCTGCGCTTGGAGCCCGGATGACGGCCGCTTGTCGAGAATCTGCGGTTATGCGTCGTGCTGGCGGAGGAACTCCGCCGACTTGGGCGGACCTTGTGTGAACCCGGCTTCCTGAAAGATCGCCGGAACCTCAGGGTCCGAGGTGAAGCTTCGCCAGCCCGCCTCGTCCCAGTCGAAGATCGCCCAAACCCGGTCGCTCTCATTTGGATCCCGAAAGACGTGCGACCCCTTGCAACCGTGCTGCTTTCGCTTCTCAGCGCCCTTGGTTGAGAAGGTATTCCAGAAGCGATCGAAATCCTCGATCTTCGCCGTTGCTAGGACCACTCTCTCCTCCTCTGTCGGATCATGTTGCTTGCGTCCTCCACCCTACGCCACGTTCGTCGCAGGATGGAGCGAAGGAGCCGGGCGTTCTTCTGCATGCCTACCCTTGCGGCGTGCCACCTGTGCCCGTCGAGGAGATCGCCGAAGTGTGAGAGGGCCGCGATGCGGTGGCTCGAGCGGTGTCTGACTGCAGGCTCCCCGAGGGCTTCGGCACTTCGCTGAGATCACGGCTCAGCTTTCGGCTCGCGAGACGATGAGGCAGCGAGGGCGTCACGTATGTGCGCCGTGATCGTCTACGCCATGGTGATCTCCTCCGAGGACGAGCTGTGGCGCACGGGTAGGTTGGCCGCGACGCGGTTCATGTCACCACTCGGTACTTGAGGTGCGTGACGCCGGGCGCATCGACGGCTCGGACCTGCTCGAGTTGCACCTCCGCGTCCCCGAGGTTGTCGAAGAGGCGAGCGCCGTCCCCGAGCAACACTGGAACAACGTGGAGCTCAAGTTCGTCCAGCAGTCCCACTGCCAGGTACTGCTGAGCGACGTTGCCGCCGCCCCACAGCATGACGTCTTTGCCACCTGCGGCCTCCGTTGCCTGTTCGAGCGCGGACTCAATCCCGTCGGTGACGAAGTGGAACGTGGTCCCCCCTTCCATCTCCACGGGATCACGCGGGTGATGGGTGAGGATGAACACGGGGTAGTGGTAGGGCGGGTTGTCGCCCCACCAGCCCGTCCACTGCTCGTCGCCCCAGGCACCGCCGCGGACAGGGCCGAACATGTTCCGGCCCATCACCCCGGCGCCGACGTTCTCCAGCGATTCCTCGAGTATCCGTGTGCTCTCGTTCACCTCGCCCCCTTGCTCGCCGTGGGACCGGCGCCAGGCGGCCAGCGGAACCACCCAGTCGTGGAGCCGCTCACCGCCCTCGCCGAGCGGGTTCTCCTCGCTCTGGTTCGGGCCGGCGACGAAACCGTCGAGCGAGATCGAGATATGACACCGAAGCTTGCTCATCCTGCCTCCTTCGTAGGCGGCCGCTGCGTGCGACTCGCGCTGGAGATCGTCGTCACGGCGGCAGCATTTGCGATTGCAGTCGTGGCCGATCCTGGCGCGGTTCCCCCTTGGGCCGGTTTGCATGCCGCGGCTGTCGACCATGTGGAGCGCCGCGCTTGAGAAATCGCACCGCCGATCGGTGCCACCGCAAGGGCGGGTCGAAGCAAGCACCTCGCCGACCGCGCAGAAGAAAGCCGCCCACATCGGCCCGAGTTCGGCGGAGATCGCCGTGGTGACTCGTACGTCAGATCGTCGTTCGGCGCGAGGACGCCGAGCGTGTCGTCGAGGGCGCGAGGCAACGACCCGGAGATCGCGGCGAAGCTGCGGATCGACGAGCGCGTACCCGAAAGGGGGATGAGAAGTGCGTCAGTTCCCACGAAGACTTGGGTACCCAATCCTCCCAGTTCTTCCCATTGAGTGGCCGTCCCCAGCGGCCACTCTTCTTTTGTACGCCGCCTGCTGATCGAGGAGCGAGAGCCCGAGGCGGTTGCCCTGGTAGAAGATCGCAGGCTTCACGAGACCGAGCTGAACCATCAGGGCGCCGAGAGAGTCGGATCGGTCGAGCGCAACGCCCATCCCATCGCCATTGGCGCGATACTCGGGCGCCACATACAGCTCGACGCTCGCATCGCCAGTGGCGTTCCGATCACCCTGATCGTATCCCTGGCCTTTAGGCGGTCCGCCCTCGGCTCCGGCCGTCGTAATTCGAAGCCTTTGTGCGGGCGGACCGCTCCGCGAACCTAGCCCGAAGGCTCCTGACCTGGTGACAAATCTGCGCAAGTTTCCGACGGGTCGCGCATCATCTGATGTAGATCGCCAATTCGCGCTGCTAACAAAAGGGGAGAAATCGCCGATGAAGCTCAAGGTCGTTCTCGCAGGTCTCGCCGTGTCGGGTCTCGTGGTTTCGTCTGCGGTGGCCGCGCCCCCCGCAGACAAGGGCAAGCCTCCGACGACGGGGACGGGCTGCAAGCCGAAAATCACGGTCGTCCTCAAGGGCACGCTCAAGGGTGCACCCGGCGCCAGCTCCATCAGCGTGCAGGTCACGAGCGGGAATCGATGGGGCCGTGCGTACGTGAAGGCGACGCAGCCGACCACGGTCGGCGTGGATACGAAGACCAAGGTTCGCCGACAGGGCCAGACGAAGGTCACCGATCTCAAGGACACCGACCGCGTCCTGATTCAGGCGCGTGTGTGCAAGGCCGATCTCGCTGACAACGCGGTTCCAGCGTTGACCGCGTCCAAGGTCATCGCGCACGCAGCGAAGGCCGAGGACAAGAACAAGGAAGACGACGACTGAGAAGGGGCTTTCGTATGTTCCGTCGAAGGCCCGCCACGGCGGGCCTTCTTCTTGGACCGCCGGTCGCATGAGAACATACGTTCTTGACCGCCCAACCCCACCCGCACGTCCGGTTCCGCCGAGCGATCGAGCGCGGAGCTCTGTGGCTGGCCGAGGACGCCGCCCGCGAGCTCCCGAACCTGCCGCTCGAGGACGCGCTGCAGCTCGTCCATCTCTACGCCGAGCGCGGATCTCCGAAGTACGAGCGGGCCGCGCTTCGCTGGCTCGAGCGGTATCTGACCGAAGGCTCTCCGAGGCTCGCCCACTTCGCAGCGATCACAGCGAAGCTGGCGTGCCACGAGCACCCCGGGTCCGAGTGACTCCCAGCCGTTCAGGAGCGGCGCCGAGAGACCGAGGTGCCGAGATCTGTCCCTCGCGAGGACCGAGCCTCAGTCGAGCGTCGTGATGTACGCGCCGACCAATTCGGCGGTCTGCTGGTCGACTGCACCCTCGCGGCGGTCCCCATGACCGTCCTGGAAGTGCGCGAACGCGCCCGTCGAGGCGATCGGGTTCGCCTCGTCATCACGGTGGTTGTGGAACGAGACGTGCACGAACGAATCGTCCGCGAGCCGAAGGACGATGTAGCTCACGTTGTTCGGCTGCGCGGCCGCCAGCTCAACGAACACGCCCTCGACCCGGCGCTGGTTCTCGTCCGCTGCCTCGGCGGAGCGCATTGCATAGCGAGTCACCAGTCTCTTCTCCATCGACCTCTCCCCTCACCAGCTCACGACAGGACCTCAGGACAAGCTAGCCGCTGGCGGATGTCGAACGAGGGCCTCCCGCAGACCTCACGAGCACAGAGTCGAACTGGTTTGACCTGAGCGGTGGGCGTGTTGCCGTGGCAGATCCGGTTTCCCGCGATGACATCCGTCTGCACTTCGCTGGAGTCACTCCCCGGGACCACTGATCTGTCCAATGCGGTGTTCTTGGAGAAGTTGACGTTCCCGCGCCGTCCAGCGGTGCTGAGCGCCTACTCAGGATGGTCTGGCACCCACCCGGGCCCGACCGACCGGCTGCTCGACCGACGCACCCCACCGCCCATCCAGATCACGAAGAACACGTTGACAGCGATCCAAATGGCGATCGCAGCAGCGACGTAGATCAACATCGACGTGATTTCCTTTCCGCAGTTCCACCCACCCAGCCCCGGAGAGAAGCGGGACATTGCCACCCCGCGTGGGCAAAGTCAACGTCGGCGGTCCAGTGCCCGAGTCGGGCGCGAGTCCTGATGACCGGCCCGTCCGCACGGACGGCGATGGCGTATCGACACTTCCTCGGTGTATATCCGACTGGCTTTGCGGATCGAACGACCCACGTGGAGCAACTGGTCGATGGCCCAACGGTCACGTCGTTCACGTTGCACGACGCTCGAATGCTCACCGTGTCCGAATCCGCCGTACTGCTGTCGTACCGAGCCGAGTTCGAACGCCCGACGTCAAATGCGGTATCGGAGGTGCAACGCATGTACGTCAGTTCGTTGTGGTGCCTTCGCGACGAGAGTGGACCAACGTCTTCGGTCAGGACACGCTGGCCGATCAGCGGTGAATGACTTGGGGAGGAGCAGGCGCCACCTGCGCGTGACGGGCCAGACCGTCGATGAGACGTGCTCCTCCCCGTCGGCTCGCATACCCAGGGCGAGGATCGACAAACGCGTGGACGCCGAGCGCGTGCGCTAGCTCCGCATCGTCATGACGAGGATGAAGAGGACCGCGCCGATCAGGACGGCAGCCGCGATGACCACTCCCGTCACTCCACCCACTCACCCCGTCCCGCGCCGGAATCTAACGCGCACCGGGACCGGCGCCGACGAGCGCTACTGCAGAACGTCGATGCGGAGCGTCTTCTTCGCGACGACCTTGAGGCCGTCGGTCACCTGGAAGGTCAGGCGGTAGCGCCCTGCCTTCGTCGGGGTGCCGCTGAGCAGGCCGAGCTTCCGGTCGAAGCGGACGCCCTTCGGGAGCTTGCCCGCCGTGATCCTCCACGCCTTCGGGAGCACGCCACCGGTGGCTGCGACACGTGAGCGATAGAGCTTCCCGACCTTCCCCGGCTTGAGCAGGAGCGTACTCACGGCGAGTCGCGCCGCGACGCCGAAGTTCGCCGCGTAGTCGGACGTCCGGCCCTCGTTGTCGCTCAGGCGAACCGTCGCCTGGTACGCGCCCGCGGTGCGAGGCGTGCCGGACACCGTGCCGTCGGCCGCGAGTGCAAGACCGGCTGGCAGCGATCCCGAAGCGATCGCGAACGAGTACGTCCCGCTTCCGCCTGACGGGGTGAGCTTCGCCGAGAACGGAAGGCCGACCTCCCAGGCGGTCGGAAGCGGTGGTGTGGCGAAGGGCTTCGGCGGCCACGACGTTCAGCGGCTGCCGCACCGTGAGCGTGTACGTCTGAACGTGAGTCGCGCCGTTCAGCGTCGCCTGCACCCGGAACGTGTACGCGCCCTCGGCCGTGGGAGTACCCGAGATGATCCCGTTGTCGATGGTGAGACCCGGCGGCAGGCCGGTGCCGATGCCCGAAACGATCGACCACGCTGCACCCGTGGCCGGATTCCCCGTCGCCGGGTTGAGGCTCGTGACGACCCGGGCGTCGAGAGTCGCCGAATACGGCACGCCCACGCTTGCGCTCTTCGGGAGCTCGTTCGTGACGATTTGCAGGCCCGGATTGATCGTGATGAAGAACTGCCGCTCGGCTTTCTTCGGGCTGCACCACGATTGCGACGGCGGGTCCTGGTCGCTCAGCTCGATGTACGCGGCATAGGCCCCCGACTGCGTCGCCGTCCCGCTGATCGTCCCATCGGACGCGAGCGAGAGCCCTGGTGGCAGCCCTCCGCTCAGGACGCGGTACTGATACGGAAGGCCGAGGTTGGCGCCATCGGGGCCACACCCACCGCGCCCGACGAGATGGATCGAGTAGCTCCCTCCGACCGATCCTTGCGGGCAGATGAAATCGGCGCCGGACGTCGGACACGGTTCCGCGTCGTCGAACGCGAGCGCGTGCGCCACGGTCGCCGTTACGCCTGCGGCCAGGACGACAAGCCCTGCAACCAGGGCAATTCGAATCGCACGTGTCCTCCCGCGTCCCACCGGCGGCGCAGGGTAGCAGACCAGTCCGGAGGCGCCAGTGGTTGTTAGGAGACCGTCAGGACGACGACGTCCGCGACGCACACGGGCTTCTCGACGCGCTCGCACTCCGCCCTGGCCTCGTTCACGCCGCCGCCTCCGCCCCGGCCCGGATCCGGGCCAACGACGGCTCCTTGCCGAGCAGCTCGAGGCTCTCGTACAGGCCGGGCGACACCCGTGAGCCCGTGACCGCGACACGGATCGGGAGGTACACCGCGCGAGGCATCTCGCCGAGGTCGTCGCAAAGCTTCTTGAGCGCCGCCTCGATCTCCCCCACCCCCCAGTGCTCGACGAGCTCGAGCGCTTCTGCTGCAGCGGCGAGAATCCGCACGTCGAGGAGCGTCGTGTCCGGATCCACGTCGTGGAAGAGGAACCCGGCGAACTCGGGGAACTCGCCGAGGCGTCCGATCTTCTCCTGCACGAGCGGCGCTGCGGCGCGTACGCGCTCGGCGGGCCAGTCGAGTCCCTGCTCGCCCAGGTAGACGACGAGCCGCGCGGCGTAATCGTGGACCGCGAGGTCGCGGAGGTAGACGCCGTTCATCCAGTCGAGCTTCGCGTAGTCGAACGTCGCGGGACTCGACCCCACGCGCTCGAGCGTGAAGCGCTCGACGAGGTCGTCGCGCGACATGATCGTCGTCTCGCCATCGGGCGCCCAACCGAGCAGTGCGAGGAAGTTCATGAGCGCCTCGGGCGTATAGCCCGCCGCGCGGAACTCGTCGACGGAGACCGCGCCGTGCCGCTTGGAGAGCTTCTTCCCGTCCGCCCCGAACACGCTCGGGACGTGCGCGTACACCGGAGGCTCGGTGCCGAGGGCGCGCAGCACGTTGATCTGCTTCGGCGTGTTCGAGACGTGGTCGTCGCCGCGGATCACGTGCGTGATCCCGTCGAGCCAATCCTCGAGCGGGGACGCGAAGTTGTACGTCGGCCGGCCGTCCGAGCGGACGAGCACGAGGTCCTCGAGCTCCGCGTTCGGCACCTCTATGCGGCCTTTGATCGCGTCCTCCCAGGCTGTCGCGCCCTGGTCGGGCATGCGGATGCGGATCGCGCCCTCGTCCTCGTACGCGGCGTCCTCGTCGACGAGCCTTCGCGCCTCCGCCTTGGCGCGCTCCATCGCGTCGAGCTGGAACGTCGTCGGGCCGTCCCACTCGACCCCGAGCCAGGTCAGCGAGCGCTCGATCTGCTCGACCGACTCCTCGACCTCCCGGCTCGTATCCGTGTTCTCGATCCGCAGGAGGCACTCGCCTCCGCGGCCGCGGGCGAACAGCCAGTTGAAGAGGAACGTGCGGACACCGCCGATGTGGAGGAACCCGGTCGGCGACGGCGCCATGCGCACTCGAACGGACATCAGCGAAGTAGCGTAGTCGGATGCTGTTCGGAGCCCACGTCTCGGCCGCAGGCGGGATCTCGAAGGCGATCGACCGCGTGGAGGAGATCGGCGGGAACGCGGTTCAGGTCTTCACCCAGAGCCCACGAATGTGGCGGCCGACCGACCACGCACAGGAGGAGATCGCGCGGTTCCGGAAGCGGCGCCGCCAGGCCCGCGTGAAGGCGGTGTCCTGTCACGCCCTCTACCTCGTGAACCTCGCGAGCCGCGACCCGACCGTGCGCGAGAACTCTCTGGCGGCGCTCCGGGCGACGATGGTGACGGCGGACGGGATCGGATCGGAGGCGGTCGTCTTCCACGTCGGCTCCCACCTCGGGCTCGGGTTCGACGAGGCCGTGGAGGTCGTCGAGCCGGCGCTACGCGAGCTCCTCGAGCTCACGACCGACGACCTCTGGCTGTGCATGGAGAACGCAGCTGGCACGGGCGGCACCATCGGCCGCTCGATCTCGGAGCTCGCCGCTCTCGCCGACGCCGTCGACCGGCACCCACGGCTCGGCCTCTGTCTCGACTCGTGCCACTGGTGGGCGTCGGGTGTCGACGTCTCGGATCCGTCCACGCTCGACGAGGCTCTCGCCGATCTCGATGCGCGCATCGGGATCGAGCGGGTTCGCGTACTCCATGCGAACGACTCGCAGACCGCGCTCGGGTCGAACCGCGACCGACATGAGCTCGTCGGTCACGGGCTCATCGGCGACGGACTGGGGACCTTCCTCGGTCATCCAGCCTTCAAGGGGCTGCCCGCGATCACGGAGACCTGGGAGGACAAGGGCGAGGCGACCGAAGACCTCGACCGAATGCGCGATCTCAGGCGACGCGGCGTGCGGCGCTGGGCCGACCGTCGCAGGCGCGGCTAGCCGTCGACCGTGGCGAAGACGCGGAACGTCGCGCGCTCACGTGGGAGCTCGTGGAATTCGGGGATCCGGCACCCGAGATCGTCCTCGCGGTGCGGATACGTGCCCACGACCTCGACCTCACACATGGGCAGCGGCGCCCGCCGCGCGCGCACGGCACCGAAGCCGCCGCGGCCGGCCTCGGCCTGCTCGAGCAGCTCGAGATCGATCTCGACGCCGTAGACCTTCTGCATGCAGCCGACGTACGTGTGACCCCACGCCTCGTAGGCGTAGACGAACGGGCAGGCCATCCGGAGACACGCTCCGGGGTAGACGACCTTCTCGCAGTGGACGTCGCAGTGTCGGCAGGAAACCTCGTCCTGGATACGGAGAGGGAGTTCGACCCCTGTGCCGGCGTCTTCCACGCCCCGATTGTGTTCTCCCCGTGCCGTCGGGCGCAAGTCTTGACAAGCGTGCGGTTTTCAGGCAGTGGTCGACAACGGTCTGGGTCGTCGGGCGCGTCGGTAGGGTCTGCCCTCCGTGGTGCGCAAGGCCCTCTTCGCGTCGCTCGCGCTCGCGCCGATCACGATCGCACTGCACTACGCGGTGCATCCGACCGAGACGGTCGAGTTCGTCCTCGCCGCAGTGTCGCTGATCCCGCTGGCGTGGTTGATCGGCGAGGCGACGGAGCATGCCGCCGAGCACACGGGCCCGGGCATCGGCGGGTTCCTGAACGCGACCTTCGGCAACGCGCCAGAGCTGATCATCGCTCTGATCGCAGTCAACGACGGGCTGACGGACGTGGTCCGCGGATCCCTGTCGGGAAGCGTGATCGGCAACCTTCTCCTCGTCCTCGGCGCCTCGCTCGTCGCAGGCGGGAAGGGCAGCCTCGACCGGTTCTCGAGCTTTCTCTCCTTCGGGCTCATCGCGTTCGCGACGCTCCTGTTCCTCGTCCCGTCGGTGCCCGGATGGGACGGGGACCCGGACACCGACGCGCTCGCGCAGGCGTCGCTGGCGATCTCGATCGTCCTCCTCGTCGTCTACATCGCCGTCACCTGGTACTCGCTGCGCCGTCACACGGCAATGCACGTCGCGTCCGACGACGAGATCGAAGGCTGGTCGTTCCGCCAGGCGCTCGGCGTGCTTGCAGTCGCCACGGTCGTGACAGCGCTCATCGCCGAGATCCTCGTCGGCTCGCTCGAGGTGTTCGCGGACAAGGTCGGTCTCTCGGAGTTCTTCGTCTCCGCGGTCATCGTCGCGATCGTCGGGAACGCCGCGGAGCATGGCGGCGCCGTCCTCGTTGCTCGGCGAGGGAAGATCGCGCTGGCCGCCGAGATCGCCCTTGCTTCGGCCGCACAGGTCGCGGTGTTCCTGATCCCGGCGGTCGCGCTCCTCTCCTGGCTCATCGATCCGCTCTCCCTGAGCTTCCGCCCCGTCGAGATCGCCGCTCTCGCAGGATCGGTCGCATTTGCGACGCTCATCCTCTTCCAGGGACAGTCGAGCAGGACGCGCGGCCTGCTCCTCCTCGGAGGCTACGCCGTCGTGGTCGTCGCGTTCTTCGCCGCCGGGGACCGCTAGGCGCGCACGCCCGAGAGCAGCGCCTCGGGGATCAGCGCGGAGGCGCGCTCGATGTCGCCGTCCGTGACGTCGAGGTGCGTCACGGCACGCATGACCGTCGGGTGGATCGTCGTCGAGAGCCCCACTCCCGCAGCGGAGAGCCGAGCGAGCGCGTCCGCGCGGGGGATGCCGAGCCGCTCCGCGTCGATCTGGACGAAGTTCGTCTCGACCTGGTCCAGATCGACCGGCACTCCCGCCTCGTGGATCGTCTCGGCGAGCGTTCGCGCCCGCGCATGATCGTCGGCCAGCCGCTCGAGGTGGTGGTCGAGCGCGTACACACCCGCGGCCGCGACGACGCCGGCCTGTCGCATGGCGCCGCCGAACAGGTGCTTCTCCCGCCACGCGCGGGCCATGAGCTCCTGCGAGCCTGCGAGCAGCGCTCCGAGCGGGCAACCGAGCCCCTTCGAGAGGCATAGCGTCACCGTGTCGAAGCGCGCAGCGATCGCCGACGGATCGACACCGAGCGCAACCGACGCGTTGAGGAGGCGGGCGCCGTCGAGGTGTACGGCGAGACCGACCTCCCGCGCCGCTGCGACGACATCCTCGAGCTCGTCGAGCGGCCAGAGGCGCCCACCCGAGCTGTTGTGCGTGTCCTCGAGCGCAAGGACCGCGGCGCGCTGGTCGGCGACCTTCGTGCTTGGCTCTGCAGCCGCCCTGACCTGCTCCGGCGTCAGCCTTCCACGGTCTCCCGGTAGGCCGAGCGTCACGAGGCCTGCGTGCGCTGCCGCACCGCCGTACTCGTAGATGACGACGTGAGCCGTCTGCTCGGCGATGAGCACGTCCCCCGGGCGACCGTGCAACTTGAGGGCGATCTGGTTGGCCATCGTCGCGGTCGGTACGAAGATCGCGGCCTCCTGCCCGAGCAGGTAGGCGACGCGCTCTTGCAGGTCGTTCACGCTCGGGTCCTCGCGCTTCTGCTCGTCGCCGACCCGTGCCCTCGCGATCGCTTGCCGCATGCCCTCGGTCGGCTGGGTCGCGGTGTCGGAGCGGAGATCGATCACGGAAACGCACGCTACCGTCCCAACGTGGATCTGGACCTCCTGGAAAACACGCTCGCAGAGTGCGGCGAGCCCGCGTACCGCGCTCGGCAGGTGTGGGAGTGGACAGCGCGCGGCGCCGCCTCCTACGACGACATGACGACGCTCCCGAAGGCGCTCCGAGCGACGCTCGTCACGTCGGTCCCCTTCTCCACGCTCGAGCTCGTCACGGAGCGCGAGGCGCGGGACGGCACGGTGAAGGCGCTGTTCCGCACGGGCGACGGCCATCCGGTCGAGGCGGTGCTCATGCGCTACCGCGACGGGCGCCGCTCGCTCTGCCTCTCCTCGCAGTCGGGCTGCCCGCTCACCTGTACGTTCTGCGCCACTGGCGCGATGCGCTTCGGCCGGAACCTCACCGCATCGGAGATCGTCGACCAGGCGCTCCACTTCCGCCGCAGCGAGCCAGTGAACCACGCCGTCTACATGGGCATGGGCGAGCCGTTCCTGAACTTCGACGACGTGCTCGCGTCGGCACGGCGCCTGCCGGACATGGGCATCACGCCCAGGCGCACCACGATCTCGACGGTCGGGTGGATGCCCGGCCTTCGACGGTTCGTGGACGAGATCGACCAGCCGATCCGCCTCGCGCTCTCGATTCACGCGGCCGACGCCTCGAAGCGTTCCGAGCTGATGCCGGTCAACGACCGCTACCCGCTCCCCGACGTCCTGGCCGAGTGCCGGCGGTACGTCGAGCTGAGGCGCCGGAAGGTGTTCGTCGAGTACGTGATGCTCGCCGGCGTGAACGACTCCGGGGACGACGCCCGCGCGCTCGCAGCTCTGCTCGACGGCAGGTCTTTCAAGGTGAACCTCATTCCGTACAACCCGACGGGCATGTACGAGGGTTCGTCGCGCGGAGACGATCGAGCGCTTCAAGTCCGTGCTCGAGCGTGCGCGAGTCCCCGCGACCGTCCGGCTGACACGCGGCCGCGACATCGAGGCCGCCTGCGGCCAGCTCGCTTCGTCGCCCTCAGCCGGGTCCTAGCCGCCGACAACCATGTAGACAGCAAGGCTCAGCGCAGCAACGCAAAGCGTCACCAGGACGCCGCCCCCGATCCAAATCGCTGCTCTTCGCCGAGACGCAAGCCGTTCGAGAAACACGTACGTTGCGAGGTAGTCGTGATACGGCGGGTCGATCGCGCTGCCGAGCGGCTCGAGCGACGCTTCGCCTTGGTCGTCCGTCGAGTCGTCGTAGTTCTTCTCGAACATATAGCTCATCGTTGGCGCACCTCCAGCGTGATACGCCTCTTATCGGCTAGACCCGGCAATGCATGAGTCGATCGTGACGACCCACGCGCGACCGCTAGGTTCTCGCCGTGGGTAGGCGGACGAAGCCGTATGCGCAGCCCGCCGACCACTGCGCGGCGCGATGAACCCATCGGAGAGGATCACGCTGAACATGGCCTCCGCGGAGATTGCGTTCGGTGGCGGGAAGGCCGTTGCCGCGGAGGCCGAGGGCATCGGGACGCACGCCGCAGCCGAGGGCCTCGCGCGAAGCCGGTCGAGCCAGGAGATGCGATGCAACGGGTGACTGGCATCGGGGGCGTCTTCTTCAGGTCGAGGGACCCGGAGGCGCTCGTCGGCTGGTACGCCGAGCATGTCGGCGTTCCCGTACAGCCAGACGGCTACGTCGTCTTCACCGGAGAGCGCGGCGCGCATGTCTGGGCGCCGTTTCGCGAGGAGACGGACTACTGGCCGGCGGAGAAGCAGGCGATGGTGAACTTCACCGTCGACGATCTCGACGCCATGCTGGCGCAGCTCCGCGACGCGGGCGTGGAAGTGGACGACAAGGTCGAGGTCCTCGACGGGATCGGGCGCTTCGGCTGGGCAGTCGACCTCGAGGGCAACCGCTTCGAGCTCTGGGAGCCCGCGACCGGCTAGCTGTCAGCCGACGAGCGCGGGGTGGTCGTCGAAGAGATACCGCAAGACGGGCTGCTTTGCCGCGCGCACCTCGTCCAGGCGGCGTACCGGGCGCCCGTGCGGCGCGTCCTTCAGCAGCTCGGGCGACTCCGCCGCCTCATGCGCGATCGCGAGCATGGCGTCGACGAACCCGTCGAGTCGCTCCTTCGGCTCCGTCTCGGTTGGCTCGATCATCAGCGCCTCCGGCACGACGAGCGGGAAGTACACGGTCGGCGGGTGGATCCCGTAGTCCATGAGGCGCTTCGCGACGTCGAGCGCCGTGATCCCGTGCTCGCGCTTGAGGTTCCGCGCGGAGAGCACGAACTCGTGCATGCAGAGCCGGTCGTACGGGAGGTCGTAGGCATCGCGGAGCCGCGCGAGCAGGTAGTTCGCGTTCAGGACCGCGACTTCGGACATCTCGCGGAGCGCCGGCCCGTAGGCGCGCATGTAGGCGTAGGAGCGGACGAACACGCCGAACGGACCCGCGAACCCGCGCACGCGCCCGATCGACTTCGGCCGATCGTGGTCGAGTCGGAAGGTGTCTCCGTCGCGGACCACCGTCGGCGACGGAAGGTACGGCTCGATCGTCTCGCGAACGGCGACCGGTCCGCCGCCTGGCCCCCCTCCGCCGTGCGGTTGCGAGAACGTCTTGTGCAGGTTGTAGTGGACGATGTCGAAGCCCATGTCGCCCGGGCGCGAGCGTCCGACCACGGCGTTCAGGTTGGCACCGTCGTAGTAGAGGAGCGCGCCCGCGTCGTGGAAGATCCGCGCCACCTCCGCGATGCCCTCGTCGAAGAGCCCGAGCGTCGACGGGTTCGTCAGCATGAGACCGGCGGTCCGCTCGTTCACCTTCCCGCGCAGGTCCTCGAGGTCGAGGTTCCCGCGCGCGTCGGTCTCCACCTTCGCGAGCTGGTACCCCGCCATCGCGACGCTCGCAGGGTTCGTACCGTGCGCGGTGTCGGCGGTGATGATCGTGTCACGCTCCTCGCCGCGATCCGCGAAGTACGCGCGCATGAGCATGAGCCCGGTGAGCTCGCCCTGCGAACCGGCGGCCGGCTGCAACGTCACGGTCGGAAGGCCCGCCACCTCGGCGAGGATCTCCTGCAGGTGCCACATCAGTTCGAGCGCGCCCTGCGCGTCCTCGTCCGCCGCGTGTGGGTGCAGGTCGCGGAACCCCGGGAGCGAGGCCGCGCGTTCGTGAACACGCGGGTTGTGCTTCATGGTGCACGAGCCGAGCGGGTAGAAGCCCGTGTCGACGCCGAAAGTGCGGTCGGCGAGCGCCGTGAAGTGCCGGACGATCTCCGGCTCGGCGAGCTCGGGAAGCCGCGGCGCACGTGCGCGGCGCAGGCCGTCCGGGATCTCGGGGACGGGGAGGTCGGGTCGCGGCGGGCGCCCGGCTCTGCGCCCCGCGCGCGAACGCTCGAAGATGAGCGGCGTGGCGCGCCAGGCGCTTCCCGGCTCGGCGCTCACGCACACACCTCTTCGAGGACCGCCGCCAGCCGGTCGACGTCCTCGACGCTCTTCTTCTCCGTGACCGCCACGAGGAGGACGTCGTCCATTCCTTCGTAGTCGCGTCCGAGCGCGTAGCCCGGGTTCACGCCGTACTCGCGCGCCCGCCGGACGACCTCACGGGCGGGAATCGGCGTCCGGAACGCGACCTCCTTGAACGCGCCATGGTCGAAGGCCGGCTCGAGCGGGACGAGCTCGCGCACGTAGTGCGAGAGCGCGAGGCACGTCTCCCCCACCTCGCGCAATCCTTCCGGCCCGAGCCACGAGAGCGTCGCGAGCCCGGCGAGCGCGAGCAGCGTCTGGTTCGTGGTGATGTTCGAAGTCGCCTTCTCGCGGCGAATGTGTTGCTCGCGCGTCTGGAGCGTGAGCACGAACGCCCGGCGCCCGTCCGCGTCGACGGTCTCGCCGACGATGCGCCCCGGCATCCGCCGGACGTAGTCCATGCGCGCCGCGAGGAAGCCGTAGTGCGGGCCACCGTACGACGGCCAGTTCCCCGCCGACTGCCCCTCGCCCAGCGCGATCGAGCAGCCGTACGCCCCCGGCGCCTCGAGCACGCCCAGCGACATGAGGTCGACATGGGCGACCGACAGCGCACCCGCGTCGTTCGCGGCTGCGGCGAGCGCCGGCGCGTCCTCGAGGCAGCCCAGGAAGTTCGGCTGCTGGAAGAACACGGCTGCGGCATCGGCAGCTGCTGCTGCAAGCGCGTCGGGGTCGGTCACGCCGCCCTTGTGTGGCACCTCGACGACGTCGAAGCCGAACCCCAGCGCATACGTCTTGACCACCTGCCGCACCTGCGGGTTCAGCGCCTCCGCCAGCACGACCGTTCGACGGTCGGAGACGTGGCGCGCGACGAAGCACGCGTCGGCGGCGACCGTACAGCCGTCGTAGCCGGACGCGTTGGACACCTCCATCCCGGTCAGCTCGCAGATGACGGTCTGGAACTCGAAGATCGCCTGCAGCGTCCCCTGGCTCATCTCCGGCTGGTACGGGGTGTACGCCGTGAGGAGCTCGCCGCGCGAGAGCACGACGTCGGCGACGGACGGGACGTAGTGGTCGTAGATTCCGGCGCCGACGAACGAGAGCTCCGAGCCCGTGTGCACGTTCTTCGCCGCGAGCTCCTCGAGATGACGCGCGAGCTCGGCCTCGCCGAGAGCCGGCGGAACGTCGAGCTCGCGGCCGAAACGGACGCCGGGCGGGATCTGCTCGAAGAGATCGTCGACCGACGAGACGCCGATCGCGGCCAGCATCTCGGCCCGGTCCTCGTCCGTGAGGCTGAGATAGCCCATCCGCTACTGCTCGGCTACGTGCGCGCGGTACGCGTCCGCATCCAGCAGCGCGTCGAGCTCGGCCGCGTCGGACATCCGGATGCGGATGAGCCAGCCCTCGCCGTACGGGTCGTCGTTCACGACCTCCGGCTCGTCGACGACCTTCGCGTTCACCTCGAGGACCTCGCCGGAGAGCGGCGCGATGATGTCCGAGACCGCCTTCACTGACTCGACCTCACCGTACGACTCGTCCTTCGTGACGGTCGAGCCCACATCGGGCGCCTCGTAGTGGACGAGTTCGCCGAGCGAGTCCTGCGCGAACCACGTGATGCCGAGCGTCGCCTCCTCGCCGTCGATCCGCGCCCAGTCGTGCTCGGAGTGGTAGCGCAGCTCGTCGGGGTAGCTCTCTGCAGCGGGCATCAAGTCTCCTTCCGGTAGATCGGCTTCTTCACGACTCGGGCGTGCCGCGGCTTGCCCCGCACATCGATGACGAGCTCGGCGTCCGGCGCGGCCGCCACCGCCGGCACGTAGCCCATGCCGATCCCGACGTCGAGCATCGGCGAGTGGGTGCCGGAGGTGACCTCGCCACCGCCCTCGATCGGCATTCCCTGGCGGGGAACGGCGCGCTCCTCCATGACGAACGGGACGAGCTTGCGGGTCGGGCCCTCCTGCTTGATGCGCCGCAGCGCGTCGACTCCCGTGAACTCCGTGTCGAGCGCGCACGCCCAGCCGAGCCCAGCGGAGATCGCGTCCGTTTCGGGCGAGATGTCGTTGCCATGCAGCGGGTAGCAGACCTCGAGACGGAGCGTGTCGCGCGCGCCGAGACCACACGGCGTGACGCCGCGCACGAGGATCGCATCCCAGAGAGCCCCGACGTCGTCCTCGGCGCAGCAGAGCTCGACGCCCACCTCGCCGGTGTAGCCCGTGCGCGCGATCATCACCTCGATCCCGTCGAGCTCGCCCAGCGAATGCGTAAATGCGGGCGCCTCGGGCAGACCGAGCCGCTCGAGCGACCGAGGCCCCTGCACTGCGACGAGCCCGTACTCGTCCGAAGCGTCGCGTACCTCGCAGCCGTGTGGCTCGCGGTCACGTAGCCAGGTGAACACGGCCTCGCGGTTCGAGGCGTTGACGACGAGGTAGAACTGCCCGTACGCGAGGCGGTACGCGATGAGGTCGTCGACGATGCCACCGCCCGGTGTGGTCAAGAGCGTGTACTGCGCGGCGCCGTCCTCGAGCCGGTCGATGTCGTTCGACAACGTCGCCTGGAGGAATGCCTGCGCGCTCGGGCCGTCCACGTGGAGCTCGCCCATGTGCGAGACGTCGAACGCGCCGGCGTCGCTCCGAACCGCCTTGTGCTCCTCGATGACGCCTTCGTACTGGACGGGCATCTCGTAGCCGGCGAAGGGCACCATGCGCGCGCCGAGCGCGACGTGGCGATCGAAGAGCGGCGTGCGCTTCAGCGTCGCTTCCACGAACCGCGACTCTACTGCCTTGCACCGGGCCGGAACCCGGCCAACGCCGTACCGGGAGCGCGACGATCCACGAAGGCGGCCGACTTCGCTGCCGGGTCGCCAGGAGGGCCCCGTTCGGGGCGCGTTTCCTAGCCGTCTTCCTTCAGGAAGCTCGGAATGTCGATCTCGACGTCGCGAACGCTCGGCGCGTCGAAGGATGGACGGTCGCTCGAGCCGACCGCAACCGGCGTCTCGGTGCGTCTGCGCCGCGGCCGACCGCCGAACCCCGTGGCGATCGCGGTCACCCGCACGTCCTCGCCCATCGCCTCGTCGATGACGGCGCCGAAGATCACGTTCGCGTTCGAGTCCGCCGCATTCGTGACGACCTGCGCCGCCTCGTCGACCTCGGCGAGTCCGAGGTCCGGACCGCCCGTGATGTTCAGGAGGACACCCGTGGCTCCGTCGAGCGTCGTCTCCAGCAGAGGGGACGAGATCGCTGCTTGTGCGGCCTCGACGGCGCGGTTGGCGCCTCGCGCGGTCCCGATCCCCATGAGCGCGGAACCCGCCTCTCGCATGATCGTGCGCACGTCCGCGAAGTCGAGATTGATGAGGCCGGGGACGGTGATGAGGTCCGTGATGCCCTGCACGCCCTGGCGGAGGATGTCGTCGGCCATGCGGAACGCCTCGGTCATGGGCGTGTCGCGCTCGACGACCTGGAGCAGCCGGTCGTTCTCGATGACGATGAGCGTGTCGACGTTCTCCCGCAGGGACTGGATGCCCTGCTCTGCCTGGTCGGCGCGAAGCTTGCCCTCGAAGCCGAACGGCTTCGTCACGACGCCCACTGTGAGCGCGCCGAGCTCGCGTCCGATCTGCGCGACGACGGGAGCGCCGCCGGTACCCGTGCCGCCGCCTTCCCCGGCCGTGACGAACACCATGTCCGCTCCCTTGAGCGCTTCCTTCAGCTCGTCGCGACTCTCCTCTGCGGCCGCGAGACCGACGCGCGGATCGGCGCCGGCGCCGAGCCCGCGCGTGGCGCGTGAGCCGATGTGGATCTTCTCGTCCGCCTCGGTCATGAGGAGCGCCTGCGCGTCCGTGTTCACGGCGACGAACTCGACGCCGGAGAGACCCGCCTCGACCATCCGCGTCACCGCATTCGTGCCGCCGCCGCCGATACCGACGACCTTGATGACGGCGAGGTAGCTACCCAGTTGATTGCTCATCTCTCAAGTCACCTCAAGCTGAAGTTCGTATTGAACGTGCAGGTTCCGTATCGGTTCGCCTCCGAGCGTAGGCCTCCTTCGAGGCAATGTCAACGGACCTTGCCCGGCGTAAGTCTAAAGCTCAACCTGAGAGTTGAAGGTTACCCTGCGACAGGTCGCTGGGGAACGCTCACGTCGATGTACGACGTGCCCCCGTCGACCAGGGTGAGCACCCTGCGCGCGATCACGAGCTTCATGCCGACGTCCGCTGCGCGGCCGAGACGGATCTCGGTCCCGTGGCGGAGGACGAGGGTGAGCTCGTCGCCGGTCGTGCGAACTCCCTTCACCCGGCTCGCGATGCCGGCGGCGTGTGCCTCCGCGAGCGCTCGCGTCGCGGGGACGAGACCGGCGGGAATCTGGCCGCCGACCCGAATCGTCGCGCCTCGGCGAATCCACAAGCGCGGCATCCCTTTCTCCGTACCGACCGCGATCTCGCGGATGACCTTGCCGGCCCCGGTCGCGAGCCAGGCCGACGTGCCACGACGGATCACGGCGACGGGCCGCTCGGGCGCGACCCGAACCACGAGCGTGCTCGGGAACGCGCGATCGACGGAGACGCCCGCCACCGCGGGAATCGTGTGCAGCGTGACCTCGACCTCGCTGGCGTCGATCGAGACGAGGCTGCGACCGACGAGGTCCCGGGTCGCTCGCTCGACGTCTCGCTGGAGGGCAGGCGGAGCGCCGTCGATCTCGATCGTGTCGACGGCGAAGACGGGGGTCGCGTAGGCGACCCAGTAGGCGAGACCGATCGCGATGAGGGCTCCGACCGTGACGAGGAGCGAGCGGCCGGAAGGGACGAAGCGCACGAGATCCAGGCGAGCACCGGCCGCACCTCGCGGAAACGGGACGACGACGCTTGCCGCAGCAGCGTGCCGACGCGATCCACGTGAACTCCGTCCCCCGACCATGCGCCTGGATTCGGCGCGGCGACAGCGCCTCCTACGTCAGGCGGACAGTTCGGGGAGGCCCGCGAACACCACCTCGCGCTCGAGTTCGACGCCGAACTCCTCGCGCGCTCGCCGCCGCGCCTCGGACATCAGCTCGAGGCAGTCGGCGGTCGTTGCTCCGCCGGCGTTCTCGATGAAGTTCGCGTGCTTCGGCGATACGATCGCGCCGCCGATCCGGTATCCCTTGAGGCCGCAGAGCTCGAGCATCCTGCCCGCTCCGACCTCGCCGGGTGGATTCTTG
Source organism: uncultured Gaiellaceae bacterium (assembly GCA_963736935.1). Lineage (GTDB taxonomy): Bacteria > Actinomycetota > Thermoleophilia > Gaiellales > Gaiellaceae > GMQP-bins7. Next base: position 48,510 of record CAVTQX010000004.1, on the reverse strand, counting down.
AACACGCTTCCAAAGGTCCGCTTGTTGGTCGGCTGCGTGTCCTTCCGGCGTGCGACGAGATCGGCGACCCTCGCCTTGACGTCCGCGGGAGTACGAGGCTCGAGCCGATACTCGACGCGTGCGACGACCTCCCCGCGTGCGAGCGTCGAGTGCCTGTACGAGAGGCCGAGCTGCGCGGGCGTTCGCCAGTCCTCGCCGCCGGCGGAGACGACGAGAGCCCGGACGAGCACCTCGGACCAGTCGCTCCCGTACGCGCCCGCGTTCATGAAGACGCCACCCCCCGCCGTCCCAGGGATTGCACACGCGAACTCGAACCCGCCGAGCCCAGCAGCACGTGCATGGTGGAGACACACGGCGTTCGTCGCTCCCGCCCCCGCCTCCAGCAGTTCGTCGCGCACCGCCACCGAGGCGAGGTCGCCCTCCAGCCTGACGACGAACGCATCGACCCCATCGTCCGCCGCGAGCAGGTTCGACCCGAGCCCGATCGCGAGCACCTCGAGGCCTTCGTCACGCGCCTCGCGGAGCGCGGAGCCGAGCTCGTCGATCGACCGGGGCCTGGCCAGCGCCCGAGCCGGGCCGCCCGTGCCGATCGTCGTCAGCTTCGCGAGCGGCACGCCGTGCTCGACCGTCACGCCGGCAACCCCTCGGCCACCGCCCGCGCGATCCGCCACGGCTCCCCCACCCCGAGTGTGACCACGACGTCGCCGGGCCGGACCCACGCGAGGGCGAGGGCCGACGCATCCTCGAGGGTCGGCGCCCAGCCGCGCCGGGTCGGCGCCGGAACCCGATCGAGGACGAGCTTGCCGCTCACCCCCGGGATCCGCGCATCTCGGCCGTCGATCACATCGGTCACGATCACCGCGTCAGCCCGACCGAGGGCGGCGGCGAGCTCGTGGTGGAGCTGGCGCGTGCGCTCGTAGACGTGCGGCTGGTAGACGGCCACGAGCGCGCGCGGCTCGAGCTCGCGGGCCGTTTCGAGCGCTGCGGCGATCTCGGTCGGATTGTGGCCGTAGTCGTCGATCACCCGCACGCCGCCTCGCTCGCCGACGAGCTCGAACCGGCGCCCCACGCCGGCAAAGCCCGCGACCGCACGTTGCGCGTCGGCTCGCACGACACCCGCGTGCTCCAGCGCAGCGAGCGCAGCGGCGGCGTTCCGCCGGTTGTGCGCACCTGGGACCGAGAGCGTGCAGTCTGCGGGCTCGAGCTCCCAGCCGCGCACCGCGACCGGCGCTCGCGCGAGCCACTCCGCGAAGAAGGTTGCGAGCTCGGCCTCGGACGCGAAGGTCGCGTGGTGGTCGAGCTCGATGTTCGTGACCACGGCGATCTCGGGTGCGAGGAGCCCGATCGAGCGGTCGGACTCGTCGCCCTCGACGACGAGCCAGCCCTCGCCCGCCCCGGCGTTCCCACCGAGCTGCGGCACGACGCCTCCGATGATCCACGCCGGGTCGTGGCCGAGCTCGCGCAGGACGTACGCGACCATGGCGGCCGTCGTCGTCTTGCCGTGAGCGCCCCCGACCACGATCGAGCGACGAAGCGCAACGAGCTCCGAGAGGAACTCAGCGCGAGAGCGACCATGGACACGGCCGGAATGCGCCGCCGAGACGACGACCTCGAAATCGGCCGGAGGGACCGGCTCGCCACCGAGGTCGACGTCGATCCCTTCGACAGCTTCGAGGAAGATCGTGTCGCGCACGTCCCAGCCGCGCACCTCGGCGCCCCACTCGCGCGCAAAGTTCGCGTAGGCGGACAGCCCAGCCCCGCCGATTCCGACGAAGTAGAGGCGCCGGCCCTCGAGCGGGGGAGCGCTCACCGCCCGGCTCCCGCGAGCGCCAGGAGCTCGTCGGCGACGACGTCGGCCGCATCGGGCCTGGCGAGCGCCTTCATCGCGTGGCTCATCCGCGCGAGGCGAGCGGGATCGCCGAGGAGCTCCCCCACCAGCGCGGGCACGCTCGCGAGGTCGGACTGATCGACGACGATCGCTCCACCGCCGTCCGCGAAGTACCGCGCGTTGAGCGTCTGATGATCGGCGGTCGCGTGCGGGTAGGGCACCAGGATCGCCGGTGTTCCCGCGGCGGCGAGCTCCCAGACGGTTCCACCCGCTCGAGAGATCGCGAGCCCGGCGGCCGCGAGCGCCGCGCCGAAGTGGTCCGTCGAGGGAACGAGCACGTAGTCCTCGCGGCGCACGCGCGCACGCACCGCTTCGTAGTCGCGCTCACCGGAGACGTGAAGGACCGCAGGGCCGCGCTCACCGAAGGCCGAGACCGCGAACTCGTTGAGCGACTGGGCTCCGGCCAGCCCGCCGAACACGGCGAGCACGGGGCCGTCCGCCACCAGCCCGAACCGAGCGCGACCCTCCTCCTTCGATGCACCCAGGTGCGCGGTCGGGATCGGGCGACCGACGACCCGGTACTTCGGTCCGTCACGCCCGTCGATCGCGTAGGCGAGGAAGACGCGACGTGCGAACGGCGCGGCGAGCCGATTCGCGAGCCCGAGGTGCGCGTCCGCCTCCGTCAGCGCCGCCGGGATGCCGCGTAGACGGGCGGCGAGCACCATTGGCCCCGCGACGTATCCACCTCCACCGAGCACGACGTCCGGCCGGCGCCGGGACAGGATCGTGCTGCATGAGAAGGGCGCTCGGATCGCCTGCGAGAGGGACCGCACGAGGCCGACCCCGATGCGTCGCGGGATCCCGGAGACCGCGAACGTGTCGAGCTCGAAACCGGCCTCAGGAACGAGCCGCGACTCGACGCGGTCTGGCGACCCGGCGAACGTCACCGTCACCCCGCGCGCGCGAAGTGCTTCGCCGACCGCGAGTGCCGGTCGAACGTGCCCTGCGGTCCCTCCCGCTGCGATCACGCACCGAAGCTCCGACGACCCGTTCATTGACGGCGATGTTAAGGAGAATTCCCACGGCGGCGAGGAGCACCACGAGGCTCGAGCCTCCGTAGGACACGAACGGCAACGGGATGCCGGTGAGCGGCGCGATGCCGAGCGCAGCGGCGAGGTTGATCGCCGCCTGCCCGCAGACGAGTGCAGTGATGCCGGCCGCGAGGAGCTTCCCGAACGGGTCCCGACACCGCATCGCGATCCGGAACCCCGCGAACGCGAGGAGCGCGAACGCCCCGATCACGAGCGTTGCGCCGATGAGCCCGAGCTCCTCTCCGATCACCGCGAAGATCATGTCCGTGTGCGCCTCGGGGAGGTACGAGATCTTTCCCACGCCCTCGCCGAGCCCGGCGCCTGTCACGCCGCCCGAACCGATCCCGATGGTCGCCTGGACGATCTGGAATCCGGCGCCCTGCGCGTCCGACCAGGGGTCGAGGAAGCTGAAGACGCGAGCGCGGCGGTACGGCTCCATGTAGATCGCGAGCATCCCGAGCCCGAGCGCGAGGAACGTCGCCACGAAGAGGAGCCTGACCGGGACGCCGGCGACGAGCAGGATCGCGAGCATCATCCCGCCGATGGTGATCGTCGTTCCGAGATCGGGCTCGACGACGATGAGGCCGCAGAACACGACGGCCAGGATCCCGAGCGGCTTCGCCAGCTCGCCGAAGGTCCTCGGTGCTCTCCGACGCGCGAGGTAGACGGCGGCGAAGAGGCAGAGCGAGAGCTTCGCGAGCTCGGACGGCTGGAAGCTCGCCGGCCCGAGCACGAACCAGCGGTGCGCGCCGTTGATCGACGGTCCGACGACGAGCACCGCGACGCAGAGGACGAACGACGCGAGGAGCAGGGGCGGCGAGAGGTACCGGAGTCGGTGGTAGTCGAACCGCGACGCGATGGTCATCAGTACGACGCCGATGAACGCGTAGACCGCCTGACGCTTGAGGAAGCTCATCGGGTCGCCGTTGCCGAGCGCAGCCGAGGCCGAGGTCGCGCTGTACACCATCACGAGCCCGAAGGCGACCAGCCCGAGCGTGATGAGCGCGACGATGCGCTGGTCGGTGTGCCCGTCGCCCCTCACGAGAGCTCCTGCACGAGCGCGCGGAACGCGTCGCCGCGGGCTTCGAAGTCGCGGAACTGATCGAAGCTCGCGCACGCGGGCGAGAGCAGGACGACGTCACCGGCTGCGGCCGCCTTCGCTGCCGCCGCAACCGCGCCTGCAAGCGTCCCCGAGGGCACGAACGGAACACCACCGGCGACCAGGGCGGGCTCGATCTCGTCCGTGCTCTCGCCGATGAGGTACGCGACATCGCCGGGCTTGAAGGCTGCCGCGAGAGACTCGTATGCCTCGTGCTTCCCAAGGCCGCCGAGGATGACGTGCACCCGCGCGTCGGGGAACGACGCGAGCGCACGCAGCGCAGCCGCGACGTTCGTCGCTTTCGAGTCGTTCACGTAGCGCACGGCGCGGAGCTCGCGGACCGCCTCGATCCGGTGAGGAACGCCTGCGAACGTTCTCAGTGCCTCACCGATGGCGTCGTCCTCGATGCCGGCAGCGCGCGCGGCCGCGGTCGCCGCGGACGCGTTCTCGCGGTTGTGCAGGCCGGGGATCAACGGCTCGGCGGGGAGGGCGTCGTCAGCTGCGAAGTCGGCGCGCACCGCCTCACCGGGAACGTCCACGAAGCCGCGCGGGAGAACGGCGACGTCCTCCCCGGTCTGGTGCTCGAACATCCGGAGCTTCGCGTCGCCGTACGCCTCGAAGGTCCCGTGGCGGTCGAGGTGGTCGGGCTCGAGATTGAGGAGGATGCCGACGCGCGGCTTCAACGTATGCACGTCCTCGAGCTGGAACGAGGAGAGCTCGCAGACGACCCATGCGTCGTCGGCCACCGCGCCGGCGAGCGACGTCAGCGGCCGACCGACGTTGCCGGCGACCTCGACCGAACGCCCGGCGGCAAGGAAGACCGCGCCGAGGAGCTCGCTCGTGGTCGTCTTGCCGTTCGTCCCCGTCACGCCGAGGATCGGGTTCGAGAGGAGCCGCGAGCCGAGCTCGATCTCGCTCCACACGGGGACGGCGCGCTCGTGCGCGCTCGCGACGAGCAGCGTCTCACCCGGGACTCCCGGGCTCTTCACGACGAGATCGATCCCCTGTAACAGCCTCTCCTCCTCGTGTCCCTTGTGAATTTCGACGCCGAGGTCGAGGAGCCTCCCGACGTCGAGCTCTTCGTCGCGATCGAATCCGACGACCGTTGCGCCATGGCCGACGAGCGCCTCGGCGGCCGCCTTGCCCGAGCGCGCGAGGCCGACGACGAGGACACGCCTGCCGGCGAGTTCCGTTGTCCTCATCTCACGGCTGGACGAACTGGAGGAAGTCGCGATAGAAGAGCGCGAAGCCCGAGGCGCAGAAGATCGCGCACACGACCCAGAAGCGCACCATGATCTTCGTCTCCGACCACGCCTTCATCTCGAAGTGGTGGTGAATCGGCGCGATCAGGAACACGCGCTTGCCCGTTCGCTTGAAGCTGACCACCTGGATGATCAGCGACATCACCTCGATGACGAAGATCCCCGCGATCAGCGGCAGCAGGATCTCCGTGCCGGTGACGACCGCGAACCCCGCGATCGCGCCGCCGAGGGCGAATGAGCCGGTGTCGCCCATGAACACCTCGGCGGGGAAGGCGTTGTACCAGAGGAACCCGATCGTCCCGCCGATGAGCGCGGCGGCGAGCGTCGCGATGTCGAGCAGCGTGTCGCTGCGTGCGCCCGGGTCGCCCGAGCGGATCCAGGCGATGCCCGCGATCGCGAGGAAGGTCAGCAGCATGATCACGACCACTCCTGCCGCGAGTCCGTCGATCCCGTCGGTGAGGTTCGCGCCGTTGACGGTGCCGCCGATGAGCAGGAAGAGCAGGACGTAATAGCCCCAGGAGAGATCGACCGTCCAGTTGACGATCGGGACGTAGACGTCCGTCGAGAAGGTGGTGCTCTCGTTGAGCAGCAGCGCGGCCACGACCGTGACCACCACGAGGCCGACCATCTTCCACCGCCCGGGAAGCCCGAGCGAGTGGCGTTTGCGGAGCTTCAGGTAGTCGTCCGTGAACCCGATCAGCGCGCAGCCGAGCGTCATGAAGAGGACGGTCACCCCCTCGGCCGTGTACTGCGAGAGGAACAGGAACGGAATGACGGCCGAGGCGATGATCAGCAGGCCGCCCATGGTCGGCGTTCCCTGCTTGACGACGTGGGTCGCCGGACCCTCCGCGCGGATCTGCTGGCCGAGGTTCCTGGTCCGGAGCAGCTCGATGAACTTCGGCCCGATCACGACGGCTGCCACCATCGCGATGAGGCCCGCTATGAGGACAGGGACCATGCTCGAGCGAAGTTCGTGATCTCGTCTGCGATGCCTTCGAGCCCGACGGCACGGGAGGCCTTCACGAGGACCGCATCTCCCGGTCCGATCAACGCGCGCGCCTCCTCGACGGCGGCTTCGGCGTCCGCCGCCCAGGCCACGGGCTCGTATGCCCGTGACGCCTCGCCCACGCCGATCACGGCCACACCGAGCCCACCGGCGAGCTCGCCGATCGCCAGGTGGTAGGCAGGAGCGTTCTCCCCGAGCTCGGCCATCTCTCCGAGAATCGCCAGCTTCCGGCGCTCACCGGCGCGCTCCGCGAGATGCTCGAGCGCCGCCCGCATCGAGTCGGGGTTGGCGTTGTAGGCGTCGTTGACGACGAACCCGCCACCCGGGAGCGGGATCTCGTCGCCTCTCCAGGGAGAGAGGACGATGCCGGGGACGCCTTCGGACACCCGGTCGAGCGGCAGACCGAGCGCGTCATAGGCATGAAGCGCGGCGAGCGTGTTGGAGACGAGGTGGCGTTGCGTGAAGGGGAGCTCGAGGTCGATGGTCGCGTTCCCGACCGAGAAGCGCGTGACGGCGTCGAGCTGCTGGACGTCGCCGGCCTCGAAGCGGCGGATCGTGATGTCGTCGCGCACGAGGTACGGATCGAGCGGACCCGCTGCGGGCACCACCGCGACGCCCCCGGCCGGAAGCGCCGCGATCGCCTCGGCGTTCGCCTCCGCCACGCGATCGACGGAGCCGAGAAGCTCGAGATGCTCCGGCCCGACATGCGGAACGACGACGACGGTCGGTCGCGCGACGACGCAGAGCACCGCGACCTGGCCGATACCGCGCATCCCCATCTCCGTCACGAGCACCCCCGTCTCGGGCTCGAGTCGGCACACCGTGAGCGGGAGCCCGATCTCGTTGTTCATGCTCCGCTCGGCCCAGATCGTGGAGACATGCGGCGCACAGAGTGCGCCGAGGATGTCCTTCGTCGTCGTCTTGCCCACGGAGCCGACGACTGCGACGACCTGCGCACCCGACCTCGATCGCACGAGCGCTGCGAGCGTGGCGAGCGCGACCTCCTGGTCGTCCGGGACGAGCGTCGCCGCGCCGCGTGAACGCGCCTCTTCGACGTAGCGGATGCCCGTGTTGAGCGCGACGAACAGCTCGCCGGAGCCGACGTCGCGCGAGTCCGCCTTCACTGCGGTGACCACATCGCCGTCGCCCTCCAGCCGTCCCAGCTCGAGCGCCGCGATCTCGTGCCAGGCCAGCGGGATCACGAGCGCCCTCGAAGCGCCTCGCGCGCGACCTCGCGGTCGTCGAACGGCGACACGACGCCGCCGACGTCCTGTCCTTGCTCGTGTCCCTTCCCGGCGATCACGACGACGTCCTCGTCGTCCGCCAGCGACACCGCGCGAGCGATGGCGCTCCGCCGGTCGGGGTCGATCTCGACATCGAGCCCGGTGCCTTGGAGGACGTCCTGGATGATGGCGAGCGGCTCCTCCGAGCGCGGATTGTCGGAGGTGACGATCGCGACGTCCGCGAGGTCGACTGCAACCTTCCCCATCAGCGGCCGCTTCCCGCGATCGCGGTCGCCGCCGGCGCCGAACACGACGATCACACGCCCTTGGCCGAGGTCGCGTGCGGCTCGAAGGACCGTCGCGAGCGAGTCCGGGGTGTGCGCATAGTCGACCACGACTGCGAACGCCTGCCCCTCGTCGATCGGCTCGAACCGACCGGGTACGCCCGTCATGCGCGCCACGCCTTCGACGATCGCGTCCTCGTCGACGTCGAGCAGCAGACCGGCCGCGACGGCGCCGAGGACGTTCTCGACGTTGAAGAGCCCACGGAGCGGCGTCTCGATCTCGATACCGCCGGCTCGAAACCTGCTGCCGCGCCGACCGATCTCGAGTTCCTCGGGATGAATCTCCGCGTCCCCGCCGAGCCCGTAGGTCACGAGCGGTGCCCGGTGCGCATCCTCCAGATCGTCCGCTAGCTGCCGTCCCCACTCGTCGCCTACGTTCACCGCCGCGGGTGGTGGCTGAGGCCCCGTGAAGAGCCGCCGCTTGGCCCGGAAGTACTCCTCCATCGACCCGTGCAGGTCGAGGTGGTCCTGGCTCAGGTTCGTGAAGACGAGCGCGCCGAAGCGAACGCGGTCGAGACGTCTCAGAGCCGAGCCGTGCGAGCTCGCCTCGACGGCGGCGCTGCGGTCGCCCGCATCCAACATCTCCCGGAAGAGGCGCTGCAGGTCGATCGCCTCCGGAGTCGTGAACGGCGCCGGGCGCCGCTCGCGTCCGATCTGCCACTCGATCGTCCCGACGAGCCCCGGACGACGACCCGCGACCTCGAGGATCGATCGCAGTAGGAATGCGGTCGTCGTCTTCCCGTTCGTCCCCGTGACGCCCGCGACCTCGAGCTCCCTCGTCGGCTCGCCGAAGAACACATCGGCCGCGACCGGCATCGACTCGCGCACGGACGGCACGAGCAGCTGCGGGACGCCGACCTCGAGCGGGCGCTCGACGACGACCGCAGCCGCGCCGCGTTCGATCGCCTCCCAGGCGAGGTCGTGGCCGTCGACGCGCGACCCCGGGACGCAGAAGAAGAGTGCGCCCTCCGTCACCCGTCGCGTGTCGTAGGCGAGGTCGCGGACCTCGACCGGTGCGCCCCCGGTGACCTCGCTCGGCGCGAGAGCCCGGATCAGGGCGTCGAGCTCCACGGCGAAAGGCTAGAGGCTCGGCAGGTTCAGCCGTTCGAGGATGCCGTCTTCGGTGCGTCCTGCGGAATCTCGAGGTGCTGAAGGTTGAAGCGCGCAATCTCGCGGAACGCCGGCGCGGCGACCACACCACCGTAGATGTCGCCGTGCGGTTCGTCGACCATGACCATGATCACGAGCTTCGGCTTCGTCGCAGGCACCATGCCGACGAACGAGGCGACGTACCGCGACGTCGAGTAGGTGCCGTCGGGGTCGATCTTCGCGGTGGTCCCCGTCTTGCCGGCGACCGTGTAGCCGGGGATGGCCGCCTCGGTGCCGGTTCCCTCGAGAACGACGCCGCGCAGCATCGACATCATCTGCTCGGACACGGCGTGCGACACGACGTGGCGACCGCGCTTCGTTCCGACGGTCTGCCCGTCGATGCGCTCGATGAGATGCGGCCGCACGAGCACGCCGCCGTTGGCGATAGCCGAGTACGCGCGCGCCATCTGGACCGGCGTCACCGCGATGCCGTGGCCGATCGGCACGGTGCCGATCGTCGAGCCCGACCACTGATCGAGCGGCAGCGCGAAGCCCGCAGACTCGCCGGGGAAGTCGATGCCGGTCTTCGCGCCGAACCCGAAGCGGTCGACCCAGGATGCGAGCCTGCCCGGCCCGAGTCGCTCGGCAATCGTGATCGTGCCGATGTTCGACGACTGCTCGACGATCTGCCTCACGGTCAGGCGCTCCGTCCCGCGGGTGTGCCCCTCGTGGATCACGCGGTCCGCGACCTTGATCGTCGGAGCGAGGCGGAACGAAGTGCGCGGGGTGATCATCTTCTCCTGCAGCCCGGCGGCGATCGTGACGAGTTTGAAGGTCGATCCCGGCTCGTAGGTGTCCGTGACCGCGCGGTTGCGCCGGCGATCCGCGCGGGTCGTCGAGAAGCGGTTTGCGTTGAAGCGCGGCGCCGTGGCCATGGCGAGCACCTCGCCCGTGTGGGGATCCATCACGACCGCCGTCGCCGCGCGGGCGCCCCAGCGGCGCACGGTGTCCTGGAGTACTTCTTCAGCGTTCGCCTGGATCTCGCGGTCGATTGTCAGCCGAACACTCCTTCCCGGCGTCTCCGGCTTGGTCTCGACGACGTCGAGCGCGCGCCCGAACGGGTCCTTGACGATCGTCTGGCTGCCCGGTTGCCCGGCGAGCGTCCCCTCGAGCGAGCGCTCGAGCCCCTCGAGACCCTTGTTGTCGAGGCCGGCATAGCCGAGGATCTGGGCGGCGACGGGTCCCTGCGGGTAGAAGCGGAGCTCCTCGGGGTAGAAGCCGAGTCCCGCGAAGTCGAGCGCCTGCAGGATCTTCGCCTTGCGCGGATCCGCCTTGCGCGCAACGTAGACGAAGCCCTTGGAGCGATCGACGAGCGTCGGATAGAGGACCGACGGGTCGATCCCGAGTTGCTTGCCGGCGACGAGCGTGAGGTCGCGTGCGTTTGTCACCTGGCGCGGGTTCGCGTACACCGTCGTCGCCATCCGGCCGATCGCGAGCGGCTCCCCGTTGCGATCGACGATGGTGCCTCGCGAGGCCGGGACGATGATCGTCTCGCGGTGCTGGCGAAGCGCCATCGCCGCGTACTGCGGTCCCTTGACGACCTGGATCCAGACCGAGCGTGCGAACGCGGCGCCGAGGAGGACGAGGAATGCCGCGGCCAGCAGCGTGATGCGGCGGTTCGTCGCCGCCGGCTTCACTTGTCGAGCTCGATGTAGGTCGTGTCCTCGGGCTCGACCTCGCGCAAGCCGAGCTCGCCGCGCGCGAGGCGCTCGATGCGGGTCGCTGCTGCGGCGCTCGAGATCTCGGCGCGGAGTCCGGCGATGTCGTTCTTGAGCTCGGTGCGCTCGCGACCGGACTCGTCGAGCTGAAGGTTCAGGCGAAGAACCGCGACGTTGACGGCCACCACCCCGGCGAGCAGCGCGGCGAAGAGAACGATCCACATGACGCCGCCACTCAGGACCCAGAAGCGGCGTCGCGGCGCATGCCGCTCCCGACGTGCCACCGTCCGTGTGGGCTGTGCGATCGTCGACATCAGACGCGCGCGGCCGCCCGCAGCCGCGCGGACGCGGCGCGCGGGTTGTCGTCGACCTCGTGGGACGACGGCCGGACGGGCTTCGACGTGAGAACGCGTGCCTCCGGCTCCTTCCCGCACACGCAGACGGGCAGCTCCGGCGGGCAGGTGCAGCCCTTCGCACGGTCGCGGAAGAATCGCTTCACGATCCGGTCCTCGAGCGAGTGGAAGCTGATGACCGCGATGCGCCCTCCGGGCCGGAGCATCTCGAATGCAGCGGGGAGGCCTACCTCGAGGGACTCGAGCTCGTGGTTCACCTCGATCCGCAGCGCCTGGAACACGCGCTTCGCGGGATGGCCCTCGCCGAACCGCGCCGGCGCGGGAATCGACGCTCGGACGACGTCGACGAGCTGCCCGGTTCGCTCGATGGGCTCCGCCTCGCGACGGCGCACGATGCCCCTCGCGATCTGGCGCGCGTACCGCTCCTCCCCGTAGCGCCGGAAGATCGTCTCGAGCTCGCGCTCGTCGTAGGTTGCGACCACGCCCGCCGCGCTCGGCTCGTCCGACGGGTCCATGCGCATGTCGAGCGGTGCATCGGTTGCATACGAAAAGCCGCGCTCGGGGCGGTCGACCTGCATCGACGAGAGGCCGAGGTCGAGCAGTACGGCGTCGGCACGGACGCCGTTGCCGGCGAGCTGCGAAAGGACGACGCCGTAGTCGCCGCGGAGGAACCGTGTATGCACCCCGCGTGCGCCGGCCTTCATCCGGTCGAAGTACGGACGCACCGTCGGGTCGCGATCGATGGCGACGAGCTTGCCGTTCCCGCGTAGGTCGGCGGCGAGCATGCGCGAGTGCCCACCCGCGCCGAACGTCGCATCGACGATCGTCTCCCCCGGCTGCACGTCGAGGAACTCGCGCACCTCCTCCGCGAGGACCGGGACGTGATCAGCCGCGTCTGTCCGCTGCACGTTCGGCAACATCTCCGACGCTCCCTTCGATCGCGCTGACGTGGGCCGCCCACTCCGGGCGACCCCAGATCTCGATGTGGTCGTGCACGCCGACGACCGCGACGTCCTTGCCGAGCCCGGCGTGACTCGCGAGGTCCGGTGGAACGAGCACGCGTCCCTGCTTGTCGACCTCCGCGACCGTTGCGCCCGAGAAGACGAAGCGCTTCATCTCGCGCGCCTCCCGCGTGAGCGAGTCGAGGTCGGTGATCCGCTCGACGCCCGACTCCCAGCTCTTGCGCGGATACACGTCGACCGTCCGGTCGATCCCGCGAACCAGAACGACGTCGCCGCCGAGCGCATCGCGGAACTTCGCCGGCAACGTGAGCCGGTTCTTGTCGTCGATCGTGTGCTCGTGGGTTCCGTAGAACATGGGCTCCGCCGTGGTTGCTCTCCCACGGCGCCCCACCTTACTCCACTTTCCCCCACATCGCAACCCCTGCGCCCCACACGCTTCTTACGACAGCCGCACCACCTCCGCGTGGACGCCCGGTCCTGCGATCGCGCCTGCGCCGCAGCGTGCCGCGAAGTCGAGCGCCTCGAGCCCTTCCAGGCCTGACCCGAGGGCGAATGCGAGGCCTGCGGCGAAGCAGTCGCCGGCGCCGTACGCGTCGGCCGGCTCGGGCGGGCGCGGCGCCGCCTTGTACGGCCCCCCGGGCTGCGCCCAGCCGCCGAGCGCACCCGACGTCGTCACGACGAGCCGCGGCTCCGGATCGAGCTGTCCCGTCTGGTAGCGCTCGGCGTCGTCCTTCCCGCTCGAGACGAGGGCGTCGAGCTCGACCGAGCCCTGCCGGAGGGTCGAAAGCTCCCGCGCGGTGGCGACGACAACGCGCGCCCGGCGCGCCATGAGCAGAGCGTCGGCGTCCCCCGCGCAGAAGTACACGGCGTCGCAGCGTCCGAGCTCGTGCCAGGGGAGCGCCTCGTCGTGGCCGCGTGGGTGGAGCTTCCGACCGATCGTCACGATCGTGCGCTCGCCCGCGTCGTCGACCAGCGTGAAGCCACTGCGCTGAGGCGCCTCGATCGTGCTCGCGTGCACCGTGATCCCTCGAGCCTCCAGCTCCTCGCGCGCGAGCCGTCCGTGGTCGTCGTTCCCGAGCACGGTGAAGAAGTCGACGGAGTCGGCGAGCTTCGAGAGCTGCACCGCGGCGACCGATCCTCCCCCGGCGGCCTGCTCCCACGACTCGGACGCGTGCACGATCTCCCCTGGTCCGGGCACGGCCTCGACAGGAACGAACTCGAGCCACTCGACATGACCGACGACCGCCGCCCGCATGCCGGGAACTCTCACAGATCGGCGGGTGGGAACGTTTGACGGAGATGATGGAGGCCGTGGCGATCCCCACCTTCGAGCGGTTCTACGAGGAGCATCGGAGCGAGGTGCTCCGGCTCCTGCGGCGCCGACTCGGCGCGGATCGAGCCGAGGATGCCTTTCAGGAGACCTTCCTGCGCGCACTCCGCGCGTACGGTCGGCTCGACCACGGTGAACACTTGCGCGCGTGGGTGTTGACGATCGCGCAGAACGTCGCGCTCGACACGCTTCGGCGCACGCGACCCACGACCGAGCTCGTCGAGTCCGGTGCGGACGACCAGGCACCGGCCTATGCGGAGCTCGCCGAGCTCACGGACGGCCTCGGGGCGAAAGAACGTGCCGCGGTCGTGCTCCGCTACGGCTATGACCTCTCGTACGACCAGATCGCGTCGGTGCTCGGCTCGTCGCCCGACGCGGCCCGCCAGGCGACGTCCACGGGCGTCCGCCGCATTCGAAGGAGGCTCGCCACATGACCGTATCACCCGATCTCGATCGCAGTTTCCGCGAGGCAGCGGCCACCCTCGGCCTCATCGACGTCGGCTTCGACGTCGTCGACACGCCGATCGGCGAGCTGCTCCTTGCCGCGTCGGACCGCGGTCTGGCCGCGATTTCGTTCGAGACGGACGAGGACAGGGTCGAACGGCTCGCACGCATCGCCGGTCCGCGAGTCCTGCGCTCGCCGCGGAGCGTCGACGGCGCTCGTCGCGAGCTCGAGGAGTACTTCGACGGCCGCCGCCGGACGTTCGACGTCGCACTCGACCTGCGAGCGCTGCCGCCCTTCACGGTCTCGGTGCTCGACGAGCTTGCTCGGGTGCCGTACGGCGAGACGACGACGTACGGCCAGCTCGCGCAGCGCGTCGGCCACCCGGGCGCGGCGCGAGCCGTGGGCACGGTGATGAACCGCAACCGCATCCCGATCGTGCTCCCGTGCCACCGCGTCGTCGGCGCGACCGGCGATCTGACCGGCTATGCCGGCGGGCTCGACGTCAAGCGGTCGCTGCTCGAGCTCGAGGGCGCACGCTGACCGTCAGTCGAGCATGCGATACCCGACGCCCCACACGTTGACGACGAAGCGATCCTCGGGCACGAGGCAGAGCTTCTTGCGGATCCGCGACGCGTGGGATTCCAACGTCCGTGTTCGCCCGAGGGCTCGGTAGCCCCACACCTCACGCAACAGCTGCTCCTTCGTGAACACGCGGTAGGGGTCGGAGGCGAGCTTCGCGACGAGCTCGAACTCCTTGGCTGAGAGGACGACAGCGGTGTCGCGCACGTGGACGCGCCTCGTCGCACGGTCGATGACGAGATCGCCCGCGACGATGAGGTCGCTCTGCCCGGCCGAGCTCCGCCGTAGCAACGCACGGATCCGCGCCAGGAGCTCCTCGTAGGCGAACGGTCGCCCCATGACGTCGTCGGCCCCACGGTCGAGCGCGCGCACACGCTCGACGAGATCGGAGGTTGGCGCGAGGACGATTACAGGCACGTTCCGGTCCCAACTGCGACCAGGCTCGCCGCGCCGAAGCCGTAGACAGAGGTCGACCTCGGCCAGGAGGACGACGTCGGGCCGGGCGCTCTCCACGAGTTCGAGCGCCTCGCTGCGACGGGCGGCGCCGAGCACGTCGAACCCGTCGTCGCGTAACTGTCGACCGAGGTACTCTCGCGTCTCCGGCTCTGGTTCGGCGACGAGGACCGCGCTCGGCATGCAAGCGACGTTAACCACAAGCCGGCCGCACGACCAGATGTCCTTTCCGGCGGATCGCCGACAAGCGTTCCGCAGCGGACACGTCGCCGGTGGACGCCTACAGGCGCCCGTGCCGGAGGATGCCCCATACGAGCCAGGACCCGAAGATGCCCGAGATGAGGAACCCGGCGAGCGCGATGACATGGATTCCGAGAGCATGCGGGCCTTTCTCTGCGAAGACGCCGATCATCGCGGAGCCGAGCAGCCCGCCGAGAATCACGAGCGCGACCGCGATTCGGTTCGTCGCCTTGTCGATGTGGTCGTCGATCTCGTCGATGCCCGGGTTCTCGATGTGCACCTGGAACGTCCCCTGGCGCAGTTGCTCGAGGACGTCCGAGACCTGGTACGGCATGTCCCGTGCGACGGAGGCCAGACCGAGTGCCTCGACGCGCGCTCGCTGCGAGAGCGCGCGAGGGTGAAAGCGGTCCACGAGCAGCCCGCGCGCATATGGCTTTGCGATCTCGAACACGTTGAACTCCGGATAGACCTCCTGGCCGACCGATGCCAGCGTCGCGATCGCCTTGTCGAGGATGACGAACCGGCTGGGGAGTTTCAGGTTCATCGCGTAGATGAGCTGGAAGCCTTCGCGGATCACCTGTAGCGGGTCGATGTCGGTGAGCCGGCTGCCGTAGTAGCGGTCGAACAGGACCTGGAGCTCACTTCTGAACTCCTGCTCGCGCGCAGCGTCGTAGCGCACGCCGAGATCACGGAGGCGTCGAGGGATCGCGTCGACGTTCTCCGTCGCTGCGTCGACGAAGAGCATGGTCAGCCTCGCCATGTCGTCGTCGGACAGCTTCCCCGCCTGCCCGAAGTCGACGAGGCCGAGCGCGCCGGACTCGAGCACGTAGATGTTCGCCGGGTGCGGGTCCGCGTGGAAGAACCCGTGCCGGAACACCATGGTCATCCAGGCGTCTGCGAGGCGGTGCGCGACGTCGCGCCGCTCGTCGGGACGCATCGCGCCGAGGTCGAGGTCGGCGACCTTCGTCCCGCGGAGGAACTCGAGCGTGAGGACGCGCGAGGTCGAGTACTGCTTGATCACGCGCGGCACGACCACCTGCTCGTCGCGTGCGAAGTTCCGGTGGAACATCTCCGCGTTCCGCGCCTCGTGCCCGTAGTCGAGCTCGAGCCTGATCGAACGCGCGAACTCGTCGACGAGCTCGCGCGGGTCCATGAACTCGAGCGCTTTCACCCGCTCGCTCAGGAGGCGTGCCGCCTGGTAGAGCAGCCCGAGGTCGGCCTCGATCTGCTCGGCCGCCGCCGGCCGTTGCACCTTCACCGCCACCTCGCTGCCGTCCGGAAGCACCGCACGATGCACCTGGCCGATCGACGCGGACGCGAGCGGCGCGAAGTCGAACTCGAGGAACGCGCGGTCCATCCGCAGCTCGAGCTCCTGCTCGACCACGTCCCGCACCTGCTCGAACGGGATGGGCGAGGCGTCGTCCTGCAGCCCGCGAAGCTCCGCCACGATGTCCGGCGGCACGACGTCGGGCCGCGTCGAGAGCAGCTGCCCGAACTTCACGAAGGTCGGGCCGAGCTCGTCGAGCATCGCCCGGAGGCGCCGGCCGCGGTCGGACGTGGTCGCGACCTCACCGTCTGCGTCACCCGGGACGAGATCGCCCAGTCGATTTCGCCGCAGGAAGTAGCCGAATCCGTGGCGCGCGGCCACCTGCGCGATCTCGGTGAGACGTCCGAGGTTCCGCGACGAGCGGTCGTGCGTCGTCGCCATGCGCGGAATTGTAGGACGAGCGGTCCGCGAACTACGTCGCGTCGCGCTCGAGCAGTCTCAGCCGGTGCTCGATCTGCGCCACGCGGAGCTCCAGATCGCTGACGGCGTCGCGCGAGGCGGCGCCGAGCTCGGAGGCCGCCTTCGCTGCCATGCTCCCGCCGCTCTCTCCGAGGCGCGTGGCCTCGCGGCGCCAGCTGTCGAGGACGTCTGCAATGACCGCGCGCACCTCGTCGCGCTCGACGCCGATCCGGCTTGCGATCTCCGACGCGAGCTCGTCCGCGTGCTGCGCCACGAGCGCGACCGCCCCGACGCCCGCCAGGCTGAGGGTCTCGAGGGGTCCCCGCTCGCTAGCGGGCACGACCGTGAGGCCGCGACGCACGCCGCTGGCGCCGTCGCTCTCGCTTCGACGAGGTCGGACCGCCCATCGACGCAGCCGGAACGGGCGCCGGGCGCGTCGCCTCGGGAGCACCGTCGGACTCCTCCTCCTCCTCCTCATCCGAGTCGCCTGCAGACGCCGCTGCGACCTCCTCCGCCTCGGCGGCCAGCGTGCCGCCGACCGAGGCGACCCCGGCGAGCGCCCCGAGGTCGTCGCGGCGACGGGCGAACTCGGGCTCGCGCTCCTTGAGCGCGGCGACGAGCGGCGCGGCGAGGAAGATCGACGAGTAGGCACCGGATCCGATTCCGACGAGCAGGGCGAACGCGAAGTCCTTGAGCGTGTCGCCGCCGAAGAAGTACAGCGACGCGACCGGGAGCAGTGTGATGAACGTCGTCGCGAGCGACCGCGGGAGCACCTCCCACATGGAGACGTTCCCGATCACGCGGAACGACGCGCGGCGCATCAGCGGCACGTTTTCGCGGATCCGGTCGAAAACGATGATCGTGTCGTAGATCGAGTATCCGAGGACGGTGAGGATCGCGGCAACGGTCGCCGTCGAGACCTCCCTCCCCGTGAGCGCGTAGACGCCCACGGTGATCACCACGTCGTGCGCGAGCGCGACAAGGACGCCGACCGAGTACTTCCACTGGAAGCGGACCGAGATGTACGCGACGATCAGAAGGAGGCTGACCACGATCGCGAAGAGCGCGTTGTTGGCGATCTGGCGCCCGAAGCTCTCCGAGACGTTCTTCGAGCCGAACGAGGTTGCCTCCACGGCGTTCGTCAGTCCCTGCTGCAGCTCGTTCTGCTCGGCGGTCGTCAGCGCGTCGGTGCGGATCTGGAAGCTCGTGTACTTGCCGTCCGTCGACGGGCCGCGGCCCTGGATGACGGCGCCCGCCTGTCCGATGGTGCCCGCCTCCTGTCGCACCTGCTCGAGCGACGTGGCCTCGGGCGTCCGGAACGTGATCTGCGTGCCGCCCTTGAAGTCGATGCCGAGGTTGAGGCCGTTGACAGCGATCGCCAGTGCGGAGAGCGCCACGACGGCGCCCGCGATCGCGAACCAGATCCGGCGCCGGCCGATGTAGTCCCAGCGCAGCCAGCGCGGAATGCCCTGGCCCGTGGCGCCCATGAAGCGCGGGTTGTCGATCCAGCCGAAGCCCGCCACCCCAGCGAGGATCGCCCGCGTCGCGAGAACGGCGGTGAGCATCGACAACGCGGTTCCGATGAGGAGCATCAGTGCGAAGCCACGAACGCTGGCCGTCGCGACGACGAAGAGCACCATGGCCGTGATCGCCGTCACGACGTTCGCGTCCACGATCGTCGCGAAGCCCTTTCGGTATCCCTGCGCGATGGCGGCTCGGACAGACCTGCCGGCGCGCACCTCTTCCTTGATGCGCTCGAAGATGACGATGTTCGCGTCCGCCGCGACCCCGAACGTCAGGACGAGGCCGGCAAAGCCGGGCAGGGTCAGGGTGACGTTGAAGAGGAGGATCGTCGCGTACAGGAATGCGGCGTAGATCGCGAGCCCCGCCACCGCGACGAGACCGAGGAATCGGTAGAAGATCAGGAGGAAGATCGCGACGAGGATGAGGCCGGCGATCGCCGCGCGCCACGCCTCGCTGAGCGAGTCCTTCCCGAGCGTCGCCGAGATGTCCGTTCGATCGAGTGTCTCGAACTTCACCGGCAGTGCACCGGTCTGGAGCACGAGCGCGATGTCCTTCGCCTCCCGGAGCGAG
This sequence comes from uncultured Gaiellaceae bacterium, assembly GCA_963736935.1. Taxonomy (GTDB): domain Bacteria; phylum Actinomycetota; class Thermoleophilia; order Gaiellales; family Gaiellaceae; genus GMQP-bins7. The sequence continues at coordinate 29,668 of CAVTQX010000004.1, read as the reverse complement.
TCGAGGCCCTGGATCTGCGCGCGACCGCCGCCGATGCCGCCGGACAGCGAGCCGTCCGTGAAGTCGATCTGCGGGAAGGTCTTGATCTCGCGGTCGAGGACGATCGCGAAGTGCTGCGGCGTGCCGCGCAGCTTCCCGCGAATCCACTCGTCGCGGGTGATCTTCTCGAACTGGTCCGAGCCCTTCCCGGTGAACTCCATCGTCACGATCGGGCGGCCGCCGCCGCCGGGGCTCGTGTCGAAGTCCGCCCTTGTGCCCGAGAGCTTCAGATCCTCGCCGGTCATCTGCGGGACGTCCGGCGGGTCGTACTTGAAGAGGTAGTACCACGTGCGATCCGGCGGGACGCCGGCGCCGTTGCCGCCCGGGCAGACGACCGCGCCCTCACCGCACGTGATGACGACCATCCCGTCGGGGACCGCGAAGAGCTGGCGGCCCGCGGGAAGGTTCCCGCCCGACTTCTTGAGCGCCTCCTCCTTCGAGCCGTACGGGCCCGAGACGACGCGCTTGGTCTTCGGGTTCACGATGTACCAGGCGTCGGACTTCTCGTCCGTCACCTGCGACTGGACCTGTGCGAGGAGCGCGTACAGGGACGCGCTCTCGACCGGCTGGCCCTGGATCGAGATCGAGGGTCCGGTGAGGGACGTCTCCAGGTCGTACAGCTCGAGCTGCGCGGTCGTGCCGATGATCTCCGCCGCCGCCTCCGGGTCCTTGACACCCGGCAGCTGGATGACGATCTGGTCGTCGCCCTGCGTGCGGATCTCGGGCTCGGTCACGCCGAGCTTGTCGACGCGGTTCCGCATGATGTCGACGGACCGGTCGAGGTCCTCCTTCGTCAGGCTGCGGTTCACCGGAGGAACTGCCTGCAGCGTGACCTCGAGGCCGCCCTGCAGATCGAGGCCGAGCGTCGGCTTCTGGTGGAGCGGCGATGCCGGGATCGCCATCAGGGCAACGCCGACGAGCGCCGCGGCGAGCAGCCCGAGGACGAGGTAGGAGTTTCGCCTGCTCACGTTCGGCTGCCCAGGCTAGCGGCGGTCTTCCTCGGCTGGTGCGTCGCCCACGGCTGTCCTAACCGCTTCTTCGCCGTCCGTAACGGCAGATTCATCGCCGTTCTCCGAGCTCGACTCGGCGACCGGCTCGTCGTCGACGAGATCCTCGTCGTCGTCGACCTCATCGTCAACCTCGTCCTCCTCCTCCTCGGGCGGAAGGACGGCGGCGATGCCGCGGCGGGTCATGTGCACGGTGATCGTCGGCGCGATCTCGACGACGACGTCGTCGCCGTCGACCTGCGTGATCGTTCCGTAGATCCCGCCGGTCGTCAGCACGTCGTCACCGACCCCGCACCCGTCGATCATCGACTGCTGCTGGGCTTGTCGCTGTCTCTGCGGGCGGATCATGAGCACGTACATCACGCCCAGCATCAGCACCATGATGATCAGGAATTGCACGGTTCCTCCTCCGGTGGGGCGGCGAGCCGGGCAAGGGCCTCGTTGCGGAACGACGAGAACGCACCCTGCTCGATCGCCGCGCGCGCACGCGCGGTCAAGTCGAGTACGAACCGGAGATTATGCAGGCTGAGCAGGCGTAATCCGAGAAGCTCGCGTTGCGTCACCAGGTGGCGGATGTACGCTCGGCTGAACCGCTCGCACGCAGGGCAGTCGCAGTCTTCGTCGAGCGGCCGCGGATCGGTGCGATGTGCGGCATTGCGGAGGTTCAGCCGTCCTGACCAGGTCAGCGCCGATCCCGTGCGGGCAGTGCGGGTGGGCAGCACGCAGTCGAACATGTCGATCCCCCGTGCAACGACCTCGAGAATGCCCTCCGGATCCCCGATCCCCATGAAGTACCGCGGGTGCGTCGTCGGAAGCCCCGGCGCGGCCCACTCGACACAGTCGAGCATCTCCTGCTTCGACTCGCCGACCGCGAGGCCGCCGAGCGCGAACCCGTCGAACGGCAGCGCGGTGATCTCGTCGATCGAGCGCCGACGAAGCTCGGGGTCGGACGCGCCCTGCGTGATCCCGAACCGAAGCTGACCCTCCGCACGCGGCGCGTCGACCTGACGTCGCGCCCAGCGCGTCGTCGTGTCGACCGCTCGCTGAACCTCGGCGCCGGGGGCGTCTGCCGGCACGCAGACGTCGAGGCACATCGCGATGTCGGATCCGAGGCGGCGCTGGATCTCCGCGACCCCCTCGGGAGTGAAGCGTGCGGCGGCTCCGTCGTACACGGAGCGGAACGTCACCCCGTCGTCGTCGAGCGCCGCGATCGTGTCCCGGAGCGAGAAGACCTGGAAGCCGCCGGAGTCCGTGAGGATCGGTCCGCCCCACCCCGAGAAGGCGTGCACGCCACCGAGTTTCTCGACGAGTTCCTCGCCGGGCCGGAAATGGAGGTGGTACGTGTTCGCGAGCACGACGTCGGCGCCCAGCGCGCGCACCTCGTCGGGGTGGAGCGACTTGACCGTCCCCTTCGTCCCGACGGGCATGAACGCAGGTGTCCGAATCTCGCCGCGCGACGTGGCGAGCACGCCGGCACGGGCCGCGCCGTCGGTCGCTTCGACGCGGAACCTCACAGCACGACCATCGCATCGCCGAACGAGTAGAAGCGGTACCGCTCAGCGATCGCGGCGCGGTAGATCGCGAGCGTCTGCTCGACCCCGACGAACGCCATCACGAGGGCGAGGAGCGTCGATCGCGGCAGGTGGAAGTTCGTGACCAGTGCGTCGACCCTGCTAAACGCGAAGCCCGGCGTGATGAAGAGCTTCGTCCTTCCCACGAGCTCGCCCGTGCGAACGACCGTCTCGAGCACACGCACCGTTGTCGTCCCGACTGCGAGCACGCTTCGCGCCGACGCGATCCGCTCCCACTCCGCCTCGTCGACCACGTACCGCTCGCCGTGGATCTCGTGCTCCTCGACGACGGCTTCCGTGAGCGGTCGGAAGGTGTCGAGACCGACATGCAGCGTGACGCGGGCGGGATCCAGCCGCTCCATGAGCCGAGTCGTGAAGTGAAGCCCGGCTGTCGGCGCAGCCGCGGAGCCGGCGTTCTCCCCGTAAACCGTCTGATATCGCTCGGGCTGAGCGAGCGGTTCGTGGATGTACGGCGGAAGAGGCGCCTCCCCTGCCGGCTCGCCGTCGAGCTCGAGGAGCCACCTGCCCTCCCCGAGTGGCTCGACGAGCTGGACGGGGCCGAGTCGCTCACCTGCGCGGAGGCGGCGAGACGGGCGGGCCAGCGCCTCCCACCGACCGTCGCCGAGCTGCTCCACGAGCAGCACCTCGACGGCCGCTCCCGACACGCGGCTCAGGCGCAACCGCGCCGGAACGACGCGCGTGTCGTTCACGACCACGAGCCGGTCGCCGACGACGTCCGGAAGGTCGGAGAACCGCATGTGCTGGACGTCTCCGGAGTCCCGCCGATAGACGAGTAGCCTCGACGCGTCCCGCGGCTCGACAGGCCGTTGCGCGATGAGCTCGGCCGGAAGGTCGTAGTCGAGTTCGGCGGACTCCATCCGGCGCGGAGAGTAGCCTCGCCCGCCATGGACGCCCTTGCCCTGGAACGAGCGAAGCAGCGCATCGCCGACGCCGCGGCAGGACGACCGGCGCCGGGTGCGATCGAGGCCGCGCTCGAACGCTCGCGCAACCAGGTCGAGGCGCTCGCTGCGACCGCAGCCGAGCTCGAAGCGTCGATTCCAGCGCACGTCGGTGTCGCAGTGCGCGACGGTCTGCGCACCGAAGTGCTGCCCGTAGCGCGACACATCGCGGAGATCCGTGGCCTGCTCAACCAGGCGATCCGACGGCTCGAGCGACTCGAGGGGGACCTCCTCGCCGAGCGTCACGCCCGCGTGGACGATCTGGCGCTGCTCGTCGACCTCGTCAGCTCCGGCTGGCGCGGTGTCGACGCTCGACTGGCCCGACTCGAGTCCGCACATGACGTCGAGGCGCCTGACGACGGGCACGTCGAGGAGCTCGCCCGGGGCGAGTCACACGAGCGCGAGCTCGCGCACGCCGCCGCCGCGTAGACGCCGCTACAACGCCGGACTGAGTGGGAGCACGAGCCGGAAGCGGCTGCCCGAACCGCTCTTCGACTCGAGCTCGATTCCGCCCCCGAGCGCCACCGCCAGCTCACGTGCGATCGGAAGCCCGAGTCCGGTGCCGTTCACGTCGTCCGAGACGAACGCCTCGAAGATCCGGGCGCGCTGCGCCGCAGGAACACCGGGGCCGGTGTCCAGTACGTCGACGGCGACGTTCCCGTTGGACGCGGCGAGCTGGAGATCGATCCGTCCGCCGTCGGGTGTCCAGCGGAACGCATTCGAGAGGAGGTTCGAGATCACCTGCAGCACGCGATCACCGTCCGAGACGATCACCGGCGCGTCGGTCGCGCCTTCCAGGCGGTAGTCGATCTCGCGCCGACGCGCCTCTTCGGTGAAAGCGCCGTATGCCTGGTCGAGGACACGCTCGAGGTCGACCTCCTCGTGGCGCACCGTGAAGCGGTGCGCCTGGAGCTTCGCGAGATCAAGGACGTCCCCGACGAGCCGCTCGAGCCGGTCCGTCTCGGCAGCGACGATGTCCAGCGACGCAAGCACCTGCTCCGGCTCCGAGACGATCCCCTCGCGCAGCGCCTCGACGTGGCCGCGGATCGCGGTCAGCGGGGTGCGCAGCTCGTGCGAGACAGACATGAGGAAGGAGCGCTTGAGTTTTTCCGCCTCCGCGAGCTTGGCGACCATGCCGCGGAAGCGCTCACTCAGAAGCGCGATCTCGTCGCTGCCGCGCGCCTCCGGGATCTCGACGTCGTAGCGCCCGGCGGCGACGTCGACGGTCGCGCGCGTCAGCACACGAACGGGTTCCGTCAGACGACGCGAGAGCCACAGGAAGAGGACGCCTCCCAGCGCGATCCCGACGGCGAGGGCGAGTGCGAGGCGCCCGAAGAGGGTCAGCCATTGCTCGCGGAGCTCGGCCTCGGGCTTCGCGACGACGAGCCAGCCAAACGGCTCCGTCCCGCGTACGAGCTGCACGGGCTGGGCCGCGGCTATCAGACGACGCGACTCGCCCGGCGGCGTGAAGGTGACGATCACCTGGCGGTCGCGGTCCAGCGCAGCGCCGCCCAGCGCGCTCCGCGGCAGCCGTGTCAGTCCGAAGCGCTGGCCGGGGAAGAGCGATGCGCCGACGTAGTACAGCTCGTCGCCCGTGGCGAGCTCGAGCTTCTTCGCCGCGAACTCGGGTGCCTTGGCGCCCTCGTCGGATGACCGCAGTGCCGACTCGGCATAGAGGGCGGCAAGCCCGCTGGCCTCGCGGCGAAGCTCCTCGACCGATTGCTTGCGCGTCACGTCCTGAAAGAGGCGTACCGCGAGGGTAATGGAGGCGAGCCCGAAGACGAGCACCACAGCGAGGAACAACGCCGTCAGACGGAACCGGAGCGTCCCGAGCATGTGCCTCAGGGTAGCCCGCTAGATGGTCGCCGCCGTGCGATCGGACGCGACCTTGTAGCCCACGCCCCACACGGTGACGATCGGCGACGCATCGCCGAGCTTGCGGCGGATCTGACGCACGTGGACATCCACGGTACGCGTGTCGCCGGCAAAGGTGTACCCCCACACGCGCTCGAGGAGCTGGTCGCGCGTGAGCACGATGCCGCGATGGTCGAGCAGCTCCCAGAGAAGGTCGAATTCCTTCGGGGCGAGGCGGATCTCCTCGTCGCCGACGTGCACCTCGCGCTTCCCTGCGTTGATCGCGAGCTCGCCGTGGTGGATCTCGTCCGACTCGCTCTTGCGACGCTCGGGTGCAGCGCGGCGCAGGATGCTCTTCACTCTGGCAACGAGCTCGCGCGGGTTGAACGGCTTCGTCATGTAGTCGTCGGCGCCGACCTCGAGCCCAATGATCTTGTCGATGTCCTCGTCACGGGCGGTGAGCATCAGGATCGGGATGTCCGAGGTCTTGCGGATCCGCCGGCAGAGCTCGACGCCGTCGCCGTCCGGAAGATTGAGGTCGAGGATGACGAGCGCGGGCGCGTCGCTCGCGAGCTGGATGAGCGCAGCTTGCGCCGTCGCCGCCGTCTTCACGCCGTAACCCGCATTGCGCAGATAGGCGGCTACGAACGAGGCGATCGAGGTCTCGTCCTCGACGACGAGGATCGTCGTGGGTGTCGTCACGGGGCCTTCCTCGGGCTCGGCTCGGCGGGCGGGGGCTCGAGTGCGAATCGCTCGGGCTCCGTGGGCAGCGCAGTGCAGCTCAGCGGCTCGGCACTACAGTCGACCCCGTCGCGCGAGTACACGCCGACGTCGTCGCCCGGGAAGCGCGCATCGCCGTCGAGCATGACCGTGCCGCGCCCGACCGCCGAGAGGCTGATCCCGGAACCGCGCGTGACCATTCGGTACCCGCCACCGAGCATCCGGAAGCGCAGGCCTTGGCCGCGATACAGCACGGTCTTCGGGCCGATACGTTCCTGCGTGACCTTGCGGCCGACCACGAGCGCCGTGAACTTGTCGTTCGGAGTCTGGTCGGTGACGCGAAGCGTGCCGCTCGAAAGCCGGCCCAGGACGGAGCCGCGGAGATCGATCATCACCACACCCTTACCGCGTTCGACGGACAGCGTGCCTGCAGTCGGCTCGCCCGCGTGCGCGGCCGACCCCACCGCGGCGACGGCGTAGAAGGAGCAGAGGAGGACGGCGAGCTTCCGCATGGCTCCGCCGTAGTATCGGCGAGCGGCGTGTGACCTCGATGTGCGGCCTGTAAGAAGAGTGTTAGCGAGGCCGCGCACCCGAACGGGCCGTAGATTCCTGTACCGATGAGGATCGCACGTTCCGTGCCTTGGACGCTCGTCGTTCCGGCAGTCGCCCTGGTCGCCCTCGCCGCGACGTGGGGACGCAAGCCAGGGGACGTCGTCCTGGCACTCGTCGCCGCCTTTCTCGCCGGCGCGGTCCTCGCATCCGTCCATCACGCGGAGGTCGTTGCGCATCGCGTGGGCGAACCGCTCGGGTCGCTCGTGCTCGCAGTCGCCGTGACCGTCATCGAGGTCGGTCTCATCGTGGCGCTCATGGCGTCCGGTGGGCGAGAGACCGACACGCTCGCGCGCGACACCGTGTTCGCTGCAGCGATGATCACCACCAACGGCATCGTCGGCCTGTGCCTCCTCGTCGTGACGCTTCGCCGCCGAATCGCGAGCTTCAACGCCGAGGGAACGGCGACGGCGTTCGCCACGGTCATCACGCTCGCGACGCTCTGTCTCGTCCTGCCGACGTTCACGACCAGCTCGTCGGGAGCGACGTTCTCCGCCACCCAGCTCACCTTCGCCGCGGTGGCGTCGGTCACGCTCTACGTCCTCTTCGTGTTCGTCCAGAACGTGCGCCACCGCGACTTCTTCCTGCCGCCGGACCTCCCGCCCGGCGCCGAAGACGTGCACGCGGCGGCGCCTTCTGACCGGACTGCTGCCCTCAGCCTCGTCGTCCTCGTGCTCTCACTCGTCGCTGTCATCGGCCTCGCGAAGGTCGAGTCGCCCGCGATCGAGGACGCCGTCGATGCGCTGGGGGCGCCGCAGTCCGCCGTCGGCGTCGCCATCGCGCTGCTCGTGCTCCTGCCGGAGACACTCGCGGCGTACCGCAACGCCTCGAGGGACCGCCTCCAGACGAGCTTCAACCTCGCCTACGGCTCGGCCGTGGCGAGCATCGGATTGACGATTCCTGCCGTCGCTGTCGCGTCGATCTGGCTCGACGGCTCGCTCGTGCTCGGGCTGAACTCGACGCAGATCACGCTGCTCGTCCTCACGGCTGGTGTCGGCGCGCTCACGATCCTGCCAGGGCGCGCGACGCTCCAGGAGGGAGGGCTCCACCTCGTGATCTTCGGCGCCTTCGTGGTGTTCGCACTGAACCCGTGAGGGTCCGCTCGGATCAGTCGTAGCGGTAGAAGCCGCGACCGGACTTCCGACCCAGTAGGCCCGCGTTCTTCATCGCGACGATGCGCGGCGGTGGAGCCATCCTCGGCTCTCGCAGCTTCTCGTACAGCGCCTCGGATGCGTACACGTGCACGTCGATCCCGACGAGGTCGACGAGCGCGCACGGACCCATCGGCCAGCCGGCCCCTGCGGTCATCGCCGTGTCGAGGTCTTCCGGCGAGACGCGCGACTCGTCGAGCACGCGCAGGCAGTCGTTGAGCAGCGGGATGAGGACACGGTTGACGACGAATCCCGGCGTGTCATGGCAGCGGATCGGCCGCTTGCCAAGCCTCTCGCCGACGGCGAACGCCGCATCGACGGCGTCGTCCGACGACAGCTCCGCTCGGACGATCTCGACGAGCGGCATCAGCGGGGCCGGGTTGAAGAAGTGCATCCCGACGACGCGCTGCGGGCTGGACGTGGCGGCTGCGATCTCCGTCACGGACAACGCCGAAGTGTTGGTCGCGAGAATCGCGTCCGAGCGGACGATCCGCTCGAGCTCGCCGAAGAGCTCGAGCTTCGGCGCGAGGTCCTCGACGATCGCCTCGACGACGAGATCGCAGTCGACCAGGTCGGCCAGGTCGGTCGTCAGGGAGAGAGACGCGAGCGCCGCCTCGCGGACGGCGTCCGTCATCTGCTGCTTGTCCACCTTGCGCCGGAGGAAATGAGCGATCCGGTCCTGCGCCTTCGAGCCGAGCTCGTCCGTGACCTCGCGGCCGACGGTCTCGTATCCAGCTTCGATCGCGAGCTGCGCGATCCCTGCGCCCATCGCGCCGAGTCCGACGACACCGATACGCCTGATCTCGGGAGCGGCCACGACCGGCGATCCTAGCGACGCCCGCTCAGATCTGGCCCGCGGGGTGGCTCAGCCGTTGAACCGGCGCCGGCGCGAGACGTCGTCGATGCGGGAATCCGCACCGTACGCGTACACGGCCAGCGCGACGAACGCGAGGACGGGGATGAGAATGAGTCCGAACATGGCCTCATAGTGCACCACGAGTTCCATCAGTACCAGTCCAGGCACTCGGGAGATCTATCAGCTGAGCTGATCGAGAGTGCCGGGTTCTCAGAGACGCTCGAGAACAGCCGCGATGGCCTGGCCCTGGCCGATGCACATCGTCGCGATGCCGTACCGCACATTCCGCCGCTCGAGCTCGTTCAGCAGAGTCGCAGTAATCCGCGCGCCGGTCGCGCCGAGCGGATGGCCGAGCGAGATTCCGCCGCCGTTCGGGTTCACGTCGCCGGCCTCCCACCGCTCATTGAGCCCCGTGTCCGCGAGGAACTGGAGAACGACCGAGGCGAACGCCTCGTTGACCTCGATCACCGAGACGTCGTCCCACGTCAGCGCGGCCTTGTCGAGTGCACGCTCGCACGCCTCGGGATTGCCGTGCAGCATCCGGTACGGATCCACGCCGGACAGCCCGAAGGACACGAAGCGCGCGCGAGGTTCGAAGCCATGTCGTGCCAGCGCCGCCTCGCTCGCCACGAGCATCGCCGCGGACCCGTCGACGATCGAGCTCGAGTTCCCGGCCGTCACGACACCGTCCGCCTTGAAGGCCGGCTGGAGTGAAGCGAGCTTGTCGAGGGACGTGTCTCGTCTCGGTGTCTCGTCGACGGCGAAGAGGACGACGGCACCACCTGCGCCGACCTCGACCGGCACGATCTCGTTCTCGAACTTCCCCTCGTCGATCGCCGCCACGGCGCGCCGGTGCGATTCCAGCGAGTACTCGTCGAGCGCATCCCGAGTGATCCCCCACTCCTCGGCGATGACCTCGGCCGAAATGCCCTGCGGAACGATGGGCCAGCGCTCGCCGATCTTCTCGTTGACCGCACCCCACCCGGCCTCGCCGAGGTTCGAGCCCATCGGAACGCGCGTCATATGCTCTACGCCCGCGGCGACGACGAGATCGAGGTGACCGGCCTGCACGGCGGACGCGCAGTTGAAAGCCGCCTGGAGCGACGAGCCGCACTGCCTGTCGACCGTCGTCGCGCAAACCGACTCTGGCCAGCCGGCGACGAGAACCGCGCCGCGCCCGACGTTCAGCGCCTGCTCTCCGACCTGTGTCACGCAGCCCATGTGCACGTCCTCGATCCCCCCGGGATCGACGTCCACGCGGCCGACCAGACCGTTCAACACCTGCGCTGCAAGCTCGTCGGCTCGGATGCCGGACAGCGATCCGTTCCGCCGCCCGATCGGGGAGCGAATGGCGTCGACGATGTACGCGCCAGCGGTCATCACCCAGAGCATAGAACGCACGCCCGGAGCGCCGTTTGCCCACCACTACACTCCCGACGTGGCCACGACAGCGACCGAGCGCCGGCTCCTGATCGACGGCGAGTGGATCGAGACGGGCGAATGGCTCGAGGTCCGCTCGCCGTACGACGACTCGGTCGTCGCGCGGGTGGCGAAGGGAGGAGCGGAAGAGGCGCGCACCGCGGTCGCGGCCGCAGAGCGCGCGATGCAGAGCCCGCTTCCAGCGCACGAACGCGCAGCGATTCTCGACCGCACCGCCCGCCTGATCGACGAACGCTCCGAAGAGATAGCGCGCACGATTTCGTCCGAGGCGGGCAAGCCGATGAAGGCCGCGCAGGTCGAAGTAGCTCGTGCGACGTCCACGTTCACGATGGCGGCCGTCGAGGCCCGCACGCTCGCCGGCGAGGTGGTCCCGATGGACGCATCGCCTGCAGGTGCGGGCAAGGTCGCATTGACGCTCCGCGTCCCGATCGGAGTGATCGGAGCGATCTCCCCGTTCAACTTCCCATTCAACCTCGTCGCCCACAAGGTCGCGCCGGCGCTCGCCGCAGGCTGCGCGGTCGTCCTCAAGCCGGCATCGCAGACGCCGCTGTCCGCGCTCCTGCTCGCCGAGCTCGAGACGCAGGCCGGGCTGCCCGCGGGCTGGCTCAACGTCCTCTGCGGGTCGGCCGCGGAGATCGGCGACGTGCTCGTCGACGACGAGCGCGTCAGGCTCATCACTTTCACCGGCTCCGCCGGTGTCGGCTGGAAGCTGCGTGAGCGCGCGCCACACAAGCGAGTGAACCTCGAGCTCGGCAATGCGACTCCCGTGATCGTCGCCGCTGACGCCGACCTCGACGACGTGGCGATGCGCCTGGCGGCGAACGCGTTCTCCTTCGCCGGCCAGAGCTGCATCTCGGTCCAGCGGATCTACGTGGAGCGCTCCGCGTACGACGCGTTCCTCGAGCGATTCCTCCCGCGTGTCGACGCGCTCGTGGTCGGGGATCCTGCCGACGACGCGACCGACGTCGGCCCGCTCATCGCGACGAGCGAGCGCGACCGCGTTCTCGAGTGGATCAAGGAGGCCACGTCACAGGGGGCCCGCGTCCTCACCGGCGGCACGCTCGACGGCGAGCTCCTGCGACCGACCGTGATCGTGGACGCGCCTCCTGATGCGAAGGTCTCGTGCGAGGAGGTCTTCGGGCCCCTCTGCACGGTCACGGCATTCGAGTCGCTCGACGAGGCGATCGCGCTTGCGAACGGCACGCGCTTCGGGCTCCAGGCCGGGATCTTCACCACCGACGTCAAGGCCGCGCTCCGAGCGGCGGCCGCGCTCGAGTTCGGCGGGGTCACCATCAACGAGGCGCCGACGTTCCGGGCCGACCAGATGCCGTACGGCGGCGTGAAGGACTCGGGGAACACGCGCGAAGGCCCCGCGTACGCGGTGCGTGAGATGACCGAAGAACGTCTCGTCGTCCTCCAGCTCTAACGTGCCGGCGATGGCCGACTCCTCGACGACCTCCACGACACCCGGCGGCTACGACGTCCCCCCGGCGCGAGAGCTCAAGCGCGAGCGAAAGGCCCTCCTCGAGGTACGCGAGGAAAGGCTCAGGGACCTCGGCGGGCTCGCACTCGAGATGTACAAGCGCGACCGCTTCAATGCAGGCCTCGTCGTCGAGCGTTGCGCCGAGCTCGTCGCGATCGAGGTGCGCGTGCAGGAGATCGACTCGCTCCTCGACGGGACGGCGCGCATTCGCCGCGGTGGCGGCGGGGCGGTGTGCATCTGCGGCGCGCCGATACTGCTCGGCGCGCGCTTCTGCGCCAGCTGCGGCCGCACGTTGGGCGGCAGTCCCGCCTCCGACACGCGCCCGGCCGGGTCGGACGCCGTCGGATGACGTGTCCGCGCTGCCGCGAGCCGCTCGCCGCGCGACAGGAGTATTGCCTCGAGTGTGGCGCAAGGGTGTCGGCGGTGCGCGGCACCCCGGGCTGGGGGTCGAGTTGGAGCCGACGCTCGACCGTCGCCGCTGCCGCCGCGGTCATCGCAGCAGTCGGCGCGATCGCGGCGACCGGCAGCGACGGGGGAAGCGCGACGATCGAGACCGCGATCGGCGGTTTTGCGGAGAGTCCGAAGCCGGCCAACGGCGAGGCGCCGGAGAACGCCTCCGGCGTCGCCGAGTGGCCGGTCGGCGAGGACGGTTGGACCATCGCCCTCGCCTCGCTTCCCCAGACCGGTGGCCGTGCGCCGGCGCTCGCCCGCGCACGGGCGGCGCGCGCGAAGGGACTCACAGCCGTGGGTCTGCTCGACTCGTCGCGCTACGCCAGCCTTCACCCGGGGTACTGGATCGTTTTCTCGGGGATCTACGCGAGCGAGGCCGAGGCCACCAGCGCTCTCGAGGACGCGCGTCGCTTCGCGCGCTCTGCAAGCGTGCGCCGGGTCGTGCCTTGACTCTCTGTTGCCTTCGAGGGCGACTGCCACCACCCCCGACTTTGTAACACGGTCGAAAAGACGCTACACTGGCCCCTGCGACGTTCGGCGTCGCGTGTTTTCCGCCCAGCAATTGGTAATTCGGGGAGATCGGCGTAGGTCCCTTGGACGATCACGCAGCCCAACTTCGCTCCTGTATGTATCAATACTCGCGAGCGATCTATCGCTCGATCAAGGATCTGATCGACCCGTATGCGACGCGCGAGGAGCAGGTCGGCTACCGACGCGAGGTGCTCGTCGAATGCGAGCGCACCATGACGCGCCTCGCCGAGGATCCGCACTACTTCGCACGCCCCGACCGCGCTCTCTTCGCCGACATCAGGCGCTACTTCCCGATCAGGGCCCAGGCACAGGTCGCGTGGGCGGTTCGGGAGGGTGTGGGCGCCGCGACGTCGTTCATCGAGCAGCAGGTCGAGGCAGGGCTCCTCGACGGTGGCGTCGCCCGCTGCCACGCGACGACGCGGAAGGGGAAGGCGTGTCAGCGGACACCCCTCCCAGGCCGTGACTACTGCCCGTCGCATCAGCATCTCGAGCACGCGACGACGGTCGCCGCCTAGCCCGCTAGAGCGCTCGAAGTCTCATCTCTCCCCGCAGGCCTCAACCGCTAGGCTCGTGACTCGATGTCACACGACGCGGACAAGCTGATCCGCCAGCTGTCGCTGGTCGCCTTCCTCATGGCGGAGCGACGACTGCTCACCGCTCGCGATGTGAAGTCGAACGTCGAGGGCTACAGCGAGATGTCGGACGAGGCATTCGCGCGCCGCTTCTACTCGGACCGCGCCGAACTGACCGCGCTCGGCGTGCCGCTCCAGTCTCAGAGAGACGAGTTCACCGGCGAGGAGCTGTACACGCTCCGCTCGGAGAACTACTTCCTCGACCGGCTCGACCTCGACGACGACGAGCTCGCCGCTCTCCAGACCGCGCTCTACTACCTGGAGGGCAAGTTCGCATACTCGGAACCCTTCCGACTCGCACTCCAGAACCTCGCGCTCGGACGAGCCGGCTTCTTGGAGCCGCAGACGGACACGGCCGAGCGTGTACGCGTCAGCGCGCCCGACTACTCCCCCGAGCTCGCGGGTCGGCTCAACAAGCTCGAGTCGGCGATCTCCAAGCAACGCACCGTCCGCTTCGGCTACTGGAGCCCCCGCCGCACGAGGCCCGGCGAGCGCGCGGTCAACCCGTACGCGCTCAGACTGGACGACGGCAACTGGTACGTCGTCGGCCACGACCTCGACCGCGACACGACGCGAACGTTCAAGGTGTCGCGCATCCGCGGCGACATCCGTTTTGCCACGCGCCGGGAGCGCGACTTCCGGACTCCGGCGGATTTCGACGTCGAGCAGCATCGGGTCCCGCGCCCCTGGCAGATCGGCGAGCTCGTCGGGCGCGCGCGGATCGCGGTCTCTGCCGATACCGCCTGGTGGGTCGAGCGCACGCTCCCGGATGCCGGAACCGTCGAGGACGGCGTCTTCGAGACCGAGTTCGCGAACGTCGAGCTTCTCGCCGGCTGGGTCCTCCGTCAGAACGGACGGGCCGTGCCGCTCGAGCCGGACGAGCTGATCGAGTCCGTGAGCGAGGCGCTCGCGACGCTCGAGGCGAGCCATGACGGTGATGCGCCCCCCGTCGCCGGCCCGAAACGCTCGGATCCGCGTCAACCGCTGCCCGAGCGCCCGGTGGGCCCGGTCGCGCCGGAGCGCTTCGGCGTTCTCCAGGCTCTGCTCGCGCACCTGCTCGCCGCCTGCGGCGACGAACGGTCGGCGACGTTGCCGGCAGAGGAGGTGGCGAGCCGGTTCTCGATCCCGCTCGAAGAGCTCCAGGACCACCTCTCCCTCTTGAACCTCGTCAACTTCGGCGGAGGCTGCTACGCGGTGTATGCCGAACACGACGGTGAGGTCGTCCGCATCGAGAAGGAGCTCTACGGCGACGTGTTCCGGCGACCGCCGAAGCTCACGCCGCTCGAGGCGCGAGCGATCAGGCTCGCGATCGAGTACGTCGGGCCGACCATCGCCGCGGATGCGCACACACCGCTCAAGCGCGTCCGGAAGAAGCTCGAGGAGACGTTCGGTCGCTTCGACCTCGCCGGGACGCCACAGCCCAGCGATACGTCGGCCGAGGAGTCGCTCGTCAAGGTGCTGAGCGACGGCGTGGACAAGCGGCGCGTCGTCGAGATCGAGTACATGAAGGACGGCGAAGACGCGCCGAGCCTACGCCACGTGGAGCCGTACACCATCGAGCGTGAGCTACCCGTATGGCGTGTACACACCTGGGATCTGAGCGTCGACGGGGCGCGGACGTTCCGGCTCGACCGGATGCGCTCGGCACGAATCACGGACACGCAGTTCGAGGTGCGCGTGGGTTTCGACCCCTCGTACCTACACAACCCACGCGTCGCCCGCCTTCTGCACTCGCCGGCGATCGCTCGCTGGAAGCTCGAGCGCGGCGCCCGGGCGCTGACCGATGGGTCCGCGATCACCGACGTGCCGTTCAAGACGGAGGAGTGGCTCCTCTCCGAGGTCCTCGCCGATCGTGGCGAGACGACCGTCCTCGAGCCGCAACGCCTGCGCGACGTCGTCGCAAAGCGCGCTCGTCGCCTGCAGCGCGAACTCGGCCGCGTTCCGAGCAGACGCTGATCCTCACCTGAGGGTCACGACATCGCGCCGGATGTGTCTCGGCGGGATTCCGAGCGGTCTCCACGCGCTACCGTTGTCGTATCGGACAACGGAGGAGCAAGGTGCGGAGATACTCCCTCGACCGTCGCAGATTCGCCTCGGCGCTTGCGGGCATTGCCGCCGGATGCGCCCTCGCGGTGCTCGTCGCAACCGTCGCCGCCACGGCTGTCGCCCGCCAATCGACGACAGGCGCTCGCGCGGTCTTCGACGCGACCCACCTGCCTCCGCTCCTGACGCTTCCTGGTGAGCGCGTTCCTCTCGTCTACGACGTCCACTGTTCGCCCGACGGCATCGAGGATCCCGAGCGCGCCTGCGCAGTCGGTGGAACGGTCCATCTCCGCACCGGCGCGCACGGGCCGTTCCGTGCGCTGCAGCTCGAGCGTTCCTCGAACGATGGAATCCGACAGCTGACGGCGACGGTGCCACGCGAGATCGCTGCTAGCAGTGACGGGTTCCAGTACTACGCCGAGTTTCGAGTCGCGGGCAGCGACGAGCTGCTCCTCGTGCCCGGAGGCGGAGCCGACGCGCCCCAACGATCCCTCCCACTCCTCGATCCGACGGAGGTTGCTCTCGGCGTGCACATGTTCGGTGCCGCGCGTCGCGGAGCTCGGCTCGTCACAACGACGTGGGGCGAAGGCCCGGCAAGTGTGGGACTCGAACCCGGGCGCAACCTGCCAGCGATCGGCGCGACGGCGTTCGACGTGGACGACGACGGATCCGTCCTCCTCCTCGACGAGGCACACAGGCGTGCTCTGCGCTGGGGCCGGGACGGCTCAGGCCCCGCGCGAGTGGCGCTCGCGATCGACGGCCGCCTCGCCGACATGGCGCTGGGCGACGACGGGTCGATCTACGTGCTCGAGTCGGTCGCCGCTCCAGGGCGAACGCCGCTCGTCCGCCGCGATGACTGGCCAGCTTAGTGAGGCAGCTGCTCCAAGGCGGAGCTCTCGCGTCTGGTGGATCGCCGCGCGATCCGACAACCTTGTATGCGGTCCGGCAGCGGCCGGAGACCATGATGCTTTATGCGCATCGGAGGCGAGGCTCCCGGGAGGGTGGGACCATTCTGTCGATCGGCTTGGCGCCCATGGGGGACTCGGTACACCACCCACCTCGGTCACGCCGGCCCACCGGGCTGCCGGTCAGCCGTGCTCGGGTGTCTCCGGTGTGGGGTCGGAGACGGAAGGTCAGGCGGCCTTGAGCACGACGCCCTCCGGCATCACGCCGTCGGCGGCATAGCTCCACAACGCGATCAGCAGCTTGCGCGCCAGCGCCACGATCAGGGTCTTGCGGACGCCGCCCCTGGCGCCGGCGGTCCGCTCCTTGTACCACCGGACCAGCGCCGCGTCCGGCTGGAACATCAGAAAGCGCCAGGCCAGCTGGATCATGCCGCAGCGCACCCGCGGGTTGCCCGCCTTGCTGATCCCCTTGTCGCGCCGCTTTGAGCCGCTCTCATCCGGCGTGCCGGTCAGGCCGGCGTAGCGGGCCACCGCGCGCCGGTCGCGCAGATTGCGCGACAGCACCTCGTGACACCAGCATCTGCGCCGTCTCCAGGCCAATGCCCTTGATCTGGGCCAGCAGCAGGACCAGGGCGTTCGGCCCGGTCGGATCGCGCTCGACCGCCTGGGCGGCAGCCTGTTCGATCGCCTTGATCTGCTCGCTGATCAGAGCGGCGCCGCTTCAGCAGGCGGTGCAGCTTGGCCAGCGTGTTGGGCGGCAGCGGCTCGCCCTCAACCGTGCGCAGGGCTTCCAGATGCTCCGCGGCCTTCTTCAGGCCCGGCTTGAAGCCCTGGATGCCCCACAGCGCCAGCTCCGCCTTGATCGTGTTGGTCACCCGGGTGCGCTCGGCGACCAGCCCCTCGCGCTCGCGCCCCGGTCGCCTGCGCATCCTCCTGGGCGACCGTCGGGATCGCCACCATCCGGCAGTGCCCCGGCTCGCCGCGCAGCCAGCCGAGCAGCGCGCGCATCAGCATCTCGGTGTCGAGCCGGTCGGTCTTGGCCCGGCGCTGCTCGCGCGACACGGCGACGCTGCTGGCGTGAATGACATAAACCTCAATCCCGTGTCCTTGCAGCAGCCGGGCCAGCCAGAACCCGTCACGTCCGGATTCATACGCCACCACCGTGCGCGTGATCGTCCGACCGGCCCGCGCCGCCTCCTTGCGCCAGCGCTCCACCTGCGTCGAGCAGGCGCGCCGGGTTGACCGGCAGCTTCTGCAGCGGACGCCGGTCCACTCCCGGCACCGTCGCCGCCACCAGCCAGGACGTGCCGCTCATCTCGATCACGCACACCAGCGTGCTATCATGGTCGAGAGCGACGAGGGGTTTGGACAGGTCATCAGGCTTGGCCATGGGGCTCCTCCATCAGTGTCAACGCAACGATGGTGCCTCGAGCCTGTTTGACTAGAACAACATGGGGAGTCACAGTATCTACTAGCAATAGTCAAGTAAAACCTCGCCCGGATACTGGGTCAATCTCCCGGGCGCTCATGAGCGTGCGAGCTTGAAAAACCCTACACTACGCTTCTCAGTTGCATGCCGTCGATGGCGCTGAGGAGTCTTTCCTGATCGACAATTAATGCAGAGCGGTCAACAGAAGATGATATAATAAATGATGGAAATGATATAGTCAAACAGGCTCTCAGACCTCGTCGCTCGCCCCATAGCTTCTTTTGCGCCGATACCGTGCTGATGCACCCGGACGATGGTGCCATCGACGATCACATACTCGAAATCGACATCGTCCGACAAAGCTTCAAAAATCTGATCGAACACGCTGGTTTGGTGCACGGATGCGGCGGTTGCCCGGGCGGACTGACATTGGATAGAAGGCGCGCCCCTTCCTGATCGCTCTGCCTGACCATGCCGCACAAATACAATGCCGACCGTCGCCATCGGATCCCGAAAGCCCGCTACAAGGTGACGAACTGGCGAGACTACGAGGCCGGGCTGCGCCAGCGCGGCTCGCTGACGATCTGGTTCAGCGACGAGGCGATCGCAGCGTGGCGGGCGGCGCCGCGGACCACGCCGGGCGGACAGGCGCGCTACTCGGATCTCGCGATCGAGACATCGCTGATCCTGAGGACAGTGTTTCACCAGCCGCTGCGCCAGACCGAGGGGCTGGTCGGCTCGCTGCTCGAGCTGATGGGGCTGGATCTGCCGGTGCCGGACCATTCCACCTTGAGCCGACGATCCAGGACACTGGCGGTGGCTCCTCAGGCGGCGAGCGGACCGGTGCACCTGCTGGTCGACAGCACCGGCGTGAAGCTCAGCGGGCCGGGCGAATGGCTGGTCGAGAAGCATGGCACCCAGCGCCGCCGCGCCTGGCGCAAGCTGCACCTGGGCGTCGATGCCAAGACCGGCACGATCGTCGCCTCGACCCTGACCAGCAAGGAAGTCGACGATGCCGCCGAACTCGGCCCGCTTGCTCGACCAGATCGACGAGCCGCTCGCCGCCGTCGTCGCCGACGGCGCCTACGACCAGGATCGAGTTTACGATGATGTGGCCGAGCACTCCGCGGAGGCCGCGGTTGTCGTGCCGCCGCGCTCGACGGCCGTTCTCAGCGCCGTCGGCCGAAACCGACCCGACCCAGCGCGATCGCCATATCCAGGCCATTGCCGAGCAGGGCCGGATGGGCTGGCAGCGAACCTCGGGCTACAATGCGAGAGCCGGGGCGGAGGGTGCGATGAGCCGATACAAGCGCATCATCGGCGACACCTTGCGCTCGCACAGCCGGCCGGCCCAGGAGGTCGAAACCCGGATCGCCGTCACCGTCCTCAACCGAATGCTCGACCTCGGACGCCCGGAATCCGTCCGCGCCGCCTGATGATCAAGGAACCAGGGCAGCACTCTGCTCTCCGGCCTCCGTGCACCAGAGCACCCATGGTACCAAACCCATGCGGTGGAACCTGGCGAATGGCCGGTTTTGGCGCTGAGCGGACCTGTGCTGCACGCTTCGGCACCCTTTTGCCTCACTCGGACGAACTCAACTCCAGCCATACGGCACCGCATTTCGGGCATCGGATCTCGAGCCGCAAGACCGGGGCGTGATCCTCCGTCGGCTCGACCGAGAGAATTTGCTCAACCATAGTCTCAGGGCACTCGCCGCGCAGAGCGAAGCCCCATGCGCACGGTTCATGATGCCTCCACCCGCGAAAAAAGCGCGCCATACCCGCCCTCGCTCGCGATGCGCCGTCAGCCTTCCAGTCATCCGCATCGCTTCCATTTGGCCCATCCGCCGGCCGCAAATATACCGGACCACTCAGCCTGTACGAAGAAGTGTTCAGGTTATTGCGATACTGCAGCATTGATGACGAAAAGTACTACTCGGCACTGAAACATCGCCTCTCCCGTCTCGTCGGCATCGCCAATCAGATCGCCGAACAAAACACAAGATTCATGAAGCGGTGCTGGCCTGCATCCGCGCCCGGCGCCAAGTGCTGCGTCAGTCCTCCGCCTCGAAGGCTGCGCGACACCGACCGCCACCCGCATCGGCGCAAGGGTGGTGCCCTACCAACACCGAGAAAAATGTCCCACAGTCTGTTGTTACATGACGGTGCTCGGCGAGGTGATCAAACCCGGCCTCACTGCAAACAGCATTTCTTATATTTTTTCCCGCTGCCACAAGGGCATGGGTCGTTTCTGCCAACTTTTCGATGCTCAGCCGAAGCTTCGACGTTCTTGCCGGCCAACGCGCCGGAGCCGCCCTCCACAAGACCCGACATCGGATTTCCGAGGAACGGATGGTACACGGGTCTAGGCGTCGACCGCCGTGTCCTCAAGCCCAATTCCATTTCGACGTCTTCGACATCGCCAGCAACCGAGAGATCGACAACCTGTTTGTCGAAGGCGTGACGAATTATGTCCATGGTCTCGACCGCTTCGAGATCAATCAGCGCCGAAATCAGAAAGCTATTGACCGTCGGATCGTTTTCAGCCCCACAGTCCAATCGATGCACCAGAATGCCGATGCACTCATCCCGAGACGAGGGATTTCTTTTTGCAATTTCCTCCAGGCATTTGACCGCCGTCATCAAAGGCTGCTTGGTAATGGATTGGTCGGCCAGGAAGTCGGTGACATGCGAAATCGCTCCCGGTCCGATCAGGCCAAAGACATCGGGAAGCTCGCTTGCGACCCAATTGTCGTCTTCCAGCGCCTTCAGGATGTCAAGTAACGGGACGACCGCTTCCAGCGCCCGCAGTTGGCCGAGGGCGCGCCACGCATGTGTCGGTGCCCAGACCGCGAAGCTCTCCCCATCAGCCGCGTGGAGTGATGCATCGCAGGCGAGCCGAATGAGTTCGGGAACATGCTCCGGCGTCAGCCCCAGGTCGTTGGTGTAATTCGGCCATGCGAGTTCCGCCGGTCCACCACCGGCCATTTTGCATTCGCCATAGTCGAGGAGTCGTGCAACGGGTTCCTGGTAAGGCCTGTGCGCATCGGCGCCTTGGGAAGAGCCAGTCATGGTGCCGACGGCGTGGATGCTTCGAACAGCGCAGCCTCCTTGGCCGCCTCGAATGTGTCGGCGGTGCCGGTGGCGACCAGATCGCGGCGGCCGCTCCTCCCGCGGACCTCCCATGTCGGTACGCCATCCTGCGTGAACACCAACAGCATGAATTCCCCGGCATCGGTCCAGGCGGCGGGGGCGGGCCACATCGGCGTCCGTAATGGTTGCCAGTCGCTTTCAGCCATGTGGTCCCCTCCCTCTGCGGCCCGGCCACCGTGTTGGGAGTCGGGTTGACGAGGCCATTGTATGCGCGCACATGGAGACCGGCAACTCGGTCCGAACTCTGCACTAAGTCAATCTGGTGCACGGAGGCGAGAAGAGGTGTTGGCCAATTTCCTTGTCTTGCAAGCGATGCCGGTCGGGACACTGTTTGCCCAGAAAGGGACTAACCTGTTCGACCGGCTCCGTCCAGTTAGCCATCGAAAGTTCCGTTCATGACCATCGCCCTGCGCCGCCAGATCGCCTGCTACACGGATCTCGCCGCTATACTGGCCCTGGTTGATCCTTGCCCGAGGGGTGTGCCCCGCCCGTCGTTCACACTCCCGAGCGGCCAGACAGCGCAGGCAACCCAGCCGCTCCGGGCATTCCGCTTGAAGGGAACGCGGTGTGCCGAATGCGAACTCCAAGGCCATCATTTCCTGGAGTTCAGAACCCAGCAGAAGAGCCTGTCGGGCCTGTGCCTGCTGGGCTTTGGCGAGGGTGGGCTGACATCCCTGACCGCCGATCACATTGTGCCGCGCAGCCTTGGCGGTGCCGGAGCACCCGGGAACCTCCGAATTCTGTGCGCCGGGTGCAATGTGCGCAAGGCAAACCGCTGCACGGTTCCGACCGTGACCCGATACCGATTGGCCGAGGTGAAGAACTACTTACGGGCCTCCTATGGCCATCTCCATCCATCGTTTCAGGATTTCCACCGCGCATACCTGCGCCATTTTGATGCGACTGCCTCCATCGACGACGGCTATGTCGATGACGCCGGGCTAGTCGCCTATGCTGCTGCCGTTGCACATCAGTTCGGGCTGGTCTGTGACTTGGCCGGCGTGCCCGGTCACCTCTTTCCCGAAGGGTATGACCGGCCTTGAGCCGATTGTCGCAGCGTGGCGTTTTCACTCCAGCAGCAGGAGACGTGCCATGCCCAAAGCCGCCGCCGAGACCATCGAGATCGCAGGTATCACACTCACCCACCCCGACCGGATGCTCTGGCCCAAGCAGGGGGTCACCAAGCGCCATCTGGCGCAGTTCTACGCCGGCATTGCCGACCGCATTCTGCCGCACGTGGTCAACCGGCCGTTGACGCTGGTGCGCTGCCCGTCCGGCAGCGGCGGCACCTGCTTCGTCCAGAAACACCCGTGGGCCGGGCTGCACGAAGCCGTGCGCCGGGTCCACGACGGCTGCGAGGAATGGCTGGCAGTAGAGGGTGTGACCGGCCTAGTGGCGCTGGTTCAGATGGGCGTGCTGGAGTTGCACCCCTGGGGCGCCACCATCGACGATCTGGAACGGCCGGACCGTATCATTTTTGACCTCGACCCGGATGAGGGCGTGCCGTGGACGCACCTGGTGGAGGGCGCAAGAGCAATCCACGCGGCATTGAACGACTTGGGCCTGCGCAGCTTCGCCAAGGCGACCGGCGGTAAGGGTCTGCATGTGGTGGTCCCGGTCGAGCCACACGCCGATTGGGAAACGGCCAAGGTGTTCGCTCGCGACTTCGCGGCGCGGCTTGCCGCGGGCTGGCCCGAGCGGTACACGACCAACCCGCTGAAGGAGGCAAGGAACGAACGGATTTTCCTGGACCATCTGCGCAACAGCCGCGGTGCCACAGCGGTGGCCGCCTACTCGATCCGGGCGCGGCCTGGAACGCCGGTGGCGATGCCGCTGGCATGGGAAGCGCTGGGCGATGCCCCTGCCGCTCCTCAGTACAGTATTGCCGGCTTGCCGGCCGGGGATCCGTGGAAGGGCTTCTTTGAGGTGCGGCAAAGGCTACCCGGATAATGTGAACTCGTGCGCGAGATATGATCCGCCGGCTCCATGTTGACGCCGAAAGGCCTCATCATATTGCCTTGAGCCGAGCTAAGAGGGAGTGTGTCGTCATTTCCCTCATCGCCGCGGGGGCACGCCCTCTTTGATCGGGGAGCGAAGGTGGACTGGGATGTTAGCATGAGCGGCCCTGTGAGCTCGGACGAACCAGCATTTGTCGAGCTGTGCCCTGCAAGGTCGCCGATGCCGCTTGCCCGCGAGCCGGCTCTCGTTGAGGCGCATCTCAGGTCCAGGCCAGGAGGTAACATGCTGAACTTTCGACCCTTCTTCACCGCCCTGTTCGTCGTCGGGATGCTCCTTACGGCGGCCGGGGCCTGCGCCCGGGAAACGGGACGGTGGGCGACCGGTGCCCCGATGCCCTCCGAGCGGTCAGAGGTGGCCGCCGCCGAGGTGGGCGGCAAGATCTATGTCGTTGGCGGATTCGCCGGTCAGCGGGACCTTGAGATCTATGATCCGGTCGCCGATCGCTGGAGCCGGGGCGCGGCGTTCCCGCACCCGGTGCATCATGCGGCCGCGGTGGGATGGCACGGCATGCTCTACGTTCTGGGCGGCTATATCGAAGGCTGGACACCGACGACGGCGGTTCACGAATACGACCCGGCAAACGATCGCTGGCGCGCGCTGGCTCCCATGCCGACGGCGCGGGGAGCCTTGGCCGCCGCCGTGCTTGACGGCAAGATCCATGCGGTCAGCGGCTCCGGCACGGACCGGCGCAACACCCCGGCCCACGAAGTGTACGATCCCGCGAGCGATCAGTGGACGGTGGCCGCCCCCCTTCCGACGCCGCGCGACCATCTGGCGGTCGCGGCGGCGAGCGGGCGCCTTTATGCCCTTGGCGGTCGCCGTGACGGCAGTTATGCCAGGAATTTGGCGGCGAACGAAGCGTATGATCCGGCCACCGATCACTGGGAGCCGCGGGTATCCATGCCCACAGCCCGGAGCGGCATCGCGGCGGCCGTGCTCGACGGACGGATCTTCATCGTTGGCGGTGAGGCTCCGTCCGGGACGTTCCCAGAGGTCGAAGCCTATGATCCCACGAGCAATGGCTGGAGTTCCTATGCCCCGATGCCACGGGCGCGCCATGGCCTGGGCGCGGTCGCTCTGGAGGGGCGCCTCTACGTCATCGCTGGCGGCCCGACGCCCGGAGGCTCCGCCTCGTCGGCCCTGGATATCCTCACGCCCTGACCCCAACCGGGTCTCGGCGAGCGCTCTGCCCCTCAGCCAATCGGTTGAGGCTGGCCACCGGAACCATGGCGAGATCATGGGCGGCAAGTCTCCAGTTGAGGCGCGTGCCGAAAAGGTGTGTGGGTTCGTAGAATTCAGCCGGCCACGCGAGTGGGCGGAAGCGGATCGGGCACGGGCCATTGTGATGGCGCGCTTGACCGGGCCGCTCCGCCCCTCCGGCGGATGGCTGCTGAGGCCTTGGTTGAACGGTTCGGCGTGGTATAAGGAGTTCGCTCGTCGGAGCGCTGGCATGACCGATAATGATGACATGGAAGCAGATGTCAACCCTGGCACCCCGGAGTGTCGGAGGTCGGTCACGGTGTTCGGCGGGACCGGTTTCCTCGGCCGCCGGATCGTGCGGCATCTCCTCGGCCATGGGTTCGCGGTGCGGGTGGCCGTGCGCCATCCGGAGCGGGTCCAGGCGGTGTTTCCGTCGGATGAGCCGGTTCCGCAGGCTGTGGCTGCGGACCTGCATGATGAGGCGGCGGTGGCTGCGGCTCTCGCCGGCGCCCACGGTGCCGTCAATGCGGTCAGCCTCTAAGTCGAGCACGGCCGGGACAGCTTTGACGCGGTACACGTTGAGGGAGCCGCGCGCCTTGCCAGACGTGCGCGTGAAGCCGGTGTGGAGCGGCTGGTGCACGTGTCCGGTATCGGGGCTGACCCGGAGTCAACATCACCCTATATCCGGGCGCGCGGGCGGGGCGAACTGGCGGTGACCGAGGCTTTCGGGGCGGTGACGCTCGTTCGGCCGGCGGTCATGTTCGGACCGGATGACGCCTTTCTGACGCGCATGGTGAAGCTGATCCAAACCCTGCCGGTCTATCCGATGTTTGGCCGCGGGCCAACCCGGCTTCAGCCTGTCTATGTGGACGATGTCGCCGAAGCGATCGCGCGCGTGCTGGATCGCTCGGATGAGGCGGAGCGCCCCTGCTACGAGTTGGGTGGTCCGCGCATCTACACTTATCAGGAGCTTCTTCAGTCCATCGCCAGGGAGATGGGTGCTCGCGTCAGCGTGTTGCATGGAGAAGAAAGAGGCGAAGAAGACCCCATTCTCCGCTGATGATCAGGCGACGCGGACGGAGTTCGGGCATCCAAGGTCGAGCATTCGGTTGAGGACCTGAGCGGCGATAGCGACCTCGGTGGCCCGGGCCTGGTCGTTGTGGAAACGCAGCCCATCACCGATGACCTGCTTCCAACGCGCGAACTGGCCCTCGACGCGGGCTCTGTCGTTGTAGCCGCTGTCGCGCTGCCAGGCCAATCGCCCTTTCTCTGCGATCCTCTGGATGTGGCAATCGCGCTGGGTGGTGTCCGCCGTGGCGCTGAGCACGGCATCGGCACGGGGTGGAACCACCACCGTCGCAGCCGGATAGCGCTCGTCCAGGGCGGTGTACACGCCGGTTCTGTCGTAGCCGCCGTCGCCCAGGAAGAGTTCGACCGGCTCGGCGATCTGGTCGAGCAGGGGCCCGACCTGGGAGGCGTCGCCGACGTCGCGGTCGGTCAGGATGGCGGCGACGATCTGGCCGGTCACCGCGTCAAAGCCGATATGCAGCCGGAGCGCCGCTTGCTGGTGCCGTGTTTCTCGACCAGCCATTCGCCCGGACCACCCAGCTTCAGGCCCGAACTGTCGACCAGCAGGTGGATCGGTCCGCCAGTCGCGCGGGGCTGCAGTGGCAGTTCCAGGCTCTGAGCCCGCCGGCTGAGGGTGGAGTAGTCGGGCACCGGCAGGTCGAGGCCGAGCAGCTGGAGGATCGAGCCGATCAGGCCCTCGGTCTGGCGCAGCGCCAGATGGAACACCGCGCGTAACGTCAAAGCTGTCGTAATCGCCAGGTCGGAGTAGTATGGCTGACCGCCCGGCGTCGTGCGCGGAACGGCTTTCCAGGCGGCGATGGCATCGTCCGTGAACCACACGGTCAGACTGCCCCGCTGCCGCAGCGCCTCGTTATACGCTGCCCAATTCGTCACGCGTCGTTTCGGTCGTGGAATATGGTGGCGACGGTCGGCGTTGTATTTGTGCGGCATGAAGGCGAGATCCGGAGCATCGAAACAGATCGCCTCCTACCCCATCCGGCACATCCGTGCAACACGCTGACAGTCCCTTGAAACAGATCATTAATGAGCTTTGGTGGCTAAATCGTGTTGAGGACAAACTTCGCTCTATGTGCTCTGGGCTGGATGGCCGAGGGCAACGGCTATCTGGTGGACCTGTGCAGCGCCTCTCGCAAGGGTCAGGAGATTGCCTTCGCGAAGGGCATGATCCCTCCCATACATCCCCGGTGATCGGGGGTGACACAGAAGAGCTGCAGTGTTGGTGGCGTTCCATCTTGGTCAGAACCGCTGTCTGGCCCATATACTGTTCATGACAGCGGACGCCACAACACAGTTCAGTTTCTCGATCAACCCACCTCCTGGGCTGAGCGCCCGATATCTCGCCAGAAGCGGCAGGTGCATCTTCCTGACCTTGTGCAGGACGTCAGTCAGCTTGGAAATGAGGACCTGATCGTCCTGATCCGGGCTGCGCTTGGCGAGGCACGACGACGTGGGATTGGTTGCAGCCGCGGGCGACGGCAGCCCAAGACCGGCTCCGGTGGCCGAGGAGACGCGCCCGGTGACTACAAGGATCATCCGCAAAGCTGCGCCGTTGTCGGACGTTCCGCCCGCCAAGGCCAGCATGGTCCGTGCCGCCGTCCGGGCAGGGTTCAGTCCGGCGCGGGTGGCCAAAGACTTCGGTATTGCCTCCGCCACTGTCCGCAAACTGATGGCACCTTGAACGGCCTTATGTTCTCGGACGTGCGATGACTTTCCTAGCGCAACATCGCCTCCCTCCGAAAAGCCTTTTGGCGTACTTTCCACCGATCTTCCGACTGGTTCGCTGGTGTGCTTCCGGATATGCAGGAGCCTTGAGGGATAGTTCGCCGGTGATCAGAACGTGACAGACCTGGAGATTGACGAGGCGATCCGGGAGGCGTGGACGATCCTGCACGCCGGATCGGCGGCCTCACCGTCGGCGCGCCGGCTGGCGGCGGCGCTGCTGGCGGTGACCGGGGGCACGCAAGCCCATCCGCACTGGGTGACCCCCGATGACCTGTGGCGCGACCGGCTGGCGGTCCTGGCCGACCAGGGTGCCTGGCTGGCGGCCTGGGGTCCGCGGCCGGGGGAGCCGGACTGCCGGGTGCCCCCTGCCCTGCTGCCGGAAAGCCAGACGCGGCGCGAGAACGCCTATGTGGTGGCGCTCAACCGTGCGGGTCAGCACTGATGTCGACAGCGAGAGCAAAACCGCCCGCAAGCCAGAGCGCGATCCCGGCGCCGGGACGACACCGAACAAACCGGCCCTGCCCGCCCGAGGACCCGGCGGAGCAAATCGCCCGTGGTGAACCCAATGACGAGCAGGATTGAACGGCAACGCCGTCGAGCTGAGCTGACCGCGCCGCCGGCACTCTGACAAGCCGGCGGCTCTGATCCGGTTGATGCGGAAGCAGCGGCGCTGATAACGGCGAGTGCCAGGCCCTGGACCAGCCGGGCGACGTGCTTGTCCGACAGCCGGCGCTCAGCGCGCGCCTGCCGTCGCGCAAGACCCGGCGAAACACTCCCTGCCCTTCATTCACACCGGCCCCAGCGGCGACAGCTCAGCCACCAGCCCCGTCACGTCCGATAAGGGGGCAGCGTCGAACATTGCCTTTCAGGAGTATCTGCCCCACCCGCGGATGGTCGGGTTGATGACCGCGATCATGTCCCGCAGGGTCACCGGTGCGCGCTGACGCGTCAGGTTGCGGGTCTGATCCTTGAACCCGTGCACCGACATTGCGCGTCGTCAATCAGCGACGCGAGGTTCACCAGGTTCAGCGACGACATGAACAGCACCGTGATCGCAGAAGGTCTTTCCTCAACTGATCTCCGGACCCCTCATCACGACCGGACGACCGCCACCCCGGAATCAGGAAGAGTCTTATACGATATAACTATAACTGAGACAGTGAGGGCGTGAGCCACGCGCGCTTCAGGTTGCACTTCCAGCCGCATCGCCTGACAAAGCGTGTAGTCTCCATCGCAAGGTCATAGAGCCACAAACAACATCGAGATGGGGAGTGATGGAATGACAGCACAGGCGACACAGGCTCCTTCGGAAGCGGTCTTCGGGATTTTCGAGTGGCAGCGGGATTATGCGCTGAAAACGCTCGAGGCGTACAAAACGGAGGTGGAGGGGCGCGTGTTTCCGGCGTTCGGCCAGGCGAGCAAAACGGATACGCCCCTCCCGGAAGAGGCTTCTGACGGCGACGCTGATCCCGAAGCGCAACGGGAAGCCTTCGCAAAATCGTACGAGGAAAACGAGTACCGGAAGGACCTGGACTTTGCGAAAAGCCGCATCGTGGAGATGGCGATCGCCGGACTTTATCATCTCTGGGAGCGGCGCGTGACGCACCTGCTCCGGACCTACGAGCGGGGACAGCCGGGCGCCGGCACACCGAAGCGGGAGATGACGGATCTGCATCTGGGCACCTTTGCGCAGATCAGGACGAATTCGGGAAGCGCGGATGGAGCCTGGAAACTCAGGATTTCTATAAAAAGCTGAACCAGCTTCGTCTGGTGACGAACGCCGTCAAGCACGGAGAGGGAAGTACTCCAGAACCAGGCTTTGGCGGAAGTTCCCGCGGCTGTTCTGGCCCTACAATCATGACAGCTACCCCATTCCCGAGGATATGCCCACAGTGCCCACCGCAGCCAACACGCTCGAGCTCACGCCCGAGCACTTCAGGGAATATGCCGGAGCCGTCGAGGCCTTCTGGAAGGCAGTGCCGAGCTTGGATCGAGCTTGATACGGGAGTTCAGAGCGCCAACTCCCGATGTTTGGGGGCTGACGCCGGTGAGAGTAACAGAAACCGTGGAAGATTTTTCAGGCCAAAGCAATGCGGAGGGGAGCTTGGACATCGTTGGCCGGCAAGAGCTCCCACAGTTTCTGCTGCCTCCGTCTCACACGCCGATGATAGGCGAATGACAAGCCCATCAACTTACCCTCAACTCCACACAGCCAGTCATCAGCAATTTGGTTCTATCGAATCGGTCAACGAGCTTCAGCACCTGGCTCCACGGTCCCTCGTAAATGATGTGCTCTCGCCATGCACGAACCAGGGTCAGATATCGAGGCAGTTGATCACATCTGCGATCTTGGCGTGCAGCTGCGACCTGATGGTGCCGGCGTGCTTGAGCTTTCACAGCCCGGAGCTTGCCAGCAAGCCTGCGCCGGAAGAGGTTGGCTTCGCGAATGTAGCGGCGGGTCATCTCAGCGCTGGCATGGCCGAGCTGGGCCTGGATGGCGCGCTCGTCGCCATCGTTCATCGCGACCGTGGTGGCGTGACCGCTGCGCAGGCTGTGGCCGGCGTAACTGGCGGGGTCAAGCCCTGCGGCTTCGGCGGCGCGCTTGACGATCAGGGCCACCGAGCGGTCGCTCAGGCGGTCCAGCCGAATGGTGCCAGCGCGACCGACCGGGCGGAACAGCGGGCCGTGGACGATGCCGGCGTGGTCCAGCCAGGCCCGGACCGCGGCCACCGGGCAGGTATCGGGATGGACGCCGATTGGCACACCGATCGACCGGCCCTCGCCCTGCTGGTCGGTCTTGGAGCGG
>CAVTQX010000003.1:0-19349 GCA_963736935.1 uncultured Gaiellaceae bacterium | reverse complement strand
ACGATGCCCTCGCGGCGGAGGCTCTCCCGCAGCCGATTGTGGTTCGAGAGCGACCCGTTGTGCACGAGACAGAGGTCGAAGCCGGTCGAGAACGGATGCGATCCCTCGGTCGTTACGCGACTCTCCGTCGCCATCCGCGTATGGCCGAGCGCGTGCGTTCCCCGGAAGTCCTCGAGCGTGAACGCGCGTGCGAACTCCTCGGGCAGCCCTGTCTCCTTGTAGATCTCGATGACACGACCCGCGCTCATCACACGGAGGTCGGGCCGATTCTCACGGATCCAGCGCTCGGCATGGGCGGCGTCCGCGTCGACGACGAAGACCGCGTGGCTCGCGCGCACCGCCGGCTCGGCGCAGGTCCCGAAGGCGTCGCACAGGCCGTCTCGCACCACGCCCCAGCGCTCGTCGGGATCGGCGGAATAGAGCGTCAGCTTGCTCGAGCCGCCCGGTGCGGGGTTGCGATAGACCGCGACGCCCGCGGAGTCGGGGCCGCGGCTCGACATCTGCACGAGCATCGCCTCGAGGTGCTCGCCGAGGCGCTCCTCGACCGCCTGGGATTTCGCGAAGAGTCCGACGATCCCGCACATATGGTCAGTATCTCCACATAGAACGACGCTTGATCACGCACTTTCCGCAATCAGTATGGAGGTTTCCTCCATAGGTCTAGAAGCGGGTCAGATACTCGCGAAGCTCCCAGGGCGTGACCTGCTCGTGGTAGCGGAACCACTCGTCGCGCTTCACCCGCGCGAAGTAGTCGACGTAGTCCTCATCGCGGCCCCGGCCGAGTGCGGCCCGCAGGACGTCGTCTGCCTCGAGCTCGCCGATCGCCTCGACGAGATTCGCCGGAAGCGACTCCAGCCCACGTCCGCGGAGCTCCTGCTCGCTGACCGTGTAGAGGTTCTCCGAGTTCGGCTCTCCGGCGTCCAGGCCGTTCTCGATGCCGTCGAGACCCGCGGCGAGCACGGCTGCCGCGGCCAGATAGGGATTGCACGAACCGTCGATCGTGCGGTCCTCGATCCTGCCGGGACCGGGGATGCGGAGCATCTGCGTCCGGTTGTTGTAGCCGTACGAGATCCAGACCGGCGACCAGGTCGCGCCGCTCGCCGTCGAGCCCATCTTCAGCCGCTTGTACGAATTCACCGTCGGGGCCGTCACGCCGCTGTAGGCGCGTGCATGAGTGCGCAGGCCGCCGATGAAGCCGTACGCGGTATCGGAGAGCCCGAGCCCGCGCGGATCCGACTCGTCGAGGAAGAGGTTCGTCTCGCCGTCCCAGAGCGACATGTGGAAGTGGCAGCCGTTGCCGGTGAGGTGCGTGAAGGGCTTCGGCATGAAGGTCGCGATCATCCCGTTCTGCTCCGCGAGCGTGTGGACCATGTAGCGGAAGAAGATCGCGCGATCGCACGAGACGAGCGCATCGTCGTACGTGAAGTTCTGCTCGAACTGGCCGTTCGCGTCCTCGTGGTCGTTCGCGTAGTTCCCCCACCCGAGGTCGTTGCAGTAGCGCGAGACCGTCGTCAGGAAGTCGTAGCGTCGGGTGAGGCCGAGCATGTCGTAGCAGGGCTTCTCGAGCGTGTCGTACGGGTCGGCGATCTCGATCGAGCCGTCGTCGCGCTGCCTGACGAGGAAGTACTCGAGCTCGAGACCCATCCGGAACGCGAACCCCTTCTCCTCGGCTCGAGCGAGGACACGCCGCAGGATCGTGCGCGGGCAGTACGGCCATCCCTCGCCCTCGACCGTCACGTCGCACGCGAAGCGGGCGAGGTTCGGCTGCCAGGGGACGGGCGTGTAGCTGCCGAGATCCGGGATCGCAGCGATGTCCGGGTCGCTCGGCATCTGCCCGATCTCACCCGCGGCAAACCCGGCGAACCCGGCGCCCTCCTCGAGGAGACCGTCGAACGCGTCGCGCGAGCCGACGGGCACGAGCTTCGCGCTCGGGCGCGCATACATGTCGACGAACTGCGCGAACACGAACTCGACGCCGCGCGTCTGCATGTCCTTCCAAATCGCGTCGGCCGATGCCGTCCCAGCCATGTGGCTCCTCCTCTGACGTCGGTCGCATAGCCCTACCAGGCGGCGACGCCTGCGGGAAGGTGTGGGTTCCACACCTTCCCGCAGGCGGAGTGGTCGGGCTCCACACAGCGACAGCGGGCGCGAAGCGCCTGCCTGCGGGCGTTTGTCGCGCGCAGACCGGCGTCACGCGCGCGCGGGACGCCGGTCTTGCGCTACGGAGTTTTCGCCGCTCCCAGGGCGTGCTGCAGCTTCACCATCTTCACCGCGATCTCGATGGCGAGCCAGTCGTCCCGCCGCAAATCGAGCCCCGAGAGCTCGCCGATCCGACGCAGGCGCTGCCTCAGCGTGTTCGGATGCACGTACAGCGCCTCCGAGGTGGCGCTGATCGAGCCGTGGCGGCGGAGGAACTCCTCGAGCGTCGTGAGGAGCTGGGCGCCCCGCTGCTCGTCGTAGTCGGCGAGCTTCCCGACGGCATCGACCGTCGCGTCCCGGATGCCACCGTCGACGGCGACGCGCAGGAGGTACTTGTAGGCGCCGAGGTCGTCGTATGCAAGGACGCTCGGTTTCCCGGAGAGGACGACGGTGCCGACGAGCGCCTGTTGCGCTTCGGCGAAGCCGTCCGCGAAGGCCGCTTCGCCGCGGCACACGCTGGACACGCCGATCGAGACGGGCTCGGGAAGCTCGTCGTGCAGACGACGCACGCGCTCGAGAAACGACTCGGTCGAGGACGAGGCGAGCCGGACGAGCGCCCGGAGCGAGTCCTCACGATGGTCGAAGAGCGATCCTGGCGCTGCGCTCCGGAGCGCGCGAGCGAGCGGGTCGCTCCAAGGCTCCGCGACGAGGACTACATGCGGCTGGCCGAGATCGCAGCCGAGGCGCGTGGCGCGACCCTCGAGATCGCCGCGCGCGCGACCGCCGGCGAGTTCCTCGAAGAAGTCCTTGATGAGGTTCTTCTCCGCGAGCTGCTCGATGACCTGGACCTTCTTGATCCCCACGGCGACTTGACTGGCGACTGCGCGGCCGAGCTCGATGCGGGAGCTCCCTTCGGCGACGAGCAGGCCGATCAGCTCACCGGTGGCGACGAGCGGGATCGCGAGCCGGCTGCTGCGGCCTCCGCGAGCGAGTTCGGGCCCGAGCTCGGCGAGACCGAGCGCCCGCCGCGCGCCACCGGGCTCCGGGTCGCTGGCCCGCAGGTCGAGCTCCTCGCGCGCCGGGTCCAGCAGGTACACGTGGCACGCGCGCGCGGCGAGGAGCGGGCGCGCGTCCACGGCGACGGTCTCCAGCAGCTCGTCGAGCGCGTCTGCACGCGCAATCGCCTCCGCGAGCTCGGTCAGCTGCTCGAGCTCCGCGACGCGAAGCCGTGCCTCCTCGTAGAGGCGGGCGTTCTCGATCGCACTCGCGACGAGCGACGCGGAGGTCACGATGAAATCGACCTCGTCGTCCGTGAACTCACGCGGCGCCTCGGTGTGAGCGGTGATCGCCCCGATCGCCTCGCCCGAGCGCCCGTTCAGCGGTACGGCGAGCAGCGACTGGTAGCGCTCCTCCTCGAGCTCGGGTACGTACTTCACGCGGGGATCCGCGAGCGCGTTCTCGCGGATGAAGGCAGGCTCGGCGTGGTCGACGGCCCACCACGCGAGGCTCTCGCCGCGCTCGAACGCGACCTTCCCGACCTGGCGGCCGTACGGCGGCGACGCAGCGCGCATGACGAGGCGCTCGTCCTCGAGGAGGTAGATGAAGCAGCCGTGAACGCCGCTCGCGTCCGACATGAGCCGCACGACAGCGGGCAGCACGTCGACGAGCTCGATCGACGAGGCGACCGTCGAGACGATCTCGTGCAGGAACTTGTCGCTCGTTTGCAGCGACATCGCCGGGATGCTACGACGCGAGCGGCGGCGTGCCTAGTGCAGCGCGACCGCGCCGACGTGGCGCCGGTACGCGCCGGTCTCGAGGATCTCGACGATCTGCGCGACAGCGAAGCGGATCTCGTCGTCGCTCGTGAAGAAGTGCGGGCCGATGCGGATCCCCGCGCCAGGTCGGAAGTCGCCGAGGATCGCGCGCTCCTCGAGCTCCGCATAGACCGCGGCCGCCTCGGGCACGCTCACGATCACCGCCCCGCCGCGCCGCGAGGGATCGCGCGTGGAGTGCACCTCGAAGCCGGCGGCGGCGGCGAGCTCGATGAGCAGCTCGGTCTGTCGAAGCGAGTTCTCCCGGATCCGGTCGACGCCGATCTCCTCGATGAGGTCGTACCCGGCGGTGCCGGCCATGTGCGGCGCGGGATTCGGCGTGCCCGTGAGGAAGCGGGCGGCACCCGTGGCGTACTCGAGCTCGTCCTCGAATGCAAACGGGCGGGCGTGAGCCTGCCAGCCGACGTATGTGGGCTCGAGCCGCTCGGCGAGGTCCGGACGGACGTAGAGCCAGCCGTTCGCCGGGCCGCCGCACAGCCACTTCACCGAGCCGCCGACCGCGAAGTCGACGTCGAGAGCCGTGACGTCGACCGGGACGATCCCGGCCGACTGGTAGCAGTCGAGGATCACGTGGGCGCCGACCTCGTGGGCGCGGCGGACGATCGGCTGGACGTCCTGGATCAGCGAGTCCTTGAAAAGGACGTGGCTGATCGGGACGAGGAGCGTGCGCTCGTCGATCCGCTCGACGATCTCAGCGTCGTCCTCACAGACGACGACCTCGAGATCGGGCTGCGCCTGGTACAGGTAGCGCACCGAAGGGAAGTTCCCGCGCTCGTAGACAACGCGGTTCTTCGCCGGGTCCACCGGCCGAAAGCAGGAGAGGGCGATTGCCTCCGCGATGGCGACGTTCTGCTGCATCACCGTCGAGCCGGCCGGCGCACCGACGATGCGCCCGATCTGGTCGCCGACCTCCATCGGCGTGCGCCACCACCCCTCCGCCCAGGCGCGGATCCCGCGCTCCGCCCACATGCGCGAGAAGTCGGCCAGCCGTTCGGCGGCCTGCCTCGGCATCGGCCCGAGCGTGTGGCTCGCGAGATAGGTCGTGTGCTCGAGGATCGGAAACTCGGCGCGGTATGCCACGAGGTCGCGCATGCGCGGAGTCTGCCGGAGATGCAGGCGCCGTCCTTGGACTAGGCTCGCGCCGATGCGGGTCCAGTTCGATCGCTTCTACACCTACGCCGAGCTGACCGAGACGCTCGACGCGTGGGCTGCGGAGCATCCGCAACTGTTCGAGGTGGAGTCGATCGGCCGCTCCTTCGAGGACCGCGACATCTGGCTCTGCACGGTCACGAACGGGGAGACCGGGCCGCCGGAGGAGAAGCCGGCGGTGTTCGTCCATGCGCAGATCCATGCAATGGAGTTCACGGGCACGACAGCGGCGCTGAACGTCCTCGATCACCTTCTCCACTCGGACGACGCGCGCGTGCGCCACGCCGTCGACACGCGGACGTTCTACGTCGTGCCGCGCGTCAACCCCGACGGCGCCGAGGCCGGACTCGGCGACGGGCGCTTCCGTCGGTCGAGCGTGAGGCCGTACCCGCGCGAAGAGCCCGAGGACGGGTTGCAGCGCGAGGACGTCGACGGCGACGGACGCGCCCTCTTCATGCGGATGCGCGATCCGAACGGCTCGTGGAAGCCGCATCCGGACGACCCGCGGGCCTTGATCGCCCGCGCGCCCGACGACGTGGAGGGCGAGTTCTATCGCGTGCTCCCCGAGGGGACGATCCGGAACTGGGACGGTGTCAACATCCCGATCGCGCCGCCGCTCGAGGGGCTCGACCTGAACCGCAACTGGCCGGCCGATTGGGCACCCGAGTCGGAGCAGCTCGGCGCGGGCCCGTTCCCCACCTCGGAGCCAGAGGTGCGCGCGCTCGTCGAGGCGATCGTCGCGCGCAAGAACATCACGTCGTACATCGGCTACCACACCTTCTCCGGCGTGCACCTGCGCCCGTGGTCGGGCCACTCCGACGACGACTTCCCCGTGCCCGACCTACGGGCGTTCAAGCTCATGGGCGAGGAGGCGACGCGCCTCACCGGCTACCCGTCGATCTCGATCTTCCACGACTTCAAGTACCACCCGAAGCAGGTGATCAAGGGCGGCGACGTCGACTGGATCTACGACCACCTGGGCGCATACGCGTGGGTGACCGAGTTCTGGAGTCCGCAGCGACGCGCAGGGATCACCGACTACCACTTCATAGAGTGGATGCGCGAGCACTCCCCCGAGGACGAGCTCGCCGTCCTGAAGGTGGCCGACGAGCTCGGCGAAGGGTTCGTCGACTGGTACCCGTTCGACCACCCGCAGCTCGGCCCGGTCGAGCTCGGCGGCTGGGACCGCGTCTACTTCTGGTTCAACCCGCCGCTCTCCCAGCTCGAGGCCGAGGTGAAGCCGCACGCGGACTTCGTCGTCTACCTCGCGCTCGTCTCGCCGCTCATTGAGATCCGGTCGTTCGAGGCCGAGCCCGTCGCCGACGGCGCGCATCGCCTCCGCCTCGTCCTCGAGAACGCCGGGTGGCTACCCACGAACGTCACCGAGAAGGCGCTCGAGCGGCGCGCCGTGCGGCCGATCGAGGTCGAGCTCGAGCTCCCGGACGGCGCTCGCGTCGCCTCCGGGAAGGAGCGCGAGGAGGCGGGACAGCTCGGCGGCCGGGTCGAGCGGCGCGACATCATGTGGTGGGGCACCGACCACTCGACCGCCGAGCGGACGAAGGTCGAGTGGGTCGTCGAAGCGCCCGCGGGCACGAAGGTCGCAGTCGTCGCTCGCCACGAGCGCGCAGGCACAGTTCGCGCCGAGCTCGTGCTCTGAGGCCTCCTTGGCGATGGAGCTCTCGTAGTAGCGTTCGATCGTGACCCTCGACGCCAAGACGAGCTCCGGCGCCCCGGCCGCGGCGAGCGGGCCGCTGGTTCTCGCCGACATCAGCGGGTACACCGCATTCCTCCAGTCGGTCGCCTTCGCGCATCGCGACGACGCGTTCGCGGACGGGGCCGTTCCGGACGCGTACGCGATCCTCACGCGTCTCCTGGACGGGATCGTGGGCGGGCTCGTGCCGCCGTTCACGCTGTCCAAGCTCGAGGGCGACGCCGTCTTTGCGTTCGCCACGGATCTCGACGTAGTGCCCAAGGGGAGCGACGTCCTCGCGTGTTTTGCCGGCTGCCATGCGGGCTTCCGTCAGCAGGTCGGGTCCGCGAAGGAGATCTGGCCGTGCTGGTGCGACGCGTGCGCGAACATCGAGAAGCTCGACCTGAAGTTCATCCTCCACGCCGGGCCTTTCGTGCTGCAGGAGATCGCGGGCCAGCGCGAGCTCGTCGGGCCAGAGGTCGTGATCGCACACCGTCTCCTCAAGTCGAGCGCGCCGGAACTCGCGGGACGCAGCGGCTTCGCTCTCGTGACGAGCGCCGCCGCGGAGCAGCTAGCGATTCCGCTCGACGACTGCGCGCCGATCGTGGAGAGCCACGAGCACTACGCGCCAATCGACGCGCACGTGTTCACGCTCAGCGCCTAGCCGAAGCGGGCCATCTCGACGAGGCCGCCCTCGGCCGCGTGGTCTACCTGCAGCGTCGTGTGCTCGATGCCGAACTCGTCGTGGAGCAGACGCTCGAGCTCGCGCCGCCGCCCGTGGCAGTCCTCGCCCGGCCGCACGAGCACGTGTGCGGAAAGCGCCGTGAACCCGGACGTAATCGTCCACACGTGGAGGTCGTGGACCTCGACGACGCCCGGCGCACCCGCAAGCCGGCGACCGAGCGCCTCGACGTCGACGCCGCGCGGCGTCGACTCGAGGAGGATCTGCGTCGAGTCGCGGAGGATCGACCACGCGCTGCCCAGCACGAGCAACGCGATGAGGATGCTCGCGACGGGATCCGCCTCGACCCGGCCGGTGGTGATGATCACGATCGCGGCCGCCGCGACACCGACCGATCCGAGGATGTCGGCGAACACATGTCGGAACGCGGCCTCGACATTGAGACTGTGCCGCCGCGCGCCCGAGAGCACGACCCCCGCAACGACGTTGACGGCGAGCCCGAGGAGCGCAATTGCGAGCATCCACCCGCCGAGCGGGTCGCCGGGATCCCTGAGACGCATCACCGCCTCGACGAAGATCCAGATCGCGAGCGCGACGAGCAGCACACCGTTCGCGAGCGCGGCGAGGACTTCCGCACGCTTGTAGCCGTAGGTCCGTTCAGCCGTCGCCGGCTTCCCTGCGAGCCACACAGCGACGAGCGCGAGAGCTATCGCCACGTTGTCGGACAGCATGTGCACCGCGTCCGCGAGCAGCGCCAGACTCCCGGCCGCGATACCGCCCACCACCTCGACAGCGGTATAGGCGAGGGTCAGGGCGAGTGCGACCGCAAGCGCCCGCCGGCTCTCCCCGCGCCCGTGGTCGTGGTCGTGCGCCATGCGGACGTTCTACCGTGTCGAGCGGGTGGGGGCGGTGGCCGGCGCGGTCGAGTCGACCGGCGGCGGCGCGACGTTCGTCAGGATCGCCGCGGCCAGGAGCACCGAGAAGGCGACGATGGCCTCGCCGACGAGGCTCGGCTGGACGTCCAGCTCCTCGCCCGCCTCGAGCCGCGGCCGGACGACGAAGTGGTGCACCGCGCCCCAGACGAGCGCGAGCGCGACGATCCCGACCTTCATGAGCAGGAGTCGGCCGTAGAGCGTCTCCCACAGGTCGCTCGGCTCGGGCAATCGCACGAGCGCGAGGTACCCGCCGGCCAGCACCATCACCGCGACGAGGACGACCGCGAGGCGGGCGAACCCGATGAACGCTGCTCGACGAAGGGACGGAGCGAGCGGCCACACGAGGAACGCGAGCGTCGCGATCCCGCCGACCCAGATCGACGCGGCGACGAGATGGAGCCAGTCCGCCAGCTCCGAAAGCCAGGTCGCGTTCGGCTCGGTCGCCTGATGCCCAGAGAGCGAGAGCCCGGACGTCAGGACGACCGCAATGGCGAGTGCGGGCCAGCGAAGGTCGAGCCTGTCGAACACCCAGCCGACCAGAAGGAGCGCCGCGATGACACCGAACCCGATGGTCATCGCCAGGAAGGCGACACCGAAGCGAGTCTTCTCGGCGAACGGTTGGAGATCGCCGTACGGGAGATCCGCGATCGGTAGCTGCAACGCATTCGACGCCCGCAACACGAACCCCGCGATGCCGACGTCGATCACGAGGAAGGCGGCGACGACCGAGACGAGGTGGAAGCGCTTCTCGAGCACGTCCGGCACCGCGCCGCGCAGGATCAGGAGTCGCACGACCAGCGGGCCGATCAGCAGCGCGAGCGCGCCGAAGAGCGCCCACCGCGCGACGTCGTCGCGCCACGTCGTCCCCGACGCGCCGACCGCGTCGGTCGGCTGCGGCGCGGCGATGCCGACGCCGAACGTGAAGACACCCGCCGGGGAGTGCCCGTCTTCCCCGATCACGCGCCACCGCACGGTGTAGCCCTTTCCGTCCACGAGCCCGGAGACCGGCGCGACCACGACGTCGCCGTTGCCGTCCGTCCGCGCGGTGCCGGAGAGCACCGTGCCGTCGGGTGCGAGCACCTGCACCGCGTTCGACGTGATCGTCACGGGCTGGCTGAAGCGGAGCCGGACCTCGATCGGCGGAGTGTCGACACGCGACTGCGTGATGGGCTCCGAGCTGATGAGCGTGACGTGGGCCAGCGCGCTGCCAGGCACGACAAGTGCGACGGCCGCGATCGCGAGAACGACGACGAGGCGCCTCACGGACCGCCCGTTCCGAACCGTCCGAAGATCGGGGCGACGTCGCGATCGGCGAACAGGAGCACGGCCAGGAAGACGAAGGTCAACGCGAAGCCGGCGCGCCACACGACCTGACGCGGACGCAGCGCCTGGCCGAGGGGGAAGATCGAGACGACCACGAGCATCCAGCCGATCGCGTGATGCAGGAACGCGGACCGCGAGTAGAGCCAGGCGTTCGGCTCGTGCACGAGGAACGCCATCCCCGAGACGAGGAGTGCGAACGCCGGAACGAGTGACCAGTTCGGGCTCCGCAACTTCCCGCGCACGATGGCCAGCTCGACCGTGCCGGCGACGAGCGCCGCCTGCGCCCATAGCGCGTGCGCGAACAGGTGCATCGTCGAGAACGTCGAGAAGATCGTGATAACCCAGAGGAAGACGCTCGAGAGCACGACGACCGCAGGGAAGAGGTATGCGCGCCAGGCGCGACGACGGAACACCTCGGGCCCGACGATCGCCTCAGCGACGAGGAGGAGACCAATGAGGAGACAGATCGCCGCAGCGATCCAGTGGGCGGACTCAGCCTTCGGGATCACGCCGCTCCTCGGCCGCGAGGTCTTCGACCAGGCCCGGGGCGATCACGAGGGTGAAGGCGAGGCCGACGAGCATGACGAGGAGCGGCGGCTGGAAGAGGTAGTCGTAGATCCCCTGTCCCGCGCGGTCGAGGAGGACGATTCGGTACGGCTGCGCAATCGCCCAGACGAGCCCGCCGAGGATGGTCAGCGGGCCGAGCAACTGGATGGCGAGCGCTCGCCAGGGGCGCCTTGCCGTTCCTTGCCGCTCGTCTTCCCTCGGGATGCTGGTTGCGATCTCGGAGCTCACCTGTACCTCCAGTCCCGAGAGTGTTGCCAGCGGTGGACCCGCTGCGCAAGCGAGCGCCGGAAGCGACGGACGGTGCTGCATCATGGACGGATGCGGATCCGCATCCTCGGCCTCGTCGTGGCGATCGCGACGGCCGCATCGGTGTCCGTGGCCGCGCTCGCGAACACGTCTGCGAACGGGCTCCCCGCGTACACGAACGGGTACGCGAGCTGGCCCAAGATCAACCGCAGGCCGTTCACGAAGTGCGGCCCGCCCTGCGCCCACAGTGGCCTCAAGAACGTCTACGCGAGCAGGCGTAAGGCCGGCTCGAAGTACCCGAACGGCACCGTCGTCGTGAAGTCCGTGGCCCAGCCGGGCGACAAGGCAGCGCTGCCGAGCCAGGTGGCAGTGATGCGGAAGGCCGCCGGGACGTGGCGCTACGTCGAATACGGCCTCTCCGGCTCGCGCTACTCGGTGATCGGGCAGGGGTCGTTCTGCCAGAGCTGCCACGCGCGGGCGCGCGCGAACGACTACGTGTTCACGAAGCGGTAATCGTCCGTGCGAGTGCTACGCGGTGACGCGCCGCTTGCGCTGCCAGGTCAGGAAGAGGGCGCCCACTCCGCCGATCAGGCAGACGGTCCCGAGAATCCAAAGGACCAACCCGCCCCAGATCAGGAAGATGATGCCCGCGACGATCAGACCCAGCCCGATGATGTTCGGTGCCATACCAGCTCCATTCGACGGCGTGTCGGCTTCTCCTGGGACTCGACGGGACGGCTCTAGGCCGTCCCGTACTTCTTGCGCTTGTACGTCATGAACAGCGCGACGATCCCGCCGATGATCATGATCATCCCGATGATGATCCCGACGAAGTTCAGGAAGTACATGAAGAGAGCCCCGGCGATGAGCAGACCGAGGCCGACGATGTTCACGGGCCAGTTTTCCATGTCCGCATCTTCGCCCGAGATGCGCCGGTTCCTCGTCCCCTAATCGGGTTTCACTCGTTCGAAGGCCGCGATCGCGCGGTCGAGGTGCTCGCGCTCGAGCGCCGCCGACATCTGCACGCGTACGCGCGCAGTCCCTTCGGGCACGACCGG
The DNA here is from genome assembly GCA_963736935.1 of uncultured Gaiellaceae bacterium. Classification (GTDB taxonomy): domain Bacteria; phylum Actinomycetota; class Thermoleophilia; order Gaiellales; family Gaiellaceae; genus GMQP-bins7. The sequence goes on along the minus strand of CAVTQX010000003.1, from coordinate 7,728 downwards.
GAAGCCGAATCCCGTCACGAACACGCCCTCCTCGAGGAGGCGCGCGGAGAGCGCCATCGCGTCGGCGGTCGCGCCGACGATGATCGGGACGATCGCGGCCTCGCCGTCGAGCGGGGAGTAGCCGGCCTCGACGAGCAGCTCCCGGAAGACACGCGTGTTGCCGCGCAGCCGGGCGAGCAGCTGTGGCTCGTCGAGCATGAGCTCGATCGAGCGCAGCGCGCTGCAGGCGACGGTCGGGGGGAGCGCATTCGAGAAGAGCTGGGGGCGCGAGCGCTGTGCGAGGACGTCGCAGACCTCCTCCGACGCCGCGACGTAGCCTCCGGCGGCGCCGCCGAGCGCCTTTCCGAGCGTCCCCGTGATCACGTCGACCTCGCCGAGAAGGCCGAAGTGCTCGACCGTCCCGCGTCCCGTCTCGCCGAGTACGCCGACTCCGTGGGAGTCGTCGACGATCACGACCGCGTCGTGCTCGCGGGCGAGCTCGACGATCTCGGGCAACTTCGCGAGGTCACCCTCCATGGAGAACACTCCGTCCGTGACGATCAGCTTCCGCGCAGCGCGCGGAGCCGCCACCAGCCCTTCACGGAGCGCATCGATGTCGGAATGCGGGTAGATGACCTTCGAGGACGGCCGCGACAGCCGGATCGCGTCGATGAGGCTCGCGTGGTTGAGCTCGTCGGTGAGGATCACCGTCGTCTCGTCCGTGAGGCTCGGGATGCATGCTTCGTTCGCGTTCCAGCACGAGACGTAGGTGAGCGCCGCTTCCGTACCGGAGAGGTCGGCGAGAGCGCGCTCGAGCGCGAGGTGCGGCTCGAACGTCCCGCAGATGAACCTGACCGACGCCGTCCCGGCGCCGTAGCGCTCGAGCCCCTCGATCCCCGCCCGCACGACCTCCGGATGGCCGGCGAGGCCGAGGTAGTTGTTCGAGGAGAGGACGATGACGTCGCCACGACCCTCCATCCGCACGACGGCACCCTGCGGCGACTCGAGGGTCAGGAAGCGCTTGTACGTTCGCGCGTCGCGGAGCCCGTCGAGCTCCGTGCCGAGCTGCTGGTCGAGAGTGGCGCTCACGCCGGGACTCCGTTCGGTCGTAGGACGATCTTGCAGGCCTCACCCGACTCGAGCAGCGCGAACGCCTCCTCGTATCGCTCGAGCGGCAGCTCGGCGGTGATGAGCGGGCGGAGGTCGACGACGCCGTGCTCGAGGAGCCAGCGTGTCGTGTACCAGGTCTCCCAGATCTCGCGGCCGTTGACCGCGGTCACCGTGAGGTTCTTGAAGATGAGCGATTCGGCGATGTCGATCGTTGCAGGGCGCGCGGGGATCCCGAAGAGGACGACGTTGCCCCCGTGCCGCACGACGCCGAAGGCGTCCTCGATTGCGCGCAGCGCGCCGGACATCTCGAAGACGACACCGACGCCGATCCCCTCGTTCTGCTCCATGAACCACGCGTGGACGTCCTCGACCTGGTCGACGTTCACGACCGCGTCCGCGCCGAGCTTCCGTGCGAGCTCTATGCGGAACGGGACGTGGTCCGACGCGAAGAGCCGGCCGGAGCCGAACGCCTTCGCGATCGCGATCGTGAAGAGCCCGACCGGGCCACAGCCGAGAACTGCGACCGCACGGCCGGCGAGGTCCTGCGTGGACGTCGCAAAAACCGCGTTGCCGAAAGGCTCCTGGAGGCAGGCGATCTCGGGCGGGAGCTTCGTGCGGTCGTTCTTCCAGACGACCGAGGCCGGCACGACGACGTAGTCGGCGAAGCCGCCGTCGCGGTCGACGCCGAGGATCCTCGTCTGCTCGCACATGTGTGCCTTGCCGGTCCGGCAGTGGAAGCACACGCCGCAGGTCACGTGGCTCTCGGCAGAGACGTAGTCGCCCTCCTCGATGTCGCGCACGCCGCTCCCCGTCGCGGCGATCGTGCCGCACAGCTCGTGGCCGAGCGTGAGCGGCGGCCGAACGCGCTCGGACGACCACTGGTCCCAGCGGCTGATGTGGAGGTCGGTCCCGCAGATCGACGCCGCCTCGATCCGGACGAGCACCTCGTCGGCAGCGGGTGTCGGAACCGGCACCTCGTCGAGCGTGAGGCCCGGCGCCGACTCGCGCTTCCGGATGGCGCGCATCGTTTCCACGGCTGGTCGATCTTGCCACGGACGGGTCGGCAGGGAGCCCGGTTACGATCGGCGCGTGCAGGATCCTGCAGCGCCGTGGAGCACGGGCTCGAGGAGCTCTACGACAACCGCTCGAGCGCTGCAGCCGCTCGGCGGGACCGACGACGCGATCGCCGCCGTGACACTCTCGCTCTCGAAGTAGCCGCCGGTGGCGCCTAGCGCGACGTCGCAGTGACCGCCGAGGTCGAGCCATTGCGGCGACCGTCGCTCGGGGTGACGGAGCAGCGAACCTGCTGGCCCGCGCGCGCGGCTCCTTTGCGCAGCACGTCCGAGAGCCCGGCGCTCTGCACGGCGCGGACGAGCTTGCCGCCGACGGTCCAGCGGTAGCGATAGCGGACGATGGCGTAGTCGGGATCCTCTCGGACGAGTGAGGTCCGGACGAGACACTGAACGACGCGTGTCGGCGACGGTGTCGCCGGCGACAGCTCGACCGAGACGGGCCTGGGCGGCCGATTCCTGAACTGAGCCTTCCGTTCGACGACGTCGAAGGGCGCGTCGGCCAGCACGTTTCCGTCGAGATCGACGACGAGGCGCCAGCGCCCGATCTTGCCGAGCCGAACCTGAACCGGGAACGACCAGTACCCCCGCCCATGGGCCGTCCGCACGACGGACGACGGCCCACCGACCGACGAGCCGGTCGGCCGGAAGACACGCAGGCGAAGCAACCCCGGATCGGGATCGAAAGCAGCCGCGAGCTCGACGCGCGCGTAGAGGGTGCGTGTCCCGCGCAAGAAGGTCCCGGTCCGCACGGCCAGGTCGAACGGCAGATCGCGCATCCCCGTGAAGGGCGCGCTGCTCAGCGCGAGATCTCTGAGGTACGGCTCCGTCGGAACCGGCGCCTGCTCCGCATATCCGCTCGGCCCTTCGTTGCACGGCCCGGTGAACGGCTCGTCGATCTCGCCGCCAGCCTGCGAGGTGAAGTGGAGGTGCGGCCAGCTCGAGTTGCCGCTCGACGCGGTCCACCCGACCTGCTGACCGGCAACGACTCGATCGTTCCGCTTCAGCGCGATGCCCTTGCGGAGATGGCCGTAGATCGTGAACCGGCCCGTGCCGTGCTCGACGACGACATGGTTGTCGAACTGCGACTGAGTCGGCCCGTAACGCCGGTCGTACTCGCCGTCCTGCACCGAGATGACGCGGCCGTCCAGGGCGGCGAACACCGGAACGCCGATGTCCATCTCGCGAAAGCTCCGGATGTCCGAGTCGGTGCCGGTATGCCCGTCGTAGGTCTGTGTCCCGCACCGGTAGTCCCGGATCCCCGGACCCGGATCGAGGTCGACGAAGTTGTTCGGATACAGGTCCTGCCAGAGGATCCCCGCCTGCGGGTAGAACGTGAACTCGCCCTCTCCGTTCGCTCCGCTTGCGCCTGCCGCGAGCCCCGGGAGCGACAGCGTGAGGGCGATCGAGACGGCGAGCAGACGGCGCGGGCCCATCAGGCGCGACACCGTAGCGGCGGTCAGCGCACGGAGACCGGCGTACCGACGTCGACGAAGTCGTAGACGCGGATGGCCTCGCCCTCCGGCAGCCGGACGCATCCGTGCGACGCCGGGTACGACGGGACATCAGGCGACTGATGGGTCGCGATCCCGCCCCGGAAGTACGCAGCCCACGGCATCCACACGTGGAACGGCACCGACCAGGAGTAGACCACCTTTGCGTAGACCTTGAAGTCGCCGACCGGCGTCCGGCCGAGGGAGCCCGTCGAGGTATGGACGGCGCGGACGACTTCGCCGTCCTCGATCATGAGCAGCACGCCGCGGTCACGCGAGATCTCGATGTGCTTGCCGGGCGGCCGCGCCGCGGGCTTCGGACGCGCAGCGGTGAAGAGGGCGACCTGCGTCTGGCCCGTCACCGTCCCCGTCCGGTCCAGCCCCTCCCAGCCCTGGAAGGCGAGCAGCGCCTGCTCCGTGAGGTAGTTCGTCGAGCCCGTCGCGTCCGAGCGGTCGAGGTAGCCGAGCGCGCTCAACCGAAGCTGGACGCCGCGCACGACGTAGGGGTACTTCTTCTCGCCGGTCTCGGCTCGCCAGGTGCCCGGTCGAATGCCGAGCCGCGCAGTCGTGAGATAGCGACCCTCCGACGCGACGGCGAGGGCCTCCTTGTCGCCGACCGCTGCGAGCGTCGCCGCAACCTGCCAGAGCCGGGTGCGCTTCGTCTCCGCCGAGCCACCGCCGAACGTCGAGCGCGAGAAGCTCGCGAACCACGTATCCGCAGAGCCGCGCAACGACCGAAGCCTCGCCGTCTCGGGCAACGCGGTGCGAATGCCGCGCCGCCGCTCGAGCTTCGTCGGCCCCTGGGTGAGTTCGCGCAGCGCGGCCTCCTGCAGCGTCGCTCCCTTCGGCACCGTCCGCTCGACACGGACGATCCAGCCGTTCTTGACGAACGCGACCTCGACCGTCCTCGGAGCCGCCTTCCGAACGGCCCGCGCCTGCGTCGCGACGGCCGCATGCGGCGCCGACGACGACTGCAGGTCGACGGCGAGAAGCCCCGCGAACGCGAAGACGAGGACGACGAACGAGATGCGCATGATCGGGCTGTCCCGTTTTCACGGTCGGCAGAGAAAAGCCTGCACATGAGCTTTCGACGTCAGCGATCGCTCCTGACTATCGTCGCGCCGTGCGAACGCTCACGCTCCGCGAGCTCAATCGCGCGACGCTCGCGCGGCAGCTCCTCCTCAGGCGCCACCGGCTCTCCGTCACGCAGGCCGTCGAGCGGACGGCGGGGCTGCAGGCGCAGTGGCCGCCGTCGCCGTACGTCGGGCTCTGGTCGCGCCTCGACGGGTTCGCCGCCGCCGAGCTCACCCGTGCGGTGCGGCGGCGCACCGTCGTCAAGGCGACGCTCATGCGCACGACGTTGCACCTCGTCAGCAAGGCGGACTACCTCGCCTACGCCGGTGTCTATCGCGAGCGCCGTATCGCAGAGCTCGGGAGGCAGCTCGCCGCACTCGGCGAGGAGGCTGATTTCGCGGGCGACGGGGAACGTCTCGCGCAGTTCGCTGCGGAGCACCCGCGATCGCGCCCCGAGCTCCTCGCGCTCCTCGGCAGGCCCAAGCTCCGCATCGAGGATCGTCGTCCCTGGCTCGTCTGGTACGGGCTCTCGGCGCACGCCGGGCTCGTCAACGGGCCCTCTTCATCCGAATGGCGGGAGCACACGGCGGGAGGCACGTTTGTACCCGCTCGAACGTGGCTCGGGACCGACGGCTCATCGGGCGAGACGGCCGTCGCACACCTCGTGCGTCGCTATCTGGCCGCGTTCGGACCCGCGACCCGGCCCGACATCGCCCAATGGACCGGGCTTCCGCTTGCAGTCGTCGACCCCGGCCTCGAGCGGCTCCTCGTCCGGCGGTTCCGAGACGAGCTCGAGCGCGACCTCTTCGACCTCCCACGCGCGCCGCTTCCGCCGGCGGAGACACCTGCGCCCGCCCGCCTCCTCCCCCGGTTCGACAACCTCGTACTGAGCCACGAGGACAGGCGCCGTGTGCTGTCCGACGACCATCGCGCCGCCGTTATCGAGGGCGGTGAGGTCCGGGCGACGTTCCTGGTGGACGGCACCGTGGCAGGGCTCTGGTCGATCCAGGGCGGTCGCGTCCGACTCGAGCCCTTCGCGCCGCTGCGGCCCGGCGCGCGACGCGAGCTCGAGGACGAGGCCGAGCGGCTGGTGACATTCGTCCACGCGCACGGCCCGGCCCGATGACCTGGCTTCGCCCCGACGAGCTCCGCGTCGGACTCGGCTGCATGCGCCTGCCAACCGACGAGCAGCTTGCCCTCGAGACGATCGCGGCCGCGGTCGACGCAGGCATCACGGTCTTCGACACCGCCCGGGCGTACGAGGGCAACGAGTCGCTCCTCGCCCTGGCCCTCCGGGGTCTCCCCGAAGCGCGCGTGGTGACGAAGGGCGGGATGGCACGGACCGACGGGGGCTGGACACCCGACGGGCGGGCTCGCTCGATCCGCGCCGACTGCGAGGCGAGCATCGCCGCGCTCGGGGGCCGCGCGATCGACCTCTACCTTCTCCACGCTCCCGACCCGAGGGTGGAGTGGACGACGTCAGTCCGGGCGCTCGCCAGGCTCGTGGACGAGGGTCTCGTCCGGCGTGTGGGCGTGTGCAACGTGAACCGGACGCAGCTCGACGCCGCCCTCGAGCACGCGCCGATCGCAGCCGTGCAGGTCGCGCTGAGCCGCTTCGACGACGGCGCCCTTCGCGGCGGCCTCGTCGATGGCTGCGCGGACGCCGGGCTCGCGCTGATCGCACACTCGCCGCTCGGCGGGACCCGCCGGGCGGCACGGCTCGCCCGTGATCCGACGCTCAAGGAGATCGCGCAGGCGCGCGGCGCCACCGAGGCCGAGGTCGCGCTCGCGTGGGTGCTCGGCCTGGGGCCGAACGTCGTCGCCATTCCAGGCGCCCGTCGGCCCGAGACCGCTCGGTCGGCCGCCCGCGCCGCGTCATTGGAGCTCGGCGCCGACGAGCAGGCGCTACTCGGCGCCGCCGGGCGCCGCAGCACGAGCCGTCGGAGGCGAACGGGCGACGTCGTGCTGGTGATGGGCATCCAGGGCGCGGGGAAGTCGCGCCTCGCGGAGGAGTACGTCGAGCGGGGCTACCTGAGACTCAATCGGGACGAGCGCGGCGGCACGCTCCGCCAGCTCGCTGCCGCGCTCGACGACGCCCTCGCCGCCGGCGCGCGGGAGATCGTCCTCGACAACACGTACCTCTCGCGCGCATGGCGGAACGACGTCGTCGCGACCGCGGCGAGCCACGGCCTGGCCGTACGCTGCATCTGGCTCGACACGCCGCTCGGACAGGCGCAGGTCAACCTCGTCGAGCGGCTGCTCGACCGCTTCGGCCGGCTTCTCGCGCCGCCCGAGCTGAAGGCCGCGGCTCGGCAGGAGCCCGGCGTGCTCACGCCCACGCAGCAGATGCGGTCGCTACGCGAGCTCGAGCCGCCGGGCGACGACGAGGGCTTCGCAAGCATCGAGCGAGTGCCGTTCGTGCGGGCACCACGGCAGGGACGACCCGGCGTGTTCGTGGGAGCCGCCGCTGCGGAGCGGCTTCCGGAGTCGCTCGACAGCTCAGCACCGCACCTCCTCTTCGACTGGCGGCCCGACGGTTCGACTGCCGACCTCGCGGCGCTCGCGGGCTCGATCCCGGCATCCGTCGAGACCGCCTCGTGCACGCACCCGGGAGGGCCGCCGACGTGCTGGTGTCGGCCGGCTCTCCCGGGCCTCGTCCTCGAGTTCGCGCGCCGCCACGGCGTCGATCCCGCGCGCTCGGTCCTGGTGGGCGCGAGCCCCGCACACCGAACGCTCGCGACGGCCCTCGATGCGACGTACGTCGACGCGAGCGGCTAGCAGCAGTCGTCGCCGTCGCAGCAGTCGCCGCCATCGCAACACATGACGGGGTCGGCCATCGCATCTCCTTTCATCGAAGAACGTCGATGAGCATTCTAGGTGGTACATTGACGATCGTCAATGAAGAGCCTCAGCGTCCTCCAACCGCTCTGCTGCGGGCCCGACCTTCCGCCGATGGATCCTCGGGCGGCCGAAGACGTCGCGGCGGTCTTCAAGGCGCTCGC
>CAVTQX010000002.1:0-26074 GCA_963736935.1 uncultured Gaiellaceae bacterium | reverse complement strand
GCCGCGTCGGCATGACGTACGCGGACGAGCTCCTCGGCGAGCCTGACTAGTCGGATCGGACTGGCCAGTCACGGCCGCCACGACGCGCGCGCCGCGGCGGCCGAACTCGCGATTGTTACTTGAGGCCGTTTGCCTTCAGGAAGGCACTCGCGACCTTCTCGGCCGGCTTCTTGTTTACACCGACAGCCCTGTTCATGGCCGCGATGGCCCTGACCGTGAGCAGCGCGCTGACCTTGTTGATCGTCGACGTGAAACGAGCTCCATTCTCGGTCACGAGATCCCGGTCCACGACCGGGGCCACGTGCTGGAATCCGAACATGTTCTTCGGGTCGCGCAGCTGCACGTACTTACTCGAGAGCAGCTGCGGATCGGTCGTAAACACGTCTGCGGCCAACACGTCCCCCTTGTCGAGCAGCGTGTACGCACTGATTCCCGCAAGCGGAACGAAGTCGAAGCCAGTGACGCCGTACTGCTTCCCGATCGGGCCGGTCCAGCGGGTCTCCCACTCGGGGAACCCGGCGATCGTCAAGTCAGGCACCTTCTTCAGGTCGCTCAACGTCCTGAGCCCGTACTTGTTGGCGGTCGACCGCGTGACGGCGATCACGTCGCGATCCTGGAACGGCGTTTGCCGGAGGAGCGTCTGTCCGCGCTTCTCGTACAACTTCTTCGCGAGCGCGTAGGTCCCGGCGTCCGTCTTCGGGAGCGTCTTCCGCTTGAACGTGACCGACAGCATGATCCCGGTGTACTCGGGATAGAGCGTGACCTTGCCGCTCTTGAGAGCAGTGTCGATCAGCTCCGTCGAGCCGATGTTCTCCTTGTACTGGACATCGAAGCCCTTCGCGATGAGCGCCTGGCGATACAGCTGCCCGAGTACGTACTGCTCTGGGAAGTTCTTCGCACCGACGATGATCGGCGTCGCTTGGCTCGCTGCCGGTGCCGCGGTTGCAACACCTAGGACGAGAGCGACTCCGAGTGCGATCGAGAAGGCGGCCTTTGCGGCGCGCCGGTTGTGCTTTCGAATCACAGCCCTACCCCCTTCCAGGGAGCCGATTAGGAATGTCCAGTGCTTCAGGACCCTACCCGTCAGGTGGTTCGGTCACCACATCCGGCTCCAACGCACGAGCCTCCGCTCGTAGCCCCGGAGGCGTCAGCAGACGTTGCACGAGCCCGAGAGCGCCATCGGCGACGAGCGCCAGGAGCGAGACGCAGATCGCTGCACCCACCACGCCCTCGATTCCATATCCCGCCTGGTTGACAACGATGTCGCCGAGCCCGCCCCCGCCGGCAACTGCCGCAATTGTTGCCGTTGCGATGACGAAGACCACTGCCGTGCGGATACCTGCGAAGATGAGGGGCAGCGCCATGGGCAGCTCCACACGCCGGATGATCTGTCCCTTGCTCATGCCCATCCCGCGAGCCGCGTCCACGACGTCCGTCTCGACGCCGTCGACACCGACGTAGGCGTTGGTCAGGATCGGCGGGATAGCGAGGACGACGAGAGCGACCGTGACGTTCGTGAAGCCGACCCCGAGAAAAGCGACGCCGATGGCGATAAGAGCGAGGCTCGGCAGTGCGCGCCCCACGTTGGCGACGTTGATCGCGACAAACGAACCGCGGTGAACGTGACCGAGCCAGATGCCGAGAGGCAACGCCAAGGCCAGCGCAACGAGTATCGCCACGCCTGAAAGAAGCACATGGTCCCACGTCTTCTCGGCGATCAGGCTGCGCTCCTCGATGACGAACTCGACGGCGTGGGCGAAGACGTCGAGGTTCGCGACGATCATGCACTCCTCCGAGCCCGCGCCCACGGCGTCAGTGCGCGCTCAACCAGGACGAGGAGTCCGTCGGCGACGAGCGCGAGCGCTATTGCGAGTCCTCCCGCGACTATGATCTCGGTCTTGAACGCCTCTCGGAGCGCCAAGAAGATCGGATAGCCCAGGCCTTCCGGGATAACGAACGCCGCAACCGTCGCGAGCGCGATGGTCGATACGACGGCGACGCGAAGGCCGGCCATCATTGCAGGCACTGCAAGTGGAAGCTCGACGCGCCACAGTGTCTGCCTGCGCGTCAACCCCATACCCCGAGCGGCCTCCAATACGTCCGGTGGTACAGCGCGAAGCCCTTCGAGGATGTTGCGGAAGAGAATGAGGAGCGTGTAGCCGACGAGCGCGACCTCGACAGTCGCGACGGTCAACCCGGTCACGGGAACGAGCAGTTGGAAGAGGGCGAGACTCGGAATCGTGTACACGACCGCGGAGAAGACAACGAAGGGCCGTTCGGCGAGCCGGTACCGATGTGCAAGGAGTGCGGCGGCGAACGCGAGGACGAAACCGATCGCGACGGCGAGGAGAGTCAGTTTCACGTGCTCGAGCAACGCCGGCTGAATCACCCCGCTCCAGTTGTCGCGCACCCAATCAGTGCAGAAAAAGCGGTTCTCCTGTACGCAGTCGCTCGCTTCCCCGAAGTCGGGGATGACGGGCTGGTTCTGCGCCAGCAGGCCGTTCATCTCTCGAGGTTTGCGAGAGCCTCGAGCGTGACGACACCCCGCGGCTCCCCGTCGTCGCCAAGGACGACAAGTGACCTCGAGCCGGCCGTGAGCATGAGCGAAAGAGCGTCCCGGAGCGTGGTCGACCCGGCCGCACGGGGCCGTACGGCACCATCGAGCGCCGTCAGCTCCAGCTCGTCGAGCCGCCGAAGAGCGAGGAGCTTGAGGCCGCGATCGGCGCCGACGAAGCGGGCCACGAACTCGTCGGCAGGATGCGCGAGGATCGTCTCGGGTGTGTCGTACTGCGCGATCACGCCTCCCTCGCGCAGGATTGCGATCCGGTCGCCGAGCAGGATTGCCTCATCGATGTCGTGGGTGACGAAGATGATCGTCTTTCGGAGTTCGTGCTGGATCCGCAAAAGCTCTTGCTGTAACCGTGCCCGGGTGATCGGGTCGACGGCCCCGAAGGGCTCGTCCATCAGCATCGCCGGAGGGTTCGCCGCGAGCGCGCGGGCAAGCCCCACTCGCTGGCGCTCCCCGCCCGACAGCTGGAACGGGAAGCGGGCGCGGTAATCGACGGCAGGAAGGTCGACGAGGTCGAGAAGCTCGTCGACACGCCGATGGATCTCGTCATCTCGCTGTCCGATAAGCCGGGGCACCGTTGCGACGTTGTCCGCGACCGTCATGTGCGGGAACAGGCCGACCTGCTGGATCACGTATCCAATCCCACGCCGGAGTTGGGTCACGTCCATCGACCGCACGCTCACACCGCCGATCGTGATGTCCCCAGCGCTGATGTCGACCAGCCGGTTGACCATCTTCATTGCCGTCGTCTTCCCGGCTCCGGACGGACCGACAAGGCAGCAGATCTCCCCCGCCGGAATGGTCATAGAGAGGTCGTTGATAGCGGGCTCGGGACGGCCCGGATAGCGCTTCGTCACGTGGTCGAAGACGATCTCGGCGGCCGCGCCGCTCACCTGCGAGAGCCTACAAGTCCCGGGCCGTCTCACCGAGCGACCGAGCCGCCCGGTCTCTTGAGACGCCTACTGCACGAGCTGCAGCAGCTTGAATATCGGCAGGTACATCGCGATCAAGATGATCCCGATGATCGCGCCGACGCCCATGATCATGATCGGCTCGATGATCGAGGTCAGCGAGGCGATCGAGGTGTCGACATCGTCCACGTAGAAGTCCGCGATCTTGTCGAGCATCTTCTGGAGCTCGCCAGTCTCCTCGCCGATCTTGACCATCTGCGAGACGAGCGGTGTGAAGACAGGATTCTCGATGAGCGGCTCGGCGATGGGACGTCCTTATGCACCTTCGCGCGCACGCCGACGACCGCGGACTCGACGACCCAGTTTCCGGCCGTCGTGCCCGAGATCTCGAGCGCCTTGATGATGTCGACGCCGGCTGCGACGAGCGTCGCGAGAAGCGCGCTATCGTCACCTTCAAGACGACCTTGCCGATACCGCCGGGGACGCGTGGCTTGAAGTCGCGCGTCGCGTCCGGCATGACCTTCTCCTCATCCGCGAGTGGCACGAGATCGCCGTGGACACGCATGGTCGGCGCCGCGGGGAACGAGGTGGAGATCGGACGCGCCCGACTCGGCGGCACGGCCGAGCGGGTCGTCGATGGAGGTCGGCGCAGCGTCCATGGACATTCCGCGTATTGGCAGGGCCAGGAGCCGGCTTGAACAGGAGGGACGGTCGAGCGCGCGCGCGAGCCGTTCCGTCGCCTCACCCACGAATCACCCAATTTGGGGTACCCATCCCCCAACCGTCCGCCGATGTTTCGTCCGCATCCGCCCGCCCTATCCCCTATCGACTGCGGACTGCGGAAGGAGTTGCGGCAATGTTCAAGCGGATTCGCAACCGCCTCGACGGGAACACCGAGCAGGGCTTCACCGTGATCGAGTTCCTCGTCGTGATCATCATCATCGGCATCCTGCTCGCGATCGCCGTTCCCTCGTATCTCGGGTTCCGCGATCGTGCGGCTAACAACGCAGCGAAGGCCAACCTCCGTGCGGCACTGCCGTCGGCAGAGGCGTACGTCGCCGACGACGCTCCGGCAGGTGGCGCAGGCGAGTACACGGGCATGACCGTCGCCAAGCTCAAGGCGATCGACTCGGGTATCTCGAACACGCTGACCGTCGCAGCCGTGACGGCGACGACCTACTGCATCACGGACACCGTGAGCGGCAAGACGTGGAGCGTCTCAGGCCCGGACCCCTCGAGCTCCTCGTACAAGAACAACGCGACCTGCACGTAAACGAGTCGCGAGCCCGAACCACCGAAGAGGCGCGGAAACCGCGCCTCTTCGCTTTTTCAAGCGCCATCTCGAACGGGTGCCGATATCCACTCCGTGACAGAGCTGAGAGCTGCTTGACGCGGGCTCAGAAGAGCCTGAGGTACGCGGCGAGAATGGCGTCACCGAAGAACAAGGCAACCACCGAGCCGAATGCCAGGAACGGCACGAGCGGGACGCCCATCTTGCGCGCCGCACCGCCATGCCGAGACACGAGAACTGCTGCCGGAACGAGCGCTGCGAAGAGACCGATCATCAGGCCGACCGCCACCGAGGCACCGAGCATCGCACCGAGAAGGAGCGCCAGCTTCACGTCCCCCATACCAAGGGCCTTGGGATAGGCGAGGACCACGAGGAAGAGCGCGCCGGAGGCGACTAATGCCCATACGAGCCACGCGGGGCTCGGATCGATCAGGGTGTGCGCGACCAGGGTCGCCGCCGTGGCGGGCAGGACCACACGATTCGGGACGATGCGATGGTTCACGTCGATCACCGAGAGCACGACGAGCACCGAGCAGAACGCCGCAGCGAGGGCGGCTTCCGCGGTCGGGCCGAACACGGCGACGCACGACACGATCAGGATCGCCGTTAGCACCTCGACCGCGGGGTAGACGAGCGAGATCGACGCGTCGCAGTGCCGACAACGCCCGCGGAGGAGGGCGTAGGAGAGGACGGGGATGTTGTCTCGCCACAGAATCTCGGTGTCGCAGCTCCCGCACGACGATGGTGGCCGGAGGATCGAGCGGCGCACAGGCACGCGCGCGACCACGACGTTCAGGAAGCTGCCGAGCGCGAGAGCCGGCGCGAGGACGAAGGCGGCTGCGGCGACGTTCACGTCGCGCTAGCCCGCGTAGCTGCCCTGGACGGCTTGCACGGTCGTCACCGACTGATCGAGAACGGCCTGAAGCTCGGCGTCGCCGAGCGCGCCGAAGTCGGCGGCTGGAGCGAGCTCGCCGTCGGAGCGAAACACCGGCGGCTGTCCGACTTTCAGGTGGACGTCGCTGGCGCCCGCCTCGACGGCGTGCCGGAGCACGGCGCTGAGATCCATGGACAGCTCGTGCATCGGCACGAGCCGGACGGCTCTTTAGGTCATCCCGAGGGTGTCGCGTGGCGCGCCAGGCGTGACAGCGCGCGCAGAGGCGGCCGCGCGAGGCCGCGAGCCTCGCTCGGATGCTCGAGGTCTCCACGGAGCAACGCCGCGACTGCACCGAAGACTCCGGGTGCTCGAAGCGCCTCCAGGCAGGCTCGTGGATAGCGGTCGGCCGCGCGCTTTCCCTTCCACGACGCCGCGGCATGTCGATCGAGCGCTGCTGCGAGCGCGTGCTCGTACTGCTCCGGACGCCCGTCGACGATGGCGTCGGAGGCGAGCCGTGCGGAGACGAACGCCTCGTACATGCCGTCTCCGGACAGTGGATCGACGAGCCCGGCCGCGTCCCCGACGAGGAGCACCCGGCCTCGAGCCGCGGGCGAGCCGAGCTCGCGCATCGGCAGGCGATGCCCGCGTACGTCGGTGACCGCGGACGGATCGACCCCGTGAGCACGCGCGAGGCGGTCCAGATGCCCGCGCAGGTGGGGCCCTTCCGTCAGCCAGCCCCCTACTCCGAGGTTCGCATGATCGCCCTTCGGAAACACCCAGCCGTAGCCGCCGGGCACGATGCCGAGCTCGACCCAGGCCGTTCCGGCGTACGGGGTGCGTTCGAGCGCGCTCCACGCGACGTTGCCCTCGAGCGCTATGCCGCGGACGATGCCCTCGCCGAGCCCGGCCGACCGCGCGACGACACCGTTGGCCCCGTCGGCACCGACGAGGAAGCGCGCACCGACGAGGTGCGAGCCGACGCGTGCGGTCACGCCGGCGTCACCGAGCTCGACGTCGCTCACGGCGACTCCGTCGCGGAACTCTGCCCCGGTGGCCGCCGCCTGCTCGGCGAGATGGAGGTCGAGCCGTCGCCGCTGCGTCATCTCGATGAGCGGCTCCGCGCTCTTCCGCGCGACCTTCGCTCGGTACCGGACGCGGACGACCATGCGATCGACAACGTGCTCCACGACAGCGTCGACCGCACATGGCAGATGCCGAAGCGCGCGCCCCGTGAGTCCTCCGCCACACGGCTTGTCGCGCGGGAATCGCGCCTTGTCGACGAGGAGAACGCGCATCCCGGCCCGTTGGAGGTGGATCGCCGTGGCCGATCCTGCCGGCCCGGCACCGACGACGAGCACGTCGAAACGCTCCATCCCGCGATCGTAGGACGTGCAGCGAGCCGCGGCTACAATTGCGCGCCCCGCAGGGGTTCCCGAGTGGCCAAAGGGGGCGGGCTGTAAACCCGCTGGCTCAGCCTTCGGAGGTTCGAATCCTCCCCCCTGCACCTGTCCGCAGAGCGGATCCGCTCGTGCGGATCCCGCTCGCGAGAATCCCTGAAGGCGGCCGCTTCGCGGCCGCGTGGCTGCGATCGGACGTGGTTTTGAGGGTCAGTACACTGAGCGACCTTGCCCTCTTAGCTCAGTCGGTAGAGCACCTCCATGGTAAGGAGGGGGTCGACGGTTCGAGTCCGTCAGAGGGCTTGGCGAGATCCCGCATGGTTCCTGGTGTTGCGGGATCGGCGGTCGTGAGGCGGCGGGTCGGAAGCTCCCGGCTGGAAACGATTTGGAAACGGGAGACCTGACGCTCGTGCAGTCACGCGGAGTCGACTGCAGCAACCACTGACCTGGCATGCTCTTCTAGTTCGTGCTCGCCCCTGTCCTCGAACTCGATCCCGGATCCTGAGACGAGATCTCTGACGGTCCCCGACACGAGCACCTCGCCCGCACCGGGGCAGCGGAGATGCGGGCGCCCACAACGATCGCAAGACCTCCCGGCTTTCCTGTTGATGATCTCGGGATCCGCCGGTGTGGACGCCGGCTCGCGAAGATCTTAGTTCAGCGATTTCGCCTTGGATAGCGAGCGCGCAGCGGATGGCACGGGCGGGCCCGTCGAAGGTCGCGAAGAAGCCGTCCCCGGCGGTATCGATCTCCGTCCCGCGATAGCGACTCAGCAAACGACGAACCAGATCGTGGTGCCGCTCGACGAGATCGCGCCAACTCGCGTCGCCGAGCTCGGACAACCGCTCCGTCGAGCCGACGACGTCCGTGACGAGCACGGTGGTCAGGATGCGTTCCGGTTCCGCGTGCGCGGGGAGGTCGCGGAGGAACGCCTCGATCTCGCGCGCGGGCTCCTCGAGGAAGATGCCCGCGTAGTCGTTCCCCGGTAATTCGACCAGGCGGGCATCGGAATCAGCCGCGCGACGTCGCCGTAGATCTCGCGAGCGTCAGGCCGGTATGCCCGATAGAGGACGAGCGTCGGGACGTGAACCGCCGGATAGATGTCCCGGAACTCGATCTCTGTGAGCATGGTCCAGTAGGCATACGCTCCTGACGGGCTCGCCGAGAGCCGGTCCCAGTTCCGGTTCCAGATACGAAACTCCTCGTCGCCTGCAAGCGTCGGCATTAAGTCCAGGGTCTCGTCCGCAAACGCGTCCGTTCCCCATCGCTCCCGCAACTCGGCACGTCCTCCTCCGAGGGGCGCGAGATGCGCGAATCCGAGCGCCCAAGCCAGGGGTGGTAGAGGGCGAGGCTCCGAGTGCGCTCTGGGTACGTCGCCGCGAAGAGCGACGCCATCCAGCAGCCCTCATGCGAGGCGACGAGCGCCGCACGCTCGCTCCCGGCCGCGTCAAGAACGACGCGGAGGTCGTCGATTCTCGACTCGAGATCGGGAAAGAACCGAGGCCGGTCCGAGAGCCCGGTGCCTCGCTTGTCGAACACGATCACCCGCGCTAAAGCAGCGAGCCGCTCGTAGAAACTCCGCGAGTGCGGCGTATGCCATGCCCAGGCGAGGTTCGACACCCAGTCGTGCACGAGCACGACGTCGAACGGGCCGTCGCCGATCACCTGGTAGGCGATGGCGACGTCGCCGCTTCGGGCGTACCCCACGTCCGGCACATCCACGGGGGAAGTCTTGCGCACATGTGACCGCGATTGCGAGTCGCTTCCTGCGCCCTGTGGCACGTCCGGCCGTCACTCCAAGGTTGCTCACGAGCTACGAGGCAGATCGACTTCCTCGCCAGAAGTCGTAGTTCGCCGACGTGATGCGCGCGGGCGCCCGATGGTCGGTCGGTCGCGCGGGCGTGTGGGTAACTGCTCACAGGATCGGGTCGGACCCGCGCGTACGGGCATGCGAGGGCTACCCACCACCCCCTCGAGCAACCCTCGCGATGGGGCCTGGGCAGCGCAGGCGGGAATACTACCAGCCTTCCCTACGTCTTAGCGATCAGAACGTCTGCTCTGGGGAGTTAGCCGTGGTGGTCTGGCCCGTCACGGAAGCTCCGAGAGCGGTTCGTGCTCGGACGCGCTAGATCGTCGCGCACCTACGCCGGTTGCACTTCTCGCACCGCCGCCGTGCCGCAGCGGCGCACTTGCTGCTCTGCTAGACGATCATCGCGAGGATGGGCTACGGGATGTCGAGCGTCATGCCCTCGGATGCGGCAACGGGAGCATCTCCCGAGTCGTCGCCCCACAGGTCTCGGGCGCGTTCCACGAGCCTGTCGACGCCATCGTCCGAGCGGTCCGGGTCATGGTGAAACAGCACCAGGCGACGAGCTTCGGCCCGCTGGGCGAATTCGACCGCGTGCCCGACACTCGAGTGACCCCAGCCGACCCTGGACGAGTACTCGATCTCGCTGAACTGGCAGTCGTGAAGCAGCAGGTCGACGTGGTCGGCGAGCGCGTGGCCGGAGATCCACTCCGGTTCGAGGTCCGCGAGCTCGACACCGAGGACAGGCTCATGGTCTGGGATGTACGCGAGCGCCGCCCCGTTCAGCGAGAGTCGGTATCCGAGCGTCGGTCCGGGTGGGACACCGTCTGCGCCTCGATCTGAACGCCTTCGATCTCCCATGGTTCATGAGGCACGTCGTGGAACGTCACCTTTGCCGGCGTATCGGTGAGCTCAATCGGGAAGAGCGGAGGCGAGAACGCTCGTGTGATGCGCTCCTCGAGTGAGTGCAGCGGCGAAGGCGGGCCCCAGATGTGCAACTCCGTTTCTGCGTGCCAGAACGGCGCGAAGAACCTCAAGCCTTCGACGTGGTCGAGGTGCAGATGGGTGACCAGCACATGCAAGGCGGCATCCCACTCGAGCTGCGCGCCAAGCCGGCGGAGCCCCGTGCCCGCATCGAGGATGAGCAGAGCTCCGTCGCCGGTTCGTACCTCGACGCATGGCGTGTTGCCGCCAAAGCGAACCGTCGCCTCGCCGGGCGTGGGAACCGACCCGCGGCACCCCCAGACCCTCACCCGGAACGACACGTCAAGCGTCGTCCACGGTCGACTGCCAGAACAGGGCGATCATTCCGACGAACTCGGTGCCGGATGCGAAGAGCGGTACAGCTGTTACCGAGATCAACCGCCGTTCGCCGTCGAGGCCGGTCATCCAGAGCTTGCCGTGGGCGGGCCTTCGCTCCAAGAGGGCGACGCCCGCTGCCATGCGCTCCAGCGGCATGGCAGCGCCGTCCAGGTCCTCGAGGCGGAACTGCGAAGTCCAGCCTTCTGCCGACATCGTCCCGGCCTCGGCGAACGTTCGACCCAGGATCTCTTCCGCGGCCTCGTTGTAGAAGACGAGGTCACCGGCCGTATCGGCGATGAACGTCGCGGTCGCGAGTTGCGACGCTAGCTCCCGCGCGATGATCAGAGCAAGGTGCTTCTGTGGCCTGCCTTCCATCACTGTGAACCCTAGTACCGCACTGATGCAGCGTCGTGGCTGTGCTCTCGCGTTGAGTCCACCTTCTGTGGAAACACCATGGAAACCCACACGTGGCGAACCCAGGCGATTAGCCTAACTGGCCTCAACGACCTCGAACCCGGCGGCTTTCGCGGCGGCGCTGACGCATGCCTCGTCCTCATCCGCCGTGCCACCGCTTGCACCGACTGCGCCGACGAGTCGGCCGTCCGCAAAGAGCGGCACCCCTCCCGCGTACACGACGATCCTCGGATCCGTGACGTTGAAGCCCCAATCGTCCCCGCCCGGTTGCGTGCTCCTCATGAAGTCGCCGCTCGGGACGCCCCACAGCACCGCAGTGAATGCCTTTCCGAGTGCCAGCTGCATGGCTCCGAGAGTCGCTCCGTCCATACGCTGGCTCGCTACGAGCTGGCCCGCGGAGTCCACCACCGCTGCTGCGAGCGAGAGTGATCGCTGCTCGGCCTCGTGGCGCACGCGCATGAGGAGCTCAAGGGCATGCTCCAAAGAGGGGTCACGGCGTTCGAGGAGATCTTCCACAGCGCGATCCTACGCTCGGTCGTGGTCAGGAGGTTCACGGTTGGAGTCCGTCATCGGGCTTTTGCGGAGCCGCGCAGGCAACTGACAGCCGATCGGTCGCCCAGGCGCGTGGTGAATGTGGCGGTGCGATCGTCCTCCAGCCCAATCGCTTGGTGCAGAAGCACGTTCGATAAGCGCGGATAATCCCGTCGGTGGTTCTCCCGAAGCTGATGGCGACACTCGCAACGGCGGTCCTCTTCGGAAGCGGAGCTGCCGCGGCGTCGGCCCTTGCGGACGCTCCGCCCACAACGACCGAGCCAACGACGAGCACCGAGACAACGACTACGACGGAAACGACGACCACGACGAGCACCGAGACGACGACCACGACGAGCGCGGAGGCGACGACTACCCCTGCGGAGACCACGACAACGGCGCCGCCGACGTCGACAACAACCGCCTCGTCACCGCCTCGGAGGGCAGCTCCTACTCGCGGTGTCCCTCATGAGGCGAGGCTGTCCGATTCGCCGCCCGGGAACGTGGGACCGGTGCATCCGCATCGCAAGAAGCATCGGCATCGAGTCTCGAAGCCGCTTACGGTCACACCTCCGCTCGGTCAGCGCGGCTACGTCTTTCCCATCGTCGGTGTCTCGGGCTACGGCGACTCCTACGGCGCGTTCCGAGGAGACGTCCACGGAAAATGGCACCACGGCGACGACATCTTCGCCGCCCTCGGTGCCCCGGTCGTCGCGGTCGCGAACGGAACGATCAACCGCGTCGGCTGGCACAAGCGCGGCGGCTGGCGGCTCTGGGTGCGGGACACGGCAGCCAACCAGTTCTACTATGCGCATCTCTCCGGCTATGCCCCGAGGGTGTTTCACACGAGGCACGTGAGGGCTGGAGACGTGCTCGGCTTCGTCGGCAACACCGGTGATGCCTTTGCAAGTCCGCCGCACCTCCACTTCGAGGTTCACCCGCATCAGCTGCTCCGGCTCCGATACGACGGGGCGGTAAATCCCACGACGTATCTCAACAGCTGGCTGCACATGCGATCCGTCCACGCACCGTTCCCGGTGCATCCGCGACTTCCGAGGCACCTCGGGTTCCGCAGAGAAGCCCGCCAGGTGTTCCACGAACTTCTCGTCGCTCGACACCTGATCGAGCAGCCCACCGCGCCGATCGGGCGGCCGGAGGTCGACCGCCCAGCGCGCCGGAGTGCCACCTCGACGCCAGGGCTCCTGGCGTTGCCTGAAGAGCCGGCGATGCCGACGGTGAGTGGGGAAGGCGCCACGCCCGCAGTTCCTCTGCTCACCGCGCTGCTCGTCATCGCGGTCCTCGTGGCGGCGCCGCTTCTGGCGGCGATGGTGCTAGGGCGCATCTTGCGCAACAGCGTCTTTGATGCCTCGTAGCCTCCTACGGGCATGCACCGTTCGACGGTTCGAGTCCGTCAGAGGGCTTCCGGGCTCGCCTCGCCCCCGCAGGTAAAGCAACTGCCCTTGCGTCGAACGCCCTGCGCAAGCATGCTTGGCGGCGATGTCGTCGACGCGGCCGATCGTCTTCCTCAGCGACTTCGGACTCGGTAACGAATGGGTCGGACTCTGCCACGCGGTCATGAGTGGGATCGCTCCACAGTGCCCAATCGTCGACCTCTCGCACCTGATCCGACCGCTCGAAGTGACCGCGGGAGCGTTACTCCTCGCGGACTCCGTGCCGTACATCCCGCGGAACGCGGTGAGTCTGGCCGTGGTGGATCCCAATGTCGGCAAGGATCGAGAGATCGCGATCGAGACCGTGAGCGGACGAGCCTTCGTCGGCCCCGACAACGGAGTCCTGTCCCTCGCGTGGGCAGCGGCCGGAGGAATATCGAGCGCCGTCGAGCTCACGTCTCGCGACGTGATTCGCCAGCCCCATGCAGAGTCGTTTCGCGCTCCCGACACCCTCTGTCCCGCAACGGCGCGGCTCGCGGCCGGCATGGCCATCGGGGACCTGGGGACAGACCTCGATCCGGGCACACTTGCGGTCATCTCCCTGGCCGAGCCGGAGATCGAGCCGGGCAAGATCGCATGCGAGGTGATCGACTTCAATCGCTTTGGCAATGTCCACCTGAATGTGCGACCGGACGACCTGACTGCCGCGAGCCTCGCCGACGAGCGCATGCTCTTGATCGAAGCGACATCCGGATCGGCGAAGGCCAAGCGAGGGGCGACCTATGCGGACTTCGCACCTGGGGAGTACGGTCTGCTCTTCGACCCGCGTGGATGGCTCACGATCGTCCGCGGCAATCCTGCGAGTGCTATCGAAGGGCTGGGACTCGACCTTGCCGCCCCCGTCTGGCTCACGTCGGCAGGAGGAACCGAGTAAGCGCAGAGGGCGGCCGAATTGGAAACACGCTGGAAACCGCCGTTGGCAAACCCGTAGTCGCGGAGCCCTCTCAGTCGCGTTCGAACACTGAGCTCCCGAGCACGTAGAACAGCGCAAGTGCGGCAAACAGCGCGAGCGCCGTATACGGGCTCCAGAGCGCGACGAGCGTCGCGGCGGCATTGATCGGAACTCCCGGGAGGACGGAGCGCGACATGCCGCTGACGGTGCGCTGGTCAGCTGTCTCTGCGATCAAGCGACGCCTGCGTGCGGCATGGAGCCAACAGAACGCGAAGCAGATCGCCGAGGCGGTCATGGTCAAGCCGTAGGTGATCGCCGCCGCACGCACGCCGTCGTCGCGGAAGTGCTCGGCGACGAGCCTCGTCGGAAAGGGGAGGAAGGCGATGCACGCGAGCATCGCGATGGTGGCGAAGAGAAGGGTCCGGTCGACGCGATCGATCACCGCCATGTGGGCGTGATGGTTGACCCACCAGATCCCGATTATCAGGAACGAGACTGCGTACGGCGTACTGCGGCCAGGAGTGCTTGAGCTCCGCCCCGAGCTCTGCGCCGGAAGCGTTCACGGAGACGTCGATGATCAGAAGCGTCGCGGCGATCGCGAAGACACCGTCGGCGAAGGTCTCCAGTCGGGAGGTCTCCACGGCCTAGGCGGGACTGGCGAAAGGCCGCAGGCCAGGAACCATCGAGGCTTGCCCTAACGTCAGCTCCGCTTATCCATTGACGTTCTCGGCCAATCAGCCGGGCCGGAGCCATCTCTAGAGTCATTGCATGCGAAGGCGCTGGCCAAACCTGTTCATCGTCGGCGCCGCCAAGGGCGGCACGACTTCGCTCTGGAGGTACCTCAACCTCCACCCGGACATCTACATGTCGCCATTCAAGGAGCCGCACTTCTTCATGGGTTCGTTTCCCCCGGATCTGGCGCTCACCGAAGCGGAGTACCTGGGACTCTTCGCGGGTGCGACCCGCGAGACGTGGCTCGGGGAAGCGAGTACGCGCTACATGCTGGACGAGGCAAGCCCCGAGCTCATCAAACGGACCGTGCCCGAGGCACGCATTCTCATCTCGCTCCGCGACCCCGCCGAGCGGGCGTACTCAGACTATTGGAGCTACGTGAAGTTCGGCCTGGAGACCCGTCCGTTTGAAGCGGTCGTTGCAGAGGAGCTCGATGAACCCAACACTCGGATCGACGCCGATCCATACAAGCTCCTCGTCTACCCCGGTTTCTACACCACACACGTCGAGCGCTACCTGAGCGTGTTCGGCGACCAGGTTCACATCGGCTTTCTCGAAGATCTTCGGAGCGACGCCCATGGCGAGGTCCGCTCGATCCTCGAGTTTCTCGGTGCCGACCCTTCTCCGGCCGACGAGCTTCCGCCCGATGCCCACAACTCGTTCGCACTCCCGCGCAACTGGGCGGCCGGGAGGCTGATGGCCTCGCAACGGGCACTCCGGGCCGGCCGTGCGATCTTTCCGGAGCCCTGGCGCACTCGTGTCGAGAGACTTGTGCTCCGGCGAGGTAGCAAGCCTCCTATGAGTGAGGCGGTCAGGGCTCGTCTTCGCGCGGTCTACGAGCCAGACCGGGAGCCGCTCGAACGCGTGCTCGGCCGGCAATTGCCCTGGTAGCCGCCAGCGGTATCAGTCCGCGACTCCGGGATGGTCGTTGCCAAATTTCGGATGTGGTGGCGTTTGTAGATACTCGGGGCATGGACCCGAGCAGCCGCAGGAGCAATCACTGACTGCGGCGAGACTGGGACGGTGCTCCGTGTGCGGTGGGGGGCTCCCGGAGGTCTCCGTGCGGATGCGCGACCCGTTCTGCAGTCGAGCCTGCTCGGAGGAGCACCACGGAACTGGAACGAGAGCTAGTCGTGATCGTGCCTCACGGCAAAGACTGGCCCACCAGCTGGAGGAAGGGACAGACGCCGCGTCCCTGGAGCTGAGACGGGTAACGGTCGACAATCGCTCGATGCTTATCGCCGAGGGCCGCTACGGAGAGGAGTTCGTGCGGGCCTTCGCCGCGTACCTCATCGCGCATAAGGAGCCGGTCACCACTCCCACCGTCACTTGGTTCTCGTATAAGGCAAGCGGTCCGACGATGCGGATCTTCGACGATGACGACATGCCCTAGGCGGCCTTCGTCATTCGAGAGAGCCGCCGACGAAGGGAACGTTGGTACGGATCGGCGAGCCGTCGACCCGCCGCCCGTAGGATTCGGCCGGTGCCACGCCTGACGGCGATCGTGCCGGCCACGAACTCGCCTCCAACATTGGCTACGTGCCTCGAAGCGATCCGGAACGCCGACGATCCGCCGGAAGAGCTGATCGTTGCAACGGAGGGCGTCGGCCCGGCGGCTGCGCGCAACGACGGTGCACGTCAGGCATCCGGCGAAGTACTGGTCTTCGTCGACGCCGACGTTCTCCCTCATCACGACGCGTTCGCGCGCGTCCGGCGAGCTTTCGACCTCAATCCGGAGCTCGTAGCGCTGTTCGGGTCGTACGACGACTCACCCGCGGCTCCGGGCGTTGTCTCGGCGTTTCGCAATCTCCTCCACCACTTCGTTCACCAGGAGGGAGCAGGACCCGTGCCGACGTTTTGGGCCGGACTGGGTGCGATCCGCCGCGACCCCTTCCTCGACGCTGGCGGCTTCGACGCCGAACGCTACTCCGTCCCCTCGATCGAGGACATCGAGCTCGGCGCGCGGCTTGCTGCGAATCGTGCCCTCATCGTGCTCGATCCCCACCTCCAGGGCACGCACCTGAAGCACTGGAGCCTGTGGGAGATGGTGCGGACTGACTTCAGGCGTCGCGGGATTCCTTGGGTCGAGCTGATGCTGCGTCGTCGGAAGGCCTCCTCCGCGCTGAACCTCGGCCCACGGCACCGGCTGAGTGCGCTCGCTTCCATCGTGGCCGTCCTCGCTCTCGTGCGTCGAAGACTGCGGCTCGCGACAGGCGCGACGCTCATCCTCGTCGCTCTCAACGCCCGCTTCTACGTACTGCTCGCGCGGCGACGCGGCCCTTCGATGGCCGTGACTGGCATCGGCCTTCACGCGCTGCACCATCTCGTCGGAGTTGCGGCCGTGCCTGCCGGCATCGTTGCTCACCTGCTCAGCCGAAGCCGCGAACCTCGCTGATGCGCCTCGAATGCTTTTCCACCGGTCGCGTCCGATCGAAGCGGCGCGAGCGGGGTTTGCGCCGATACCTGCCCGGGGGATGGAGCGACGCGACGCTGCCGGTGAATGCGTTCGTCCTGGAGCACACCCTCGGGCTATGCGTCTTCGACACGGGGCAGACGGCGGCTGCAAGCCAACCGGGCTACCACCAGCGCTGGCACCCCTTCCTGCGGGTCTCGCGCTTCGAGCTCGAGCCCGAAGACGAGCTGCCAGGACAGCTCCGAGCACGCGGCCTCGACCCCGGCGACGTGCGTTGGGTCGTCCTCTCGCACCTCCATACGGACCACATCGGCACAGTCGAGATCGTTTCGGCGGGCAGACGTGATCGTCTCGGTAACGGAGTGGCGGCGCGCCCAGGGGCCGCTGGGCAGGATGCGCGGCTACATCCCGCAACGCTGGCCAGCAGGGCTCGAGGCGCATCTGGTTGAAATCGACGGCCCGGCCGTCGGGCCCTTCGCCGGCTCCTTCGACATCGCCGGGGACGGTTCGCTTCTCTTGGTGCCTACACCGGCACACACGCCGGGTCACCTTTCGATGCTCGCCGACGTGGATGACGGTCGCGTGCTCCTCGGCGGCGACCTGGCCCATACGCGCGCGGAGCTGGCGCGGACGGCTCCGGAGATCGCCACATGGTGCGCGCGGGAGGGAGTCCGAGTGCTCCTCGCGCACGAAGTGGTGGGAGAACCCCGCTAAGATCCGCGCCGATGCGCTTCGGTCTCGTCGGCCTCGGCTGGGCCGCCCGCGCCTTCCACGAGCCCGCGCTCCGATCCGTGCCCGGAGCCGAGCTCGTCGGCGGAGTTGATGGCGTCGAGGAGCAGCGGGGTGCCTGGACGCAGCGGACCGGAACACCGGCGTTCGCGACGCTCGAGGAGCTGCTCGACTCCGCGAGACCGGACGTCGTTGTCGTCGGTACGCCTCCGGACTCGCACGCGGACATCTGCATCCGCGCGCTTCAGGGCGGGGCTCACGTGATCTGCGAGAAG
This sequence comes from uncultured Gaiellaceae bacterium, assembly GCA_963736935.1. Classification (GTDB taxonomy): domain Bacteria; phylum Actinomycetota; class Thermoleophilia; order Gaiellales; family Gaiellaceae; genus GMQP-bins7. The sequence goes on along the minus strand of CAVTQX010000002.1, from coordinate 8,486 downwards.
CCGTTCGTCTCCACCGTCGAAGAAGCCGACCGCGTCCTCGCCGCCGCAGTTGCAGCCGGCCGCAGCATCGCCGTGAACCACCAGTATCGGGAGAAACCGATCTTCCGTGCCGTCAAGGAGCGAGTCGGCGCACCCGACACTGGGCGTCTGGTCTTCTGCCAGATTGTGCAGCTCATGAACCTGCCGCCATGGGACGAGACCACTCCCTGGCGCGCCGCCATGCCGAACCGGACGCTGTTCGAAGGCGGAGTCCACCTCGTCGATCTCCTCCTCTATCTCTATGGCGAGGTTCCGGAAGCCGTGTACGCCCGCCACTCGAGCGGTCTCGAACCTGATCGCAAGGCGGACGCGATCCACCTCGTCACGCTCGAGTTCCCGGGTTCCCGGCTGGCACAGATCACGATTGACCGGCTCTGCCGCGCCGGAACGCGGTACATCGAGCTACGGGCGGACTGCGAGCACGCATCGCTTCGTGCCTCACACGGCGGCCGCGTCCTCCTCCAGGCGGGCATGAAGCGCGCCCAACGCCCCGGGATCCGCGTGCTGTTCGGGCTCGGCGGAACGGCCTGGGTGGAGGAGGGGATGAAGCGCAAGACGATCGCCCGCAACCCACGGAATCCCGGCGTTGCCGCGACAGGGGCTCTGTTCCGGAAGATCGCTGTCGCACTCGAACAGGGCCGTGAGCCCCCATCGAGTGGGAGTGAGGCCCGTGACGCGCTCCGCGTGATCGAAGCCGCCTACTCTTCGGCAGCGACCGGAGAACGCATCATCCTTCAGTCGGTTGCACGCACGCAGCCAGCAACGACCCCGTAACTCATGTGGCAGAGGCGGAGAACGATCCCAACGTAACTCGCCTCGCAAGCATGGCCGATCGGATGCGACGCTCGTGGGACGCTCGCTCGGATTTTCACTACGTCGACACGAGACGGCGGACGTGGGACACGGATGCGTTCTATGCCGGGGGGCGGGCGGAGGTATCGATGCTGCTACCCCCGGCGTTCGAGCGGCTGGGCTTCGATTCGGCGGGAAAGCGCATTCTGGAGATCGGCTGCGGGCCTGGGCGGCTGTTCCCTGGACACGCCGAGTTCTTTTCGGAGGTCTGGGGCATCGACGTGTCACCCGAGATGGTCCGCCTGGGCGAGGAGCTGTGCCCGGTCGAGGCGCGATTCATCCTCGGGTCGGGCTATGACCTCAGGGAAGTCGAGGACGAATCGATCGACTACTGCTTCTCATACCTCGTCTTCCACCATCTGCCCTACGAAGATGTCGTATGGGCGTACTTCAGAGAGATTCTCCGTGTCCTGCGGCCCGGCATGTGCTTCCAGGTGCAGCTTCTCGGTCGGCGATCGCTCCGGGCCCGCGCCGCGCGCGTTCTGGGATCGCGTGTCCCCGGAGATGCGAAGACGTGGATCGGAGCGACGATTCCCGCTCTTCGCGCGGAGAGGGAAGTATCCGCGCTCGGCTTCCGCGGAGTGCTGACGTATCCAATCAGTGCGTCGGCCTACTGGCTCGTGGGCGCGCGCCCCGGCTGAGCGGCGCTCGGCGTACCAGACGCCTGCGTGCCACCAAGCCGCGCCGTCCGGCTCAGGCGCGGTCGACGACCTCGTTGCTCCACGCGCCTCCCGCGTCGCGGACGCGCAACCGGGCGATGACCTGCCGGGGTGGAATCAGCCGACCAGAGAGTCGCCATGAGAGTCGGTACGGCCGGCAGCCACCGCCAGTGGAGGAAAGCCTGCGCGTGAACGAGGAGCTTGTCTGCGTTGCAACTCGTTGTTCGTTCGCGCGAACTTCAGCCTTGAGGCTCGCTCGGGAGTCGTCACACACGCGAAAGCGGAACACATAGCTCGTCGTCCCGCTGAGCGGAATGCGCCGGAGCGAGTGGGCGACGATCCTCGGCGGCACGTCACGCGGAAAACGGACGAGCCGCACGCGATTGTTCCCGGCGTCGCCGACCAAGAACCCGGATCCATCCGGGAAGCACCGCCAGCGCCTTGGGGAGGTTGAGCTCTGCACGAATCGCAGGACCCCCGTCGCCCGAGTACCCGGCTGTGCCAGTGCCCGCCACGGTCGTGATCCTCCCGTTCGGGTCGACACGACGGACACGGTGGTTGTACGTGTCGGCAATAAGAAAGCCGCCGTCCGGGAGGGCCGCGACAGCGTGCGGGAGGTTGAGGCTGGCGGCATGAGCGGGTCCACCGTCGCCGGAGAAGCGCGCGTCTCCAGTGCCGGCCACGGTCGTGATGCTCCCGTCCGCTGCGACGCGACGGATCCGGTTGTTGTCGAGGTCCGCGATCAGGAACGCCCCGCCGGGTAGAGGGGCGACCGCGAACGGCCTGTTGAGCCGAGCGGCCGTCGCCGGGCCTCCGTCTCCCGAGAAGCCCTTCTCGCCCGTACCCGCGACCGTGCTGATGACTCCTGCAGGGGAGACGCGACGGACACGCGCGTTCCCGGTGTCGGCGATCAGCAGTTCGCCGTTCGGCCGTGCCGCCACACCGCGCGGCAACGCTATCGCTGCAGCGCTGGCCGGCCCGCCGTCACCAGCGAAGGCGTTCTCGCCGGTCCCTACGACAGTCGTGATCGTATTGTCGGGCCACACGCGTCGGATGCGGTTGTTGCCCATGTCGTCGACAACGAAGCTGCCGTCCGGTAGCGCCGCCACTCCGTGGACGAGATCCAGCAGTGCGCGCGTCGCAGGTCCACCGTCGCCCCCGTATCCGCGCTCCCCGGTGCCCACCGCCGTTGAGATCGTGCCGTCCGGCAACACCCGCCGCACCATGGGAATGAACGGTTGGGCGAACACGAAGCTGCCGTCGGCCAATACAGCGATACCGCGTGGGTGGTTGATCGCCGCAGCCGTGGCCGAACCGCCGTCGCCGGTCGCTCCGTCGGTGCCGGTGCCTGCGACGGTCACGATCGTCGCTTCCGCTTGCCCGGGCGCGCTCGACCCGGCCGACGGGCTCGCGGCTGCCACCGCTAGCGCCACAACGGCGGCTACGCACCAGAGGACCGCCTGTCTCACGAGAAAGACTTGCGTGCTCGCAGGACGAACTGTGTGCCGAAACGCCGCATCGCGCGCGACCGCGACCGTTCCAGGCGGTCGGCAATGACGCCGGGAAGGGTTCTTGCGCCGACAATCTCGAGCCGTTCGACGACGAGGCCCGCTGCTGCCAGCGCGGCGCGCAGATCGTCAAGCGACACAATTCGGCGCGGAGGAGGCGGCCTGCGACCGAAGAGCCTCTTCACGACGCGGAAGGTTGGGTGGAGGACGCGGTAGCGCCAGCCGACCTGGATCGACCCATAGTTGGGCAGGCTGACAACGGCGATGCCGTCCGGACGCAGCACCCTTGCGAGCTCACCGACCGCGGCAGACAGGCCCTCCTCGACGTACTCGAGAACTCCAGTGGCAACGGCTGCGTCGAAGCTCGCCTCGTCGTAGGGCAGCGCGAGGATCGAGCCCTGGACAAGTCGGTCGCTGAGATGGGGAAGACGGGCGTGCGCCAGCTCGACCATCCGGCGGGAGAGGTCGATCCCTGCCACGCTCCAGCCTCTCCGATCGAGCTCGCGACACAGGATGCCTCCGCCCATTCCGGCATCCAACACCTCGCCCCCGTGTCGGGCAGGAGCTCTAGCACGGCCTCCAGCCGCCCTCGTAGCACCCGACCACCAGCGCGTCGGGTTCGCATAGGCATGGTCGAAGGCATCTGCGAAATCGTCGAAGAAACCGGCAACCTCGACGACCCGGCCGGCGAGACGATGAACAGCTCCACCCTCGCCTCGGTCGGAGGCTGCCTCCGGTCCCGGCATGATCGGCGATTATTGCAGCCGTGCATCCCGACGCCTTCAAGGCAGGCGAAAGCACGAGCTACGACCGCGTCGCGGGGACTACGACCGGTTCATCGAGCGACTCGCCGGCCCACTAGCCGAACGTCTGTGCGATCTGGCGCAGATTCGCGCCGGCGCACACGTGCTAGACGTGGGCTGCGGCACGGGTGTAGCCGCTCGGCGAGCAGCGGCACGTGCGGGCATGTCCGGACGTGTGATCGGGATCGACATATCGCCAGGCATGATCGAGGCGGCGCGCCGCGCGAATCCGCACGTCGACCTGGCGGTCATGGACGCCGAGGCGCTCGAGTTCGAGCCGAGCTCCTTCGACTCGGTCATCTCCCTGTGCGCGGTGCTCCACTTTCCGTCCTCGAGCGCGCCATCGCCGAGATGCACCGCGTCCTGAAGCCGGGTGGGCACGTTGGCGGTAGCGTTCGGTTGTTCGAGGCCGGAGTCGAAGCTGGCACTGGCAAGGCATGGTGCTCGACGAACTCTCAGATTCCAGAAGGAATTGGTAGCGCCGCGGGCCCTGCGCGAAGTGGCTCGCCACCTTCTGCCCGAGGCAGCCGAGCCGGAGCACGTGCTGGCCGAGTGGGGCATCCACCGACCGCGCCAGAAACTGCAAGAGCAGCTCCAACGAGCCCACTTCGAGGCCATCGCGAGAAGCTGGCTCGGCCATGAGGTTCACTTCGACTCCCCGCTGGAGTTCACAGACGCGCAGCTCGCGATCGACACGCAGGTACGCAAGCACGCCGACGCACTCGGCGAGGGTGCGCGCGACGCGCTCCGTGCAGCGCTCCTGGAGCGATCGCAGCGCGCTGCCGCAGACGGGCTCGCCCTCGTCTACCCCTATTCGGCTGTCTTCCTCACCGCACGCCGTCCCGTCGACCCCTGACGATCAATCCGTTCAACCGGCCTCGGCGAGCGCGAAGAGCGTGTGTCCGTACGGTACGCGGAGACCCCGGCGGACGCAGGCTGTCTCGAAACCGAGAACGGCCCGCCCGATCCCGCCGCGAAGCCGCCCCGACGTCGAAGGAATTCCGCAGGTCGTGTCGGTCGGCGCGGCAGGAGCGCGGCCGCGGAGCGACCCGATCGCGCCGAGCAACGCGTTCGCGTGTGTCATCCGGAGGACCCGAAAACCGGCTTCCTGGAGATCTCCCCGCAGCAACTGTTCGTCGTAGACGCGCCAATCACGACGTACGCGTCGGGCGTGGCGAGCAGCATTCGTCCGTACCAGCAACGTCGCATTTGCCTTGAGACCCGGTGGAGCTCTTGCAGGCTCGGCGCGACGAGCTCGTCGTCGACATGCTGCAGCACGTCGTTGGCGATGACGAGGTCGAACTCCGCATCCTCGAACGGGAGCTCGTGCAGCGGTGCCACGTGAAGCTCGGCGGTGGGGCACACCAGTCGCGCGAGCTCGATCGCCCCCGGGCTGAGATCGACCCCACACAGCCGGTCGAACGCCCAGGTCTCGGACAGCCAGGCGATGAAACCGCCCGACCCGCACCCTGCATCGAGCAGGCTCGCGCCGCGACCTTCGAGCCTCGATTCGAGCAGCGCGGCGGATACGTTGCGCATGCCGATCTGCCACCAGTGACTCCGCTCGATCGCGTGGAGGCGCGCGTAGTAGTCAGACGGAACGTTTCTCACGGGCTGGCAGACTGGCGCAGCGCCGGAACCTCGACGGGCCGTCTCGCCCGCGAGCTCCATAAGGCGAGCGTACGTCCGCTCCATCGGGAGTTCCCGACTGATGAAGCGAAACGCAGCGTCCGTTATCCGACGGCGCAACTCGTCATCGGCAAGAAGGCGGCGGATCGTCGAGGCCATGTCGTCCACGGAGCACTCGACGTAGTGCACGCCGGGCTCGAAGGGATCCGGAAGAGGGAGGGGCTCCGACACGACAAGCGCGCCGGTTGCCATGCCCATGAGCAGCCGATCGGAAAGATGACCCTCGTAACGCGGAATGTGGAGCAGAATCTTCGTCCGGTTGAGGAGCTCCGTTCTCTTCTCGCCCCAGTACCCCTTCGCCAGCGATTGGTCTCCAAGACGAACAATGTCCACGCCCTCACGCTCTAGCCGGCGTAGGATTCGCCTGCGCCGGCGCACGCGGTACTCGCCCAGAAACAGGACGTCGATCTCGCGCTCGAGCTCCAACAGGTGCCCGTAGCTCGAGTGATAGCCAACCGGGACGAACTCCGATTCGATGCCCTCCTGGCGAGGTAGGCCTGGTACGCGCGGTTGGCGACGGCGACAGCCGTCGTGACGTGCAGCAGGCTGAGATGCCGGAAGTACCTGGCGTTGGAGTAGTGGTCGTTGATCCTGCGGTCTCGCAACAGGATCTTCGCCACCTCCCGTGCCGTCAGCCGCTCTGACGGCAGCCCGAAAGCCGAAGGCATCGGCAGTGCCTCCGTGTGCCACACGACCACACACGGCCTCTCGTCGGGCTCGAGCGCGGCGACGTGCGCGAGCGTTCGCCGGTACCAAAGCGGGCTTCCCCGAACAAGCAGGATCTTGTCCGGAGAGAGGTCGACAGCACTCTCCGTGACCAAGCGCACCTCGAACCCGAGCTCGCGAAGAATCTCGGCGGCGACTGGAGCGCTCGACGCCTCGATGTCCGCCCGGATCGAGGAGCTCGATGGCGCGGCTCGGGATCCGCTCAACGCCCATGTCGTCCAGCGGACAAGCTCGGCGACGTCATGCGCGGGGACTATAGACAGCGACTCTCGACGGTCGCGCGTCCCGCACCCATGAGGCGAAGGGAGGCTGATTTGGGTCGCGGCGCGAAGGGAAACTGGCTCACGACGTCCCTGAGGACGACCGAGTCCACATGGCCGCCACCCGCAATGTGGGGTCATACCGCATCACGCTGCGGTAGTTGAGGACGAAGAGGAGGCCGGCGGCGACGATACTCGCGACGGCGGCCCCGATGAGCCCGAAGAGCAGGATGGCGACGAGCGAGAATGTGACGGTAGGAACCACCGCCACGACGGAGTTCCACATCACCGTGGTCTGGCGATCGTGGGCGATGAGGACGCTGGTGTACATCAGGCCGAGGACCGCAACCGGGATCCGCCAGGCGATCACGGCGACGACGGGCACGGCATCCCTGTAGCTCTCGCCGAACACGAGCGGCACCAGCGGCGCCGCGGCGCTGAGCACGGCTGCCATTCCCACACAGGCGATAAACGAGATGCGCAGGGCCCGCCCGTGGAGAAGCGCTGCGTCTCCGGCAGCGGTGGCACTGAAAGTAGAAAGGAAAGAGAGGGAGAACAGCGCGACGGCACCCGCTGCGAAGAGCGCGGGCTTCGCTGCCACACCGTAGATCCCGACGTCGTGGGGGCCGAGCGCGAGGCTGATCACGATGATGTCGAACGTGGAAATCGTCGCTCGAGCCACACCGCCCACCGTGAGCGGGAAGCTCTGACGAAGCGTGCTTCGCCACACCGCGAGGTTTGCCCGTGGCCGAATCACACCCACGCTGCTGCCCACAACACCGAGGACGATCAGCCCGTATGCAAGCTCGGCGGCCGCTTCCAGAAACGGGACACGCTTGAGGTCCGCGCTGTCGCTGACGAGCAGCAGCGCGCCCAGGAGGACAACGAGACGCGAAGCGATGTTTCCTGCGGCGATTCCCCGAGAGCCCCCGACGCCGAGGGCCATCCAGCGCAGGTTGAGCGCGATCGCCGGCAGGATCACTGCGAAGAGCACGACCGTGTCGCGCGTAAACGGGGACTTCGCCACGATCTCGACGCCTGCGATGAACACCACAGCGGCGACGGCCGAGAGCATGAGCCGCAATCCGAGCATCTGTTCCGCGATCTCCCGGAACCGTGATGGAGTGCGCGCGACCTCCCGAACGTTCAGCACCTCCGTACCGGAATCGACGATGTACGCGAAAAAGGTGACGAGTGTCAGGCCCAACGTGACGACACCGAACCCGCTCGGCCCCAGCCGCCTGGCAAGAACGATGACAACGACGAACCCGATGGCGCGTGCGGCCGTCTCACCAGCCAGTAGCGCAGCCGTACGCCGGAGCAGCATCCGCCAACCGCGCTGCGCGTCGATCTGGAGCGTGTCCGTCACTCGGAGCGACCCTCGACGAGGACGTGATCGGAGCGGAGAAGCCGGCGCCCGCGCGCGCCCACGGCACGCAGCAGCAGGTACGTCTCCCAACGACCAGCAGCCACACGGTGGAGGACGCCGGGACGGCGCACGTAGTGCGCGTCGACCCTTGGAAGGGCGAATGAGATCGAGGAGGACGTGACCCGTTCGAGAGTCGTTGCGCAGGCCGCGGAGTAGACCTCTTCGACGACCCGCGCGGCCGCCGCGTCCGGCCTCACGCCGTACGGATAGGCGAGGCAGCGGACCTCGGCCGAGATCGCCGCTTCGAGCTTCGCTCGGGGCTCGCGTGATCTGCCGCTCGAGATCGGCGTCCGAAAGCCCACTTAGCGGCGTGTGATCCATGCCGTGAGCGCCGATCTCGAAGCCGACCTCGGCTAGCTCGGAGAGCTCTTCGGCTGAGGCGAGCTCGAGCCGCGGAATGGCGGTCGTCTGCGTCGGCCAGTCGTTCACGCGGCCCAGATGACCCGCGACGCAGAAGAACGTCGCCTTCAGGCCGCGCTCCGCGAGCAGCGGAGCCGCGACGCGAACGGCGCTCGCACAGC
>CAVTQX010000001.1:0-34905 GCA_963736935.1 uncultured Gaiellaceae bacterium | reverse complement strand
GCTCATCGGCGGCATCTTCAGCCTCTGGGGCGCGGTCATCGCCGGCGCGTTCAACCAGCTCCTGCCCTTCGTCTTCCAAGCGCAGTGGGGCGTCAACCCGAATTTCCTGCTCATCATCTTCGGGGCGGGGCTCATCCAGGTGCTGCTCACCGCCCCAGGCGGGCTCGCAGATCAGTCCCGAAGGACCTCGCGAAGCTGGGGAGACTCCTGGCGCGACCCTTCCGGAAGGGCCAGCTCCACGACGGAGGGCTCCTCGTGATCGAGGTCGAGAACCTCACCGTTCGCTTCGCCGGCGTCACGCCGATCGACGACATGAGCGTGACCTTCCCCGGCGGCGCGTGCGGCCTGATCGGCCCGAACGGCGCGGGGAAGACGACGTTCTTCAACGTCCTCTCGGGGTTCGTTAAGCCGTCCACCGGCACGATCAAGGCCTTCGGGGAGGACCTCCTCAAGATGGTCGACTTCCGACGCGCGCGCTGGGGCATTCGGCGGACGTTCCAGACCGAGCAGGCGATCGAGAAGCTCTCGGTCTTCGACAACGTCGCGATGATCCACGAGCACTCCGGCGAGGGCCGTGGCTCGAGGCGCTCCGCCGTCCTGACCGCAATCGAGTTTGTCGGCCTCGATGTGCCGCCAACTGCGAAGGTCGGCGGTCTCGGTCAGCGCGAGCGACGGCTCGTCGAGATCGCACGAGCCGTCGTGGGGCAGCCGAGGGTCGTCCTGCTCGACGAGCCTGCCGCCGGTCTGCCCGACCAGGAGACGGGTCACCTGGGTGAGGTGATCCGCCGGATCCCGGGGCACTTCGGCGCGCTCGTGGTCCTCGTCGACCACGACATGAGCCTCGTCTCCGCGTGCTGCGAGACGACGGCTGTCCTCGACTTCGGAAAGCTGATCGCGTCGGGGCCGACGCAGGAGGTCCTGCAGAACGAGCACGTGATCAACGCCTACCTCGGAACCGAGGAGGAGGTGTGACGGAGGCCGCGACCGGAGTCGCTCTGCGGCTCGAGGAGCTCTCCGTCGAGCGTGGCGGGCGAACGGTCGTCCGCGACGTCTCGCTCGACGTCCCGCCGGGAGAGGTCACGACGCTCCTCGGCCCGAACGGCGCCGGCAAGTCGACGCTCGTGCTCGCGGTCGGAGGAGTCCTGCGTCCGAGCGGCGGCAGGGTCCTGCTCGGAGACGCGGACCTCACGCGCGCGCGGCCCGAGGCGATCCGCGCCGCGGGCGTTGCCATCGTCCCCGAAGGGCGCAGGCTGCTACCCGAGCTGACGGTGGAGGACAACCTGCGCGTCGCGACCTACACGCTCTCGCGCGAGGAGCGCAAGGCGCGGATCGCGTACGCGCTCGAGCTCTTCCCGCGACTCGAGGCGCGCTGGAAGGCGCCGTCGCGTCAGCTCTCGGGCGGCGAGCAGCAGATGGTCGTGCTCGCCCAGGCCCTCGTCTCGCGCCCGCGGATCGTGATCGTCGACGAGCTCTCGCTGGGCCTCGCGCCGATCGTCGTGAAGAGCCTCGTGCCGACGCTCGAGGAAGCCGCGCGCTCCGGGATCGGGATCCTGCTGATCGAGCAGTTCGCGCACGTCGCGCTCGGGCTCGCCAACACCGCATACGTGCTCGAGGGAGGCAACATCCGGTACCACGGGACGGCGGCGGAGCTCAAGAGCCGGCCGGATGTCCTCCGCTCGGCCTATCTCATGCGCGCGCAGGTGAGCGGCGGCGGCGGGGCGGCCGAATGAGAGCGGCCGTCACACGCGCACGCGGGGTGATGGAGCTCGTCGACGTGCCCGAGCCGGATGCGCCCGGGCGTGGAGAGGTACTCCTCAGGCCCGATGCAGTCGGACTCTGCGGTTCCGACTTCCACTACTTCCGCGGGGAGCTCGGGTTCGAGGTCTTTCCGCGCATCCAGGGGCACGAGTTCTCGGCCGTCATCGACGCGGTCGGGCCGGACTGCCCGGAGCAGCTCGGTGTCGGACAGCGCGTTGCGGTCTGGCCGGTCCACGCCTGCGGGCACTGCTACCCGTGTCGTATCGGGCGCGAGAACGTGTGCGTCAACCTGAGCCTCGTGGGCGTCCACCGCGACGGGGCGCTCCAGGAGCAGCTGCGTGTGCCGGCCACACAGGTCTTCCCGGTGGGCGATCTCGAGCCCGCCCTCGCCGCGTTCATCGAGCCCGTCTCCATCGCGATGCGTGCGGTCGTTCGTGCGCGCATCGAAGCGGGGGAGAAGGCCGTGATCTTCGGCGCCGGGCCGATCGGGCTGTCGATCGCCGCCGCGGTGGACGACCGAGGAGCATCCGTCCTGCTCGTGGATCGCGTCGCGAGCCGCCTCGCGTCGGGAGGAGCGCTCGGGGCCGAGACGCTGCTCCTGGACGAGGGGGTGGACGCGATCGCAGCCGCCCGCGAATGGGCGGGCGGGGACGGCCCCGAGGTGGTCTTCGAGGCGACCGGTGTCCCCGCGGTCGCGCGGACCGCCGTGGAGCTCGTCGCCCAGGCCGGGCGCGTGGTCATCGTCGGGCTCTCGCACACCGATGCTCCGATCCGTGTGGGCGACCTGGCTTTCAAGGAGATCGACGTGCTCGGGGTCAGCTGTTGCCAGGGCGACGAGTTCGCCCTGGCCGTCTCACTCGTCGCGCGCCGCCAGGACGCGCTGCGCGGGCTCGTCACGCACGAGTTCCCGCTCGACCGATACGCCCGCCGCAATCGAATACGCGATCGGTCATCCTGCCGAGGTTATGAAGGCGGTCATCAGGCTGGAGGAGTCGGGGTGTCGGCTCGTCGTGCGCGACATCGAGGAGACGATGCGCACGTACGTGAACGACTACGGCATCGGCCCGTGGGACGTCTACGAGTTCAACCCGGACACGGTGCGCGACATGCACGAGGACGGGGAGCCGGTCGGGGCGCTCCTGGCGTCTCGCGCTCGCCCAGGTCGGCCAGGTGCAGTGGGAGCTCATCGAGCCGCTCGACGAGGCCAGCATCTACGCGAGGTTCCTCGCCGAGAAGGGAGAGGCGTGCACCACGTCGGGGTGGCGGTGCCGAGCTTCGACGCGACGATCGACGAGCTCGGGGAGCGTGGCCGCCGCGTCGTGTTCGGCGGCGAGTACAAGGGCATCAACTTCGCGTACCTCGGTACGGACGGCGATCTCGGCCTGATCACCGAGATCTTCGCGCGCCACCCGGCGTCGAGCAGGCCGACGCCGTGTTCCGCGATGATTAGAGTCGGCGCATGACGCTTCGAACTCTCGACGCGAATCGTGCCGAGGCGGTCGAGGCGCTCTGCGAGCTGATCGTGCCCGGGTCGAGCCGGGTCGGGCCGGTCGTCTACGTCGACGCGCTGATCACCGGGATGCCGCCCGAGGTGCAGGCCGGCGCGCTCGCGGCGATCGACGCGCTCGCCCCCGCCGCCTCGGAGGGCGCGGACGCGCTCGCCGAGCACGTCCAGACACCGGAGTTCGGCTTCGTCCGTGCGCTTGCGATCGAGGCGTACTACTCGGACTTCGTCGCTCCGGGGAAGGAAGGGCCGGGAGCGTGGGCCGAGATCGACTTCAACTCGCCGATGGCGACCCGCCTCGCGAAGGACTGGTCGTACCTGGGGATCGCGTGAAGGACCGATTCGACGTCGTCGTCGTGGGGTCCGGCGCCGGTGGCGGCGTCATCGCGGGCGAGCTCGCGCAGCGCGGCCGCGACGTGCTGCTGCTCGAGTGCGGGCCGCACCTTCGCGCTGCCGACTTCACGCGCTGGGAGTCGAAGGCGGCGCACGACCTCTTCTGGCCGCTTCGCTTCGCGCCTCTGCCGAACGGCGAGCTCGTCACGTTCCTCGCCGGCCGCTGCGTGGGCGGGACGACGACGATCAACACGAAGGTGGCCTTCCGAGCCCACGAGCGCGACGTCGCGAAGTGGCATCCGGCGACGGGTCTGACGAGCGACGGTAGCGAGCCGTTCTCCGTCTCCGATCTCGAGCCGTACTACGACCGGGTGGAGCAGGTGCTCGGCGTGCGCGAGCGGAACGACTGGGAGAAGAGCGTGTACACGGCCGAGGTCGGGTTTCGCGCGCTCGGCGCCGAGCTCGAGTCCGTCCATTCGTACACGGATGCGAACTGCACGAGCTGCGGCTCCTGCATCCAGGGCTGCCCGTCGAACGCCGGCAAGTCGACGATGAACACGTACATCGCGGATGCGCTGGCTCGCGGGATCCTGGAGCTGCGCGCGAACGCCACCGTCGAGCGGGTGCTGACCGACGGCTCCGAGGCGACGGGCGTCGAGTACGTCGACGACGCGGGCGAGCGGCACACGGTGCGCGCGGGCGCGGTCGTCGTTGCCGCCGGAGCGCTCAACACGCCGCAGCTCCTGATCCGCTCGGGCATCCCGAATGCCTCGATCGGGCGCCACCTCGGCCTGCACCCCGTGCGCCTCGTCTACGGGCTCTTCGACGAGCCGCAGGACGCGCACATGGTCTATCCGATCACCGCGCACTGCGTGAAGTTCCAGCACGACGAGGACGGGGGCTACGTCATCGAGGCGACGACGATCCAGGATCCGGTCTCGTTCGCGACGACGCTCAGCGACGAGAACGGGCCACTCTGGGGGCCGCGCCTCGTCGAAGCCGTGCGCCGCTTTCGCTACTGGAACGGGTTCCTGGCCATGGCGAACGACGACAACAACTCGGCGGTCGGTGTGGGCGAGGACGGCAGGGAGCGGCTCGATGTCGACTTCCAGCCGGCCGAGCGCGAGCGCATCGACAACGCGCTGAGATTCAGCCGCGAGGTCCTCGAGGCGGCGGGCGCGACACAGGTCTGCTGGACCGGCCTCGTGTCCACCCACGTGCAGGGAAGCTGTCGGATGGGCGACGACCCGACGCGGTCGGTCGTCGACCGGCACGGCGAGTCGCACGAGGTGAAGCGGCTCTTCGTCGGCGACGGGTCACTCGTCCCGCGCACGCTCTCCGTGAACCCGTCCCTCACGATCATGGCGCTCGCGACGCGGCTCGCAGAGCACCTCGACGCCGACCCGAGCGGCTACCTCGGTGCGAAGGCCGCGAGCGTGGGCGTCGCCGCATGAGAGCGGCGCTGCTCAGCGAGTACCACCGCCCGCTCGAGCTCGTGGAGCGGCCGGAGCCCGAGCCGACGGGTGCGAGGAGCGTCGTCGTCGAGATCGTGGGCGCCGGGGTCTGCGCGACCGACCTGCACGCCCAGGACGGGCTCATGGAGCCCGCGGGCTTGACCCTGCCGGTGGTCCTCGGGCACGAGAACGCCGGCCGGGTGCACGCGGTCGGCGACGACGTGACAGCGGCGGCGGTGGGCGACGCCGTGCTCGTCCATCCTGCGTACAGCTGCGGCATCTGCGTGCCTTGCCGGCGGGGGTTCGACATCCACTGCGAGCGGCACCAGTTCACCGGGCTGACACGCGACGGCGGCTTCTCCGAGTACGTGCTCGTCGACGAGCGCTCACTGATCCGCCTGCCGGACGGCGTCGACCCGGCCGAGGTAGCGCCGCACGCCGACGCGGGGATCACCGCGTACCACGCCGTCAAGAAGCTCCTTCCACGCCTCGCCCCCGGCTCCACCACCGCGGTCATCGGAGTCGGCGGCGTCGGGCACATCGGGCTCCAGCTCGTTCGCGTTCTCGGGGGCGGGACGGTCATCGGGATCGACACGGACGAGCGCAGGCGCCGGCTCGCCCGCGAGCTCGGCGCAGACGAGGTGCTGGGCGATGCGGCCGATGTCGCCGACGCGGTGCGTGAGGCGACGAACGGCGCGGGCGCCGATGTCGTGCTCGACTTCGTCGGGACCGATGCGACCCACGAGTCGGCGATGCAGATGCTGGCGCGTCGAGGCCTCTACTCGATCGTCGGCTACGGCGGCACCGTCTCGCATCCATCCGTCGGCTTCGTGGTGGGGGAGACGGTCGTGGCCGGGAACCTCGTCGGCAACTGGATCGATCTGTGGGAGCTCCTCGAGCTCCATGTCCGCGGCCAGATCACGCTTCGCACCGAGACGCATCCGCTCGAGGAGGTGAACGACGTGCTCGACAAGCTCCGGGAAGGCGAGGTCACCGGGCGGGCCGTTCTCGTCCCATGACCGAGGCGACGAGCGTGCAGGAGAGGCTGTTCGACGTTCGCGGCACACGTGCCATCGTCACGGGCGCGGCGAGCGGACTCGGCTATGCGATCGCCGAGGTCCTCGCGGAGTGCGGAGCACGTGTGACGCTGGCCGACCTCGATGCCGGGCGGCTCGAGAGCGTCACGGCCTCGCTCGTCGAACGCGGTGCGGACGCGCGCTCGTACGTGGTCGACGTCTCCGACGAGAGCCAGGTCGAGGCGCTGGTCGCCGACGTCGTCGCGACGGCGGGAGGGCTCGACGTCGTCTTCGCCAACGCCGGCATCGCAGCCACTCCGGGCTTCGCGGTCGAGGGTGGCCAGCGACTCGATACGGTCGAGCGCACGGACTGGGACAAGGTGCTCGCGGTGAATCTGAACGGCGTCCTCTTCACCATGAAGCACGCGGCGGCGGTGATGCGCCGGCAGGGAGCGGGTCGCATCGTCGTCATGTCGTCGAATGCGGGCCTGCGGCCCGAGCCGGTGGTCTGCTACGGCTACGCGGCCAGCAAGGCCGCGATCATCAACATGGTGCGGCATGCGGCTCTCGAGCTCGCGCCGCACGGGGTGCTCGTCAACGCGATCTGCCCCGGCCCGTTCAAGGGGACGCGAATCGGCGGCGGCGTGACGCTCGATCCCGAGCCGGAGCAGGAACGGATGTGGGCCACGACCGTCCCGCTGGGTCGCATGGCGGAGCCCGACGAGCTCAAGGGGCTCGCGCTGCTCCTGGCATCGCCCGCATCGAGCTTCATGACCGGCGCCGCCTACCTCATCGACGGTGGCACGCTCGTCCTGGCCGGTTGAGGACGACGCGGCGCCGGCGGAGTCGTAGGATCCGCCGATGCGCGAGCCACTCTTCACCGAGACCCTGCAGGTCTCCATCGTCGTCCGCGACCTCGACGCGGCGATGCGGACGTACGTCGACGAGTACGGCATCGGCCCGTGGGACGTCTACGAGTTCAATCCGAACACGGTGAGCGACATGCGCCACCATGGCGAGCCCGTGGCGTGGTCCTGGCAGCTCGCGATCGCGCACGTCGGCCAGGTGCAGTGGGAGCTCGTCGAGCCCCTGGACGACCAGAGCATCTACGCGCAGTTCCTGGCCACGAACGGGCCGGGTGTCCATCACGTCGGCGTCGGGGTCGCGAGCTACGACGACGCGCTCGCCGAACTCGGCAAGGGTGGACGCGACGTCCTTCTCGGCGGCGGATACAACGGGCTGACGTTCGCGTACCTCGCCACGGACGACGCGCTCGGCGTGATCACGGAGATCTTCTCCGGAGCGCCCGGCGCCGACCAGAAGCCGGACCGGACGTACCCACCGGCCGCCTGACGTGCCGAGCACCCCGTTGTCAGGCGCGAACGACCGCGCGGCCGTCCTTCACCACCGTTGCGCCTTGGCCGCTCACGGCCTCGAAGCCGTAGCTGCCGCTCCCGAGGTCCCAGACACGCGTCGTCAGCGAGTCGCCCGGGAAGAGCGGAGCGGAGAAGCGAACGGCGAGCCGCTCGATGCGAGCTGGATCTGCGACCCCGGCCGCCTCGAGCACCGCGCGGCCGGTGAACGCCATCGTGCACAGCCCGTGCACGATCCGACCGGGGAGCCCGACGGAGCGCGCGAAGTCGTCGTCGAGGTGGATTGCAAAGTGGTCCCCCGACGCGGCCGCGTACCGGACCGTCTGGTCGTCCGCGACCGGGTAGGTGATCTCGGCGACGGGCTCTTCCCCGGCCTCCAGACGGTGGTCGGGCGCGCGCTCGCCGACGCTCTCCGGCGACTCGACACCCCGGAAGAACTCGGTGATGTACTGCTCGTTCACGAGCTCGCCGTCCTCGGCCCGAGTCTCCGTCCGGAGGACGAGGGAAGTGCCGTTGGGGCGGCCGAGGAGCGCAACCGGCGTCGCCCGTGAGCGAACGCGCATGCCGTCTGCGAGCGGACGGTGCAGCACGAGGTCCTGCTCGTAGTGCACGACGTTCGGGCGCACGTCGTCGGACGCAACCGCGCGGGAGACCTGGCCGGCCGCGCCCCACACGGGCAGGAGCGCGAACACGGGCCCTCCGACGACGTCGTCGGTTGCGTCCGCGTACGCCTGCAGGGCATCGGCCGTGACGTCGTAGGGGTGCTCGTCGCCGGGTCGCCCGACCGCTGCGAGATCGAAGCTCATGTCATCCCCGTCGCCTGACCGCCGTTCACGGTCAGGACCTGGCCCTGGACGAAGTTCGACCACGGAGAGCAGAGGAAGAAGATCGCCCCCGCTGCCTCCTCCGGTGTCGCCCCGCGTCCGAGCGCGATGACCTGCGCTGCCCGCTCACGGTTTCGCCCCGGGATCCCGAGCGGGACCTCGACGTCGCCGACCGCGAAGCTCTCCGTGCTCTCCTCCGCCGACGCCGTCAGCCGCGTCTCCACGAAGCCGAAGGCGACGGCGTTCACGTTCACCTTGAACGGCCCCCACTCCCGGGCGAGGGTCTTGGTGATGCCCACGAGCGCCGCCTTCCCGGCCGAGTAGTTGACCTGGCCGACGTTGCCCTGGGTACCCGAGATCGAGGTCACGTTCACCACCTTGCGGAACACCTCGCGTCCCTCCTCGCGCTCCTTCTTCGCCGGCTCGCGCAGGTAGGGGGACGCGGCTCGCAGCACGCGGAAGGGGACGACGGTGTGGATCTCGAGCATCGCGCGGAACTGCTCGTCCGACATCTTGTGCGCGATCCCGTCCCACGTGTAGCCGGCGTTGTTCACGACGATGTCGAGCTGGCCGAACTCCGCGACGGCCTTCTCGACGAGGGCCTCGCAGACGCCCTCCTGCGTGAGGTCGCCGGCGAAGACGGCCGTGTCGCCCTCGATCTCCGCCGCTGCCTCGGCTGCGAGGTCGGCATCGAGGTCGTTCACGAGCACGCGCGCTCCCTGCGCGCAGAGCAGCTCCGCCGTCGCCCGTCCGATCCCACGCGCCGATCCGGTGACGATCGCGGCCTTCCCCTCGAGCACCGTCATGTCGCTGTTGCCTCCTTTACTTCCGCCAGTGGTGGTTCCCGGAGGAGTCTAGGATCGCAGCGATGAGCGCGCGGACGGGTCGGCCACTGGCGCAGGGGGACGTCCTGTGGGAGCCGCCGGCGGACGCACGCGAGCGCTTCGAGCTCGGCCGCTATCTCGAGTGGCTGCGCAGCGAGCGCGGCCTCGACTTCCCCGGCTACGAGGAGCTCTGGCGGTGGTCGATCTCCGATCTCGAGGCGTTCTGGGCGTCGATCTGGGACTTCTACGAGGTCCGCTCGCACGCACCCTACGAGCGGGTGCTCGGATCGCGTGAGATGCCCGGCGCCGAGTGGTTCCCGGGGGCGCGGCTGAACTACGCCGAGCACATGCTCGGCCGGGACGAGGACGTCGACGAGGTGGCGGTGGTCGCGTACTCGCAGACGCGCGAGCCGATGGAGCTCACGTTCGGCGACCTCAGGGAGCAGGTCGCGCGCGCGCGGACGGGCCTGAAGCGGCTCGGCGTCGGCCCCGGCGACCGGGTCGTGGCATACCTTCCGAACATCCCGGAGACGCTCGTCGCGTTCATCGCGACCGCGAGTCTCGGTGCCATCTGGGCGACATGCCCGCCGGAGTTCGGAGTCCGGAGCGTTCTCCATCGGCTGGGGCAGCTCGAGCCGAAGGTGCTCCTCGCTGCCGCGCGCTACCGCTACGGCGAGAAGCTGGTCGATCGTCGTGAGCAGGTGGCCGAGATCCGAGCAGGTCTGGCGAATCTGCAGACCGTCGTCCACGTGCCGTACCTCGGAGATGCCGACGACGCGCTACCGGACGCCGTTTCGTGGGATGCGCTCCTCGCGGAGAGCGAGCCGCTCGGGTTCGAGCCGTTGCCGTTCTCGCACCCGCTGTACGTGCTGTTCTCGTCCGGCACGACCGGCCTGCCGAAGGCGATCGTGCACTGCCACGGCGGCATCCTGCTCGAGCACCTGAAGAACCACGGCTTCAGCTGGGACCTGAAGCCCGGAGACCGCCTCCAGTGGTTCACGACGACCGCCTGGATGATGTGGAACGCGCTCGTCTCGGTACTGCTCCTGCGCGCGTCCATCGTCATGATCGACGGCAACCCGGGCTATCCCGACCTCTCGTTCCAGTGGCGGCTCATCGAGGAGACGAAGCCGACCTTCTTCGGGCTCAGCCCCGCCTTCACGATGGCGTGCCGCAAGGAGGGGCTCGAGCCGGGGACGCTCTTCGACCTCTCCTCGGTCCGCATGGTCTGCGAGGCGGGCTCGCCGTTGCCGCTCGAGGGGTACGAGTGGCTCTACGAGCAGTTCGGGCCGGACATCAACGTCAACGTCGGCAGCGGCGGGACGGACGTCTGCACGGGGCTCGTCCAGGGTTACCCGCTCCTTCCGGTGTGGGCGGGCGAGATGTCGGCGCGCATGCTCGGCGCCGACGTCGACGCCTTCGGGCCGGACGGGAAGCCGGTCGCCGGCGAGCTCGGCGAGCTCGTGATCAAGCAGCCCATGCCGTCGATGCCGGTCGCCTTCTGGGGCGATCCCGACGGCACGCGCTACCACGAGGCGTACTTCGAGTTCTTCCCCGGAGTCTGGCGCTTCGGCGACTGGATCCTGTTCACGGAGCGGGGGAGCGCGGTGATCACCGGCCGCTCGGACGCGACGCTGAACCGCGGCGGCGTGCGGCTCGGGTCGAGCGAGATCTACTCGGTCGTCGAGGAGATCGACGAGGTGCTCGACAGTCTCGTCGTCCACCTCGAGGAGCAGGACGAGCTGCTCCTGTTCGTCGTGCTGCGCCCGGGTCTCGAGCTCGACGACGAGCTCCGGAAGCGCATCGCGGGCGCATTGCGCAACTCCCTCTCGCCGAGGCACGCGCCGGACACCATCGTGGCCGTACCCGCGATCCCGCGGACGCTGACGGGCAAGAAGCTGGAAGTCCCGGTCAAGCGCATCCTCACCGGGGCCGACGTGTCCCAGGTCGCGTCGAGCGACGCGCTGGTCGAGCCGAGCTCCATCGAGCCGTTCGCGGAGTACGCGCGGACGCGCGAGCAGTCGACCACGACCAGCTGATGGTGTCCACGCGGCTCCAGCACGTGCTCGTGCTGACCGACGATCTCGACGCCACGAAGGCGTTCTACTGCGACGTCCTCGGGCTCGCCGTCGGAGAGCGCCCGCCGCTCCCGTTCCCCGGGTACTGGCTCTATTCCGACGGCGTCGCGTGCCTGCACGTCGCCGAGCGTGCGTCCTACGACGCCCACGCGGCAGGCATGGGCCTGCCCGCGAAGGCCTCGCCGGTCGACCACGTCGCGTTCGAGGCGGACGAGCACGAGCTGCTCCTCGAGCGCCTCGCCGCGGCGGGTGTCGAGGTCACGACGAACGCAGTGCCGGGATCTGGCGTGCGCCAGCTCTTCTTCGACGACCCGAACGGCGCGCGGGTCGAGCTGATCGTTCCTGAGCGCAAGACCGAAATCCGCTGATGCGCGGATTTCGGTCGCGCGAAAGGTCCCTGAAGCCGGCCGCCTTCGCGGCCGGATGCGGGCTATTACTCAGCGAGCACGACGGTACTCGAGGCGGCCAGCGGCGCCTTCCCGAGAATCATGTCCGACGCCTTCTCGGCGATCATGAGCGTCGCGGCATTCGTGTTCGCGCGGGTGATCGTCGGCATGACGGACGCGTCGACCACACGGAGCCCTTCGACGCCGTAGACGCGCAGTTCCGCGTCGACGACCGACCCCATGGCGCACGTCGAGGTCGGGTGGTAGACGGTCTGGCTCGCGCGCTCGACCCAGTCGAGGATGTCCTTCTCCGAGTCCGAGGCAGGGACGCTCAGCGGCTCGCGGATGAGCGCCTGGAGCGCCGGGCGCGAGGCGATGTCGAGCGCGATCTTCACGCCCTCGAGCACGCTCGCGCGATCCTCGGGGGTGGTGAGGAAGTTGCACCTCACCGTCGGCTTCGACTCGGGCATCGGAGTGCGCAGGCCCACCTTGCCGCGCGACGTCGGCTTGATGACGACAGGCCCGAACGCGAAGCCGTTGTCGGGGGGCGGCGTGAGGCCCTCGTCGAAGAACGGTGCGGCCGCGAAGTGGAACTCGACGTCCGGCGCCGGCAAGCCCGAGCGCGTCGTGAAGAACCCGCCCGCCTCGGGGTAGTTCGAGGTCAGCGGGCCGCGGCCCTCGGCCTCGAGGAGCGCGAAGTTCTCGGGAGTGAAGATCCCGAACAGGCCCGGGTGGTCGGTGAGGTAGTTCACGTTCACCATGCAGTGGTCCTGCAGGTTCTCGCCGACCGGCAGATCCTGGCGCACCGGGATCCCGAAGAACTCCAGATCCTGGGCCGGCCCGATCCCGGAGAGCATGAGCAGCACGGGCGAGTGGTACGCGCCGCCGGAGACGATGACCTCGCGCTCCGCCCGCACCGTCTCGCGCACGCTGTCGTGAACGAGCTCGACGCCCACGGCACGGTCGCCCTCGAAGACGATGCGCTCGACGAAGACGTGCGCACGGACCTCGAGATTGGGCCTGTCCGCCACCGGATGGAGGAATGCGTCCGCCGAGCTGCAGCGCAGGCCGTTCCGCTGCGTGAGCTGGAAGCGCGAGACTCCCTCGGGCTCGTCGACGTTGAGGTCCTCGATGTGCGCGTACCCGGCATCGACCGCGGCTTCCAGCTCCGCCTCGATGAACGGGGACATGGAGCGGCTGTCGGACACCGAGAGAGGGCCCCCGACCCCGTGGAACTCGTCCGGGCCCCGTTCGTTGTCCTCTGACCGCTTGAAGTACGGGAGCACCTCGTCGTACGACCAGCCCGTACAGCCCTGCTCGGCCCAGCCGTCGAAGTCGGCGCGGTGACCGCGCAGGTAGATCATCGCGTTGATCGAGCTCGAGCCCCCGATGACCCGGCCGCGCGGGAGGTACAGACGCCGCCCACCGAGGCCGGGCTCTTCCTCGCCGAAGAGGTCCCAGTCGAGATTGGACTTGAAGACGAGCGGGAACATCGCCGGGACGTGCAGCTCCGCTGCCGTGTCCGGCCCTCCGGCCTCCAGCAACAGGACCGAGACGTCCGGGTCCTCGCTCAGACGGCCGGCCAGCACGCAGCCCGCGGTCCCGGATCCGACGATCACGTAGTCAGCCACGGTCGCGCTCTCCTCCGTAGTCGGTTACGGCCCGGAGCTTAAACGGCCTCGATTCCGTTACCAAGATTGTTGGCAAGCCTTGCGTCAGCGCGTTAGGTTGTCGAGCGATGGGCGCTGGCGACGACTTGATCGCGCTCTACTGGACCACGTCCGGGCCGGTGGAGGTGCACTTCGGGCGCGAGTGGAGCCTGTTCGACCTCCGCGACCGCTGCGAGCAGGCCGCGCGCGTCGGGTTTCGGGGCATCGGGCTCTGGCACGCCGACCTCGAGCACGTCCTCGAGTCCCGGACGCTCCGCGAGGTGCGCGCGCTCCTCGACGAGTACGGACTCGATCAGATCGAGCTCGAGTTCCTGGGGGACTGGTTCCTCGACCCGAGCGACGAGCGTCGCAGCGCAGCCGACGAGAGGCGTGCGCTCCTGTTCGGTGCGGCGGCCGAGCTGCCTGCCCACCACATCAAGGTCGGCAACATCGTGGGCACGGAGTGCGAGCTGCCGCGCATCGTCGAGGGGTTCGCCGAGCTCTGCGCCGACGCCGCCCGGTACACCGACGCGAAGATCGTCTACGAGTTCATGCCCTACGACGTCCAGGTGAACGACGTCGACACCGCGCTCGAGGTCGTGGAGGGAGCGGACGCGCCGAACGGCGCCCTCGCGTTCGACACCTGGCACCTGGGCAAGCTGCGCCTCGAGCCCGACGAGCTGCGCCGCATCCCATCTCGATTCCTCGGGTGGGTCGAGCTCTGCGACGGCCCCTACGAATACGCGGAGGACAGGCTCGACGAGGTGATCAACCGCCGCAAGCTGCCCGGCGAGGGCGAGTTCCCGGTCGCCGAGTACGTGGCCGTGTTCCGGGAGCTCGGCTACGACGGCCCGTGGGGGGTCGAGGTGCTCTCCGAGGAGCTCCGCAGCCTCCCGATCGAGCAGATCTTCGACCGCGCCTACGAGACGACCAGTGCGCAGCTCGCCGTCTCACGAGAAAGGAGCCTCGGTGTCTGAGAACGGCCTCCCGAAGGAACGCCTGATCTGGATGTTCACGCAGATGGTGCGGATCCGCGAGTTCGAGGAGCGGGTGAAGAGCACGTTCGAGGAGCATCCGGGAGCGATCCGCGGGCACACGCACCTCGCGGACGGAGCCGAGGCCTCGATCGTCGGCTCGCTCGCGGCGCTGCAGTCCGACGACCAGCTCACGACGACCTATCGCTGCCACGGCTACCCGATCGCGCTCGGCTCGGACACGAAGGCGCTCATGGCCGAGATCTACGGGCGCGAGACCGGGATCTGCAAGGGGTACGGCGGCTCCATGCACCTGACGGACGTCGAGCGCGGCTTCCTCGGGACCTCGGGCATCGTCGGGCAGGGCATCCCGCACGCCGCCGGTGTCGCGTGGGCCGCCCAGATACGCGGGAAGGGCCAGGTCGTGCTCTCGTTCTTCGGCGACGGAGCATCGAAGCAGGGCGCTTTCCACGAGACGCTGAACATCGCGTCGTTGTGGAAGCTGCCCGTCGTCTTCGTGATGGAGAACAACAACTACCAGGCGTACACGAGAGTCGAGCAGGAGGATGCCAACGCGGCAGTCGGCGAGCCGCTCGCGGTCAAGGCCAAGGCCTTCAGCATGCCCGGCGTGACCGTGGACGGTGGCGACCCGCTGGCCGTCTACGAGACCGTGCACGCTGCGGTCGAGCGTGCGCGCTCCGGCGAGGGGCCGACGCTCGTGGAGTCGCTCGTCTTCCGCCTGAGCGCCCACGGCAACATCATCGCCCCGCCGGGTGTGCCGCTGCACTACCCCGAGCACGAGGCGATCGCCGTCTTCGGCAACGTCGAGGAGTACGAGGCCGCGAAGCGCGGCGACCCGGTTCCCCGCTTCCGGGCGCAGCTCGTGACCGACGGCACGCTCTCGGCCGACGAGGCGGACGCGATCGCCGAGTCGGCGCGCACCGAGATGGACGAGGCCGTCGAGTTCGGGCTCGCGAGCCCGTTCCCCGCGCCCGAACGAGCCACCGACTACGTCTATGCATAGCCACGGATCCGTAGGTCACTCGACACGCCAAGGCCGCGAAGCGGCCGTCTTCAGGGGTTTCCGCGCGATCGGGATCCGCGCGTCAGCGGATCCCGATCTTGCGCCAAGGAGCGAACGATGGCACGCGAGCTTCCCTACATCGCCGCGATCGGCGAGGCGGTCCATCAGGAGATGGAGCGCGACGACACGGTCCTCTACTTCGGTCAGAACCTCGGGCTCACCGAGGACGACCCCTACGTGAAGGCCTTCGGCAACGATCGCGTCCGCGTGACGCCGATCTCGGAGACCGCGGAGATCGGGATGGCGGTCGGGGCCGCGTTCGCCGGTTACCGGCCGGTCGTCCAGCTGTACATGGCGGAGTTCATGCTCGTCGCCATGGACCAGGTCGTGAACGAGGCTCCGCGCTTCCACGCCATGACCGCCGGGCAGGTGAAGGTGCCGCTCGTGCTCCAGGCGGGCTACGGCTTCACCGCCGGCTGGGCCGGACAGCACACGGGGACGATCTACGGCATGTTCATGGGCGTCCCGGGTCTCAAGGTCGTCGTTCCCTCGACCGCCGCGGACGCGAAGGGCCTGATGACCGCGGCGATCCGCGACGACAACCCGGTGATCCTCTTCCACAACTACCTGCTGACGCTCGAGCACGGCGACGTCCCGGAGGGCGAGCACGTGGTCCCGATCGGCGAGGCCGCGGTGAGCCGCGAGGGGAGCGACGTGACGATCGTCGGCATCGGCTGGACGGTGGGCAAGGCGCTCGCGGCGGCCGAGCAGCTCGCCGGCGAGGGAGTCAGCGCCGAGGTGATCGACGCTCGCTCGCTCGCGCCGCTCGACACGGCGACGATCCTCCAGTCGGTCGAGAAGACCGGTCGGCTCGTCGTCGTGGACCAGGCGACGCGGCATGCGTCTGCCGCGGCGATCATCGCGGCGGAGGTGGCCTCGCAGGGCTTCGGCGCCCTGAAGGCGCCCGTGGAGCTCGTCACGGCGCTCGACGCGACCGATTCCGTACAGCGAGCCGATGGAGCAGTACCTCCTGCCCGACGAGGCGAAGATCGTCGCCGCCGTCCAGGCGGCGGTCGGAGCGACCGTCGCCGCCTAGGAGCCGGACCTGTCCGGCTCTCCCGTAGCCGGCCTCGGCGCCGGCCGGCTCGACGACGACGTCGGCCTCGAGCTCCTGCGGTCGATGTGGCGCATCCGCGTCTTCGAGGAGCGCGTCGGTGAGTTGACCCGCGGCGACGAGGTCCACGGACTGGTGCACCTGAGCGTCGGTCAGGAGGCCGTCGCGGTCGGCGTGTGCGGCCAGCTGCGTCCCGGACGACGTCGTCTACAGCGGTCACCGCGCGCACGGTCATGCGATCGCGAAGGGCGCGCCGCTCGGCGGCGTCATGGCCGAGCTGATGGGCCGGGAAGGCGGGCTGTGCCGGGGTCTCGGCGGCTCGATGCACCTCGTCGACCGTCGCGCACGGCTTCCTCGGTGCGACGGGGGTCGTGGGCGGAAACATCCCGCTCGCGCTCGGAAGCGCGCTGGCGGGCCGGCTGCTCGGCGGCGACCAGGTCGCGGTCGTGTTCTTCGGAGACGGCGCCGTACAGGGCGGGATCTTCGTCGAGTCGGTCAACCTCGCGACGCTGTGGGCGCTGCCCGTGATCCTCGTCTGCGAGAACAACGGCTTCGCGGAGTTCACGCCGCGCTCGGCGCACACGAACGTCGAGCGCGTCAGCGACGTCGTGGCGCCGTACGGTCTCGAGCGTGAGACCGTCGACGGCAACGACGTGTCGGCGGTCCGAGACGCGTTCGCGCGGTTCCTCGCGGATGCCCGCCGCGGAAGTGGGCCGATGCTGCTCGAGTGCCTGACGCACCGGCTGCGCGGGCACTACGAGGGGGACCCGCAGCGCTACCGCCAGGCGCTGGCCGCAGAGGAGTGGCAGGAGCTCGACCCGATCCTGCGCCTGCAGCGGCGCGGCGTCGCCGAGGGCTGGCTCGACGAGGACGCGCCGACTCGGCCTCGAGCAGGAGGCGCGCGACGAGGTCGAGGCGGCCGTTCGCGTCGCGCGCGAGAGTCCGTTCCCGTCGTCGCGATGCGACCGCCGAGCTGGTCTACGCGACGTGACCGAGACGACGTACCTGCAGGCGATCACGGACACGCTCGCGGAGGCGATGCGCGCCGATCCCACGGGTGCTGATCCTCGGAGAGGACGTCGCCGAGGGCGGGCCCTGGGGCGGCGACGGCCGGGCTCGCGGACGAGTTCGGTCCCGAGCGCGTCCGCAACACGCCGATCAGCGAGGCCGCGATCTGCGGCGTCGCGGTCGGCGCCGCGCAGTCCGGGCTGCGCCCGGTCGTGGAGATCATGTTCGTGGACTTCGTGACGCTGGCGCTCGATCAGCTCGTCAACCAGGCGGCAAAGGCGCACTTCATGTCGGGCGGTCAGCTCACGGTGCCGCTCGTGCTGCGCACGCAGGGTGGTGCCGGTCAGCGAGGCGCCGCGCAGCATTCGCAGAGTCTCGAGGCGTGGCTCACGCACGTGCCGGGGCTCAAGGTGGTCATGCCGAGCACGGCCGCCGATGCGGCGGGCCTGCTCGCGAGCGCGATCGCCGATCCGAACCCAGTCATCTTCGTCGAGAACAAGACGCTCTACTTCCGCAAGGAAGACGTGCCCGACGGGCGGACGCCCGTGCCGATCGGTCGCGCGAAGGTGGTTCGGCCCGGCAGCGACGTCACCGTGGTCGCTCTCTCGCGCCTCGTTCCGGAGTCGCTCGCGGCCGCCGACGAGCTGAGGGCGGACGGGATCGACGTCGAGGTCGTCGACCCGCGGACGCTCGTTCCGCTCGACCTCGACACCATCGTCCAGTCGGTGAGAAGGACGCACCGGCTCGTCGTCGCGCACGAGGCGGTCGCGCACGGGGGATTCGGCGCCGAGATCGCGGCACAGGTGCAGGAGGCTGCGTTCGACGAGCTCGACGCTCCGATAGTGCGCGTCGGAGCGCCGTTCGCGCCCGTCCCCTTCAGTCCGCCGCTCGAAGATGCGTACCTGCCCGGGAGAGGCGACGTGGTCGCGGCTGTGCGCGCCATGCTCGGCCGCTGAGCGAAAGGGAGAGCGGAATGCCCAGATCCTCCTCCCTGCCTGTTGAATGCAAGATCGGGCGACGATAGGCTCGCACGGATGAGCATCCTCGGGAACCGCGTGCTCCGAAAGGAAGATCCGCGTTTCCTTCGCGGCGAAGCCACGTACGTCGAGAACCTGCCGCTCGAAGGTGCGCTCACGGTCACGTTCGTCCGCTCGCTCCTCGCGCACGCCCGCATCGTCGGAGTCGACACGTCCGCTGCAGAGGCACTGCCGGACGTGCAGGTCTTCACGGGCGACGACCTCGACGTCACGACGGGGCCGCCCCCGATCCCGGTGCTCGAACAGCGAATGAGGCGTCCGGTCGTCGCCAAGGACGTCGTTCGCTTCGTCGGCGACATCGTCGCCGTCGTCGTGAGCCCGGACCGCGCGACGGGCGTCGATGCCGCCGAGCTCGTGGTGGTGGAGTACGACCCGCTGCCCGTCGTGGTCGACATGGTCGAGGCGGCGAAGGACGAGGTCGTTCTCTTCCCCGACGTCGGGACGAACGTCGCCGGCCGCGCGGGTCGCATGGACCACGACCAGCAGCTCTTCGACGGTTGCGAGGTCGTCGTCTCCGACACGATCGTCAGCCAGCGAATGGCCGGATGCCCGCTCGAGGTGCGCTCGGCAGCCGCCCAGATCGACGCCGACGGTCGTGTGACCGCATGGCTCTCGACGCAGGTACCGCACCGTGATCACTTCGGCCTCACGGCCACGCTGGGCATGGAGCCCGGTCAGCTGCGCGTCATCGCCCCGGACG
The DNA here is from genome assembly GCA_963736935.1 of uncultured Gaiellaceae bacterium. Taxonomy (GTDB): domain Bacteria; phylum Actinomycetota; class Thermoleophilia; order Gaiellales; family Gaiellaceae; genus GMQP-bins7. The sequence continues at coordinate 15,849 of CAVTQX010000001.1, read as the reverse complement.
TCGGCGGCGGCTTCGGCGCCAAGAGCGCGTTCGGCGCAGAGGAGACACTGATCGTCTGGCTCGCCCGACGCCTCGGCACGCCCGTCCGGTGGACGGAGACGCGGAGCGAGAGCATGATCGCGCTCCCTCACGGTCGCGGCCAGCGGCTCGAGCTCAAGCTCGGCGGGACGCGCGACGGCAAGCTGCTCGCCTACCGGATCGACATCCTGGCCGATACCGGTGCGTACCCCGGGGTCGGTGCCTTTCTGCCGAACCTGACCGGCCTGCTCTCGAGCGGGGTGTACGCAATCCCGCGCATCGAGGTCGAAGGCGCCTCGGTCGTCACGAACACGACCCCCATGACGACGATCCGCGGTGCCGGGAGGCCCGAGGCGGCTCAGGCGATCGAGCGGATGGTCGACCTCTTCGCTGCGGAGATCGGCATGGACCCCGCCGAGCTGAGGCGGAAGAACTTCATCGCCAAGGACGCCTTCCCGTATCAGACCGCATCGGGGGCGATGTACGACTCGGGGGACTACGAGGGGGCGCTCGACCTCGCGCTGCGCTCGGTCGGCTACGCGGAGCTGCGTGCAGAGCAGCAGCGTCTCCGCGACGAGGGCGGCACGCTCGAGCTGGGGATCGGGATCAGCTCGTACACCGAGATCACGAATCCGCTGGGCGAGGAGGAGTACGGCGAGGTCGAGATCACCGCCGACGGCGGCGCGATCGTGCACACCGGCTCGTTCTCGCACGGCCAGGGGCACGAGACGACCTTCGCGATGATCGCGGGCGAGCGGCTCGGGTTGCCGATCGAGAGGATCGCGGTCGTCATGGGCGACACCGACGACGTGCCCAGAGGCACGGGCACGTTCGGGTCGAAGTCGACCCAGATCGGCGGGATGGCAGCACGCGGCGCAGCCGACGAGGTGGTCGAGCGCGCGAAGGGGCTCGTCGGCGACTACCTGGAGGCGAGCGCCGCGGACGTCGTCCTCGACGCGGGCCTGGGCCGGTTCCACGTCATCGGAACGCCGCAGCCTTCGCTCTCGTGGGCGGAGCTCGCCGAGCGAGCGGCCGCCGACGGCCGGCTCGAGGAGCTGAAGGCGCAGCACGACTTCAAGGCGCCTCCGACGTTCCCGTTCGGTGTCCACGTCGCCGTCGTCGAGGTCGACGTGGAGACCGGGAAGGTCGAGCTCCGGCGCCTCGTCGCCGTCGACGACGCGGGGACGCTCGTCAATCCGCTGATCGCCGAAGGCCAGGTGCACGGCGGTGTCTTCACCGGGGTCGCGCAGGCCCTCTTCGAGGAGTTCGTGTACGACGACGAGGGAAACCCGCTCACGGGCACGCTCGTCGGCTACGCGTTCCCGTCGTCCGCGGACCTTCCCAGCTGGGAGGCGATCGAGATGGAGACGCCCACGCCCGCGAACGAGCTCGGCGCCAAGGGAATCGGTGAGTCCGGGACGGTCGGCGCCACGCCCGCCGTCTGGAACGCCGTGCACGACGCGCTGTCCCCGTACGGTGTCCGCCAGGTCGCCATGCCGTGCAACGGCGAGAACGTGTGGCGCGCGCTGCAGGAGGCCAAGGCGTGACGAAGGTCGCTCTCACCGTGAACGGCGCGCCGCACGAGGCCGACGTCGAGCCGCGGCAGCTGCTCGTCTACTTCCTTCGCGAGACACTCGGGTTGAAGGGCACGAACGTCGGCTGCGACACGAGCTCCTGCGGAGCGTGCACCGTGCTCGTCGACGGTGAGTCCGTCAAGTCGTGCACGCTGCTCGCCGCACAGGCGGACGGCAGCGAGGTGACGACGATCGAGGGCCTCGCCCCGGACGGCGACGGCGAGCTGCACCCTGTCCAGCAGGCCTTCCACGAGCAGCACGCGCTGCAGTGCGGCTACTGCACGCCGGGCTTCGTCATGGCCACAGTGTCGCTGCTGCGGGAGAACCCGAGCCCCTCCGAGCGCGAGATCCGGCAGGCGCTCGAAGGGAACCTCTGCCGCTGCACGGGCTACCACAACATCGTCCGCGCGGTCGAGGCGGCGGCGAGGGCGGGCGCATGATCCCCGCTGCGTTCTCGTACGAGCGGGCCGGGTCGGTCGACGAGGCGATCGAGCTCCTTTCGCGTGACGAGGATGCGAGGCTGCTCGCCGGAGGGCAGTCCCTGATCCCGACGCTGAAGCTCCGTCTCGCACGTCCGAGCGTGTTGGTCGACATCGGCCGGCTCGACGACCTCCGCTATGTACGCGAGGACGGCGACTGGATCGCGATCGGAGCTCTCACCCGCCAGGCCGCGCTCGTTTCCGACCCGGTGCTGGCGCGCCGCTGTGCGCTGCTGCCGCAGGCGACCGAACTCGTGGGCGACCCGCAGATTCGCCATCGGGGCACCGTCGGCGGTTCGCTCGCACATGCGGATCCGGCGTCCGATCTCGGCGCGGTCGCGGTCGCGCTCGACGCGCGGCTCGTCGCCCGCGGGCCGGACGGCGAGCGCACGATCCCGGCGACGGAGTTCTTCACCGGGCCGTTCACGAACGCCCTCGCGCCGCACGAGCTGCTGACCGAGATCCGCGTCCCGGCGATCGAGCGAGGCGTGTACCTCAAGTACCAGCGCTCGTCGCGCGACTGGGCGACGGTCGGTGTCGCTGCCGCCGACGTGGGGGGGCGAGTGCACGTCGGGCTCACGAGCATGGGGGCGACGCCGCTGCGGGCATCTGCAGTCGAGGAAGCGCTCGCGGGCGGTGCCTCGGCGGCAGAGGCGGCCGAGCGAGCTGCCGAGGGCACCGAGCCGCCCGCTGACGTGAGCGCCAGCAGCGAGTACCGCGCCCATCTCGCACGGGTGCTCGTCCGGCGCGCGCTCCAGCAGCTCTAGCCAGGGGAGGAGCTCACGAAGAGACAGCACGACGAGGTTCCGGTCCTGATCGTCGGGGGCAGCCTGGTCGGGTTGTCGACCTCGCTCCTTCTGGCCTCGAAGGGCGTCGCGTCGTTGACCGTCGAGCGCCACCCCGGCACGGCGATTCACCCGCGGGCGGCGATGTTCAACCAGCGGACGATCGAGATCTACCGGAGCGTCGGCCTCGAAGGGGAGATCATCGACGCGTCCGAACTCGAGTTCGAGCAGGACGGCGCGATCGTCTCGGTCGAGAGCCTGGCCGGCAAGGAGCTCGAGTACTACTTCCGCAACGTCAACGAGGGCTACGAGTCCCTGAGCCCGTCTCCCCGGCTGTTCATCACCCAGATCGGGCTCGAGCCGATCCTCCGCCGGCACGCCGACGCTCTCGGAGCGCGGCTCGAGTACTCGACCGAGCTGGTCTCGCTCGACCAGGACGAGGACGGCGCGACCGCTCTCGTCAGGAATCGCGAGACGGGCGAGGAGCGGACGGTCCGCGCTCGCTACGTCGTCGGTGCGGACGGGAGCAAGAGCCCGGTGCGCGACGGTCTCGGCATCGGGCTGCGCGGCCACCCGAGCTTCTCGAAGTGCATCACCATCTACTTCCGCGCCGACGTCAAGCCGCTGCTCGGCGACCGCAACCTGAGCGTGATCTACGTCTTCGGTCCGACGCTGCAGGGATTCTTCCGCTTCTCGTTGGCCGGGGACGCGGGATTCCTCGTCGTCAACTCGACCACCGATCCCGGTGGCGTCCGCAACCGCGACGTCTCCGAGGACATGAGCGAGGAGCGGTGCGTCGAGTACGTTCGCGAGGCTCTCGGCGCGCCGGCGATCGAGATCGAGATCGAGAACGTGCAGCAGTGGAACGCTTGCGCGGATTGGGCCGAGCGGTTCCAGGAGGGGCGCGTGTTCCTCGCCGGAGATGCGGCGCACAACATGCCCCCGACCGGAGGCTTCGGAGGCAACACGGGCGTGGCGGATGCGCACAATCTCGCGTGGAAGCTCGCGCTCGTGCTCGACGGCAGCGCGGGGCCGGGACTGCTGGAGACGTACGACGCGGAGAGGCGTCCGGTGGCCGAGCTCACCGTCGAGCAGGCCTACACCCGCTACGTCGTGCGCCTCGATCCCGAGCTCGGAACGGACGACATCCAGCCCTTCGTCCCGGATCCGCCGATCGAGCTCGGCCATCGGTACCACTCCTCGGCCGTGGTCGCGGAGAGCGACGACGACGGCACGATCCACGAGAATCCAGGCGAGCCGTCGGGGCGCCCGGGAACGCGCGCACCGCACGTCGCGCTCGACGGGAGCTCGACGCTCGACCTCTTCGGGCGGGGTTTCGTCGTCCTGTCACCCACCGACGTCTGGTGTCGTGCGGCGGAGGGCGCTTCGCTCGCGGCCCATCGGATCGAGGCACCCGCGTTCGCGGAGGCCTACGGCACCGGCACCGAGGGTGCCGTGCTGGTCCGTCCCGACGGCTTCATCGCCTGGCGGGCCCGCGACGCACAGGAGGACGGCGATCGCGAGCTGTCCTCGGCGCTCGCTCGGATACTCGATCGCTGACGCGAGAGGTCAGAGCTGGTCGAGCAGATCGGCGACGCCGTCCAAAGTGAGGTGAGGGCGCCGGTGCTCGGGAATCCGGTCGACGTCGATCGACCCGCTGATCCCACTGCGTACGAGCACCGTGCGTGAGCCGGCCAGACGGCCGAGAGCAACGTCCAGGAGGACGTCGTCGCCGATGACAGCGATCTCCTCGGTGGGCATACCCAAGCGCTTTTCGATCTCGTTCACGGCCGCCCGGGAAGGCTTGCCGACGATGGTGGGCCGTCGGCCGCTCGCCTTCGCGATGGCGGCCGTCACCATGGCTCCGCGGCTCAAGATGGGGCCGTTCGCCCCCGCGTACGCGGCGACGTAGCTTCCGGTCAGGAGCCGGGCGCCCGAGAGCACCGCGCGGGCGGCCAGCTCGAGGCTCTCGAAGTCGATCTCCTGCGGGTGTGCCACGAAGACCGCGCCCACGGCTTCGTGCTCGCCGTCGTCGACGAGCCTGACTCCCGCCTCCTCGAGGTATCCGCGCGCCGAGTCCGTCACGAACGGCAGAACCGAGACGTCTCCGTTCTGCTCGAGGTAGGTCTGCACGCTGCACAGCGGCGTCAGGACCTGTTCGTCCTGCACCGGGAGCCCCGCCTCGCGCAGCTCGCGTGCGAACGCCGCAGGCGGCATGTGGCTCCCGTTCGTGAAGAGCGCGAACGGCCGCCCGGACTCGCGGATCGCGTCGAGAACCTCGCTCGCTCCGGGCAGGGGACGCACCTCGGCTCCGGCGCGGTGTACGAGCGTGCCGTCCACGTCGAAGACGAACCCGCGGACGTCGTTCAGCCGCACGCTGTTACTCGAGGATGGTCACGGTGCCTGCGGAGCCGTCGACGCTGACGAGCTGCCCCGTGCGTATCTGCGACGTCGCACGGCCCGTGCCGACGACGGCCGGCAGGCCGTACTCGCGGCACACGATGGCGGCATGTGACATCACCCCGCCGATGTCCGTGACGACGGCACTCACTTTGGTGAAGATCGGAGCCCAGGCGGGAGAGGTGATGCTGCACACGATGATCTCGCCGTCGCGGACGTCCGCGAGTTCGCGAACCGTCTTGACGACCCGCGCGACACCCTCGGCCACGCCTGGCGACGCCGGCGTTCCGCTCAGCTCCGGTCCCCCGTCCTGGCTGCGTGCCCACGCCCGGACGCGTTCGGTGGTGATGCCCCAGAGCATGTTCAGCACCGGGTCGGTCACCTCGGCGGGCATGGCACCGATAGCGGGCGGCGGGGTCCAGTCGCCGAGCCGCTCGATGATCTCCCTGCGGCGCGCGACGATCGGGGGCCAGTGCTTCGGGCCGAGCGGCGCGCCGCCCGTGGCCCAGACGAGTACGAGCTCGTCGAGCGCGGACTGAAGCTCCGTGCGGGAGAGCTGGAAGACGTCCTCGGCGTCGTCCAGGTAGCCGTGCTCCGCGAGGAGGGCGCCGAACTCGCGCACCTTGTTCCACCACGTCGTCAGGAACCAGTAGTCGCAGAGGAACTTGTGCTCCTCGACGTACGGGAAGACGAGCCTGCAGAGCGCGAGGAGCTCGTCGAAGCCCTTCCGTGTCTCCTCGTCGAGGAGTGCGCCGTACTCGGACGCGAGCCGGTCGCGCTCACGCACGAGCTCCTCGGTGGGGCGTTCGACCTCCTGCCCCTCGCGGAGCGCGCGCACGTAGCCGACGAGCGACGCATACGGGATGCTCGGGTCGTCGTGCCAGCTGCGGTAGTAGTGGTAGAGCCCGTCGCCGGTGGCCATGTTGAACCACGGGTCCTTGACCTTCTCGAGCTCCGCGAGCCAGGCCTTGCCGGCCTCGCTCCGGGCGAGCTCGTCGTCGATCTCCTGCGGTGAGCGACCCTCGACGAACGCCGAGTCCACGCCGGTGTCGAGCGCGAGCCGCGCGAGGCGCTTGAGCTCGGCATCCGGCTTGAACAGGAGCACGTCGATTCCGGCGACCATCTGCGCGATGTGCTGATCCGGGATGTCGGGCAGCGCGCCCTTGCAGAAGCCGACGAAGGTCGCGTACGCGCCGTAGCCGAGCAGCAGGAACTCCGAGTGGTGCTGCCACATGAGCTCGATGCACCGCATCAGCCGCCCATAGGCGTCGAGGACTTCGACGTACGCCGTGTTGCGGTCGTCCTCGAACACGACCGCGTCGGGCTCGTACTCCGGCAGGTCGGGCACGCGAAGATCGGTGATCTCCGCGATCAGCGCCTCCATCTTCAGCTTCCACTTCCCGTACAGCTCGTCCCAGTGCTCGAAGTAATGGCCGGCCCGCCGTTGGAAGAACTCCGCCCGCTCGGCGATCTTGGCGGGATCCGTCACCGGGTTCCCCGAGATGTAGATGTAGCCGTTGACGACGCGGTAGTCGATGCCCATGGCGGGCGGAACCGCGAACACGCGGTTCTGCCAGGCGGCGATGCCCATGTAGGGGACGTCCGAACAGACGAGGTCGAATGCGGGCATCGGCAGCGGGAAGTGCATCGAGTTCCAGAACCAGAACCGCTGCTCGTCCTGCTCGCGCCGGCGCTCGTCGAAGACCGCGTAGTACGGGTACATCTCCTCCCAGCCCTCGCAGCCCGGCGGCGTCTCGATCTCGTACGGGCTGGGAAACGATCCGACCGGTGTCGTGTCGGCCACGACGCGACCCTACTATGGACGCTTCCCGGCGAACAGCCCGGTGTGCTCTCCGAAGTAGCTGGAGATGAGCAGCTCGTGGTTGCGGCGGAGCTCGTCCGCCTCGCCGCGCAGCACCACCTCTCCGTGAGAAAGGACGCAGCCGCGATCGGCGATCGTCAGCGCGAGCTCGATGTGCTGCTCGACGAGCACGACGCCGCATCCGCTCTCGTCGGCGTACTGACGAACGACGGGGAGCAAGCTCTCCACGATCACCGGCGCCAGGCCGAGGCTGAGCTCGTCGAGGAGGAGGAGCTTGGGATGCCGGGCGAGAGCCCTTCCGACGGCCAGCATCTGCTGCTCGCCCCCGGAGAGCAGGCCGCAGCGCCGGTCACGCAGCTCGGCCAGCGCGGGGAAGTACCGGTACGCGGCGTCTGCATCGAGCCGCTCGCCCCGGTAACCGAGGCGCAGGTGCTCCGCAACCGTGAGCCCGAAGAACAATCCGCGCGACTCCGGTACGTGCGCGATCCCGAGTCGGGCACGCGCGCTCGCCGACACGCGCCGGAGGTCGCGTCCCTCGACGCGGATCGCCCCGCTCATCGGGTGCACGAGGCCGGAGACAGCGCGAAGCGTCGTCGTCTTGCCCGCACCGTTGGCTCCGAGGAGCGCGACCACGTCACCCGCCGCCACCTCGAGCGAGATGTCGCGAATCACGGCGGCGCTGTCGTAGCCCGCCGTGAGGCCGTCGATCTCGAGCATCGGCGCACTCATGTCCGCCCGGCCCCGGCCTCGTCGCGATCGGCGGCCGCCGAGCCGGTGGCTTCCTGCGGGGCCGACCCGCCGCCGAGATACGCCTCCACGACTCGGGCATCGCGGCGCACCTCGTCCGGCGATCCCGCCGCGATCACCTGTCCGAACTCGAGCACGACGATGCGGTCGCAGATGGACAACACGAGGCCCATGTCGTGGTCGATCAGCAGCGTCGTGGTGCCCGCGTCCGCAATCTGTCGGAGTCGCTGACCCAAGTCCTCGCTCTCGCGCGTGTCGAGACCGGCCGCGGGCTCGTCGAGACAGAGAAGCCGAGGCCGCATCGCGATCGCTCGGGCGACGCCGACGAGCTTCCGCTGGCCCTGCGTGAGCTCGGCCGGCATCGCGTCCGCGATGCCGGCGAGATCGAGGAGCCGGAGCGCCTCGTCGGGCGACTCGTCGGTCGGGATCCGGCGCCCGACGACCTCCGCCGCCAGCGCGAAGAACGAGGGTCGCTCCGCTCCGACCTCGAGATTCTCGCGCACCGTGAGATCGTCGAACAGCTCGGTGCTCTGCCACGTCCGGGCGAGACCGCGCCTGGCGCGGGCGTGCGGCGGCAACCCGGCGAGATCCCGGCCGTCGAGCTCGACCACGCCCGTGTAGCGCACGAAGCCGGTGACGGCATCGATGAAGGTCGTCTTGCCGGCGCCGTTGGGACCGATCAGGCCGACGAGCTGGCCCGCCTCGACGGCGATATCGACGCCCTCCACCGCGTGCACGCCGCCAAAACGGACGGACAGGCCCGTCGTCGCGAGCACGGCGGTCATGTCGAGGCTGCCTTCGCTTGCTTGCGCTGCCGGGCCTGCGCCGTGCGGTAGAAGGAGCCTGCGACGCCTTCTGGGTTCTGGATCAGCGTGAAGATCAGCACGATGCCGCCGAACAGCAGGAACCAGTTCCCGGACAGCCCGAACCACTTGTCGAGCGAGTAGGGCACGATGCCTTGCGCGGCGATCAGCCCGGCGAAGACCGCGCCCGAGACCAGTGTGATCCCGCCCGCATAGGCGAACGCGATCAGACTCAGTGCGAGCGGAACGCTGAAGCGGTCGGCGCTCACGGAGCCGAAGTTGTAGGCATAGAGCGTCCCCGCGACGCCGGCGATCAGCGCACTGATGCCGAAGGCGGTCAGTTTGACGTTCCGGACGTCGATCGCCGCCCCCGCTGCTGCGCGTTCGTTCGAGCGTACGGCCAGCATGCGCCGCCCGAGCGTCCCGCGGCGTACCGAGACGACGAGTAGGCAGAGGAGCACGGTGGCGCCGAGGGCGACCCACCCGAACACCGGACTCGGCAGGTTTCCGTCGAGGCCGCGGTACGACGCGGTCGGCCCGAGGTTGATCCCGAACAGATGCGGGTCCGGCACCGGCGAGCCGGTCGCGCCTCCGCCCCACGTGCCGTTCTGGAATCCGAAGTTGAAGACCGCGACCGCGGCAGCGATGGTCACGACGGCGAGCGCCACCCCGCGCACGCGCAGCGCTGACACCGCTGTCACGAGACCGAGCGCCACGGCCGCAGCGATGCCTGCCAGAGGCGCCAGCGGAAAGCCGATTCCGGCGTCGACGGCGAGATGCGAGACGGTGAAGCCGGCGACCCCCGCGAGCGCGAGCTGGACCACCGAGATCTGGCCGACGAAGCCGGTGATGACGACCAGAGACAGAGCCATCACGATGCCGATCAGAGAGTTCGTCAGCGCCTGGCGAAAGTCGAACGGGAGCACGACGAGCGCAACGGCGCAGAGGACCGTCGACGGGATCGCGAGGGCGAACGGATGCTTCGGGCGGGGCACGTCCGGGAGACGCTGCTCGACGAGCTCCCCGCGCGTCGGCAGCGACGCGCCGCTCAGGAACATCGCCGCCACGATGAGCGCGAACACGAGCAGCTCCTTGACGCCGGGCCACGCCGCGCCCCCGGTGGTCGGGAACCACGACTTCGTCGACTCGAGCTCGATCAGGGACTCGAGCATCCCGATTCCGAGGCCGCACACGCAGGCGATCGCGAAGGACGTGAGCCTGGCGAAGAGGGCGGCGGCGAGTGCCGGCACGACGAGGAACGGCAACGTGGTCGTGTCGAGCGCCGCCACCGAGCCGGCGAAGATGCCGAGCGTGCCGAGCAGGAGGCTTGCGATCAGCGTGTTCGCGAGCGACAGCTCGTTCGGAGACAGCCCCGCGAGGCGTGCCGCGACGTCGTTCTCCGACGCCGCGCGCGTCGCCAGCCCGAAGCGCGTCCAGCGGTAGAGCGCCCAGAGCAGGACGGTGATCCCGACCACGGCGCCGCTGAGCACGAGGCTCGACAGCGGCACTGCGCCATCGAGCATCCGGACGATGCGGATCGGGATGACGGTCGGTTGGGGATGCTGTGAGGTCCCGAACGCCAGCAGCATCGTCGCCTGCGCCGTCAGCAGGACGCCGAGCGACGCGACGAGCTTCGCCAGCGGGGGAGCCGTGCGCAGCGGCCGGAAGACCGCGAGCTCGATCACGATGCCGACGACGCCCACGAAGACGTAGGTGAGCGCGATTGCAAGGGGGTGGCGACGGTGAAGCCGAGCTCCCCGGTTCGGAGTGCCCAGAAGGAGAAGCCGGCGAGCATTGCGATCGCGCCTGCTGCCAGGTTGATGAAGCCGGAGCCTCGGTACGTGACCACGATGCCGACCGCAATGGCGGCGATCGTCGCCCCGGTCCCGAGGCCGAGCAGGAGGAAGAGGAGGGTCTCTTTCATGTCGTCCCGTGCTTGTCAGCCGACGGGGCCGGACGCGACCGGCCCCGTCGGCTGGAGAGTCGTTGCTTCCGCGCTACTTGGGCGGCCCGATCCAGCCGGACGCCCGCTTGAACGCGAACTTGCCCTGGTAGGTGAACGCCTGGAACATGTCGTTGCAGATGCCCGGCGCGGTCTTGTACTTGCCGCACTGGAGCTTCGGCGACCCGAGCGCCAACGGGCCCTTGAACGCCTTCGCACGCGCCAGCACCGTCTTCGGCGTGATGCCTGCCTTGCCCGCGTCGGCCTCGTTGAGGAACCGCACGGTCGTCAGGAGCTGGCCGAAGGCGACGATGTGCCACGGATCCGGAGCGTTCTTGTCCGCCTTGTACCTCTTGATCACCGCCTGGTAGGCGGGCATGCCCTTGTCGGTCGGATCACCGTAGAGCGACGACGCGATCGCGTACGTCCAGATGGGCCAGTCGCCGAGCGCGTCGATCACCTGCGAGTTGAGGCAGAGCGGCGCGGTCATGATCTTGCGCGAGTCCGTGATGCCGAGCTGCTTGAGGCCCTTCGCCTGGTTCGCGCAGTCCGCTGCCGAGCCGTACGGGGCGATGAAGTCCGCCGTTGTCGCCCCGGCTGCGGTCAAGGGTGCGGTCAGGTCGGTCTGGCCCTGCGTGTAGCCGACGGCCTTCGTCTCGATCCCGGCCTTCTTCAGGCCCGCCGCGATCGTCAGAGCCGACTCCGTGATGCCCGTCGCCTGCGGGTAGATCACCGCCGCCGTCTTGGCCTTGAGGACGTTCTTCGCGTACGTGCCGAACGGCAGGAGGATGTGGGGGCCGTCGCCGTAGAGGACGATCCCGTTCCTCTGCGCTCCGTCGACCGGGGTGATGGCGACCCCTGCTGACGACCGGCTTCGCGCCACGGACCGTCGCGAAGAACGACTGGGCTCCCGTGGCGACGGCGCCCGACGCGATCACGGAGATCCGCTTGTTGTTCACGAGCTTCTGCCCGCAGGTCGTGCCTTCCTCCTCGTTCGACTTGATGAAGCACTCGACGAGCGCGACCGGATGGCCGTTGACGCCACCGAGCTGGTCGTTGACGTACTTGACGGCGAGCTCGGCGCCTGCGGTTGCGAGCCCGCCGATCACGACCTGGCCGCCCTGCTGGTTCACCCAGCCGATGTAGATCTTGGACTTCTTCGGGTCGGCCTTCCCGCGCTTCCCCTTGACGTACGTGAGGTAGTTCGTGACCGCCGCGCTGGCAGACGGTGCGGTGCTCCCGTCCGGATCCGAGGTCGTCGCCGACGCGGCGATCGCGAGCACCAGCGCGACGAGCGCCGCACCGACGAGCGCGGTGCTACGGGCAAAGCGATTCATGGCTCTCCTTCCACGTGAGACGTGAGTTGGTCGTCAACGACACGGCCTGCACGGACCGCGACGACATGGCGTATGAGCACACGAGCTGATGCGATGATCGACTCAACCAGATCAGCACCAATGTTGTCAACAATTTTGGCCTCAAGCCCCTACGTGGTGGCCCGCCAGCCGCCCGGCGCGTACGACGTCCGCACCGCTTCGACGTACGGGACGGGGCACACCACCGCGCCGATCTCGGTCTGGACGTGGGACTCGACGGTGGGCTTGGTGGTCCCTCCGTCTTCCTCGCCCCAGACGAACGTCACTTCCGTGCCCGGCTCGGCGTACTCGGCGTCCAGGACTGCGAGCGTCAGCATCTTGCCCTCGTTCGAGCTGTACGCGATCCAGGTGGAGACGCCGACGGTCTCGCCGTCCACCATGACCCTGTCGTACTGGTGCATCGAGTAGACGGCCGCCGGCCAGTCCATGAACTTGGCCCGGTCGGACTTCTGGAACATCGTTCCGATCGTGCGGGTCACGTCCTCGTCGTCCAGCGCGAGCGTGACCTTCTCGCGATGCTCTCCGTCGGCCATCCGCTCGAGCGCCTCGCGCCCGATGAAGTCGTGATCGAACTTGACGTAGCTCCCGTACCCGAGGTCCCAGGGCGTGAAGTAGAAGTCCTCGATGGCGGGGGAGTCGAAGCTTCCGCCGACCGACGCCGTCCCTTCGTACCCCGTCGCGGGTAGCCATTCGCGGTACGGCTTCAAACTCGCGCCCGAGTACACGGCCGGGAGCGGCGAGGGGATCCAGCCCGACTCCACGGTGTTCGACGAGTACGCCCGTCCGCCCGATCGCAGGAGGCCCAGGTCCTCACCGGAGATCAGCAGCGCTTCGAGCACGGCCTCCCGGTCCTCCCACGGCCCGAAGAGCTCCCAGCCCGGCTGCCCAACCATGCCGTGGCGCAGCGCGCCGACCGTCTTGCCCGCGATCGTGACCGTCGTCGTGTGGAAGAAGCGGAGATCGGGCGGGGCCTGGCGGAGCGCGTTCTCGGTGACCTGCATCGCGTTCGGGCCCTGCAGCTGGAACCGGTACGACCGGCGGCGACCGTCCGTTCGCAACGCGGTCCGGAGGTCGAGCTCGACCTCCACGTCGTAGCCCGCGGTCGCGGCGTGGTACGTCACCCAGTTGAGGGCCGGGGCGCGACCGACGAGATTGAACTCGTCGTCTGCCAGAGGAAACAGGATCACGTCGCCGATCACGTATCCGTCGGGAGTGCAGGGAACGAAGTGCTTGGCCCGGTCGAAGGCGAAGCCCTCGAAGCTGTTGACGCCGAGCTGGGAGAGCAGCTTCACCGCGTCGGGTCCATGGACCCGCAGGTCGTTCATGTGGAACGACTGGTCGAACAGGAGGCAGGTCGTCTGCCACGCCCGTTGCTCGTCGCGCCAGTTGGTGAACTCCGGCGGGACGCCGGGAAAGACGTTCGCACCGGTCTGCGAGTTGCGTAGCAGCTCGACCGGCCCGACCGTCCCGAGCAGGTCTTCAAGGCTCCGGTGACTCACTTCGATCCTCCCTCTGGATCACGTCGTCGCTCGTGGCGATCGACTGCTACAGGACACCGCGAGCTGCGTTGTCGATTCCTCCCGGAAGCACCGTTCGTTGCACCGCCTGGGCCACGTTGAAGAGGTGGTTGCGCATCGCCGCCTCGGCATCGTCGGGGCGGCCGGCGACGACTGCCTCGACGATGGCGCCGTGCTCGGCCACCGACGCCGCGGGGCGGCCCGGGATCAGGATCGTGCGGTACTGGTAACGCACCGTTTGGGAGTTCAGCGCGCGGATGAGCCGGCGAGCAGTTCCGTGCCCCGACAGCTCGAGGAGCGCGGCGTGCAGGTCGGCGTTCGCATCCGAGGCGCCGAGGAGGTCGCCGCCCTCGAGCAGCTCGCGGTGACGCTCGAGCAGCGCCTGCAGGCGTGTGGCTCCCGCATCGTCGATCCGCTCGGCGGTCATGCGGACCGCGAGACCCTCCAGAACTGCACGGACCTGCAGGATCTCGACGGCCTCGTCGTCCGAGACCTTCCGCACGCGCGCCCCACGATGTGGCTCTCGAACGACGAGCCCTTCCTCCTCCAGGCGGATCAGTGCCGTTCGCACCGCGCCGCGCGACATCTTGAAGTTCGTGCTGATCTCCGACTCGACGAGACGCGCTTCGGGTGCGATGTCACCGCGGACGATCGCTTCGCGCAGCGCGTCGTAGCTCGAGTTCGTCGTCGTCGACATCGCGTCACGCATACTGCCGAAACGTTGCGAAGATCGTCAACAATTCTGTCTCACTCTCGGATAGGTTTCGCGGACACCCAGGATTCGATGAACACTGTCGGAGTTCAGCAGCGGGAGCAACCCTCGAGCCTTGGACGGGTTGCCGTCCTCGGGCTCGGTGAGGCCGGTGGGAGGATGGCGGCGGACCTGGCGGCTGCGGGTGTGGAGGTTCGGGGCTTCGATCCCGATCCGGCCCGCGACGTTCGGTCGATCGCCCGGGCCGCAGATGCAGCTTCCGCTGCTATCGGTTGCGACGTCGTGCTCAGCGTCAACAGCGCCAAGGCGGCGCTCGACGCTGCGGAAGCTGCTCTGCCCGGGCTGCGAGCGAGTGGGATCTACGCAGACGCGAACACGGCCACGCCGGACCTGAAGCGCGAGCTCGCTGCGCTCGCGGCCGAGGCCGGCGTCGGGTTCGTCGACGTCGCGCTGCTGGGCCCGATCCCTACGCGAGGGCTCTTCGCTCCGGTGCTCGTGTCCGGAGCCGCCGCACAGGCATTCGCAGGCCTCTTCGCGCCTTTGGGCATGCCGGTCGAGGTCGTTTCGGACGAGGCGGGCGATGCGGCCGCGCTGAAGCTCGTTCGGTCGGTCTTCATGAAGGGGCTTGCCGCCGCGGTCGTGGAGAGCATGCAGGCCGCCGAGGCGCTGGGTCGTGCCGCGTGGCTCGAGCAGGAGATCGAAGCGCTGATCGGCCGATCGTTCCTCGAGCGGGCACTCGAGGGGAGCCGGAAGCACGCGGTGCGGCGGGTCGAGGAGATGGAAGCTGCCCGTGACCTCTTGCTCGAGCTCGGAGTCGAGCCGCTGATCGCGAGCGCGAGCGCGGCGCAGCTCGCAGAGCTCGCGACGCTCGAGGAGCGATAGGGTCGAAACGATGGCGACGCAGGCAGCCGTCATGACGCCACCGACCGCGCGGGCACACACGCTCGTCCGCGGCGCGTTCGACCTGCACGTCCACATCGCCCCGGACGTGCCGCCGAGGCGGATCGACGACGTCTCGCTCGCGCGACGCTTCGTCGAGTCCGGGCTCGGCGGGTTCGGACTCAAGTCGCACTACACCTCGACGGCCGAGCGCGCACAGGTCGTCTCGGCCGTCACCGGCCTCGAGGTCATCGGGACCTTGACGCTCAACCAGGCCGTCGGCGGGATGAACCCGCTCGCGGTGGAGATCGCAGCCCGTGAGGGCGCACGCATCGTGTGGATGCCGACGGTCGATTCCCCGGCGGAGACGGCGGGTCGCACGGAGCCGAAGCCGGGCGACAAGGTTCCGCAGTGGGCCCGCCTCCAGCACGAGCTCCGAGAGCTCGGTCTCGGCGTCGAGCCCGTACACGTGACGGCGGCAGACGGTCGTCTCCTGCCGGAGACCCGCGACGTGCTCCGCGCGATCGCACGGCACGACCTGATCCTGGCCACGGGACACCTCGCCCGGGAGGACACGTTCGCCGTGGTCGACGGCGCACTCGAGGAAGGCGTCACCGAGATCGTCGTGACCCACCCGGAGTTCCCCTGCCAGAACTTCTCGATCGAGGACCAGATCGAGCTCGCCCGGCGCGGCTGTCTGCTCGAGCGCTGTCTGACGACTCCGCTCAGCGGGAAGACGTCGTGGGAGCACGTGTTCGCAGGCGTGCGCGCCGTCGGCATCGAGCGGACGCTGTT